>DASVVC010000116.1:0-24216 GCA_036386755.1 Telluria sp.
CCGAACGCCGCGCCGGTCAGCGCCATGAACGGGTCGATCGCGTCGAACACATTGGTGTAGGGCTGGGCCCCGCTCCACGAAAAGTAATACACGCCGTTGACATGGTTGGCGCCTTCGCCGCAGGCGCTGGTCGGCACCCCCTGCGGATGGCGCTTGTTAAAGGCGACCGAGCCGGCCGTGCTGAGCGACTTGAGCGCGGCCTCGCCATCTTGCGGCAGGCCGGACTGGCCGGTGAGGAAGTCCATCAGCGCGGCCACCGCGTTGGCCAGCGCATTGCCCACTTCGGGCGCGGCGCCGGTCAGGATGTCGGCGATCTTCGAGCCCTTGTTCACGCCCGCCACCGAGGTGGCCGAGGCCACCAGGCCGGGCGCCACCGAGGCGACGTAGCGCACGGTCGGCCCGCCATGGCTGTGGCCGATCAGATTGACCTTGGCGGCGCCGGTGGCGGCCATGATCTGTTTCACTTGCGAGAGCAATTGTTCGCCGCGCACTTCGGTACTGTTGGCGCCCGAGACGGTGACGGTATAGACTTTAGCCCCACCGCTGCGCAGGGCCGACGGGATGCCGTAGAAGTACTCGATCGGGCCCAGTTTTTCGAAGCCGAACAGGCCGTGCACGAGCACGATGGGATACTTGGTTTGCGTGTAGCCCGCGGCCAGGGCCGGGGCGGGAACGACGAGGATGGCGATGAGAAAAACGGACAGGCACTTCCAAAAGCGATTCATCATGTTGTCTCCATTGATGGTTTTGTGTGAAGTTGACGATCGGAACTGGAGTTGCACAGTGCGAGCTGGGCATTCCTCCGGCTACCGGGCAAACGCCCCTGCTTTGGCTGCTTTATGAATTAGAGCGAGCGCTCGGTTTTTTGAATGTAGCACCGGCGTTTGCAGAAAGCATCGCGCAGTGCAGCATCTGGAGGGCTTGTTTTGCCCATTGAATCGATCTGTGGTTTTAACGAGCTATAATCATTCCCGCAACCAACTCTAGCGGTAGACGCAACTATGGGAACGATGGTGTCCACCCGCTTCGACTTTGCCCAGTTTGAAAAGATGACGCCGCTCACCAGCGACACGATCTGGGCCTACATTGTCGACCGCCACGCCGAGCGGATCGGCGTCAAGCGCCGCAAGCCGGCGCTGGAAAACATGGAAAAAATCTTCGGCGCCACCTTCCGGCTGGCCAATGAAGTCGGCTTTCGCGCGATGAGCTTGCGCGACCTGTGCCGCGAGACCGGTTTGTCGATGGGCGGGCTGTACGGCTACATCGACAGCAAGGATCAACTGGCCGAAATGATCGAGGACGTGGTGCGGCATGCCAGCCAGGAATTGCCGCGCATGTTCCTGCACGTGGAGGCGCCGCTGGAACGGCTCGAATCGCTGGTGCGGGCGACGATTTACCTGTCCGAGATCTTGCAGCCGTGGTTTTACTTCGTGTACATGGATTCGCGGGTACTCAATTTCGAGCAGCGCGGCATGGCCAAGCACTCGGAGTTGTCGATCCAGGCCGAGATCGCGGACATGATCGGCCAGCTCAAGCCGGCGCCAAGCGGCAATCCGGACTTGCTGGCGGGGCATATCGTGGCCATGTTCCAGGATTGGTATATCAAACGCTGGAAGTACCGCGCAGCAAAAGTGCATGTGGATGATTTTGCCGACAGCACCCTGGCGATGATTCGCAGTCACCTGAGTTAGCCCGGTGCGGGAACGGCAGCCTTCCAGCTTGCAACAAATCCCGTTTCAGTGAATACTGTATGCAATGACAGTAGTTGCCCTCAACCGGGCCCACCAGAGCGCGTGAACGCCCCAGCCCGAAAAATCATCCATTGCGACTGCGACTGCTTCTACGCAGCCGTCGAAATGCGCGACAATCCCGCCCTGCGCGAGGTGGCGCTGGCTGTCGGCGGCCGCCCGGACCAGCGCGGCGTGGTCGCCACCTGCAACTACGAAGCGCGGCGCTACGGCATCCATTCGGCCATGGCCACGGCCCAGGCCTTAAAACTGTGCCCCGACCTGGTGGTGATTCCCCCGGCCATGGAAAAATACCGCATCGCCTCGCGCCAGATCCTGGCCATTTACGGCCACTACACCGACCTGATCGAGCCGCTCTCGCTCGACGAAGCCTATCTCGACGTTTCCGACTCGCCCCACTGCAAAGGCAGCGCCACCCTGATCGCGCAGGAAATCCGCAAGCGCATCTTCGACACCGTCGGCATTACCGCCTCGGCCGGCGTGGCGCCCAACAAGTTCGTGGCCAAGATCGCCAGCGACTGGAACAAGCCCGACGGCCTGTGCCTGGTGCGTCCGGACGAGGTCGACGCTTTCGTGGCCGCCTTGCCGGTCAAAAAACTGCATGGCGTCGGCAAGGTCACCGCCGCCAAACTCAACAAGCTGGGCGCGCAAACCTGCGCCGACCTGCGCGGCTGGACCCTGCTCGAACTGCAACATCACTTCGGCAGCTTCGGTACCCGCCTGCACGACTTGTGCCGCGGCATCGACAACCGCGCCGTGTGCAACGAGCGCGAACGCAAGTCGGTCAGCGTCGAGGAAACCTATACGCCGGACGTGCCCGACCTGCCGGCCTGCATCGCCCTGCTGCCTGAACTGTTCGACAGCCTGAACGCGCGCATTGCCCGCGCCGGGGCCCAGAAAAGCGTGCAAAAGTTGTTTGTAAAACTCAAATTTTCCGACTTTCACCAGACCACCGTGGAATGTGTTGGCACCGCGCCACACGTGGGGCAGTACGCCAAACTGATGGAAAC
Organism: Telluria sp.; assembly: GCA_036386755.1. Classification (GTDB taxonomy): domain Bacteria; phylum Pseudomonadota; class Gammaproteobacteria; order Burkholderiales; family Burkholderiaceae_D; genus Telluria_A. The sequence continues at coordinate 2,759 of DASVVC010000116.1, forward strand.
CGGCTATGCGCGCGGCAAGCAGCCTGTACGCTTGCTGGGGGTCGGAGTACGGCTGGGCGAGACTGAAAACCTCGAACAGTTAAGCCTGTTCGCCGATGCGGACGTGTAAAATGTCGTTCCCTTCGCACAGATGATTTGTCGCTGGGATGACGCAAGTCCTGCCAACAAAGCTCCGTCTTTCCCGCGCAGGCGGGAATCCATAGCACCGCAGAGCATAGGCGCCATGGACCCCCGCCTGCGCGGGGGAGACGGTTTGAAGTTCGACGGCGGCTCAAACGAGCTGAAGTCAACGCCATTTGCTCAATGAGCAGGCCGTTACGCAGGAAGTGAAAGTAGCATGTCGCGCCTTCCTGCCTCACCCCGCTGTAAATACTGACTCAAACAAGGTAAAGCACAATGTGGTTCAAGAATCTTCAGATTTACCGTCTCCCGGCACCGTGGGCATTCACTCCCGAGCAACTCGAAGCGGCGCTGGCGCCCATGAGTTTTGTTCCGGCCACCAGTAACGAATTGCTGCGCCAGGGCTGGGATTCGCCGCGCAACAACGGTATGCTGGTTCATACCGTCAACAAGCAGATGCTGATCCTGCTCGGCACCGAAAAGAAGCTGCTGCCATCGTCGGTGATCAACCAGGTGGCCAAGGCCAAGGCGGCCGAGCTGGAAGAAGCCCAGGGCTTCGCACCAGGCAAGAAAGCCATGAAGGAACTCAAGGAGCGCGTGGCCGATGAACTGCTGCCGCGCGCCTTCAGCATCCGCAGCAACACGTTTACGTGGATCGATCCGGTCAACGGCTGGCTGGTAGTCGATGCCGCCAGCCCGGCCAAGGCCGACGAAGTCATCAAGCTGCTGCTCAAGGCGGTCGACCGCATGCCGCTGGAAAGCCTGCGCGTGCAGCGCTCGCCCGTTGCCGTGATGACAGCCTGGCTGGAAAGCGACGAAGCGCCGGTGGGTTTTACGATCGACCAGGATACCGAGCTGCGCGCTACCGGCGAAAGCAAGGCCGCCGTGCGTTATGTGAAGCATGCGCTGGAAGTGGACGACATCCGCCGTCACATCGCGGCAGGCAAGCAGTGCACGCGCCTGGCGATGACGTGGGACGACAAGATTTCGTTCGTGCTGACCGAATCGCTGGCGATCAAGGGCATCAAGCCGCTCGACGTCATCAAGGAAAGCGACACCAGCACGCGTAACGACGAAGAGCGCTTCGACAACGACATGATGCTCATGACCGGCGAACTGGCCAAGATGATGAGCGAAGTGGTCGAAGCGCTGGGCGGGGAAGCGAAGGCGTAATGGTGCAGGATGGGCAGATTGCGCGGAGTGGTCAGGCTGCAATTTTCGCTGACTCGTCATTCCCGCGCAGGCGGGAATCCAAGTTAGTAGAGCGGCCTGCGACGACGCATCGGCCTTGGATTCCCGCCAACCGGGCCGCCGAGGCCGGGAATGACGAGCCGGCGATACCGTTCCGCCTGTCTTGTTACAGCGGCTGAAACACCCCAGCCGCGCGGTTCTTGGTCACGTTATCCCACGTAAAGATCTGCCCGTTCATCGCCACGTACACACCCGGCGGCAAGATTTGCGCAGCGGCACTAGCGCAGCCGAGGTTGAACAGCGCATCCGAATTGGCAATCTCGTACGGAATCATTGCGCCAGTCAACACAATGCTCTTGCCGAGCGCGGCGGCGCCCAGCACGGCCGCCGTTTCCGGCATCGTATCGGTGCCGTGCACGATCACGATCGCCTTCTCAGGCGCCGCCTGGCAGCTGGCCAGCACGCGCGCGCGGTCGGCGTCCTGCATGTCGAGCGAGTCGAGCAGGGGAAGCTGCTCCAGTTCAACGGGAACCGTCATGCGCGTGCGCGCCAGCACCGCAGGCAGATGGCTTTCCGCAAAGCCGAGCTTACCCGTCAGTTCATCATAATGTTTATCGAAAGTGCCGCCGGTGGCGATGATGCGCAAGCTCATAGTGATCTGGAATTCGTAAAAAGAAGGTGCCGTATGATAACGTGTCGGCGATGTGCGTGCGAACCGGGACGCTCAACTTGCCAGTGCGTTAGAATCGTTGTCTGCGCATGAGACCACTCATTTTTTTGTCCGCCAAGAAGCCATGAAAGCCCTTGCCCCAGGAACTGTTATTTTCCATCGCCATCGTGGCTATGGCGTCATCACGCACGTCAACCTGCTCACCGGCTGGATCTCCGCGCGCTTCGGCAGCGAAGCGCGCACGCTCGACCTGAACCTGTCGACCGACGACGTGCAGCACGCCGATGGCGAAGCGATCCTGTTCCGGCGCGCTCCGCCCGACCGCATGCCGCACGCGCGCCTGATGGCGATGGTGCGCGCACTGCACCAGGCCGGCTACGAAAAACTCTATCTCTACTCCTGGCCCAAGCCGTCCGGCCTGCACTGGCGCTGGCATTTGTTTACCGGCCAGCGCGACTGGATGCAGCGCCCCTGGCGCGAAGGCTGGTACGGCTCCGGCGCCGACTACAACGTCAACCCGGTGATGGGCTGGGGCGACACGCCCGGCGCCACCACGGACGAACTGGTCACCGCGCTGGCGCGCTTCGACCCGCAAGGCCTGGCCCAGGCGCTCGGGCGCGACGAAGACCACACCGCATGGTTCGAAAGCGCGTGCAAGCTCTTGCTGCCAGGCTATATGTACAGCCTGAACATGGATCGCCCCGGCGCCGATGGCTTGCAGGAAGCGCCACCGGTGCCGGTGATCCCCGTGCGCGCCAGCCTGCCGGCCTACGAGGGCCCGGCGCTGGGCTGGCCTCCCGGCTGGGCCGGCCTGTGGACGCGCGCGCATGTCATGCCGGCGCCGCCGATCGACATCACCGGCGAGCGCAAGCTGCGCGAGACGTCCTAACCGCGGCGCGGCGCCCGCATCATCCTTTCTGCAACGCTTCCGGGTTCAAGATGTTTGACGGCGCGCCGTTCGCGAAGTTCAGCACATTTTCGAACGCGGTCCGGAAGTACAACTCGTAACTATCCTTTTCCACGTAACCGATGTGCGGCGTGGCCAGCACGGTCGGAATGCGCAGCAGCGGCGCGTCCGGCGCCAGCGGCTCGCTGGTGAACACGTCGATGGCCGCGTTGCCCGGCCGCCCCAGGCGCAGCGCCGCTTCCAGCGCATCGCTTGCCACCAGCTCGGCACGGCTGGTGTTGACGAACAGCGCATCGGGCTTCATGCGCGCCAGGTCCTCGGCCGTGACGATGCCGCGGGTAGCGTCCGCCAGCCGCAAATGCAGGCTCAGCACGTCGGCGCGTTCGAACAAGGCTTCGCGGCTTACAGCCGCCTCGAACCCATCGGCGACGGCCGCCGCGCGGCTGGCCTCGCCACCCCAGACCAGCACCTGCATCCCGAACGCCTTGCCGTAGCCGGCGATCATGCGTCCGATCTTGCCGTAGCTCCAGATCGCCAGGGTGCGGCCCTTGAGCGTGCGGCCCAGGCCGTTGAGCAGCGGGTTGACCGAGGCCGTCTGCCATTGCCCTTCCTTGAGATTATTTGCGTAGGGCACGATCTTGCGGCTGGCCGCCATGATCAGCGCCCAGGTCAGTTCGGCCGGCGCCACGGGCGAACCGACGCCTTCGGCAATGGCCACCCCGCGCGCCGTGGCGGCGGCCACATCCACATGCCCGGCCAGCTTGCCGGTCTGCGAAATGAGCTTGAGATTGGGGAGTTTTTCCAGCAAGGCGGCGTTGAAGGCGGTGCGTTCGCGGATCAGCACCAGCGCATCGAACGGCGCCAGGCGGATGCCCAGCTGCCCCGCGCCGCGGGCCGAACTGTTAAATATTTTGACATGGTGGCCGTCGAGCAGCTTGAAGCAGTCGAGCTGGCGCACTGCGTCCTGATAATCATCGAGAATAGCTATTTTCATGGGAGATGGCAGAAGTTAAATAAATCTTCGTAGGTAAATAACACGATCCGGAATATTCGAAATAGCCTACTACATTGCTCAACTATTATTCCTACATTTTTGATGTTTGAGCATTTAAAAGAGGTAATAGCGGGTGTACAATCGCCCCCTAATTTCGGGATTTGACCCCGGCAGCGGACCCTGATTTCCGCCCTGTCAAGTCCTCGCACCACCGTTCCACCAGCCTCGCCGTCATCCGGGGTTGTCGACATGACCGCCGTATCGCCGAACCTTTCTTATCGAATGGATTCTTGAGCGCAAGCTGAAACGCTGACGACGATCCTGCCGTGCCGGGACAAGAAAGAATTCTTATTGGCATTGGAGGTACTATGAATCAGCCCGTTATGGGTGGCGTTGCAACACTGAACGTCCCAGCTTACATCAAACATCAAAAGCTCATCAATTGGGTCAGCGAAATTGCTGCCCTGACCAAGCCGGCCCGCATCTATTGGTGCGACGGCTCGCAAGACGAGTACGACCGCCTGTGCGCCGAGATGGTCGCCGCCGGCACGATGAAAAAGTTGAACCCTGAAAAGCGCCCGAATTCCTATCTGGCATGTTCGGATCCAACCGACGTGGCGCGCGTGGAAGACCGCACTTACATCTGCTCGGCCACCAAGGAGCAGGCCGGCCCGACCAACAACTGGATGGCCCCTGCGGAAATGCGCACCACCCTGAACGGGCTGTTCGACGGCTGCATGGCCGGGCGTACCCTGTACGTGGTGCCGTTCTCGATGGGCCCGCTGGGTTCGCCGATCGCCCACATCGGCGTCGAGCTGTCCGACTCGCCTTACGTGGCGGTCAACATGCGCATCATGACGCGCATGGGCAAGGCTGTGTATGACGTGCTGGGCGCGGACGGCGAGTTCGTCCCGTGCGTGCACACCGTCGGCGCACCGCTGGCCGCCGGCCAGAAAGACGTAGCATGGCCGTGCAACCCGACCAAGTACATCGTTCACTACCCTGAAACACGCGAAATCTGGTCCTACGGTTCCGGCTACGGCGGCAACGCGCTGCTGGGCAAGAAGTGCTTCGCGCTGCGCATCGCCTCCAACATGGGCCACCAGGAAGCCCAGGCCGGCGGCACCGGCTGGCTGGCCGAACACATGCTGATCCTCGGCGTCGAGTCGCCCGAAGGCAAGAAACACTACGTCGCGGCGGCCTTCCCATCGGCCTGCGGCAAGACCAATTTCGCCATGCTGATTCCACCAGGCAGCTTCGGCGGCTGGAAAGTGACCACCATCGGCGACGACATCGCCTGGATCAAGCCGGGCGCCGATGGCCGCCTGTACGCGATCAATCCGGAAGCGGGCTACTTCGGCGTGGCGCCGGGCACCAACACCCGCACCAACTCGAACTGCATGGCCTCGATGAATGAGAACACCATCTTCACCAACGTCGCGCTGACCGACGATGGCGACGTCTGGTGGGAAGGCCTGACCAAGGAAGCGCCGGCGCACCTGATCGACTGGCAGGGCAAGGACTGGACCCCGGCGTCCGGCGTCAAGGCGGCGCATCCGAACGCGCGCTTCACCGTTGCCGCGACCCAGAATCCGGTGATCGACGCGGCCTGGGACGATCCTGCGGGCGTGCCGATTTCGGCCTTCATCTTCGGTGGCCGCCGTTCGACCACGGTGCCGCTGGTGACCGAAGCGCGCAACTGGGTCGAAGGCGTGTACATGGCCGCGACCATGGGTTCCGAGACGACGGCAGCGGCCGCCGGCCAGATGGGCATCGTGCGCCGCGATCCGTTCGCGATGCTGCCGTTCATCGGCTACAACATGAGCGACTACTTCCAGCACTGGCTCAACATGGGCAAGAAGATCGAAGCCATGAACCCGGCCGCGCTGCCGAAGATCTACTGCGTGAACTGGTTCCGTACCGATGCCGAAGGCAAGTTCGTCTGGCCAGGTTTTGGCGACAACATGCGCGTGCTGAAGTGGATGCTGGAACGCATCGAAGGCAAGGCGGGCGGCACCGAGAACGTGTTCGGCACCACCCCGAATTTCGGCGACCTGAACTGGGACGGCATCGACTTCACGCAAGAGCAGTTCGATACCATCACCTCGATCGACAAGGACGCCTTCAACGAAGAGCTCAAGCTGCACAACGAGCTGTTCGAGAAGCTGGCTTATCACCTGCCGCAAGAATTGGTGGAGACCAAGGCCGCGCTCGAGAAGCGTTTGGCTGCCTGATCGGGGTCGACCCCGGCGTAGACCCCGGCTGAGACCGGATGAAAAAAGCGCGTCTTCGGACGCGCTTTTTTTTCGTCCGCACGCTTGACGGGTGCGCGCGCCACGGCGCTCGGCCATTTATCTTATAATTTTCCCATTATCAATCCCAGAGCCGATGCGCTCGACATCGCCGGCCCGTTGCACGGAGTCCGCCAGCATGGCAGCACCGCCCCAGTACCTGAAACCGATTCCCGCCTGGGAAGAGCACGAAAAACCGACCATGCCGGGTTCGGCGTCGATGCCCTGGCATCCGCCCCATATCCGCTTCGCCTACGCTTGCGTGGCGCTGCTGGTCGGCATCACCGGCGGCCTGGGCAATGCGCTGGTCTCGGCCAACCTGCAGGCCATCCAGGGCACCCTCGGCCTCACGCCGGGCGAAGCGGCATGGCTGCCGGCCGCCTACATCATGGTCAACGTCACCTCGAACCTGATGGTGTTCAAGTTCCGCCAGCAGTTCGGCCTGCGCCTGTTCGCCGAAATCGGCCTGTCGCTGTACGCCTTTGTCACCCTGCTGCACCTGATCGTCGGCGGGTTCGAGATGGCGATCCTGGTGCGCGCCGCCAGCGGCCTGGCCGCCGCCACCACCAGCACCCTGGCCATGCTCTACATGCTGCAGGCCGCGCCCAAGAAATACACCGGCAAGATGCTGGTGCTCGGGGTGGGCATCGCGCAGATCGCCACGCCCCTGGCCTGGCTGATGTCGCCGGCCTTGCTCGACATGGGCCAGTGGCACAACCTGTACCTGTTCGAAGCCGGTCTGGCCCTCTGTTCGCTCGCGGCCGTCGTGGTGCTCAAGCTGCCGCCCGGGATCCACATCAAGGTGATCGAGCCGCTCGATTTCGTCACCTTCGCGCTGGTGGCGCCGGCGGTAGCCATGATCGTCGCGGTGCTGGCGCAGGGTTTCACGCGCTGGTGGTTCGATACGCCCTGGCTGGCGTACCTCCTGATCGCCGCCGTGGTGCTGTTGACGATCGCGCTCTTCATCGAGCACCACCGCGCCAATCCGCTGATCCAGACGCGCTGGCTGATGATGAGTCCCACCATCCGCTTCATGATCGGGGCTTTTTTGATCCGCTTTCTGACGTCCGAGCAGACCTACGGCGCGGTCGGCCTGCTGCGCACCCTCGGCATGGGCCCGGACCAGATGCAGCCGCTGTTCGCGGTCATCCTGGCCGGGACCATCGTCGGCATGCTCGCCAGTTCGATCACCTTCAGTCCCAAGACCGTGATCCCGCAAATCCTGTTCTCGATCCTGCTGTTCGGCGTGGCCGCCTGGCTCGATTACGGCCGCACCAGCCTCGATCGCCCGCACGATTTTTTCGTCAGCCAGTTTTTGGTGGCCCTGGGGGCGGGCATGTTCATGGGGCCGATGATCATGATCGGCATCATGCAGGCGCTCAAATTCGGCGCCGACCACGTGGTCACGTTCGTGGTCATGCTGGCGATGACGCAAAGCCTGGGCGGCTTTACCGGCGCCGCCGCGCTCAGTACCTACCAGCTGCACCGCGAGCATGTGCACTCGACCGAGATCAACGCCCAGCTCAACCCCGCCGATCCGGTCGTCGCCCAGCGCCTGCGCCTGCAGCAGCAGCTCTACCAGGGCGTCAACACCGACCCGGCCCTGCGCGCGGCCCAGGGCGTGGGCCAGCTGGCCCAGATCAGCCGGCGCGAGGCGAACGTCCTCGCGTTCAACGATGTCTTTGCCTTGAGCGGCGTGATCGCCATCCTGTTCCTCGGCTGGTCGCTGATCAATGCCGTGCGCCTCGCGCGCCGGCAAAAGCGCGAAGCCGCAGCCTTACTCACCCAGGCGCCCGCGGGCGCCCCTGCCAGATAAACCATGACCAATCCACTTCCTCCTTCGCGCAGCGAACCGGCCATTGACGCTACCCCCGACGAAGCCAATCCGCCGGTGCCGGGCGACTCCAGCAACACCGCGGCCCCAATTCCACCGGCCGCCGTACCGGTGGCGCCAGTCGTTTCCGAAGCGCCGCCGCCCAAGTACATCAAGCCCAAGCTGTGGACCGTGGTGCTGATGGCCGTCGTCGCCCTGGTCGGCATCGTGCTGATCATGTGGGCCTGGCGCCTGGGGCCCTTCAACAGCACGCTGGTCCAGACCGACAACGGCTACGTGCGCGGCCAGATCACCGTGCTCGCGCCGCAGGTTAATGGCTACGTGGCCGAAGTGCTGGTCAAGGACTTCCAGTTCGTCAAGGCCGGCCAGCCGCTGCTGCGCATCGACGATCGCATCTACAAGGCGCGCGTGGAGCAGGCCGAGGCCCAGCGCGACGGCGCCATCGCCGCGCTGGAGAACTTCACCCAGACCCAGGCCCAGAACCGCGCCCGTGGCGGCGCCGCGCGCGCCACGCTGGTCGCGGTGCAGGCCGAGCGCAAGCGCGCGGCGGCCGAATTGGGACGGGTCGAGGAACTGGCCACCAAGGGCTCGGTGTCGCTCAATGAGCGCGACCGCGTGCGCATGACGACCGAGCTGGCCGGCGCCAATGTGTTGAAGGCCAAGGCCGATATCGCCATTGCCGAAGAAACCGTCAAGGCCACCACGGTCTCGCGCGGCGGCCTGGAAGCGCAGGTCAAGACCGCCGAAGCGCAGCTGGCGCTGGCCAGGATCGACTTGTCCAACACGGTCGTCAAGGCCCCGCGCGACGGCCAGGTAAGCGAAGCGTCGGTGCGCCTGGGCCAGTACGTCACGGCCGGCTCGCAACTGCTGTTCCTGGTGCCGGACACCATGTGGATCGTGGCGAACTTCAAGGAAAACCAGACCTGGAAAATGCGCATCGGCCAGCGCGCCACGTTCACGGTGGACGCCTTTAACGGCGCCGCCCTGACCGGCCATATCGAGCAGATCGCGCCGGCCACCGGCTCGGAGTTTTCGGTGCTGCGCGCCGATAACGCCAGCGGCAACTTCACCAAGGTGGTCCAGCGCCTGCCGGTGCGCATCGCCATCGATCCGAACCAGGAACTGGCGCGGCGCCTGCGGCCCGGCATGTCGGTGATCGTCAAGGTCGATACCGTCGGCGCGGCGGAGCAGCAGCCGTGAGGCGCCGCACGTTTTTGAGCACCGGCGTGGCCGCCGCCGTGGCCTGCGGCTTCACCGCCTGCATGCCGGCCCTGCGTCCCGCGCCGCCGCTCTCGCAAGTGACAGTGCCCGACGCCTGGCGCGACGGCCCGGCGGGCCAAGCGAACGTCGACGCGCAATGGTGGCGCGCTTTCGGCGACCCGACCCTGACCACCCTGGTGCAAGCGGCGCTGGCGCGCAACACTAACTTGCTGGCCGCCGTGGCCCGCGTCGAGCAGGCGCGCGCGCTGGTCACCGTGGCCGATGCGGCGGCCCTGCCGGCCGTCAATGCGGTGCTGGGCGGCGCATCGGCGCGTGCGCCGGCCGGTGCGGCACTGGTCCATTCGCGCTCGCTGCAACCGGAATTGCAGGCCAGCTGGGAGCTCGACCTGTCCGGCCGCCTGCGCGACCAGTCGCGCGCGGCCGCGCTGCAGTACCAGGCCAGCCAGGCCGAACGCGATGGCGTGGCGCTGTCGGTGGCGGCCAGCACGGCGCAGGCGTACGTAGGCTTGCTGGCGCTGGACGCCCAGTTGCGGATCACCAAAGCGACTGCCGCCTCGCGCGCCGAAGCGCTGCGCCTCGCGTCCGACCAGGCGCGCGTGGGCTACACCTCGCAGCTGCAACTGACCCAGGCGCAAAACGAAAACGAAACGGTGCTGCAGGCGATTCCTGAACTCGAACTGGCCATCCGCCGCCAGGAAAACAGCCTGCGCGTGCTGGCCGGCGAGCTGCCCGGCGCGGTGCTGCGCGAACGGCGCTTCGAGGACTTGCCGGTGCTGCCGGCGCCGGCGGCGATTGCCTCCAGCCTGCTGGCGCGCCGGCCCGACGTGGCGCAGTCCCAGTTGCTGCTGGCCGCGAGCGATGTCAACCTGGCGCTGCGGCGCGCCGACTTTTTGCCGCACGTGACCATCAGCGCCAAATTCGGCAGCCTGTTGACCAACGGGCGCGATTACGATCCGGTGACCTTGTGGAGCCTGGGCGGCAGCGTGCTGGCGCCGGTGTTGTCAAGCGGGCGCCTGAGCGCACAGGTGGACGCGGCCACGGCGCAGCGCGACCAGGCGGCGTTTGCCTACCGCGGCGTGGTGCTCACCGCCTTCAGCGACGTCGAAAACGCGCTCGCGGGCGTGACGCGCCTGCAAACCCAGATGGAGCATGCGCACAGGCGCCGCGACATCCTCGCGCGCACCCTGGACTTTGCCAAGGACCGCTACCAGGCCGGTTATGCGTCGTATCTGGAAGTGCTCGATGCGCAGCGCAACCTGTACCAGGTCGAGCTCAATGCGGTGACCTTGCGCCAGAACCAGGTGAACAATATGGTGGCGCTGTACCGCGCGCTGGGTGGTGGCTGGACGGCCGGCGCTCAGTAACAGGCTGGAATTGAGCATGGCGCACGCCTGATACAGCGCAAAGCCAAGGCGGCATCGGTAGCTAGAATGCCCCATGCCCGCCCATAACGACCTTGGTTACCGTTCGCTGTTCGCCCACCCGGAACTGGTGCGCGATCTGGTCACGAACTTCATGCCTTTCGCATTGTTCGAGAACGTGGCGCTGGCCTCGTTCGAACGCGTCGATCCCGTGTACGTCGGTGCGGGTCCGATCGCGCGCCAGAGCGACATGGTCTGGCGCGTCAAGCTCGGCGAACAGGTTCTGTACGTATATATCCTGCTCGAATTCCAGTCGGGCGTGGACCGCTGGATGGCGCTGCGCATGCAGAGCTACGTCGGCCTGCTGTGCCAGAACCTGGTCAAGCAGCATGCCTTGCCGCCGGGTTTGCTGTTGCCGCCGGTGCTGCCGGTTGTGATCTACAACGGCACGCCGCGCTGGAGCGCCAGCCTGGACCTGGCCGCGCTGCTCATGGAGGCGCCGCCCGAACTGGCGCCGTTCCAGCCATCCCAGCGTTATGTGCTGGTCGACCAGCAGCGCCTGGACCGGGCGGCATTGGCAGCGAATGCCACCCTGCTGGCGCTGCTGTTTCGGATGGAACTTGCGAGCGCATCCGAGGTCAAAAACGAGGTCTTGCCCGCACTGCTCACCTGGTTCGGCGACACGCCCCAGGAAAGCCTGCGGCTCTCGGTCGTGCAATGGTTGAAGCTGCTGGCGGAACGGCGCGGCGGCCCGGAACCGTTCGCGTTTGATCGTGTGGAGGAGGTGCCTGACATGGAACGTAAATTTGAAACCTGGGCCGAAGAATTCGAAGATATCGGCTTTCAAAAGGGACTCGCGCTGGCGCACCAGGCCAGGGTGGAAGGGGCGGCGGAAGGCAAGGTCGAAGGACAGGTAAGCGCGCTGCGCGGCGTGCTTGGCACCCTGTTGCGCAAGCGCTTCGGCAACCTTCCCAACGAGGCAACCCAACGCATCGGCCAAGGCACGCAGACGGAACTGGAAGGGTGGGTCGAGCGCGCTCTCGACGCACCCAGCCTGGCGGCGGTGTTCGGCGACGAGCCGGCACCGGCTTGATCAGGCCCGGTTCAGGCCCTGCTCAGGCGGCGTCGCCTGACAGCGGCGCGTCTTCGCGCTTGGCACCCGGGAAGGCGTCGTACACGCGGCGATGAAAGGCGTACGAGCAGGTGTCGTCGCGCACGTCGTATTCGCCCACCCATTTCATCAGGTAGGGCAGCATGCTGTCCTGTTCTTCCTTGGACGCGTACTTGTGCGGCTCCCACGGCCGCTGGGCGTTGTTGGCCATGCAGGCATCCTTGCCCGGATTGATGAACACCAGCTGGGTGCAGAACGGCAGCGCCTTTTCGATCAGGTCGCCGTAGCAGCCTTCCACCACCCAGCCGGGATGGCTGCGCACGAAGGCGTACAGGTCGGCCAGCACTTCGTAGGCCGGCCGCGCCACCGCCACCTCGCCCGGTACCCAGAAAATGGTGTCGAGATCGAGGTGCATCAACTGGTGCTGCGCGGCCAGCTGGCGCGCGCGCGTCGACTTGCCCGATCCCGAATTGCCCATGATCAGAACACGCATCGCACTTCCTTACGCCAGCAACGGCACCAGGTATTTGCCGGTCACGCTCTCCGGATTGGCGGCCACGTCTTCCGGCGTGCCGGCGGCGATGATCTTGCCGCCGCCTGCGCCGCCTTCCGGTCCCAGGTCGACGATCCAGTCGGCGGTCTTGATCACATCGAGATTGTGCTCGATGATGACCAGGGTATTGCCCTGGTCGCGCAGGCGGTGGATTACCTTGAGCAGCAGGTCGATATCGTGGAAGTGCAGGCCGGTGGTCGGCTCGTCCAGGATGTACAGGGTGCGCCCGGTATCGCGCTTGGACAGCTCCAGCGACAGTTTTACGCGCTGCGCTTCCCCGCCCGACAAGGTGGTGGCGCTCTGGCCGAGGCGAACGTAGCCCAGGCCCACGTCGAGCAGCGTTTGCAGCTTGCGCGCGATCAGCGGCACCGGCTTGAAGAATTCGTGCGCCTCTTCCACCGTCATGCCCAGCACCTCGGTGATGTTCTTGCCCTTGTACTGCACTTCCAGGGTTTCGCGGTTATAGCGCTTGCCGTGGCAGACGTCGCACGGCACGTACACGTCCGGCAGGAAGTGCATTTCGACCTTGATCACGCCATCGCCCTGGCACGCTTCGCAGCGCCCGCCCTTGACGTTGAACGAGAAGCGCCCGGCGCTGTAGCCGCGCTCCTTGGCCGTCGGCACGCCCGAGAACAGGTCGCGGATGGGCGTGAACAGGCCGGTGTAGGTGGCCGGGTTCGAGCGCGGCGTGCGTCCGATCGGCGCCTGGTCGACCGAGATGACCTTGTCGAAGTGTTCCAGGCCGCTGATGGAGTCGTGCGGCGCAGGTTCCGTCTGCGAGCCGTACAGGTGGCGCGACAGGGCCGGGTACAGCGTGTCGTTCACCAGCGACGACTTGCCCGAACCGGATACGCCGGTCACGCAGGTCATCAGGCCGACCGGCAGCTTGAGCGTGACCTTTTTCAGGTTGTTGCCGGTCGCGCCGGTGATCACCACCTGCTTGTTTTTGTCCGCCTCGTGGCGCTTCTTGGGCACCGCGATCTTCAGCGAGCCATTGAGGTAGCGCGCGGTCAGCGATTTTTTGTTCTTGAGGATGTCCTTGAGCGTGCCTTCGGCGATGATCTCGCCGCCATGCACGCCGGCGCCCGGACCCATGTCGACGATGTAGTCGGCGGTGCGGATCGCGTCTTCGTCATGCTCGACGACCAGCACGCTGTTGCCGATGTCGCGCAGGTGCTTGAGCGTTTCGATCAGGCGGTCGTTGTCGCGCTGGTGCAGGCCGATCGACGGTTCGTCGAGCACGTACATCACGCCGGTCAGGCCAGAACCGATCTGCGAGGCCAGGCGGATGCGCTGCGCCTCGCCGCCCGAGAGCGTGTCGGCGCTGCGGTCGAGCGAGAGGTAGTCCAGGCCCACGTTGTTGAGGAATTTCAGGCGCGAGATGATCTCCTTGACCACGCGGTCGGCGATCTCTTTCTTGGCACCCTTGAGGGTCAGCTTTTCAAAAAAATCCAGGCATTCGCGCAGCGGTTTGCGCGCGACCTCGTAGATGGCGCGCTGCTGCTTGCCGGTGCCGACCTTGACGTAGCGCGCTTCCACGCGCAGGCGCGCGCCTTCGCACGACGGGCACTGCTTCTCGTTGATGAACTTCGCCAGCTCCTCCTTGACGGCCATCGAATCGGTTTCGCGGTAGCGCCGCTGCAGGTTGGTGACTACGCCTTCAAAGGTGTGCTCGCGAATGACGGTGCGACCGCGTTCGTTCACGTAGGTGAACGGGATCGAGGTCTTGCCGGAGCCGTACAACACCGCCTGCTGCGAGGCCAGGTCGAGCTGCTCGAAGGGCATGTCGATATCGAACTCGTAGTGGCTGGCCAGGTTCGACAGCATCTGGAAGTAGAACTGGTTGCGCCGGTCCCAGCCCTTCACCGCGCCCGAAGCGAGCGACAGGTTGGGGAAGGCGACGACGCGGCGCGGGTCGAAAAATTCGATGTGGCCAAGGCCGTCGCATTCGGGGCAGGCGCCCATCGGATTATTGAACGAGAACAGGCGCGGTTCGAGCTCCTGCAGCGAGTAGCCGCAGGTGTTGCAGGCGAACTTGTTGGAGTAGACGTGTTCCGCCCCGCCCTCCATTTCGAGCACCACGGCGCGGCCGTCGGCCAGGCGCAGCGCGGTCTCGAAACTTTCGGCCACGCGCTGCTTGATCTCCGCATTGACCTTGACGCGGTCGATGACGACGTCGATGGTGTGCTTCTCGGTTTTTTTAAGCTTGGGCAGGTCGTCGATCTCGTAGATCTTGGCGTCGTGGGTGCCGCTCTGGATACGGAAGCGCACAAAACCCTGCGCCTGCATCGACTCGAACAGGTCGCTGTGCTCGCCCTTGCGGTTGGCCACGACCGGCGCCAGGATCATCAGCTTGGTATCTTCCGGCATGGCCAGCACCGCGTCGACCATCTGCGACACCGTCTGCGCGGCCAGCGCGTGGTCCGGGTGGTTGATGCAGTAGGGCGTGCCGACGCGCGCGTACAGCAGGCGCAGGTAATCGTGGATCTCGGTGACCGTGCCGACCGTCGAACGCGGGTTGTGCGAGGTGGCTTTCTGCTCGATCGAGATGGCCGGGGACAGGCCCTCGATCAGGTCGACGTCGGGCTTTTCCATCAACTGCAAGAACTGGCGGGCGTAGGCCGACAGCGATTCGACATAGCGGCGCTGCCCCTCGGCATACAAGGTGTCGAACGCCAGCGAGGACTTGCCGGAGCCGGACAGGCCGGTGATCACGATCAGCTTGTTGCGTGGCAGGTCGAGATTGATGTTCTTCAGGTTGTGCGTACGTGCGCCGCGAATGCGGATCTGTTCCATGTGTTGTGTGCCTTAAACGGGTCAGCTAATACTATAGCCGTGTTTCGAAAGCGACGTCTGCGGGGACGATTGCCGCGTCCACAGGTGCGCCAGGAGCGGATTGATGTTGCTCAGGGATTTTCAGCTTTGTATTGTGTTTCTACTGTACATAATACCAGTATTCATGCCGTCGGCAAACGGATGACGAGTCGACAAGGGCTGAACTCCGTGCCGGTTTTGTTGTCTGAACTTGCAGCTGGCAGGGCCGGGCGGCTGGACGGGGAGGGCGCCGGTGCGGGACACAAATAGACATTTGGCATCCCGGCTGACATATAATCCTCCTCTGGCAAAAAATCATCGCGCCGCGGGACGCACGCCGCAGCAGTTCAACAGGAGTAATACATGGCATCAGTCAACAAAGTCATCATCGTCGGCAACTTGGGGCGCGATCCGGAAATCCGCTACATGCCCAGCGGTGACGCCATCGCCAACATCGCCGTCGCGACCTCGTACAAATCGAAGGACCGCAATACCGGCGAGCAAAAAGAGCTGACCGAATGGCACCGCATTTCCTTCTTCGGCCGCCTGGCTGAAATTGTCGGCCAATACCTGAAAAAAGGTTCCTCGGTTTACGTGGAAGGCCGTCTGCAGACCCGTAAGTACACCGACAAGGACGGCGTCGAGAAGTACGCGACCGAAATCGTCGCCGAACAGATGCAGATGCTGGGCGGACGCCAGGGCATGGGCGGCGACGCCGGCGGCGGCATGGACGATGGCGGCGGCTACGATTCGCAGCCGCAGCAGAGCCGTCCGGCGCCACAGCGCCAGGCGCCACCTGCGCCGGCGGCCCGTCCGGCACCGAAGCCGGCGCCGAACTTCTCGGATATGGATGACGACATCCCGTTCTAAATGTAGCGTTTCAAGCTGATGTTTGTATAAAAAAGGGAAGCCATCGATCTGGCTTCCCTTTTTTAATCCTCAACGCAATTCGGGCAGTGACAGCGTCCTTGCATCACGCCTTCTTTTCCCCGGGTACTGAAGGACGATCTTCCCCTGTGCTGCCGAAACCGCGCTTGCCTTGCCCTCGCCCTGGTTATCGAAACTGACGGCCTCAGCCTTGGTAAGCGGGTCGATATGCCAGATCTTCAAGCCGTTGACGACCACCTGAGTTTCGCCAACGTTGCCCGACAGCGCACATGTGCGTCATGCCGGCCGATCCGGCTTGACGGGATTTCACGCGTACTGCATTGAGCGGCCTCACCCGCATTGCGACCCAGGCTTCCCATAATTAACTGCGCTCCTGGAGCGCTTCATCACTTGACGATCTTTTTGTAAGGCATCGAGCCGCAAGGAGCCGCGCGTGCTGCTGTCATGGAACAGATGCAGCCACGCGTTGTTTGATGAGTAAATCGTTCACGCCGCCACGTCCGTCGGCGTGCAACATTGAAAAATGGGGGGAGTTATGGCTAGCGTAAGAGAAGACTGGACCGGGCTGATTATTGAACTGGACCACGCTGAAACAGAAGATTTGCTCGCAATTTTGACTGTGGCGGGCGACGTCACGCCGAGGTTGTCAGGGTTCTTGGGCTTGATAGGGGTGGGTGCGGCAGTGGTTCCAGTAATCGCGGCGGCAATTCTTGTTCATCTTGCATGGGAAATTCCCGCCATTAAGCGGATGGACGAGGGCAATGGCGTTATTTTGACGATGCCTTGGCTGACGCCCGGTGTCTTGATTCCCGCCACCCGTTACCCAAGGGATGTCAATCAAAATTGGGCCGCGATAGGGAGCGGGACGTTTGTTGTCCAATCAGGCGATCGGGTTGATTATCATGTCGACAGAGGAGTCGGCGATCCCGCCACAGTAGTGTTTCGCATAGTAAATGTATCGCCCAAAGGGTGGGACAAGGGCTTTACCTTGCGCGATGGCCTTGGCAATGAATGGCCGGTAAGGGCAGGCCATGCAGGAGCCAACGAAAACAGTCTGTGGGCAGAACAAACTCAAAACGGTCAGTTAATCACGTTTGCCAAGCCGGGGTTTCTCGCGGTATGGCGCGATGTGTTTTCGGTGGGGGGGCTTGCCGCTCTTAAAGGCGGGGATCGCGCAACGTTTACATGGCTCACGGACTAGTCTGTTGCGGGCAAGGCGGCATCAGATACATGCAGCCATCAAGAAAAGCCAGCCTCGCCGGGCTGGCTTTTTTACGTCAGCCGCCGATTCGAGCAACGCGCGAGCCCTGTCGCGAAACCAGGCGCGGCGGCCGGCGGCCCGGCGAATGCTGCCACGAAAAGACCGCAAGCAAGCGGCCAGGAAACCAGCGTTGTAGCCGGCCGTCGTATGCCCAGATCAGGGTTTCTTCGTTGTCTTGCCAGGCTTGGCTGTGCTCGTTGCGTCTTTTTCTTGCGCCTTTCGCGCAGCGTCGAGCCGGTCCTTGAGTGCCCTGATTAAACTGTCGAAGTTGTCGACAAAACCAATAAATTTTTTGGTTTTAGGATCGTATGTCCCTAGCATGACGCGCCCTTTTATCGTTGCAGTACGCGTGGAGTGGGCACTGTTGCGATCGAGGTCCGTGCCTTGTTCCAAATGCCGGTACATGCAAGCCACGTAGTGATAAAAATCGTCGGACGTCCATCCCAAGGCCTGTGCACGTGGGCTGTCATCCTTGGTGAGCTTGTGATGAAAGTCCAGAAAATTCATGACCTTATTCTTTATTGCAGGGGACTTACCGGCACAATAATACGGCTCGAACATCAATTTAAGCTTGGCGTTCGGGTAGCCGGCAAAGTGACCGCGCAGCGACAGGGCCTTGCACGCAATGTCTTTGTCGAGCAGTTCGACAAGGGCTGCGCGGTGCTCCTTTGACGCCATTTCATCGGCGATGCCCTTGCGGCGACGTTTGAATTCGACCAGGAAGTAGCGGTTCTTCACCATGCCGGCAACGTCGCCGAAGGCGGCATCGAGAAAATTTTGCGCATTACCCATCAAAACGGCATCGTCGAATGCTGGCTCAGCATCGCCGGTGGCTCCCTCGTAACGACCCCAAAGCCGGAAGAAATGGCAGGTGAAATGGCTTTCGTAAAGCTCGGGGGCAGTGCCAGGCAAATTATTCTCCGCATCGGATTCGATGGGCGGAACGATATCGTCCGAGACGGTTGACGCCGTTCCGGTGCGGGTGGCCTTCTTAGTTCCGGTGTTGGGTGGCATCTTTCAACCTCATGAGTAGTCGAAAGTGCACCGTAGCATCGCGAAGCGAAAATGTCGACCTTACTTCATCGTGCCTGCTATCGGGTTTGCTTGCGGCGCCGCGCAATGCCGATACTGGCAATACCCAGTCCAGGCAAGGCCTGCGATCCAGGTTCCGTCACATTGCTGGTCGGCAGCGCGGTCAGGCTGGCGTTGAAGCGCCGCCAGTGACCCCGGGGCAGCTTTTTGACCGGGCGCGCCATCCGGCACATACTGTGCACTTTCGGAAAGCAGAGGTCACCGCATGAACACGCTCGCGCTGCATTACCATCCACTCTCATCCTGCTGCCAGAAGGTGCTGATCGCGATCGACGTGCTGGGCATCGAGGTCGACAAGCAACTGCTCAACCTGGGCGACCCCGGCGAGCGCGCCGCGCACCTGGCGCGCTGCCCGACTGGCAAGATGCCGCTCCTGATGGACGGGCCGCGTGCGGTGCCCGAAACGAGCATCATCATCGAGTATCTCCAGCGCCACCATGCCAGTCCCGGCCGCACGCTGATCCCGGATGCGCCCGACGCCGCGCTCGATGTGCGCTTGTGGGACCGCCTGTTCGACCTGTACGTGATGACGCCGATGCAGGCGCTGACCGCCGACCTGCTGCGCCCCGAAGACGAGCGCGACGCTCGCAGCGTGGCCCAGGCGCGCGCGGCCCTGGCGTCGGCCTACGCGTTCATCGACCGCCAGTTGGACGGCCGCACCTGGGTCGCCGCCGAAGCCTTCAGCATGGCCGATTGCGCCGCGGCGCCAGCCTTGTTCTATGCCATGGCCTACGTGCCGCTGCCGGAGCAGCATGTGCACCTGGCGGCCTATGTCGAACGCTTGATGAATCATTCCTCGGTGGCGTTGACTATCGACCAGGCGCGGCCGTACTTCAAGTTTTTTCCTGGGCGCAGCGGTTTGTCCCGGCGCTACTTCGACCCGGACGCGGCCTGAGTCGCCCGATGCGCTTCGCGCTTAGGGGACGAGGGTGCGCGCAGGCGCTTGCGCGAGGCTTGTGGGCGCTTGCAACAAGCAGCCTTTTGCCGGCTGGGATTTAAAATCCCTGAAGGTGCCTTGTTCGGCGTCAACGATTGTTCCCAGTACGGCACCGGGAAGGGCTCCCGCGACAATGCCGGCGCCGCTGATGATTGGTACGGTGCGCATCGGCGTGTTCACGCCAGACGTAGCGTCCGGACGCGGCGACTCGACGATCGACGCCGGTCCGATCGCCACCAGGCTGGCGCGCGCCGCGTCATGAAAGCGCGCGGTAAAACCAGGCAGGTCGAGCAGTTGCACGCGCGTCGCCAGGTCCCACACGGTCGTTCCCGTGTCGGCCGCGACATACAGGCGCTGCCCATCGCTGAACAGGTCGGCTTGTTAGAAGCGGAAGGCCGATGAAGCGGCAGCAGTGGGTGAAGCGGCTATGTTGCAACGATGAAACAACAATCGCAAAAATGCAATTATTAAGAAGTATATTTACATGCAATATGGGATACTTGTTGCGTTTTTAACTACAAAATATCCCTGAGTCATCATGAAGAAACCGTTTATCACCTTTCTCGTCCTCTTTGCCCTCGCCTTCGCCGTGTTCACGGCGGTGAACATCAAGAAGGTCGATACCCATGCCGCCATCGCCAAGTCGCCGGTATTCGTGCTGGCCGCGCCCGAAGGCATCACCAAGAAAACCAAGAAGAGCCGCGTTACCTACCAGGTGAACTACAGCTATGCGGTCGATGGCGCCACCTTCAAGAAAGACACGGAATGGTTCGATACGGTAGAGGA
The DNA here is from genome assembly GCA_036386755.1 of Telluria sp. Classification (GTDB taxonomy): domain Bacteria; phylum Pseudomonadota; class Gammaproteobacteria; order Burkholderiales; family Burkholderiaceae_D; genus Telluria_A. The sequence continues at coordinate 22,790 of DASVVC010000116.1, forward strand.
AGCCGAGAAAATGGCGGCCTCGCCTGTGCAAATCGCCTTCGCCACCGGCAAACCGGAAGATAGCGTTTTCAAGACCGAATTCGACACGCGCGATCCCAACGAAGGCCTCCTGAGCGCACTGCTGGGCGCGGCCGGCATCGGCCTGGCGATGGCATTCGTGGGTACCCTCATACTGCTCTGGAAATTTCCGTCGCTGCGCCGCTGATGCGCAACCGGCGGCACGCCTGCGCCGCCGCAATCGGGAAAGCCAGCCTCGCGGGGCTGGCTTTTTTGCGTCCGAATCCGGAGGGCCGGCGTCACGCCACCGCACGCAAGGGCCGCAGCGCCCCCATGATCTCCCCGGCCAGGCACTCCACCGCCGGCGTACTGCTGCTGCGGCCCCGGATCAGCACCACGTCGAGCGGCTCGACTGGCGGCAGGCCTTCCGCGTCGCCCAGCCGCACCAGATGCGGCGGGATGCTGCATTCGGCCAGCGCCGCCACCGCCAGGCCCGCATCGACCATCGCCACGATGCCCAGCAGGCTGGGGCTGCTGTAGGTTGCGCCATACGGCCTGCCGCTTTTTTCCAGCGCGGCCAGGGTGTGCTCGCGCGCCACGCAGCCCTTGTCGAACAGCGCCACCGGCAGCGGCGATTTTTTCCACACCGCATGCCGTTGCGAGCCGACCCAGACCATCTCTTCACGCCTGATCAGGCTGCCTTCCAGGTCCTCGGCGCGCGTCACCAGCGCCAGGTCGATCTGGCCTTTTTGCAACAGCGGCTTGAGCAGGGTGCTTTGCAGGCACACCAGCTCGATCTCGACATTAGCGAACAGCTTGGTAAAGCGCTCCAGCACCGGCGGCAGCAGGGACGCCACGTAATCGTCCGGCGCCCCCAGCACCACGCGTCCGACCACTTCCTGCGTGCGCAGTGCGGCCAGCGCCTGCCCTTCCAGGGCCAGCATCTGGCGCGCGTACGGCAGCAAGCGCTCGCCCGCCGCCGTCAGTTCGATGCGCCGCGTGTGACGCGCAAAGAGCGCCTGGCCGACCGTTTCTTCCAGCTTCATGATCTGCATGCTCACCGCCGCCTGCGAACGGTGCACCGTGTCGGCCGCGCCGACGAAGCTCATGTTGTCGGCTGCGGCCACGAAGGTGCGCAGCTGGTTCAGGTTCAGGTCTGGCGTCATGGTTTCGAATTTCGAATGAATTTCATAAAATAAATCAGCTTGTCTGATGTGTGGCGCTATCCGATCATAGCCCGAAACCACTCACAGGAGCGTATTCATGTCCAATCCCGCAGTATCGTTCGCCGCCGCCATGATCATGATCGGCACGCTTGGCATTTTCTTCCACGAGGCCGGACTGGCGCCGGTGATGACCGTGTTTTTCCGCTGCGCATTCGGGGCCGCCATCCTGCTGGCGTATTGCGCCTATAAGGGCTTGCTCGATAA
>DASVVC010000117.1:0-29049 GCA_036386755.1 Telluria sp.
CTTTTTGACGCCGGGCATGTCTGCGCGGACCACGAAGGCCTGGTCGGTCTCGCTCACGTCCATGCGGATACGCTCGCTGTCGAACGCGCGCAAGGGGCGCATCAGGTCGAAGGCATTGAACAGGCTGTCGAAGTTGCGGAAAGGGTCCATCCGGCTGGTCGAGCCCACCGGGTCGAAATGGGTGAGATTACTGGCCATCGCGTTCTCCTTCAGTTGGGTTGTCGAAGTGCGGAGTGGCAGCCGCGGGTTGATGGCTACCAGGCCGCGTCAGGCTTCCGATCATAGGCGATCAATCGTCGTACTGTTTGACCTGGATCAAATGTGTGCCACTTTATCGCACATCGCGTTTATGCCGGCGCAAGGCGCCGGAGCCACCATCTGCGCCGGCCGGCGCCCGGCGTCATGCCGCCATGAACACCGGCAGCGTCATCGACTTGAGGACCGTGCGGGTGGCGCCGCCGAGCAGCAGTTCGCGCAGGCGCGAGTGGCCGTAGCAACCCATGACCAGCAGGTCCGCCCCGCGTTCGCCGGCCAGCGCCAGCAAGGCCGCGCCGGCGTCGCCCGCGTCGTCGCGCAGCACCAGCTCGGCCCGTATACCATGGCGCGCCAGGGCCTGGCCGATGGCGGTGACCGGACGCAGACTGGCGCCGCCACCGCTCTGGAGCGACCCGGCGTCGAGGATCGCCACGTCGACCGCACTGGCGCGCTGCAGCAGCGGCAACGCAAAGCGCATGGCGCGCGCCGCTTCCCGGCTGCCGTTCCAACCGAGCAGGATGCGCCGAATCGGCCAAGCCGGCGCTTGCGCATGCGGCACCACCAGCACCGGCGCACCACTGGCTTTGGCCACTTCGGCCGCCAGTCCGGGTGACGGCAGCGATGCGCCCTGCACCGCGTCGGCCTGGCCGATGACGCACAAGTCGCAGTAGCGCGCCAGCGCGCTCAGGCTGAAGCGCGGCTCTTCGTCGACGGCACGCCGCTCGACGCCGCCCACGCTGAAGCCGGCCGCGACGCGTTCGAACTGGTCGAGCGCGGACGCGGTGCGTTCGCGCAGCGTGTCGAGCACGGGCGCGATGGAGGGACTCATATTATTGCTCACGACGGTTTCTCGCAGGAAGCGCGAGACGTCGCTGCTGGCCAGCCCGATGAGATGGGCTTGCTCCAGCTGCGCCAGCTCGGCCGCGAAAGCGTAGCAGGCGCCGGCGTTGGGTTCGTCGCCGACATGCACGACGATCGTTTTGTAGCTCATGATGATGGCACCTCCCCTGATCGGCCTTCACTGTATGACGTGGGTCAGGCGGGAGTTTGAGACGAATCAAGGCGCGCATCCGAACCAACCGGCGCGCGCGGTGACGCACGCCGGCCGGGCGGCGCCTTACGGCGCCATCACTTTATCGGGCGTCATCGGCGTGCTGCGCACGCGGCGGCCGGTGGCGTGATAAATCGCGTTGCAGACCGCCGCCGCCACGCCCACCTGGCCGATTTCGCCCACGCCCTTGGCGCCGAGACGGCTGACGATGCGGTCGTCCTCCTCCACGAACAGCACGTCGATGTCGTGGATGTCGGCGTTGACCGACACATGATATTCGCTCAGGTTGTGGTTCATGAAGCGGCCGATCCGGTCGTCCGACTGGGTTTCTTCGTGCAGCGCCTGGCCGATGCCCCACACCACGCCGCCGATGATCTGGCTGCGCGCCGCCTTGGCGTTGATGATGCGCCCGGCCGCAATGGCGCTGACCACGCGCGTCACGCGCACCGTGCCGAAGGCTTCGTCGACGCGCACCTCGACGAACACCGCCGAGTGGGTGGCACGCTGGTATTTCGCCTGCTTGATCATATTGGGCAGCATCATGTATTTTTCTTCGAGCCGCTCCATCCCCTCGGCTACCAGCAGCGCGTGCAGCTGCACCGCGTGCTCCGGCTGCGTACGCAGGCGCAGGCTGCCGCCGGCAAATTCGGCATCCTCGAAGCGCGCCTTGGAAAACGGCGAATCGGGCATCTTGCGCGCCAGCTTGAACAGGCTCTTTTGCAGTTTTTCGCACACGCCCTGCACCGCCGAACCGACAGTGGCCACGTGCGAGGAGCCGCCTTCGATGGGCGCCACCGGCAGGGTCGAGTCGCCAAGCTGGAAGCGCACCCGTTCGAGCGGCAGGCCCATGGCGTCGGCGGCGATGATGCACATGGCCGTGTAGGTGCCGGTGCCGATGTCGGTGGCGGCGCTGGAGACGACCAGGTTGCCGTCGGCGTGCAGCACGGCGCTGGCGCGCGCGAACATCTGCATCGCGTCCCACATGCCGGTGGCCATGCCCCAGCCGATCAACTCGTGGCCTTCGCGCATCGAGCGCGCCTCAAGGGGGCGTTCGTGCCAGCCGAAGCGCGCGGCGCCCTGCTCGTAGCAGGCGCGCAGTTCCTTGGTCGAATACGGCAAGCCGTGGGTGGGATCGAGGTCGGCGTAGTTTTTCAGGCGCAGCGCCAGCGGGTCCATTTTGAGTTCGTAGGACAGCTCGTCCATCGCCACTTCGAGCGCGTGCATGCCGTGCGCCGCGCCCGGGGCGCGCATGTCGATGGGGCTGAAGCGGTCCAGGGCGACCAGCTTGTAGCCGAGGCGGATATGCTCGCAGGCGTACAGTTCGCCCGACCAGTTGACCACCACTTCCACGTAATCCTCGTTGCGCGAGGTTTCGGCCAGCGCTTCGTGGATGACGGAGGTAAGCGTGCCGTCCGGACGCGCGGCCAGGCGCACCCGCTGGATGGTTTCGGGACGGTGCCCGAAGCTGAACATCTGCTGGCGCGTGAGCACCACGCGCACCGAGCGTTCCAGCTTGAGCGCGGCCATCACGGCCAGCGCCAGCTGGTACTGCGGGCGCAGGCCGGACCCGAAGGCGCCGCCCACGTAAGGGTTGCGCACCGTGACCTTGTCCTTGGACAGGCCGAACACGTGAGACACATACCAGCGGCTGTTCTGCGAGCTCTGGGTCTTGTCGTAGATGGTCAGGTGGCCATCCTCGCCGCGCAGCACGGTCGAGGCGAACATTTCGAGCGGGTTGTGGTGCTCGACGCCGCTGTAATACTCGGCTTCCATCTTCACGGCGGCCTTGTCCCACATGTCGTCGGCGAAGCCTTTCGGTTCGGGCGGCGGCGCGTAGCCGGCCTTGAGGCGGCTCGGCTTGTGGCTGCGCTCCATGTTTTTCAACAGGCTCGTTTCGTGCTCCTCGACCTCGTACGTAATGTGCACCAGGGAGGACGCGTAGCGCGCCGCTTCGAACGTTTCGGCCACTACCAGCGCGACCGGCTGGCCGCTGCTCTGGATCTTGTCGTCGTATAGCGGACGAAATGGCGAGCCGCCGGGGGCCGTCATGTCCTTGTAAAACAGATCAAACGAGCGGATGCGCGGACGGTTCTCGTGCGTGATCACCTCGATGACGCCGGGCACGGCGAGCGCTTGTGCCGTGTCGATGGCGGCGATGCGTCCGCGGGTGATCGTGCCGCTGACGACCACGCCGTACAGCAGCGGGTCGGCGCCATGCGTGGCCGGATACTCGGCGGCGTAGCGCGCCTGGCCGGTGACCTTGTCGCGGCCATCGACGCGCGAGACGGCCATGCCGATGGTGACGGGGCCGGTGCCTTCGTCGGCGACGGGGGTACGCAGTTCAACAATGAGATCGGTCACAGTGGCTCCTTGCCGGCGTCGTTGGCCGGTTCATGCATGTTGTCGATGGTGCCGGCGGCGGCTTGTTCGAGCGCGCGCACGACGGCGCGGCGCGCCATCGGAATCTTGAAATCGTTCTGTCCCTGGCCGCGCGCGCCGGCCAGCAGCAGGTCCGCGCAGGCCTCGAAAGCGGCGCTGCCGGCGCGCTGGCCGGCCAGCAGGTCCTCGGCAGCGGGCACGCGCCACGGTTTGTGGGCCACGCTGCCCAACGCCACGCGTGCGGCGCGAATCGTGCCGTCCGGGCCGATGTCGAGCGCGGCGGCGCAGGAGACCAGTGCGAACGCGTACGAGGCGCGGTCGCGGAACTTGAGGTAGGCCGAGTGGGCGGCATACTGCGCGCCCGGCGGCAGTTCGATGGCGGTGATCAGTTCACCCGGCAGCAGCGTGTTGTCGCGCTCCGGATGCTCGCCCGGCAGGCGGTGGAAGTCGGCGAAATCGATGCGCCGTTCGCCCTGCTGCGAGCTCACATGCACCACCGCGTCCAGAGCGGCGAGCGCCACGCACATGTCGGACGGATGGGTGGCGATGCAATGCTCGCTGGCACCCAGGATGGCGTGCTGGCGCGTCAGGCCGCCGACGGCCGAACACCCGCTGCCCGGTTCGCGCTTGTTGCAGGCGACCGCGATATCGTAGAAATAGTGGCAGCGCGTGCGTTGCAGCAGGTTGCCGCCATCGCTGGCCATGTTGCGGATCTGGGGCGAGGCGCCGGCCAAAATCGCCGCCGACAGCAGCGGGTAGCGCGTGCGCACCAGCGGGTGGTAGGCGGTATCGGCATTGCGCGCGGTGGCGCCGAGCAGCAGGCCGCCTTGCGCCGTGGGCGCGATGGCGTCCAGCGGCAGGCTGTTGATGTCGACCAGCGACGCAGGGCGCATGATGCCCTCTTTCATCAGGTCGACCAGGTTGGTGCCGCCGGCAATGAAGGCGGCGTTGGCGGCTGCAGCCTGGCGCAGCGCGTCCGGCGCCGCTTGCGGCGCGTGGAAGGTGATCGGGTTCATGCGGGCACCGTGCCGGGAATGTAAGGACGGTCGGGATTGTCCTTGTGTTCGTCCAGGCCCATCACCTCGGTGACGGCGGCGACGATCTGCGGATAGGCGCCGCAGCGGCAGATGTTGCCGCTCATGAGCTCGCGTACCTCGGCCACCGTGCGCGCTTGGCCTTCGCGCATCAGGCCGATGGCCGAACACAGCTGGCCGGGGGTGCAGTAGCCGCACTGGAAGGCGTCGTGGTCGATGAAGGCCTGCTGCAGCGCGTGCAGTCTGGCGCCGTCGGCCAGCCCTTCCACGGTGACGACTTCCTTACCGTTTTGCATCACCGCCAGGGTCAGGCAGGAATTGATGCGCTTGCCGCCGACCAGCACGGTGCAGGCGCCGCACTGGCCGTGGTCGCAGCCCTTCTTGGTGCCGGTCAGGCCGGCGCGCTCGCGCAGCAGGTCGAGCAGGGTGACCCAGGCTTGAACCTCGAGCTGGTGCTGCTCGCCGTTGATGCGCAGGCTGATAGGATAGGTAGTGGCGGCCGGCGCGAGCGCGGCGTTGTATTGGGCGTCCATGGATAGTCGACTCTGCTTGTGTGGGAGTCAACTTTATCCAAAATGCACTTCTTAATCTGTTAGCGAACGAACGTTCAAAACCATCGGTTAGTTATTTATGTGTCGCGCAAGTTACACCCAAGACCGCTCAGCCGCGACTTCCCTTGACGCTGTTGTCTTGATGGAACTGCTCCCAATCGGTCAGGCGCCGCGTCGACGCGCCCTGCAGCACGCGCTCCACCACGGCGGACGGAATGTCCGACGCGCGGAAGTAGGCCAGCGCCACCTGGCGGCTCAGGGCGCGGTCGTAGGTGACACCAAGATCGACCAGAAGAGACAAGCCGTTGTTGTCGCATTGGCGACGATTGGGAGCATTCAATTGATCAGCCTTTCTGGTCGGGTCCACCTACCTTTTTTTACAATAGCCGAGATTTATCAAGCGCACAAATAGCGCTTTGCTATCGAAAATGTTCCTAACGGAAATTTGCATCAGATTTATGACACGACTGGGTTTGTTGCGCGCGCGACTGTTGCTGAACCGTGTTGGCGGAGTTCATGCTGCAGTGATAAGTTCACTACTTTCGGTTACCCAGGGGGCGGGATGGAACGCTACGAACGCCACTTCGTGTCCCAGCGAATTGGCAGAGCCATTGGCGCGGTGGAGTTTGACGGGAATGGGAAGGGCGTGGTGGAAATCACGGCGCCGGGCAGGCCGGCAAGCATCTTGTTTTCGTTCACATTAAGCGGGGGACCGGACAGGCATGCACCGACGCCGGCCCTGGCCGAAGTGCTGCTGCGCACGGCGATCGCGCAGGCGCACCGGGACATGGTGAAGCCACCGCCGGGTGGCGCCGGGCCAAGCCGCCGCCTCTCGAATGTGTGCGCGCCGTGGATTGGCGACCTGGAGCTGATGCCGTACGGCGGCGCCACCTCCGGCTACGCCGCCCGGGCGGAGCGGGAGCCGTAGCCGAGGTGGCGCCCGGCGCGTCAGTGGCGCGCGTCCTGGCCGTCGCCGTGGCTGTGGCTGACCGTCTCCACCGGCGCGCTGGCCCCGTTCACGCCTTCGAAGAAGAAGGGTTTGCGCGCCTTCGGCGTGGCGCCGACCTCGTTCATGGTCGCCGTCTCGTACACGCGCCCGCCGATCATCACATGCGTGAGGCGATCCGAGGTGCGGATATCCTTGACCACGTCGCCGTCGATGATCGACAAGTCAGCCAGCTTGCCTACTTCGAGCGAGCCGACGTCCTTGTCCAGCCCGAGGTAGCGGGCGCCGTTGAGCGTGGCCGCGCGGATCGCTTCGAGCGGCGTCATGCCGCCCTGCACCAGCGACCACATTTCCCAGTGCGCTCCCAGCCCCTCGCGCTGGCCATGGGCGCCGATGTTGACCGGCACGCCCACCCGCTGCAAGGCGGTGGCCGTGCGCGCCACCCGGTGCACGTTGAAGTCTTCTTCGGGCGCCGTTTCGCGGCGGATCGAGCGCGGTTCGAGCACCGCGCGCGGCACATAGCGCGACAGGATCGGGTGGCGCCAGACGTCGGTGCGGGCATACCAGTAATGCTCGCCATCGAGCCCGCCGTAGGACACCACCAGGGTCGGCGTGTAGCCCACCTTGGTCTGCGACCAGAGCTGCTTGACGTCGTCGTAGGCGTCTTCCACCGGAATCGAATGCTCGACGCCGGTGTGGCCGTCCACCACCATCGTCATATTGTGCTGGAAGAGCGAGCCGCCTTCGGGCACCACCATCATGCCGCTCTGGCGCGCCGCTTCCAGGATTTGCTGGCGCTGTTCGCGGCGCGGCTGGTTGTAGCTCTTGACGCTGATCGCCCCGCCCTCCTTCAGGCGCCGCACGTGGGTGAGCGCGTCGTCAAGGCTGTCGACCGGTGCGGCAAAGTTGCCCTTGGCGCCGTACAGGATGGTGCCGGTCGAATAGATGCGAGGGGCCACCACCTGGCCGGTGCGCTGCAGCTCGCTGTGGGTAAAAATGGTGCCGGTCTCGTTGGATGGATCGTGCACGGTGGTCACGCCGAAGGCCAGGCCCGCGTAATCGATCCAGCTTTGCTGCGGCACGATGCCTTCTTCGCCCATCGTCCCGTGCCAGTGCGCGTCGACCAGCCCGGGGATGATGCTTTTGCCGGTGGCGTCGATGCGGGTGGCGCCCGCCGGCATGGCCACGTCGGCCGCGGTGCCGATGGCGGCGATGCGCTTGTCCTTGATGACGATGCGCCCGTTCTCGATCACTTCGTCGCCCTTCATGGTCACGATGCGCGCGCCGTCGATGACCACGGTCGCGCGCGGCGAGCTTGCCTGTGCGCGAAAGCCGATCTTCACGCCCGGCTGGGCCGCCAGCGCCTTCAATCGCAGCGTTTCCTTCTTGGCGTCCGGGTCACTCGGCGCGAAGGCGTTTTTGAGTTCGCGCGTGAACAGCTGCTCGCCCAGCGAATAGTGCAGCGCGCTGCTGTCGCCCGACCAGTGCAGGTAGTCGCCGGCGTCAAGGTCGAGCTGGCGCACCGGCAAGGCTTCGGTCTTTTCGCCGATGGTGATGACCTTGCCGGCCATCGGCAGCGGCGCGACCCAGGTGTGGAAACGCTCGCCGTAGGCCAGCCAGGCGCCGTCCGGCGAGAGGCTGAAATTGGTCACGAACTCGCCCTTGACGATGGCGTGCTCCTCGTTTTTGTCGAGGCCGATGCGCACCAGCGAGGTCGTGGTATCGACTTCGTTCGCGGTGGCCGTGCGCGTGACGTACACATGGTTGCTGTCGGCGGCGTACTGCGGCGCGCGGCCGTCGTCGGTGATCAGCATTGGTTTACCCTTGCCGTCGCTGGCGACCTTGTAGACACCGGCGTCGAGCCCGTGCCACGGGCTAAGCAGGACGCGGCCCTGGCTCTTGACGTAGACCACGTCCTTGCCGGCTGGCGAGAATGCCGGCTCGATATACTTGCCGGGCGTGGCGGTGAGGATCGTTTCCTTGCCGCTTTTGAGGTCGATGGTGCGGATGGAACCGAGTTTTTCATCGTCCCAGGTGGCGAACACGATGCGCTGGCCGTCGCGCGAGAACTTGGGGAAGTATTCGAAATGGTCGTCCTGGCGCGTCAGGCGCCGCGCTTCGCCGTTGGGCAAGTCGCGCACGTACAGGTGGCCGAGCGCCGAATAGACGACCTTGTTGCCTTGCGGCGCAACGTTGACCCAGCGCAGCTGGCGCACGTCGAACTGGTCCGGGGCCACCGCATGCGGGAAACGCAGCGCTTCGCGCACCTCGCGCGTGTCCTTGACGTGGAACGGGATCTCTTTGGCTGATTTAGCAAACGGATCGACGCGCCAGATCTTGCCCTTGGCCCAGACCACGATCTCTTTGCTGCCCGGCATCCAGCTGAACGCCGGATACACGCCGTGGATGGCCCAGGCCTCCTGCAGGTCGCGCTCCAGCCCGCTCCAGGCCGGCGTTTCGATGCCGGTGGCGAGGTCTTTCAGGAACAGGGTCGACTGGTTGCGCACGCGCCGCACGAAGGCCAGGTATTTGCCGTCCGGCGACGGGGTGGGACGCACGGCGCCGCCCGGGCCGCTCACGAACGGCTTGGTTTTTTCTTCCTTCAGGTCGCGCCGGAAGATCTGGTAGATCTGCGCGTTGGAATTCTTGTTGTACTCGAATGCGGTGCCGCCGGTGGTGTCCTGCGAGTAGTAGACGTAGCGTCCGTCCGGCGAAAACGCCGGTTCGCCCAGGTCTTTTTGCCAGTTCGGCTTTTCGTTGAGCTGCACGCCGCCGCCCTGCGTGTGGAACATCCAGATTTCGCCGGAACCGAGCGAGCGCGTGCCGGAGTAATGCTTGCGCGCGGCGATGAACTTGCCGTTCGGATGCCACACCGGATTGTTCAGCAGGCGGAATTTTTCCTTGCTCACTTCGCGCGCGCCGCTGCCATCCACATTCATGATCCAGATGTTGTCGCCGCCGGCCGCGTCCGACATGTAGGCCAGCTGCTTGCCGTCGGGCGAAAAGCGCGCCTGCATTTCCCAGGCCATCGAATGGGTCAGCGGCCTGGCTTCGCCGCCGGCGATCGGCAGCAGGTACAGGTCGCCCAGCAGGTCGAACACGATGTGCTTGCCGTCGGGACTGACGTCCACGCTCATCCAGGTGCCGGTGGCGGTATCGATCTTGACGGTGCTGGCCGGGCCGGGGGGATGGTTGACGTCCCATTTTTTCTTGTCGGTTGCGGGGTCGTCGGCGGCGCTGGCGCCGGATGAGGCCAGGATGGCGGCCAGGACGGTGGCGCGAAGTGGGTGCATGAGGCTCTTATCGTGAATGGGTTGACGATGGCGGCAGCGCTTGTGGCGCTGCCGAGGGGCAACCGATTCTACGATGGGATGGTGCTGCGGGCAAACGGTGGTGTTTCGTAAAGACGCATGGATGCGACACGCTGACCGTGCATGGGGTTTTCCACCTGCCGGTCTCCAACAGGGGTATCAGGCGGTAGCGTTGAAAAGTTGATTGTCAGGCTTCCAGGGCCATCGCTGATGTTGACAGTACCCGTACGAGACAGTCAAGGCGCCTCGGCGGTTTGCTGCGTTCCTTAACAACCTTGGTATTGATCACAACAGTAAGCCGATGTTGAGAGACACTGCGAGCATCAATGGAAAACCTCGCAAACTGGGCGGCCGCTTCATCGGCCACCGTTCCTGACAAGGTGACGGGGCTACCTTCAACCATTGTCTGCAACTCGAATTGCCGCGATTCGGGAAGCAGATACAAGGTTCCGACATAGTCGGCGCTCGTTTCCTCAATTTCCGTGTTCTGCAAACGCTGGCGTGCCAATGCCACGGCGCGTGCATCGAGCGAGGCGTCGCATGCTCCGCAGACGATACGCACCGTCGCCTCGTGTTCATCGAGGCGAATGAAAAACTGCCTCAGCGTCACCAGTTCCCGCTGATCAAGCGCAGCGACAGCGTCATCGAAGATCGCGGCCTCATCGGCGCCCATGCCGGCAAGGATATCGGCAAGCTTCCTGACCACCACGCTCAGCGGTGTGGCAGTGGTCCGGGTCGGGTCGACAGTCTCTTCCAGGACAAACCCGATCGATCCGCTGACGACGTCTGTCAACAGCGCACTCGACCTGTCGGAAAACGCAACATGGCCCGATTGTTCGAGCGGAGCGGCCGCAGTTCTGGCGTATTTTTCAGCAATCAGCAACTGCAGGTCGTCCAGCGCCTTGACCGCAAAGTCCGCATTGATACCGCGTGCGCCCTTCACCGGAGTGCCGCCAAAAAAAATACCAAGCTCGGCGTGCAAATCCGGACGCGAGCTAATGCGCTGCACTTCTTCTTCGAGAGCGGCCTTGCGGCACGTGTATTGAAAAATGCCGACGGGGGAGCCCGCTTCCCTGTGTGAGGCAAGCAATGCCTCGACAGCAGCGAGATCGGCGGCGAGAAAATCGAGTTCAAATTTTTTGAGCATGTCGCACTCCACCTTGTTGATGCTCCCGTTCATTTAGCAGCGTCAACGCGGCGCCATCGTTGTCGTCCGCCATCGGCACTTTCAAGATTCCTTTCCACAGCAATGTTTCGCGCTGGTGAGTAAACAATCCGAACCAATACCGCGTGCTGTCGGCCACAAGTTCGACTGGATCGTCGAGGTCCACGAAGTAGCCATCACAGCCATACCGCAGGCGCGCCCTTGCCGCGTCGAACAAATCAAGGTTATCCTGCATCAATTGCTGCTTTGCTTGAACCTCGCCCGGGATAGGCGAAAACGTCACCAGGTCGATATCGGCAGGAGGCCTGTCCCTGAGCGATTCGACATCTTCCATAAAACTGCCGTCGAGCAATTGCCAACCGTTACTTATCCCGATGGCGTGCAAGTCGCTTCGATATGATAGCAGTCCGCGTAAAATCTTAATACGCTGCGGACTGTAAGCAAAGCGCCCGATCAGCTCGACGAGATTGGTCTCGTAGGGCGACATGTGCGCTCTTTTTCCGGGATCTGGGCCGATGAAAGGGGGCAAGATATGCGACATGTTCATGGGTGGAATCATTGTCGTTTCGCAGTCCAGAAAACGGTGGGCGGGATCATTGAGCAAGCATCGGCTCAGTCATCCTAAGCCGGCAGACGCAGTCGATTATTGTGACTGGACAATGAACCTGCGCACGCGTTGCCACTGCGGAAAAATTGCCGCAGGCACCTTATGTCAAAACGGGCCGATGATTCCCCATGAAAAAGCCCGCGATAAAGCGGGCTTTTTCATGGGGCATGCCTGCGACAGGCATGAGACTTACATCAGCTTAAAAATCAAACGCCGCCGACAACCTTACCGCGCGCGGCGCGCCCAGGTTCAGTCGCCCTGCTCCCCACGCGCCCTCGAAATACTCCTTGTCGGCCACGTTGGTGACGAAGGCGCGCAGCACCACCGGCATCGCGCCGAACCGGGTCGCGTATTTCGCGCCCAGGTCGAGCGTGGTCCACGAGTCCAGCTTCAGGCTGTTGTCCGACGCCAGCCACTGCGAGCCGGTGTAGTTGATGCGCGAACTCAGTTCCAGCCCCGGGACCGCCGGCAACGCGTAATCGAGGCCGATGTTGGCCGTCAGGCGCGGCACGCCGAACTGCGCCTTGCCCTGGTTGATGCCTTTGGCGGTCTTGGTCTGCTCGGCCTTGGTGTACGCCACGCCACCGAGCAAGGTGATGTCGTTGCCGGCCTTGCCGAACACATTCCACTCCACGCCGCGGTTGCGCTGTTCGCCGTCAAGCGACATGCGGTTGTTCGACACGATCAGCGCTGGTTTGCTGATCTGGAACACGCTCAGGGTTTGCGTCAGCGTATTGATGTTCCACTTCACGCCGGCTTCAAGCTGCTTCGACTTGTACGGCTTGAACGTTTCGCCTCCGTTAGCATACGTCGTCGAGACCGTGGTGCCGGCGCTCAGGCCTTCGACGTAGTTGGCGTACAGCGACACGTTCTCGCCCCACGGCTTGGCGACGATGCCGGCCAGCGGAGTCAGCGCCGTTTCTTCGTAGTCGCTCAGCTTCTGGTGCACTTTCTGGGCGCGCAAGCCGAGCGTCAGTTGCAGCTTGCCGTCGGCGAACCAGATCGAGTCGACCGCGCTCAGCGCCGTCATCACATCGTCATTGACCGGATTGTAGGTCGAGGCATCTTTGCCGGCCGGCATGGTGATCGGGGTCGGGTTGTAGATGTTGCTGTTAATCGGCGCGGTGCCGTTGGCGCGTCCGCCGCCTTCGTAATTCATCACGTTGGCAGCCACCGTGATCTTGTGCGCGATGTTGCCCGTGCTGAACTGGCCGCGTACGCCTGCTTCGGCGGTCGTGGTTTCGTACTCGCCCCACGAGTTGTAGGCGGTGCCGCTGGCCATGCCGCTGTCGCCACCCGACACCGGCAGCACCGGACGCGTGCCGAAAATGAAGCCGTCATACGCATGCTTGGCCGTACCGGCCGAGGCGAACGCGCTCCAGCCGGCGCCGAGTTCCACCTGACCGCGCACGATCAGGCCCTGGGTTTCGGTGTTGCTGTAGACGTCTTCGCCGTAGAAGAAGTTGGTCGAGCCGTGCGGCGCCGTCGGCACGTGGGTCCAGCCGGTGATGATCGGCTGCATTGGCGCCCCCTTGCGCACCTTGTTGGTCAGCGAGTAGGCGTCCATCTCGACGTTCCAGCCCTTGCCCTGGTAGTCCACGGCCACGTGGCCAATTTCGCGGCGTTTTGTCTGGTGGTCGAGCCAGGTTTTGCCGCCGGACAGCACGCCGTTGACGCGCACGCCCAGCGCCTGGTCGTCGCCGAAACGGCGCGCCACGTCGGCATGCACGCCCACGTTCGATTTGCTCGATACCGAGGTCGTCACACGCGTGAGCGGGGTGGCGCCGGCGCGCTTGGGCACCAGGTTGATCGCGCCGCCCACGTCGCCCGACGGCGGCAGGCCCATCATCATCGCGCCGGGGCCCTTGAGCACTTCGACGCGCTCGAACATTTCGGTCGGGGTGTTTTGCTCGGGCGCCAGGCCGTAGGCGCCGTTGATCGCCATCGAGCCCGAACTGACGCCGAAACCGCGAATATTGAAATTTTCGACGATGTGGCCTTCATTGGTCGTGGTGCGCACCGACGGGTCGTTCTTGAGCACGGCGCCGATGGTCTGGGCTTGCTGGTCGGCGATGGTTTGCGCGGTGTAGGCGGTGATATTGAATGGCGTGTCCATCACGCTCACGTTGCCGAGCACGCCGAGACGGGCGCCCTTGGCCACTTTGCCGCCAGGAGCGGTCGCGAGCAGGCTGTCGGCCGTTTCGGCGGCGGCCTTGACGGTGATTTCGGTCAATGTCTCGACAGGCTTCTGGGCCATGGCCGGCAAGGCCATGGTGGCGATCATGGTCATGCAGGCCATGGGAATGGCACGGAAAGCACACACAGGGACAACTCGCATTACATTTGCTCCATTTGGTTAGATGTTGTTTGGTTAGTTATTTGGTGAGAAGTTATTTGCTTGGAAGCGATCTGGTTCGCATCCGTTGGCGCGGCCGGCGTGGCCGGCGTGGCCCCGTCCAGCTCGCGCCAGACGCTTTGCCGCTCGCCCGAGCGGGCGCGCCGGCGCACCCGCGCAGCCATCCACAGCAGCAGCGCGCCGCCAAGCAGCGACAGGCCGTCGATCCACAGGTAATCGGTGACATACGGTTTGCTGATCGGCAGGGCGGGGAACACGCCCGCCAGCACGCTGGTCGCCGGCACCAGCAGGGTCGCCAGGGCAGCGGCGAAGCTCAGCCGGTAGCCAGCCCAGGCGGCGCCCTTCCCCAGCGCTGCCAGCAGCCCAAGCGCGAGCGCGGCGTTGAAGACGGTCAGGCCGATGCCGGGCATGTCCAGTCCAAGGGCCGCCTGCCAGCGCAGTGCCACCAGGCCCAGCGGCAGGCCGATGACGGCGCCCAGGCACAGGCCGACCGTCAGCGCGGCCACCCAGCGCACATGGCGCGGCTGCGGCGGCGGCGTGGCCAGTTGGCGGTTCTTGCGCAGGCGCGATTCGATCCACAGCAGGTTGCCGGTATAGAACAGGATTGCGCCCAGCAGGCCCATCACCACGTAAGCGATGCGCACCGGCAGTCCGCCGAAGCTGCCGAAGTGCACGGCGAAAATGGCGGACAGGCCCGCTTCCCAATTGTTTTGCTGACGTGGCAGCAGGCTGATGCCTTTGTTGAGCTGGCCGGTGGCGGGATTGAAGTTCATGAAGCCGGCACGCGGGGCGCGCATGTGGCCGCTCCAGTCTTCGCCAGCCATGTTCACTTGCGGTTTGGGGCTGTTCAGGCCGCGATAGGTCAGCTCGGTCGGCGTAAATGTCGTGGAAATGCCGGCGGCGCTGGCCAGCAGGCGCGATGGCGCCACCCAGCTTGCGCTGACGCCGGGAACGGCCTTGCCTTTGGTGCGCGGCTCGGCCCCGGCTGGCTTGCCGATCGCGTGGATGGTGGCGTCCTGGGTGTCGTAGACCCAGTCGTGCAGGCAAAACCCGGCTGTGGTCAGGGCAATGGCCAGATGGAATGGCAGGCTGGTGATGCCGATCAGATTATGCGCGTCGAGCCAGAAGCGCTTGACGTTGGCGCCGATGCGCAGCAGCAGCAAATCCTTGACCAGCGAGGGCAGCAAGATCACCACGCCGGAAATGAGCGCCAGCGCATACAGCAGTGCAACGAAGCCGATGATCGGCTCGGCCACGGCGCCAGGCAGCGGCAAGCCGCCGTTGCGGTGCACCTCGTCGACGAAGTGGCCGGCCGGGCCGGTCTGCGCGGCGCTCGTTTGCAGGCGGCCGGCCGCGTCCAGCGTCACCTGCCAGCTCGCGCCCTGCTTGTCGGTGTAGCGCATGCGGCCGTATCCGGGCCGTTCGCGCTCGAGCACCAGCACGGCGCTGCCGATGGCCGGGTCGCGCGCGGCGAAAAAGGCCTTGGCCAGCGCATCGACGGGGGAGCTGGCGCCCTGCTGCGCGCTGGGCGCGGCGTCGGCCCAGCGGCCGATTTCCGGCTTGAACATGGTAAAGGCGCCGGCATAGAAGGCGATGAACAGCATGACGCCGGAGACGATGCCGACCCAGGTATGCACCACTTTGTAGGTGCGCACGATCTCCGCCTTCATGCGGCGCTCCCGCCGGCTTGCATCAACAGGTAACAGGCGAGCGCGGCGAGCGCGTTCGCCAGCGCCAGCCAGATCCAGCAGGCGCGCTTGGTGGGCAACAGGAACGCCAGCGCCATCGGCACCAGCCAGAGCGGATACACCGTCCACATCGTCAGCTGCCCCACCACCGGCCCGGCGCCGAGGAAGCGCATCAGCTGGTGCAGCACGCCGCTCAGCGCAATGGCCAGCGGGTAGCCGAGCACCAGGGCCAGCAGGCCGTTGTGCAGCAGGACCAGGTCGCGCCGCGTGGTGTTCTTAGCCATGCGCCCTCCCGGCACGCGCCTGACGCAGGGCACGCAGCACGCCGACGCCTGGCAAGGCGATCATCCACACGGTCAGCACGGTCAGGATGGCGCTGAAGGTGCTCATGCGCGCGGCCAGCAGGAGTACGGCCAGCACCAGCGGCACGGCGCTCAAAGTCCAGCCCGGCACGGGCGGCAGGCGCGGTTCGGCCCTGGCCGTGCTGAAATTGCAGCACGCAGCGGACAGTAACGTCAGGATCATGGCAAGGGCAAGTAACATACTGGCTTTCAACTCGCCCGCGGAACTGGGGAGACGGCCGCATCTTACTCCAAATGGAAATGATTCTCAATACGCTGGTTGAGTAAAATGTATCTTTTAGAAGAAAATAGATTCCCATATGAAAGTTTTCGTGTCCGTGCTTGATACGCCGCAGGGAGAACGCTTTCGCCGCCCGGCCGGCGGCGCGCTGATCATCACCGCTGTCAGTTTTTGAAATAAATGCGACGCAGGGTTCCATGGTGCCGGGCGAATCCCAACGCATTCTGCCAATAGCCGCGACTGACCTGTGGAGATATCGAAATAGTTTCGAAGGCCCCCTATCCTGACCTGACGACAGAAGTGTCGGCGCCGGCGAAGCCGGGGGATTGAGACCGGCGGCTTTCGACCCGAAGCGGACTAAGCGACGACGAAGGTTTGGCCCGAATGTTCAGGCCAGAGGACTGTGAAAACGTCAGAGCGCACGTCACGGTATGCGACACGAACTACATGCAGCAATGACGCCTCGGAAAGCAGCGGTTTAGCTCTCTCGAAAGTGGCAGTCGGGTCTGCGGTAAGAACGAAAATGTTTACCTCGCCTCTACCATGTCGTGTCCATCCACATCGCCTGCGGGCTCAACAAGCTCTTGTAGCTGTTCTTCAAGGCTGACCAGTGCGTCGAAGTCGAGAAGGCCACCTCCTTTGAACTGGAGAACGAGTTGGTGGTCCATATATTCGTTGTTTTTAGGCTAGTCCTTCCTCCGCTTTCGGCCGATCTCGGCCGCCCATTGTAGGGCCGGATTCGACCCACAGCAGTCCTTACACTGCCTCACCACCACTTGCCAAACTGGCTTAGGGCAGAATACAGCGCTTGCATTGACCCGGCATTAACTTTTAGCGAAACGCCCATGGAGTCGCCGTCTTGTGACTGCCTCTGGGAAGGTGGGTTGATGGTCAGAGACTCCTGATATGAATCACGCACGAAGTGAAGTATTGGGTACTCGCTCATGTCCTGTAGTCGCGCCTCGGAACCGTCGCCGAGCTCACTTTCAAATCGGAGAAGGGCTTCATACTCAAACCATAAGTGCTCGGCAGTCCATTTGAGACTTTGGCTTTGACCTAAATACTCGACTTCGAGCCGGACCTGAACGCCAAGACCCATCGGATCTACCTCTGCAAACTCAAGCAGAAACCTGAGCGGCCCTGCAACGAAAGCTACATCACCAGACATCAAAACCCTTTTTTGCGCCGCAATTTCTGACTGTCGTACTGTCCGCTTTTGGCTGCGGGTTCAACCGGTCAACGCAACACTCTAACCTGAAAGCGGAAGTTCATCGCATCTAGTGTTACTCAGCAAGAGGCGATGGGACCTTCCCCCTGCTAAGCAGCGCGCAGTCGCAGCAATTTCCAAAACGTCGCATCTATTTCGGAAAGTCACAACCGCGCGCAAGCGCAGCGACATCCGGCGACGGCAGCCAGCCAGCCAGCCGCCGCGACTTACCTGACCGTAGCGCCCTGCTCCTGCGGCGCCAGCGCCACGGTCGCGCCATCGCCCGCGCGCCAGCCGCCCCCTAACACCTTGTACAGCGTGACCCGGCTGGCCTGCTCGGCCAACTTCACCGAAATGAGTCCCTGCTGCGCCGCGTACAGCGCGCGCTGGGCGATCAGCGCATTCTGGAACGTGTCGGCGCCATTTTTATAGCGCGCCTCGTAGATGCGGTAGCTCTTGCCGGACGCTTCCACCAGTTGCTGCTGGGCGGCCAGGCGCTCGTCCACCGTGCCGCGCTGGGCCAGGGCGTCGGCCACTTCGCGGAACGCCACCTGGATGGTCTTCTCGTACTGCGCCACGCCGATGTCGCGATTCACCTTGGCCACTTCCAGGTTGGCGCGGTTGGCGCCGCCACTAAAGATCGGCAGGCTGATCGACGGCGCGAAGCTCCATGCGCCCGAGCCGCCCTCGAACAGGCCCGACAGACTGGAACTGGCGGTGCCGGCCTGCCCGGTCAGGGTGATGCGCGGAAAAAACGCAGCACGCGCCGCGCCGATGTTGGCGTTGCTTGCCTGCAGCGTACGTTCGGCGGCGAGCACGTCCGGCCGGCGGTACAGCAAGTCCGACGGCAAGCCGGGCCCCACCTCAAGCAGCGCGGTCACGCCCGCCAGGCCCGCCGGCGGCAGCAGCTCGATCGGCACGGCGGCCCCCGCCAGCAGGCTCAAGGCGTTCCGGTCCTGCGCCACCTGGGCCGTGTAGGCGGCGGCGTCGGCGCGCGCCGTTTCCACCGTGGTGCGGGCCTGGTACAGGTCCAGTCCGGCCGCCGCGCCCGCCTTGACGCGGCTCTCGCTCAGGGCCAGCGACCGCTGCTGGCTCGACAGCGTCTGGTGCGCCAGGGCCAGCCGTTCCTGGTCGGCCATCAGGGTCAGGTAGGCGTTGGCCATCTCGGCCACCAGCGCAATCTGCACGCTGGCGCGTGCTTCCTCGGTGCCGAGGTAGGTTTGCAGCGCCGCTTCCGACAGGCTGCGCACGCGGCCGAACAGGTCGACTTCCCAGGCGGCCACGCCCAGGTTGACGCCGTATTGCCGGTTCACGCCGCCCTGCCCGCCCACGCTCAGGTTATCCGCCGTGCGCTGGGCGTTCTGGCTGGCGCCCGCCGCCACCGACGGCAGCAGCGCCGCGTGTTCGATACGGTACTGGGCGCGCGCCTTGTCGATATTGAGCGCCGATACGCGCAGATCGCGGTTGTTGGCCAGGGTCAGGGCGATCAGTTTCTTGAGGCGCTCGTCGGCAAAATAATCGCGCCAGGCGATGTCGGCCGCGGGCGTGCCCCGGACGCCCTGCGCCGGGTACGCCGTGCCGGTAGGCCAAGCCGCAGCGGCCGGGCTGACCGGCTGCTGGTACTTGGGCATCATTGTGCAGCCGCTGATCACGGCTGCGAGTACGGTCAGTTTCAGGGTCGTGCTGATGACGTTGTTCATATTAATGGCCTTCCACGGTTGCGACGGCGGGCGCGCTGGCCCCCTTGTTTTTGCGGACCACAAAAGTGCGGACCACCACGAAAAACACCGGCACAAAGAAGATGCCCAGGAAAGTGGCGCTCAGCATCCCGCCCAGCACGCCGATGCCGATGGCGTTCTGGCTGGCCGAGCCGGCCCCGCTGCTGATCGCCAGCGGCAACACGCCAAGGCCGAAGGCAATCGAGGTCATCAGGATCGGACGTAGGCGCAGGTGCACCGCTTCGAGCGTCGCTTTCTTCACGTCCATGCCGCCGTCTTCCAGTTCTTTGGCAAACTCGACAATCAAAATCGCGTTCTTGGCAGCCAGGCCGACCACGGTCAGCAGCGCCACCTGGAAGTAGACGTCGTTCGACAGCCCGAACACCATGGTGCCGAGCACGGTACCGAGCACGCCTAGCGGCACGACCAGCAGCACCGAGAATGGAATCGACCAGCTTTCATACAGCGCGGCCAGGCACAGGAACACGATCAGCAGCGACATGGCGTACAGCATGGTCGTCTGCGAGCCGGCGGCGCGCTCTTCGATCGACACGCCGCTCCATTCGAAGCCAATTCCCGGCGGCAGCTTGGCGACCAGCTTTTCCATTTCCAGCATGGCGTCGCCCGAGCTAAAGCCCGGCGCGGCCACGCCCTGGATGTTGACCGACGGCGTGCCGTTGAAGCGTTCCAGGCGCGGCGAAGCGTAGATCCACTTGCCGGTGGCAAAGGTCGAGAACGAGACCATCTCGCCACTGGCATTGCGGGCGTACCACTTGCCGATGTCTTCCGGGGCCATGCGCGCGTCCGATGCACCTTGCATGTAGACTTTCTTGACGCGCCCGCGGTCGACGAAGTCGTTCACGTACGCCCCGCCCCACGAGCTCGACAGCACGTTGTTGATGTCAGCCAGCGACAGGCCCAGCGCGCTGGCTTTTTCCTGGTCGATCTCCAGCTTGTACTGCGGCGAATCTTCCTGGCCGTTCGGGCGCACGCCGACCAGCATTTTGCTCTGCGCAGCCATGCCGAGCAGCTGGTTACGCGCGCCCATCAGCGCTTCGTGGCCGAGGCCGCCTTCATCCTTGAGCATCAGGTCGAAGCCGTTGGCGTTGCCAAGTTCCATCACCGCAGGCGGGGCGATGGCGAACACCATCGCATCCTTGATCTGCGAAAAGCGGCCCATGGCCTTGCCGACAATAGCCGGCGCCCGCAGGCTGTCGTTGCCGCGCTCGTCGAAATCCTTGAGCTTGACGAACGCCATGGCCGCGTTCTGGCCGTTACCGGCAAAACTGAACCCGGCCACCGAGAACACCGACGCAACCGCTTCCTTCTGGTCGTTCAGGTAATGCTGTTCGACCTGCTCGACCACCTTGAGCGTGCGCTCCTGGGTGGCGCCAACCGGCAACTGCACCAAGGTGTACAGGATGCCCTGGTCTTCCGCCGGCAGAAACGACGTTGGCAGGCGCAGGAAGGCCAGCGCCATCACCAGCGCCAGGATGCCATACACGACCAGGGTGCGGCCGGTGCGCGAAATGAGGGTACCGACCCAGCCCTGGTAACGCCGGCTGCTCTTGTCGAAACTGCGGTTGAACCAGCCGAAAAAGCCGGTGGACGCCGCCTTGTGGCCTTTTTCGACGGGTTTAAGCAAGGTGGCGCACAGCGCCGGGGTGAACACCATGGCGACGAGCACAGACAGCACCATCGCCGAGACGATCGTGATCGAGAACTGGCGGTAAATCACGCCGGTGGAACCGCTGAAGAACGCCATCGGCACGAACACGGCCGACAGCACCAGCGCAATGCCAACCAGCGCGCCGGTGATCTGCGTCATCGACTTCCTGGTCGCTTCGACCGGCGACAGACCTTCTTCGCTCATGATGCGCTCGACGTTCTCGACCACGACGATGGCGTCATCGACCAGCAAGCCGATCGCCAGCACCATGGCGAACATGGTGAGGGTGTTGATCGAGTAGCCCAGCACGCTGAGTACGCCGAAGGTACCGAGCAGCACGACCGGCACGGCCATGGTCGGAATCAATGTGGCGCGGAAATTCTGCAGGAACAGGTACATCACCAGGAACACCAGCACGATCGCTTCGACCAGGGTCTTGACCACTTCCTCGATCGACAGCTTGACGAACGGCGAGGTATCGAAGGCGACCACGGCTTTCATACCGGCCGGGAAGTTCTTCTGCAGCGCCTCGACCTTGGCCTTGACGTTGGCCGCCGTATCGAGCGCGTTGCCGCCGGTGGCCAGCTTGATCGCCACGCCGGCCGCCGGTTTGCCGTTAAAGCGCGCCACGATGTTGTACGTTTCGCTGCCCAGCTCCATGGTCGCCACGTCGCGCAGGCGCACCACGGCGCCGTCGGCACGGGTTTTGAGCAAGATGGCGCCGAACTGTTCCTTCGTTTGCAGGCGGCTCTGGGCCGACACGGTGGCGTTGAGCTGCTGGCCGGGACGCGACGGCGCGCCGCCCAGTTCACCGGCCGACACTTCGGCATTTTGGGCGCGGATCGCGGTGCTCACGTCCGCCGGGGTCAGCTGGTAACTGAGCAGCCTGGCCGGGTCGAGCCAGATGCGCATCGCGTACTGCGAGCCGAACTGCTGCACGTCGCCCACGCCGTCGACGCGGCTGAGCGCATCGACGACGCTCGACGCCACGTAATCGCCCAGGTCGGCCTGCTGCATGCTGCCGTCTTCGGACACGAAGCCGAGCACCATCAGGAAGTTCTTGGTCGACTTGCTCACCACCAGGCCCTGCTGGGTGACGGCGGTCGGCAGCAAGGGCGTTGCCAGTTGCAGCTTGTTCTGCACCTGCACTTGGGCGATATCCGGATCGGTGCCGTTGCTGAAGGTCAAGGTGATGCCGATCGAACCGCTCGAATCGCTGCTCGAAGACATGTATTGCAAGCCATCGATGCCCTTCATCTTTTGTTCGATGACCTGGGTGACGGCGTCTTCCACCGTCTTGGCGGACGCACCCGGATAGCTGCCGCTGATCGAAATCGACGGCGGCGCAATGCTCGGATACTGCGAAATCGGCAAGCCGAGGATGGCCAGCACGCCGCCCAGCATGATCACCAGCGCGATCACCCACGCGAAGATCGGACGGTCGATAAAGAAACGGGCCATGGTTATGCTCCTGCCGGGGTCGCGCGGCCGGCGGCGGGGCCGCCTGCTACGCCAGGGGCCGGCGCGGCGGCCGGGACGGCCACGGCGGGCGCACCCGGACGCACTTTTTGCAGCCCTTCCACGATCACGCGCTCGCCGGGAACGAGGCCAGCGTTGACCACCCACTGGTCGCCCACCGCGGCCCCCGTGCTCAGCACGCGCTGCTCGACCTTGTTTTCCTTGTTCAATACTAAGGCGGTCGCCTCGCCGCGCTGGTTGCGCGTCACGCCCACCTGCGGCACGGTGATGGCCTTGTCGTCCATCCCGCTGTCGAGCACGGCGCGCACATACATGCCGGGCATCAGCTCGCCTTTTGGATTGGGGAACAGCGCGCGCAAGGTGACGTTGCCGGTGCCGGCATCCACGCTCACATCGGTGAACTGCAGCTTGCCCGACGCCGCGTACTTGCTGCCATCGGCCAGCAGCAGGCTGACCGACGCCTGGCCGCCATCGCCTTGCTTCAATTTGCCGGATTCGAAGCGGCGGCGCAGCGCCAGCAGTTCGGTGCTGGACTGGGTCACGTCCACATAGATCGGATCGAGCTGCTGCACGGTGGTCAGCGCATCGGCCTGGCCGGCGGTGACGAGCGCGCCGGCGGTCACGTTCGAGCGGCTGATGTGGCCGCCGATCGGCGCGTACACATTGGTGTATTTTAAATTGATGTTAGCCACATCCAGC
Source organism: Telluria sp. (assembly GCA_036386755.1). Classification (GTDB taxonomy): domain Bacteria; phylum Pseudomonadota; class Gammaproteobacteria; order Burkholderiales; family Burkholderiaceae_D; genus Telluria_A. The sequence continues at coordinate 22,698 of DASVVC010000117.1, forward strand.
GCGGCCTGGGCCGATTCGACTTCGGCGCGGGCCTGGGCGGCGGACGCCAGCGCATCTTCGAGATCCTGCCTGCTGACGCCTTCGATGGCCAGCAACTCCTTGTAGCGTTTCGCTTTCGGCTCGGCCGCCAGCGCGCGCGCCCTGGCGCTGGCCAGGGTGGCCTTGGCCGAATTGACCGAGGCGACAAAGCTGGCCGGGTCGATCTGGTACAGCGGCGTGCCGGCCTTGACGGTGGAGCCTTCCACGAACAGGCGCTTCAAAATCAATCCGCCGACCTGGGGCCGCACCTCGGCCACCTGGAATGCCAAGGTGCGCCCGGCCAGTTCGGTGGTGACCGTCATCGGCCGGGCCGCGACCGTGTACACCACCACTTGCGGCGGGCCCGACGGCGGCGCTGCGGGCGGAGCTTTCTTGCCGCAGGCGGCGACCAGGATGGCAACGCCAAGGGCCAGGGCGGCGCCTGCGGCCGGCTTGGGGGGGCGGGAAAAGAGGTTCGATTGCATGGTGGCTTTCGTTAGTTGAACGGTTGCTGCCTGTCGCGGCTGGCCTGGACTTGCCGCAGAGGGCACCAAACAAGTGTTTCAAACATGCGTTTAATACGACTGTATCAAACGACTGTTTAGTTGTCAACCAGAAAGTTAGAGTTGATAATGTGGCATTGCCGGCGTGCGAACGGAAACGCATGGACAAGCCATGGGCAGCTATGTACAATTCAAAAATCAGGAATTAAACACTTGTTTAATCCGTATCCACCAGGAGTTATCCGGAAGATGAAAGCTGACGACAACGCTGTCCGCAATCGCATCATCGGCGCGGCCACGGAGTGCTTTGCCGAGAACGGCTTCAAGGCGACGTCGATACGCAAGATCTGCGAGCGGGCCGGGGCCAACCTGGCGATGGTCAATTACTATTTCGGCAGCAAGGATGGGCTGTACCTGGCGATCATCGACCGTGAAGGCGGCACCGACGAGATGGAACAACTGACCGGCCCGGCCGGCGACAGGTCGGTGCCCGCCCCGGCGCGCCTGGCGATGCTGATCGAGCGCCTCTTGACGGATATGATGATCAGCGGCCCGCATTCGCTCATTTCGCGGCTGATCAGCTGGGAACTGGTGGAGCCGACCGCTGCGTTGCGCCACATCGCCGACACGCTGATACAGCCCTTGCAGGAAGCGATGAGGCAACTGGTGCGCGAAATTGCGCCCCCAGGCATGAGCGACCGGGAGATCCGCAACAGCCTGTTCAGCATTTTGGGGCAGATGCTGTATTACAGCCATTCGCGTCCGGTGAACGAATTCCTGGCGCCCGACATTGTCTACGACCAAGCCGGCATCCGCGACATTGCGCGCCACATCACCGCGTTTTCGCTGCGCGCGCTGGGCGTGGCCGATGGGGGTCCTGGAACGGCTTGATGCCGCAGGCGCGCGGGGGGCGCGGCAGACACGCGGCGACACGTTGCCCATGTTCAGGCGCACGCTGCGGACGCACGGACGCACGCCGGCCCGCGCACTGGATTCGGTATTGGCGCAGGCTCGCGCAAGGCACACGCCACCGGCTCGCACACACGCAAGCGCCTGCTGCTGGTCGCGCTCAAGCTGTTCGACGAGCGCGGCTACGCCAACACCTCCACCGCGGATCGGGCCAGTCGCTTTGGTGAACGTTTGATGCGGTTGACTTTGGGACGGCAGGACGTACACTGATAACATCCCACATTGTCACGCCATTGCAAAGAAAATCATGGAACCAGACGCCGACAAGTCAATGATAGTCCTCGTTCCCGCCGACCTCGCCGATCAGCGCGAGAAGCTCGTTCAGGCCATCAAGGAAGGCATTGCGGAAGCAAGTCGGGGCGAGTTTGCAAGTGTCACCGAAGTACATTCGTACTTCGCAAAATACGGCGCTTAAGCTCGTCCACTCCTCGTTGGCGCGCATAACCCCGTCCTGCACTTTTAAGACAGAGCTCAGCGCACAAAATCTGGCGCAACAACGTTGAACGGCCGGGACGTCAGGGCGCTTTCGCCCTGGGAGAAACTTAGAGCAGCCACTCCGAGCCGACCACATGCAGGCCGGGCCTGGCATCGATGGCCGCCTCGAGCAGTGCAGCGGCGATTGCGGCGGCCGGATTGAGACGCCGGCGGCGCGGCAGCACGGGTCCGAACAGCGCCAGCGACTGCATCATCAGCCACTCACCCGCGCGCACCGTCTCGCGCGCGCCGCCGATCAACCCGGGACGCACGCAGGTCAGCGACGTGAAGCCGAGGCCGGCCAGGTCGCGCTCCAGCTCCCCTTTGACCCGGTTGTAGAAAAAGCGCGACGACGGGTCCGCGCCGATCGCCGAGTTCAGCACATACGTGCGCGTGCCCGCCGCGGCAGCAAGGCGCGCCACGGCGAGCGGATAGCCGTAGTCGACGCGCCTGAACGCGTGCTCGCTCCCGGCCTGCTTCATGGTGGTGCCGAGCGTGCAGATGACAGCGTCGGCGCGCCACCAGGGGGCGTCCGGCGGCAGACGGACAAAATCGACAATTGGCGCCGACAGTTTGGGATGCGGCGCCAACGCCCGCCGGGTTGGCGCCACGACGGACGCAACGCGTGCATCGTCCAGCGCCAGCCGCAGCACATGCCCGCCGACCAATCCGCTCGCACCGGCAAGAAGTAGCTTCACATTCAGTTCCTGGAAATAAAGGCCCACTTGCCGCCATCCGTATGGCGGCAGAAATTTTCAGCCCGCGGCCACGTGGTAAGCGCAAATCGCCGCCACAGGCAGTGACAGCGGCGCGTCGTGCCTATGACGCGAACTGGTGGTACACCTTGGCGACCACGGTCCAATTCCCATCGATCCTGATCAAGGTCAGGAAGTCGTTGTAATCGGCGCCGATGGCATCTTTTTCCATGTCCACGCGCACGACCGCGGTGGTCGGGGTAATGGCCAGCACGTCGAGGCGCGCGCTGATATCGGCCGCCTTGCCGTTCGTCTTGACGAACTCGAACAGATTCGCAATCGGCCCGCCGAGCATGGCGCCGTTGGTAAAACCGTACATCACAGCATCTTTGTGAAACGCCTGTGCAACACCCTCGACGCTGCCCATGCGCAAACCATCGATGTATTTCTGAGCGACGGCGATCACAGCGTCATAGTCGCGGGTCGGTACAGCTTTGATGTTGGTGGTCATGAGTATTTCCTTTTCATAAGGGTTAAACGGTAAGTGAAGGCACGCCGGGCATGAATTAGTTGACCGGTCGGCTATAAGGAATGCAAAAAAACGGCTACGACAGCAGCCGCTCGGTGATGTCGAATGCGGTCGCGAAGGAATCGTTGGTGTTGCTCACTTTGGTCATCAGCGACGCACCCAGCCACATCTGGTAAAGCGCCTCGGCCAGCGCGCGCGCGGGGGCATCCGACGTAATCGAGCGGTCCGCTTGCCCCGCTTCGATGCAGCGCGACAGACGCTCGACGATTCCGGCGGTGCCGCTGGCAAGTACCGCACGCATGTCATCGGAGCTGTCGCACACTTCCGCGCCCAGCTTAACGACAAGACATTTACCGTCGGGCAGTTCCGAACCTTGGGTATCGGCCCAGTAACGAAAATACGCCAGCAGGCGATCGCGCCCTCTACCCTCTGCCGCAAGCAGGGTGTCGACTGTGACTAGGTAGGTACTGAAATACGCTTCCAGCATGGCTTGCCCGAACTCCTCCTTCGACTTGAAGTAGTAGTAGAACGAGCCTTTCGGCACGCCGGCGGCAGCGACGACCTCCGCGATGCCGACAGCGGTATAGCCTTTGTCGACCATCAACGTCCGGGCAACTTCGATGATGTGTTCGCGCATTTCGGAGGAAGTTTTCTTCATACGCACGCATGTTATCTTATATTTGACCGGTCGTCTAGTAGCACTGGGCAGGCTCGCTGAACCTCGGCTATCCGTGCGCTCTGCATGGATGCGTCCTGAGCTTGTACGATCACCGCTGGCGCGGTCTGCAGCGCCTTGCGCTGGTGCACGGTCGCGCGGGGGCCTGGGATCCATCAAGCCGGGACAGCAGTTGCCCAAGCGGCTTCCGATTTTATCCGAGCGAGCCGGGCAAGGCGGCAAAGTGAGCGCTCCGCTGTACAATGAACAACCCGGCTATTGCAAAATTCACCAGGCGTTTGGAACAGGCGTGACAGTGTTCTTCAGGAGAAGATATGGTTGAACGTTTTGAAAAAATCGGTGCCGTCATATTTGGCACGCAGCGGCTGGACGGTGCTCTGGACGCGTTGTCGGCATGGTTTGTCAGCACCTCGGCCGAGCGTGGCGCCAGCATCGATGCCGCACTGCCGCGCGCTCGTATCGCCGACCTGTATTTTGGTGGACACGCGCATCTGGACAAAGAAAAAGCGGCGCTGTGTTCTTTCTTCGATGCCGTTTCAGCGATGGAATCGGAAACGGCTGATCTGCGCAGTCACGACGACGCCGCGATCGATGCGTGGCGGGAGCGTTTAAAAGTACTCCATTTTTCCCTGGCGGACCTGTTCCAGCAAATCGGCTATGCCGAGTATCCACCTGAAAAACTGCGCCAGCAGGGGCGGCGCTTGTCGGCGTAAACGATGCTGACGGCGTAACAGCGAACCAGCGCTGTTACGCGTAAAGGCCTCGGTTCGCTGCCGTTAACTTTGCTTACTTCAGCAGGATCGCCTTGCGGTACGGCGCCATTGGCGGACGCGGGAACTGCACGCCGGCGTACGCGCTGCGGAAGCACGCTGCCTTGGCATTCTCGACATCGGTCATGGTCTTGGTGACTTTGCCTTCGGCGTCGAGGATCAGCACGATGGTGACCGGGTATTTCGACTTGCCGTGGCAATTGCCCTTCTGGTCGAGTTTGCGCTCGTTATTGAAGGCGATCGACTCGTTCTCGTATTTGGTGGCTTTGGCGTTCGGGAACTGCGCGTCGAATTTGCTCATCTCGCCGGCAAAGTCCGGGTTCTTCGGCGACGGCGCTTCCACCGCGTTCGGGTCGGCTTGCTGGGAGCCCGTGGTTTCGCAACCTGCCATCAGCACCGCGGCGCACAGCATTGAAATTTTGATTAAGTGTTTAGGCAAGTTATTCTCCGAGAATTATAGTGGGATCAACAGCGCAGGCATGACAGCCGCATGTTGTCGAATCGCCATTCTAGCCGCAAGTAACTCTTTCCTTATTTTGATTCCCGCACGGAAACTATTTTGACGTTGCGTTACTTGCCGCCCTGCCCTGCCGCGATGCCGCCAGCCGCGCGCGCATCGCCTCCGTCGTGTGTACCTTGCCCTGGGCGTCGATCAGCATCACTTCGGCCAGGCCCATCTGCGCGGCCATCGCTTCCCAGCCGGCCGGGCCGGTGATGAACATCGGTTTCGAGTTGCCGTCCGAGCGCAGTCCGGCGTCGGTCCCGCCCGCCGTGATGATCGTGACCGACGCCACCAGGTCGATCGGATAGCCGCTGCGCGGGTCGATGATGTGCGGGTGGCGCTTGCCGTCTTTCATGAAGTAGCGCTGGTAGTCGCCGCTGGTGCCCATGGCTTCGTTGTCGCGCAGGTTCACCTGGGCCACGGCGCCGGCCGCGCGCGGGTCCTGGATGCCAACCCGCCACGCGCGCCCGCCCGGCTGGCCGATGGCGATCACGTTGCCGCCGACGTTGACCAGCGCCGCCTCGACCCCGCCCTGGCGCAGGATCAGCGCGGCACGGTCGAGCGCGTAGCCTTTGGCGTAGCCGCCCAGGTCGATCATCACCGCCTTGTTGGTGCTCGTAATCGTGTTGCCCTGGTAGCGCAGGTCCGACAGGCGCGGACGCGCGTCGAGCCAGCGCCCGATATCGGCCGCCGGCGGCGCGTGCGGCGCAATGTCACTGCTCTGGAAACCCCACAGCCGGATCAATCGCCCGATTGCCGGATTGAACAGGTTGCCGGAACGGTCGGCCACCACGGTCGCCGATTGCAGCAGCGATACCATCTCGGCATCGGCGGCGAACGGCTCGCCGCGCGCGATGGCGTCGTTGAGCGCGGTGAGCATGCTCGGCTGCCAGGCATGGTATTTGTGGTGCAGGCGGTCGAATTCGTTCAGTACCGCGCCGCCCAGTTCTGCCGCGCGCTCGGGCGAGCCGCCGTAGATGCTGATCTCGACCGCCGTGCCGAACACGTGGCCGCGCGTGCGGTGCACCGTGCCGGCGGGCCGGCAGGCGGCCAGCGCCAGCAGGCACAGGGCCGCCAGGATGAGGGTGCGTTGACAGGTGCGCATGGCGCTCTCCGGTGACAGACGGCAACCGCCCGCAGGCGATCAGTGCCCCTTGCTGACCATGAAGTCGACCACGGACTTGATCTCCTCATCCTTGAGGGCGGCGTTGCCAAC
>DASVVC010000118.1:0-33202 GCA_036386755.1 Telluria sp.
GCCGGCGGTGTACGCGGTGCCGGTGGTGGCCAGGGTCGTTGGCGACGTGGTCGAGATTTCGTTGTTGCCGTAGTTATTGGTACGGAAGTTGGCGGTGGTGGCCTGGATGGTCTGGCCGGCATTCGCGCCCACCTGGAAGGTAGCGGTACCGAAGCTGCCGTCGAGCAGTTTCAGGCCGTTGAATTCCGAGGTCTGGGAGATACGGTCGGCTTCCGACAACAGTTGGCCAACCTCGGCCTGGATCGCCTTGCGGTCACCAGCGGAGTTGGTTGCATTCGAGGACTGCACAGCCAGTTCACGCACGCGCTGCAGAATATTGCCCGTCGATTGCAGGGAACCCTCGGCCGTTTGCAACATCGACACGCCGTCGTTGGCATTGCGCTTGGCCTGATCCAGGCCGCGGATCTGGGACGTGAAGCGTTCCGAAATCGCCAGGCCGGCGGCATCGTCTTTAGCGCTGTTGATGCGCAGACCGGAAGAGAGGCGCTGCAGCGAGGTCGACAGTGCGGAAGCCGAGGTGCTCAGGTTGCGTTGGGAATTCAGCGACGCGACGTTGGTGTTAATGACGCTCATGGTATTACTCCTTGCAGATACTACTTATACATGTTGGCAACTTGCCTTCGCTTTGGTCTGCCCCTTCGGTCCGGGACAATCACACCGCAGTCCTTTTTTGTAACGGGTTACCAGCCGGAAAGTTTAGTGAAATCAGGCAGGTATATTTTTTAATTACACCCTCAAGCCCGGCGCGTTCGTGGCGCTTGACGGCAGGGGCGGCCAGAACTTGAGGGGTAAAAAAAAGGGAATTGCCGTGTTTTTCCCTGCTCCGCCGGCGCAGGAGCATGATTATTTCTTTAAGGGAGTTGTTGATGTGGAAAGCGACAGGCCACCGGCGCATGCAAAGCAAGACCCGCCAGGCCGGGTCGTGCAAACGATCTGCTCACGCGAGCGCGTTTGCCGGCGCCGGATCGCAGTCAAGCCGAACAGGCCAGTCCCGATCAGCGCCCAGAGGGTGCTGGCTCCGGCACGCCTGCAGGGGGCAGCGCGAAGTCGCTCGCTGAAAACCTCGAAAGCGCCCACTCACATATCGGCCCCCTGATATACAGAGCGGTCGACGATCGACTTTCTACATTCGTTTCCGTTTAAGCCGGCGGGGCCGTAGCATGCCGTCAGCAAACGTTGGTCCGTAAGAAGGATGATTGAACGTCTGGCATAGATGAGTCTGGCGGAATATTTTTGAATCGCTCAGGCTGAAAATGAACGCAGTCCAGTCAGCCGGATCAAGAGAGTAATGGGCGGCGCCATTTAATGCCCAGCTTTGCGGGTTGTTGCCGCCAATTGTTTTCCAGGTAACGTCCTTATCTTCCACTGCGGTATTTTAATAATACTGTCAGTGGTCTAAAAAACTCGATTAAGTAATTAAAAAATAACGATAAAGTAAAATAACGTTATTTCCTTGGTATTTGTCAATATTTCATTATCAAAATTTTATGTGATAGCAATTGACTGTAGCCCAAACTGGGCTGTCCCGGAAAACTGGTGTACCTTACTCTGGTCTCATGCCGCGGGTCAGAGCGCTGACCCTCATGCCGTGCTCGATGAGGGGCTCTGCCGGCACGCGTGTTGCAAACAATCGAGCGTATCGGCAGGCCCCTGTGGGATATCAGGCGGACTTGTTTTTTCTGCGTTGAGCTGCGCCCAAACCCATCAGCCCGATACTGATCAGGACCAGGGAGCCGGGTTCGGGGATGGCTGCGGCGGGGGCGCTGTCCACTGCGAATATTTCGATCGCGCCCACAAGCATGTTGAAGCCATTGTATACCGAGCCGTCAACGAACGATTTTTGGCAGTCCTTGCCTTTATAGCCGTTAGGGCCGGAGCATGCATCGCCGTAATACCAGCCGCTCGAAATTCCATACGATAAGGCGGCGTCGATACGAAGATCGCCTTGTCCGAAAAAAGGGCCGTAGAGAATACTGTCATACGACTGCATTGCGCCGGTTTGGCGCCATACTTTTGAATCGGTCAGGTTGAAGATGAAGGCAGTCCAGTCGGCGGGATTGGATGACGTAATCTGTCCGCCATTCGACGTAAAGCTGATTGGCTTGTAGCCGCCCATCGTTTTCCACGTGACGCCGTTATCTTCCGACGCTTTGAACACGGAAAACGTCGGACCTTTTTTATCCACGGCGGTATGGAGCGTTGCGACGGTGCTGCTCTTGCTCTTCGTGAAAATATTGGTCAGTTTGACCGGCCCTTTTCCTCCCCACGTTTCGAGCTGCGCCAGGGAGCTATTGTCAAGAAGGGTGGAACCGCCAATGATCACACCTGCTTGGGCGGTTGCGGAGACGGTAAGAAGGGCGGCTATGGTTAATTTGGCAATCATGATAAAGATTTTTTAAGTCGATGGAACTTGATAGTACTGTTATTTCTCCAGGTTTTTGAACAAAATATAAATTACTATCTATAAAAAGATAACGGTGTTGTTTTTTTCAGATTTTTTCGAATTTTTCTATTATCATATTTTTATGTCATGAAGAATTGGCTAGATATTTTATTAATTCGCTCTCGGAAGGAATGCATGCTGCTTGTCCCGGCGCGCGCAGGATAACGCGCATTGAATGATTTTTTGACAAAAAATCCAGCGCTGGGCGGTATTGTATTTATTGGCAGTGTAAAAAGCGCCGGCTGACATTGCCCAATATGTGCGTGTCCCGAAAGCGTGATATGGCATCACAGCACCAGTGCGCCACACCGGACGGTCGACGCATCGATTTCTTGCTGCTCAGGCGTTTCACATGCGGAAGAATTCGGCGACGAGGGAATGCGTGGCGGGTTTGAGGATAAGCGCGCCCGCCGTGCCGGCGAACGCCATGCAGTCGCCCGGCGTATCGCGGTTGATCACGCTAGTCCCCTGCGATACTGCTGTGTTGTCCCCAATCCGACAGCGCCCGATAATGGCGCTGTTGGGATACAGAATCACGCCGTCGCCGAGCACCGGCGCCACCCCGTGGTTTTTGCCGACTGTGCAATTCTGGTATAGCACCAGGTAATTGCCGTAGGTTGCCTTGGCCAGCACGATGCCCACCGAGTGCCCGATGAAAAATACCTCCGGCATCTCGATCTCGTAAAATAGGTCGATGCCGTTCAGGGCTTTATTGAGCAGAAACAGGCGCGTTGCCGCGCCCACCGCCTCGTCCCCGCGCTCCTCGCGCCAGATGGTATTCGACAGAAAATACAAATACAGGCAGTACTGGCTGGAATTCAGATAGTTGAACAGGCCAGGTGGCCACATGCGTACCCGGTCGATACAGTGCGCCAGCCGCTCCAGGGCGCGCGGCAGGTGGCGTTCGAGGCGGCGGCGCAAGAGCGCGCCATCGCCGCTGGGGAAAAAGCAAGCCAGTTGGGCGCAGGTATAGTCGAGCAGGCTGGCCTGCGTATGATCAATGAGCCGCACGCCACGCCTCCCCGCCCAGACAGTGATCAATGACCGCGCGTACGCGGCGTGGGACGACCCCCAGTTGCGCCAGGCGTTCCACGGTGCAAGGCGCCGGGTGCTCGCGCGCGCCGTCCCGCGCGAGTCTGACCGACCAGCCGTGGCGCCGGAAGACGTCCGCCAGTTCGGCGTTCGAGACCTGCTCGCCGCTGGCCACATTGACAACACCGGTGCTGCGCTGCGCCGCCATCGCACCGAGCGCCGCCACCACGTCGTCGAGATGGATATAGTCGCGTACCACGCCGCCCGAGGAGTCCATGTTCAGATGTTTTTCCCGCATGGCGCGCTGTAGCCATTCGGAAAGGAAACCGGGCGCACCCGGCGTCCAGTCGTACACGCAGGCCAGGCGCGCCACCGCGGCGCGTCCGCCGGCGGCATGCAGGCACAGGTTTTCGCCCAGGGCTTTGGACAGGTCATAGAGATGGCGCGCCTCGTGCGGATTGAGCAGCAGCGCCGTGTCCTCGCCCACGGGCGCGCCACCATGCGCGCCCAGGCTGTCGTACAGGCGGGTCGACGACAGATAGACCAGATGCTCGAAGCGCGCTTCCTGCAGCACCTTGGCCAGCAGGCCGACATGGGCCTGGACGGTGTCGAAGGGGCGCAGCGCATAGTCGGCGGTCAGGCCGGCGCAATAAATCACGCGGCCCAGCGCGGTTTCGAACAAGGCGGGATCGCCGCGCCGCGGCGCATACACAGCGTGGCCGCCAGCGCGCAGCTGCTCCGTCAGGCGTCGGCCGACAAAGCCGTCCGCGCCAAGTACGGTGTACGCGACGGCAGCCATGGGCGGCATCGGACTACAGGCCATCGGTCGGATGATGCAGCGCCGGATCCTTGTGGCGCAGCAGCTTGGGGCTGACATGGTGGCAGATCTTGTAGGGCGGGGCGGCAAAGCGCGCCGCATCCTTGACCGCAACCATGTTGAAGCCATGCGGCGGCCCCTCCAGATACACCGATGCGGCCGGAATCAGTTCGATCGGCTTGCCTTCCATGTCGACGTTCGAATTGAAGTCGCGCACCGCGAAGACCTCATATCCATGCTCCTGCAAGAAGCGCACGATGGCCGTGTTTTCCAGGCCGTCGGTCCAGTCCACGTAATCGCGGTGCACCTCGAACACGACGTCGGGCGCTTGCCCCGCCGGCAGCGCGAGGTAAGCGGCGGCGCCGCGCAAGGCACGCAGCTCGGCGCCCTCGATGTCGAGCATGATCAGATCGAGGCGGTCGATGCCGGCGCCGTCCAGATAATCCTTCATCGTCGTGGTCCGGAAACCGCTATCGTCGTCGCTCACTTCGGGGTGGGCAAACGAATCGTAGCCCACCAGTTTCAGCGTGGTCGCGCTGTCGTCCCACAGGCCCTCCGGGCGCGCCACGATGTTGCCCAGCCCATTAAGGGTGGCGTTGTGCATCAGCATGCGACGCTGTTCGGGATTCGGCTCGAAGGCGTGGACGGTGCCCTTGTTGCGTGCGGCCTGTTGTGCCAGCAGGATTGCCTGATCGCCGAAATAGGCACCGCCCACCAGTATCTGGCGCGCGTTGGCGGCCAGTTCGATGAGCAGGCGCGAGGTTTGCGGCTCCCAGGCATGATCCGGCCGCGCCGGCACCGAGAGCAGAAAGTCGCGCGCGATTTTGGAGCGGTACAGAAAGTCGAGGCGGGTACCATCGGCCAGCTCTTTTCTGACGACCTGGTCGTCGTCGTAGAGCGCATCGACCAGGGGGCCGATCACGTCTTCGCGCACATCGATACCGGCGGTCGCGATGGCGCGCTCGAATTGCAGCAGGTGCTCGATGAACGCCTCGCGCCATTCCGGCCTGGCGGCGATCATGCCCAGGGAGGCGATCAGTTTTTTCGGGTCCATGTCAGCTTCCAATCACGCTAAGGGTTCAGGGGTGCCATCGCTCAGCAGCGGCAGGGCGCGGTCGCGGGCGGAGACGATCCGTTCGGTGCAGGCGGGCCAGGGAATCGCCAGCGCCGGGTCATCCCAGCGCAGCCCGCGCGCCGAGGCGGGACGAAATGGCGCGCTCATCTGGTAGAGGACTTCGGTGCCGGCGTGCAGGCTCTGGAAACCGTGCGCCATGCCGGCGGGAATATACAGCTGGCGGCGGTTCTCGGCCGACAGTTCGGCATGGAACGATTTGCCGTAAGTAGCCGAGCCCGGCCGCAGGTCGACGATGGCGTCGAAAATCGCGCCGCGCGTCACCCGCACCAGCTTGATTTCTTCATCCGGGGCAACCTGGAAGTGCAGCCCGCGCACCGTGCCTGCGTGCGGGTTCCAGGACACGCTTTGCTGCAAGAAGCGCCCCACCAGGCCATGGCGCGCGAACTCGTCTTCGCACACGGTGCGGGCGAACAGGCCGCGCTCGTCTTGCACCGGGTCGATGTCGATGAGAAAGGCGCCGGCCAGCGCGGTCGGGGTAAATCGCATCAGGCCACCACGTGGATGTGCGGGTTGGCCAGCAGGAATTGCCCGCCCCAGTCGCGGATGCCGGCCATCTGGCTCATCAATTCTTCCTTGATGTTCCACGGCAAGATCAAAAGGTAGTCGGGACGGGACTCGAACACCGCGTCCGGCGCGCGCACGGGAATGCGGCTGCCGGGCAGGAGCTTGCCTTGCTTGGCCGGATTGCTGTCGACCACGTAGTCGATGATGTCGGCGCCGATGCCGCAGTAGTTGAGCAGGGTGTTGCCCTTGGCGGCGGCGCCGTAGGCGGCAATCGTCTTGCCCTGGTCCTTGGCGTCGATCAGGAAGCGTTGCAGCGCACGTTTGGTGGCGCGCATGCGTTCCCCGAAGGCGGCGTAAGTGCCGAGCCGCGTCAGGCCCGCTTCCTGTTCCAGCGTGAGGCAAGCTTCTACCCGCGCCGTGCTCGGATGCGAGGCCGCGTGCAGGCAGGCGTAGACGCGCAGGCTGCCGCCGTGGGTCGGCAGGTGCTCAATGTCGAACACGCGCAGGCCGGCGCGCGCGAATACCGGGGTCAAGGCCAGCAGGGACAGGTAGGAATAGTGTTCGTGGTAAATCGTGTCGAACTGCTGGTCGGCGATCAGGCGCAGCAGGTGGGGAAATTCCAGGGTCACCACGGCTTCCGGCTTCATCACGGCCGGCATGGCGCCGACAAAATCGTGCAGGTCGGGCACGTGGGCCAGCACGTTGTTGCCCAGCAGAAGATCGACTTGTTCGCCCTGCGCTGCCAGCGTACTTGCGGTGGCGCGGTTGAAGAACAGTTCGCGCGTGTCGACGCCGCGTGCGCGCGCGGCCGCCGCCGTGTTGCCGCTCGGTTCGATGCCGATGCAGGGAATGCCGGCTTGCTGGAAGTATTGCAGCAGGTAGCCGTCGTTGCTGGCGATTTCCATCACCCGGCTGGACTGGTTCAGGCCGAGCCGCGCGGTCATTTGTTCCACGTAGGCACGCGCATGGGCCAGCCAGCTGCTCGAAAATGAGGAAAAATACACATAGTTGGCGTGGAAATGCAGCTCGGCGCGGGTAGCGTCGGCCAGTTGCACCAGCCAGCACTGGTCGCACACCATCGCATGCAGCGGATAGAACATCTCCCCTTCGGCGGCCTGGCCGGGCTCGACAAAGGCGTTCGACACGGGCGACAGGCCCAGGTCGGCAAAGCTGTGGTACAAGGCGGCGCCGCAGGCGCGGCAGGGGCGGGCGGGCGTCGTCATGCGCAAAAATGGTCCAGTTGCTGTTCGGTAAAGGTGCGCATGTCGGCGGACGCTTGCGCCGCCGCGTACCACGCGGCCGTGCGTTCGATGCCGGTCGCCAGCGGCCAGCGCACCTGCCAGCCGAGCTGCTGGCGCGCCTTGCTCGAATCGAGGTAGAGCAGGGCGGCTTCCTTGGCGGCATGCTGTTCGCCGTCGAGGCGCCATGCCAGCTGCGGCCAGTGGGCCTGCAAACCGTTCAGGAGCGTCGCGACCGACAGGTTGTCGGCCGCGTCGGGACCGAAATTGTAGGCGCCGGCGCAGGCTGCGTCGCCGCCCAGCAGGCGCGCGCCCAGCAGCAGGTAGCCGTGCAGCGGTTCGAGCACGTGCTGCCAGGGCCGGGTGGCGTGGGGACTCCTCACCGGCAGCGCGCTGCCTTGCTGCATGGCGCGCACGGCGTCGGGAATGAGCCGGTCCACGCTCCAATCGCCGCCGCCGATGACGTTGCCGGCGCGCGCGGTGGCGATCAGCGGGCCGTTGGCGGCGACGCCGTTGTCGCTAAAGAAGCTGCTGCGGTAGCTGTGCGCGACCAGTTCGGCGCCGGCCTTGCTGGCGCTGTACGGGTCATGCCCGCCGAGGCGGTCGTTTTCGCGGTAGCCCCAGGGCCAGTGCTGATTTTCGTAGCATTTGTCGGTGGTCACGACCAGCGCGGCGCGCGCGCTCGGGCACGCGCGCAAGGCTTCGAGCACATGCACGGTGCCCATCACGTTGGTCGACCAGGTCGATACCGGATCGGCGTAGCTGTGCCTTACCAGCGCCTGGGCCGCCAGGTGCAGCACCAGTTCCGGCGCGGCCTCGATCATGGCCGCGGTCAACGCAGCCTGGTCGCGCACGTCGCCGATGTGGTGGCGCTCCAATGTGTCGCCCACGCGCGCCAGTTCGAACATGGTCGGCGTGCCCGATGGCGCCAGGGCGTAGCCGGTCACGCGCGCACCCAGGCGCGCCAGGAACAGGCACAGCCAGGCGCCCTTGAAGCCGGTGTGGCCGGTGACGAACACGCGCCGCCCGTGAAAGGCGTGCGCGAGCGCGTCCATGCCGCTCATGGCCAGACCTTCCACGGCGCCGTGCCGGACTGCCACATGTCTTCCAACATGTTTTTCTCGCGCAGGGTGTCCATCGGTTGCCAGAAACCGGCGTGCTCGTAGGCCATCAGCTGGTTTTGCGCGGCCAGCGCCTGCATCGGTTCGACTTCCCAGCTGCAAGCGTCGCCGTCGATCAGGTCGACCACGTCCGGTTGCAGCACGAAAAAGCCGCCGTTGATCCAGCCGCCGTCGCCCTGCGGCTTTTCCATGAAGGCGGTGACGGCGTCGCCGTCGCGCACCAGCGCGCCGTAGCGTCCGGGCGGCTGCACGGCGGCTACCGTGGCCAGGCGGCCGTGGGCGCGGTGAAAGGCGATTTCGGCCGCGATGTCGATGTCGGCCACGCCGTCGCCGTAGGTAAAGCAGAACGGTTGGCCCGGTTCCAGGTACTCGCGCACGCGCTTCAAGCGCCCGCCGGTGAGGGTATCGGCGCCGGTGTCGACCAGGGTCACGCGCCACGGTTCGGCGTGCCGTTCGTGCACTTCCATGCGGTTGTTCTGCATGTCGAAGGTGACGTCGGACATGTGCAGGAAGTAGTTGGAAAAGAATTCCTTGATCAGGTAACCCTTGTAGCCGACGCAAATGATGAATTCGTTCACGCCGTGGTGCGAGAACACTTTCATGATGTGCCAGAGCATGGGTTTGCCGCCGATTTCGATCATCGGTTTCGGCTTCAGGTGGCTTTCTTCAAGGATGCGGGTGCCCAGGCCCCCGGCCAGGATGACGGCTTTCATGCTTGCGCTCCTTCGCCGCTGCCGCACCAGGTTTCCCACATGCCGCGGTAGGCTTGCTCCAGATGGTGCGTGAAGCGCGCCATGTCCATCAGCGGGCTGGCGCGGGTACGTTCGCGCAGGCCGCTGCGCAACTGGCGCAGGCGGCCCGGGTCGAGCGCTAGCGCGCTGGCGATGCGCACGTAGGCGGCTTCATCCTCGCCGATCAGCTCGTCCAGCCCGCCGTTGTGCAGGATCGTCACGCCCAGGCGCGAGATGAAGTTGGTGCCGGCCAGGGTGACGAAGGGCACGCCCATCCACAAGGTGTCGAAGCTGGTGGTGCCGCCGTTGCACGGGAACGGGTCGAGCGCGATGTCGATGCGGTTGTACAGCACGAACTGGTTCTTGCGGTCGTTGGCGATCAGGTCCAGGCGCGCCGGGTCGATGCCCAGGCGCGCAAAGCGCTGTTCGACGCCGTCGCGCATGCCGGGGTTGTCCAGCCCCAGGATTTCGAGCATCAGGCGCGATCCGGGCACCTGCTGCAAAATCGCGGCCCACAGCACGATGGCCGGATCGCTTACCTTGGCGTAATTGTTGAAGCACCCGAAGGTGATGTAGCCATTGTCCTCGCACGGCGGATGGTCGATCACGGCCGGGTTGCTCGGATGCGCGGCGTAGCAGCAGAACACTTCCGGCAGGCGCCACAGGGTTTCCACGTTGACGTGCTCGCTCTGGCCAGGCGGCTCGGCAAAGGCGTCGGTCAGGCGGTAATCCATGGCCTGCAAGCCGGTGGTGGACGGGTAACCGATGTAGGTCAGCTGCACCGGCGCCGGTTTGCGGGCAAACGCCAGCAGGCGGTTGCCGGCCGTGTGGCCGGCCAGGTCGACCAGGATGTCAATGCCGTCGGCGTGGATGCGCTCGGCCAGCTGCTGGTCCGACATGCTGCGGCACGGTATCCAGTGGTCGGCGTCCGCCCGGATGCGCGCCGTGAACTCGTCGTTGATGACGTGGCTGTAGTAGCAGAACACCTCGACCTGCGACTTGTCGTGCCGGGCCAGGATCGGCTCGATGAAAAAGGCGACCGCGTGGCGCCGGAAGTCGGGCGAGACGTAGCCGATTTTCAGGCGCCTGGCGCGGTCCTTGCCGGGCGCATGCGCGAAGCGCCTGGACGCCAGGGCCGGCTCGAACTGGGCGGCGAAGCGCAGGTGCAGCTCGAACAGTTGTTGCTGGGTGATGCCGGCCGCGTACTGCATCGACAGCAGCAGGTTGTTGTGGGCCGCCACGTAGTTGGGCGCGATGGCAATGGCCCGTTCGTACATCTGGCGCGATTGGTCGGGCTTGCCCTGGTCTTTCAATGCGCTGCCGAGGTTGTTGTAGGCTTCGGCGAAGCCGTCGCGCAGCGTAATCGCTTGCTCGAAGGCAGCCACGGCTTCGTCGAAGCGGCCGCGCTCCTTGAAGGCCACGCCGAGGTTGTTCCAGGCGTCGGCGAATTCGGGTTTGCGTGCAATGGCCTGCTCGAACGAGGCGATGGCCTCGTCCACGCGGTTCATGTTGGCGAACGCGACGCCCAGGTTGAAGTGGGCGGCGGCGCTGTCGGGCCACATGGCCAGCGTTTTTTCGCACCAGGCCAGCGCCTGCACGTGGCGCTGCAGCTCGGCGTTGGTCAAGGCCAGCATGGCGTACGGGTCGGCAAACTCCGGTTTCAGGTGCACCGCGTTCTCGAAGCAGACCAGCGCTTCTTCCAGCCGGAAGTCGGCCTTGTAGGCCACGCCCAGGTTGCAGTAGGCTTCGGCGTAGTCCGGGCGCACGGTGACGGCGTGCTCGAAGCGTTCGATGGCTTGCCCGATGTGGTCCTGGTCGAGCAGGGCGCCGCCGAGGTTGTTGAGCGCTTCGGCAAAGTCGGGCGCCAGCGCCAGCGCGGCCTGGTACGCGGCAATTGCGTCGTCCAGCCGGCCCAGTTCCTTGAGCGCGATGCCCATGTTGTTGTACGGCTGGGGCAGGCGCGGATCGAGCGCCAGCGCGCGCCGGTAGCAGGCCACGGCCTGGTCCGGCATGCCCTGTTGCTGGCGCGTGACGCCGAGGTTGTAGTGGGCCGCGGCCAGGTTCGGGCGCAGCGCCAGGGCGGCCTCGAACTGCCCGGCCGACAGCGCCCATTGTTCCTGCAGCTGGTACAGCGAGCCGAGGTTGTTGTGCACTTCGGCAAAGCCGGGCTCGATCTCGAGCGCTTTTTCGTAGCAGACCTGGGCTTCGTCCAGGTTGCCCATCAGTTTCAGCGTGTCGCCCAGGTTGCTGTAGGCCTCGGCGTGCTCGGGCTGGAGCGCCAGCACCGCCAGGTAGCTGGAGAGGGCATTCGGCAACTGGCCGCCGTCGCGCAGGGCGTGGCCGAGCTGCAGGTGGGCGTCGATATTGTCGGGCGCCAGGGTCAGCAGGCGCTCGTAGCTGGCCTGCAACTCGGGCAGCAGGCCCAGGGCGCGGCAGCTGGCGTCGAGCGCGAAATAATAGGCCGGGCGGGCCGGTTCCTTGTCGATCGCGCGTCCCAGCGCGTCGATAGCCTCGGCGTGGCGCGCGCTTTGCTGGTACAAGAGGCCCAGCAGGTGCAGCGCCTCGGCCTTGCCGTCGAGCTTGCGGTACAGCGCTTCCGCCTGCTCCAGCCGTCCCGCCCGGTGATGCTCCATGGCGACAGCGAGGGGGGACGGCGGGGCGTGGGAAGCGGATTTTTTCATGGGGCGCGGTCAGTCATCCTTGGTTGGGCGGGCGCTCAGTCGGCCACCACGACGCGGTTCTTGCCGGTTTGCTTGGCCTGGTACATGGCCTTGTCGGCGCGCCGCACCAGGCTGGCCTGGTCTTCGTTGGGGGTGCGCAAGGCCACTCCAGCCGAGAAGGTGATCAGTACTTTTTCGTTATCGTGCAGGAAAAAATGCTTGGTCAGGTCGCGCTGCAGGCGCGTCATCGTCAGCGAGGCCGCTTCGACCGTGGTTTCCGGCAGCAGGATCAGGAATTCCTCGCCGCCGAAGCGGGCGATCACATCCATCGAGCGGATGGTTTCCTTGACAATCTTGACCAGGTGCTTCAAGGCGCCGTCGCCGGCCAGGTGGCCGTACTTGTCGTTCAGCCGCTTGAAGTCGTCCAGGTCGAGCATGGCGATGCACAAGGGCGTGCCGCGGCGGTCGGAACGGGCCGTTTCGCGTTCGAACACGTCGTCCAGGCCGCGCCGGTTCAGGCTGCCCGTCAACTGGTCTTCGCGCACCAGTTCGCTCATGTGCTGGAGCTTCGCTTCCAGGGTGTGGATGCGCTGCTCGGCTTCCTGCACTTCCTGGCGCGCCAGCACCATGCGGTCGCGCGACTTGAGCGCCTCGCTCTGCACCAGGCGCGTTTCGCGCAGCACTTCTTCGAGGATGACGTTCAGTTCGGCGATATTGTCGGTATGGCTGATCTTTTCGGAAAAAGACCCGATTTTTTCGTGGAAGTCGCCGGTCGTGGTCGCCACGGAACTCAGGCGGTCGATGAAGGTGAGCATCATGTTCTTCACCGTCAGCTTGACGTCCGACAGGCTGTGCTTGAGCTGGCCCTGCTTGTAGATGACTTCCTTCAGGCTGCGGGTGGCGTCTTCCAGCGCGCGCTGGTCGATCGGGCCGGCAATGAGTTCCTGCACCGAATCGATCTGGCCGCGCAGCCAGCTGTCGTCGTCGAGCAGTTCGCTGACGTTTTCCAGCAGCAGCTTGAACAGGCGCAGCAGCAACTCCTGCTGTTCGCCGACGTCGCCGCTCTTGATGTCGATCTGGTAACACAACTGCTTGAGGCGCACGCTGACGTCGTTCAGGGCCTCTTCCGTGGTGGCGGCCTTGACGGCCGCGCCCAGCGCTTCGGCTTCGGTCATCAGGGCCGGCGCGTCGGCCAGCAGCGAGGCCACGGCCACGCTCAGGGTGCGGCTGAGCAGGTCGCGCAAGACCTTGGCGTCGGGCGCGTCGGACATGGCCGACAGCGACGCCAGTTCGATCCCGCCGCCCTTGCGGAAATGTTTGTCGACCAGCTGGTTCAGGTTGCGTGCATAGCCATCCCAGTCGCGCGTCTTGACGGCGCGCGCGAAGCGGCGGCCGAAGTCGGCCAGTTCGCCCGGCGTTTCGCTCAGCTTGCTGGCAAAGTCGCCCAGCACGTTTTCGGCGCCGGCGTCCAACCCGGCTTCCGGCGTCCCCGCCTCGGGCACGCGCGCCGCCGGGGCAGGGCTGTCGGCCACGCCGGCGATCTCGTTATAGATTTCGCGGTAGGCTTCCGGGGTCGGCGCGATGCGGCGCGTGGCCAGGCGCCGGAAGGCTTCGCGCGCGATATCGGCGGGATTCTGGGCGGCGGTGGGCGGGGTTGTAGCCATGTAGAACAGTGCCTCAGTCAGGTTCGGCGGTAGTGCGCCAATGATAAGCGAGTTTATTTCCTGCCATCTCTTGAAAAGAGCGGGTAAAGCATCTTACTCCAGAGCATTAACATGAGGCGCGGCGGCGGGAAAAACTTATTCGATCAACTGGTTTTTGATCGCATAATGCGTCAATTCGGCACTATTTTTCAGTTTCATCTTGACAAGCAGGCGCGAGCGGTATTCGCTGATGGTCTTCACCGACAGCGACAATTCCTTGGCGATCGCCCCCACCGTCTTGCCCGAGGCGATCATGGTCAGGGTCTGGTATTCGCGGTCGGACAAGGTGTCGTGCAAGGGCGTATCGTGGTTCTCGCCCACCGCGCTGGCCAGTTCCTGGGCCAGCGCCGCGCTCACGTACTTTTGCCCGCCGGCGACCTGGCGGATGGCCGTGACCAGTTCGCGCGGCGCGCTCTGCTTGGTCAGGTAGCCGGCCGCGCCGGCCTTCAGCGAGCGGATCGCGTACTGGTCTTCGCGGTGCATCGAGAGCATCAGCACGGCCAGCTCGGGATGCTCCTTCTTGACCAGCTTGAGCACTTCGATGCCGCTGCGGTCGGGCAGGGAAATGTCGAGCAGCATCACGTGGCACTTGGCCTTGCGGATATGCTTGATCGCGTCGACCCCGTCCTCGGCCTCGCCGGCGACGATGATGTCGGGCGACTCGGCCAGGATTTGCTTCAATCCCTCGCGCACGATCGCATGGTCGTCGGCGATGAATACCCGGATGATGGCTTTGTCGGTCATGGCGCTTCGTGTTCGCTTGCTTGGTCGGTATCGGTGATGCCAGGCGCCGCTGGGGCAGCGCCGGCCTTGTCATTGGCCATTATCGCCGCTTTGGCCGAACTGAGCCGGATTTTGATGGTGACCACCGTGCCGCCGCCGGGAGCGTGCGCCAGGCTCATGGTGCCGCCCAGCGCCTGGGCCCGTTCGCTCATGCCGCGCAGGCCGAACGATTGCGGCTTGTGGCGGTCGGCCTGGGCGATGCCGGCGCCGTTGTCGCCGATCGTCAGGACGATGTGCTGGCGCAGCAATTGCAGGCGCACCGCGACCCGGCTGGCGTGCGCGTGCTTGGCGATATTGGTCAGCGCTTCCTGGAAAATACGGAACAGCGCCGTCGCATGGTCCAGGTGCAGGTCGATCTCCTTTTCAGTGCAGGCGAAGCTGCAGGCGATGCCGTTCTGCTTTTCGAATTCCTTGATCTGCCATTCGAGCGCGGCAATGATGCCGAAGTCGAGCATCGACGGGCGCAGGTCGAGCGAAATGCGGTGCACCGCGTCGATGGTGCGGTCGACCAGCGCATCGACATAGGCGGCCCGTTCGGCCAGCTGCGGCAGCTCCGGCGGCAGGCGCTGGGTCAGCATCATCAGGGCCATCTTGATGGCGGTCAGGTTGCCGCCCAGGTCGTCATGGATTTCGCGCGCGATGCGGGTGCGTTCCTGCTCCTTGACATGTTCCATGTGCGCGGCCAGCTCGGCCAGGCGGGCGCGCGAACGCGTCACTTCGAGCTGTTCGAGCTTGCTGGCGGTGATGTTGGTCATCAAGCCCTCCCAGTGCACGCTGCCCGGGTGCTCCGGCATCGGGCGCGGTGAGGAGCGCAGGTTGATCCATTTCTGGTCCTTGTATTCGTGGATCCAGACCCGGCCTTCCCAGTTCCAGGCCGACAGGCTGGCGGCCGAGGCGTGCATGGCGTCGAGGTAGCTCTTGCGGTCTTCCGGCAGGATCAGTTCGATGAAGCGCTGCGGTGCGGCCTGCAGTTCGGCGGCGGACAGGCCGAGCAGGGCGGCGCAGCCGTCGCTGACGTAGGGAAAGGCGACGCGGCCGTCCGCGTGCAGCTCGAACTGGTACACCAGCGCCGGGGTGTTGCTGACGAACGCCTTCATGGCGTGGGCGATGGTGGGGGGAACTGGGCTCATCAAGTGTCGGCAGAGGAAACAATGCCTGGAATCATACGGGAAAACCGGGCTGGTCCGCATTCCCTTGCCTCCCGCCCCGGGAAGGCGTTTTAACAACACAATTTGACAACTAAATTTGACGATTGGGAATAATTTCTATAAAACAATGTATTGACTAATCTTTTAACAAGGACACTTCCATGGCATATTCCATCGTTGGCGACAGCAGCAGAAATATCTTGTCGGGTACACCCGGCGAGGATCTCATCGATGGCAAGGACGGCAATGACGACTTGTATGGCATGGAAGGCAACGATACCCTGATCGGCGGCGCCGGCAGCGACGCCCTCTACGGCGGCGACGGTAACGATCTGTTCCTGTTCAACCGCGGCGACGGCCGCGACATCATCCGTGCGTATGGCACCACGACCGGCGTGCACGACCGGATCGGGTTCGGCGCCGGCATCGTGCCCGACGACCTGCTCCTGCAACGCTTCGGCGCCGAGCTGGTGATCCAGATCCGCAATACCACCGACCGCATTACCGTCGAACGGTTCTTCGAAGCGCCGCTGGTACAGAACGGCGAGGTGCGGCAGCAGGGCGCCATCGACCGCATCAGCTTCGCCGACGGCATGCAGTGGAACCGCGAGGCCATCCTGACCCGGCTGGCGCTCGACAGCGCCCAATTGCTGACCCTGGGCGCCGGCAACGAGCAATTTTCCGGCTACGGCAATGTGGACGGCGGGGCCGGCAACGATACCCTGCAGGGCAATGGCGACACCTATTACATCAACGGCGGCGCCGGCGACGACCGCCTCGTCAATTCATCAGGCGGCGCCCTCGGCGTGGTGCTGCTGGGCGGGGACGGCAACGACACCATCATCAGCAACCGTACCGACGACCTCATCGATGGCGGGCGCGGCAACGACATGCTCGACGGCGGCGCCGGCAACAATACCTATCTGTTCAGCCGCGGCTGGGGCCAGGACCGCCTGCAACTGGCCGTCATCGCCGGTGCGGTCCCCGGCTATCACAACATCGTGCTGGGCGATGTGCTGGCCGGTGGCGTTGCGCTGAGCCGCACCGGGGCGATCCAGAACAACGATCTCTTGCTCACACTGCGCGGCGGCAGCGATACCCTGACCCTGGTTAACTACGGCTCGACGCCCGATCTTGCCAGCATCACTTTCGCCGACGGCACCGTGTGGAACGCCGCCCAGATCGCCCAGGCGCTGGCGCAGCCTTCCCTGCCCGAACGCTTGGGAACCGCCGGCGCGGACACACTGGCCGGCGGCGGCGGCAGCGATGTGCTAAGCGGCGGCGACGGCAACGACCAGCTCCACGGCATGGACGGCAATGACGTCTTGAACGGCGGCAACGGCGACGATTTCCTCTCCGGCGGGGTCGGCGACGACACCCTCATTCCAGGACCGGGGCGCGACCAGGTCGACCCGGGCGAGGGCAGCAACCTGCTCTTTTTCGGGCGCGACAACGGGCTGGTCACGCTGCTGCCCCGCGCTCCCAACGCCGACAACACCATCGTGATGGGCGCCGACGTGCGTCCGGCCGACGTGAGCGTGCTGCTGCAGGGCCAGTACCAGCTGGTGGTGCGCATCGCTGGCAGTGCCGCGACCCTGGAAATGCGCATCGAGGCCGACACCGCCAGGCTGCAACTGCCGGCGCAGATCCGCTTCGCCGACGGTACCCGCTGGGACCAGGACAAGCTGCTGGCGATGACGCTCAACCAGGCCGTCACCGGCGACGAGGGCGACAATAACCTGCAGGGCTACCCCGATCGCAACGACAAGATCGACGGCAAGGGCGGCAATGACAAGCTTGCCGGACTGGGCGGCGACGATGTGCTCAACGGTGGCGACGGCAACGACACCCTCGACGGTGGCGACGGCGACGATACCCTGAACGGCGACGCCGGCGACGACGTGCTGACCGGCGGCGCCGGCCGCGATCTCCTCAGCGGCGGCGCCGGCAACAACGTGCTGGCCGGCGGCGGCGGCGACGATATCTATCTTTTCGCTGCCGGGGAGGGCATCTCGATCATCGACGATGCCGCCCAGCCGGACGGCACGGCGGGCAATGTGCTGCGCTTCGGCGCGGGCGTGTACGCCAACCAGGTCCAGGTCATCAATGCGGGCAGCGAGCGCCATTTGTACGATGGCAAGGGAGGCCAGATCAAGCTGCTCAACCAGGGCGCCGGTTTCAGCCTCGTCGAGTTTGCCGACGGCACCATCAAGACCATCGACCAGCTCAGTGCGCGCATGCCGGTGCTGACCATGCCGCTGCCCGACGCCGCGGCGATCCCCGACATCGCCTTCACGCTGCAGTTCAAGCCGAGCCACTTTTTCGACCCCGACGTGGGCGACGTGCTGACTTACAAGGCCGCGCGTGCCGATGGCGCCGCGCTGCCGGCCTGGCTGAAGTTCGACGCCCCCAGCCGCACCTTCAGCGGCACCCCCGGCATGGCCGACATGGGCGCGCTCGACGTGAAAGTCATCGCCACCGACAGCACCGCGCAGTCGGCCAGCGACATCTTCCGGGTCACCGTGGGCGGCCCGAACGTGGCGCCGACCTTGCGCTTTGCCGCGAGCGACATGACGGTGCCGGAAAAGTACGGTTTCTCCAAGCGGCTGCCGGAGTTCCAGGATGCCAACCCGGGCGACGCCCTAAGCATTGCCGTGCGCAGCGCCGACGGCAGCGCGCTGCCGGCCTGGATGTGGCACGACACGGCCCAGAGCGGCGTGCAGGGCGCTCCCGGCTACGACGACGCCGGCACCTACCCGATCCTGGTCACCGCGACCGACAAGGGCGGCCTGTCGGCCAGCAGTATTTTCAATATCATCATCACCGACGTCAACCGCGCGCCGGTACTGGCCAAGCCCATTCCCGACGCCGCCGCCACCCCGGCCAGCGCCTTCAAGATGGTACTGCCGGCGGGCACGTTCGCCGATCCCGACACGGGCGCGGTGCTGATCCTGAGCGCCACCCTGGCGGGCGGCGCGGCCCTGCCGCAGTGGCTGCGTTTCGACCCCGCCACTGCCACCTTCAGCGGCACCCCGGGCTACGGCGACAGCGGCGTGGCCGACATCGTCGTGCGCGCCATCGATGGCAGTCCCACCGACAGCAGGGCCCTGGCGGCCAGCGACACGTTCCGCCTGAACGTGGCCGAGGTGAATACGGCGCCGGCCGTGGTCGCCGCCAGCGCCGGCGCCACCGTCACCGAAGGCCAGGCCTTCTCGGTGGCCGCGCCCGTGTTCGCCGATCCCAACCCGAACGATGTGCTCGCGTTGGCGCTCACGCGCGCCGACGGCAGCCCGCTGCCGGCCTGGATGAGCTACAACCCGGCCACGGGCACCATCAGCGGCACCCCCGGCCTGCATGACAACGGCACCTACCTGCTCAAGGCCAGCGCCACCGACAAGGGCGGCCTGTCGGCGTCTAGCGAGTTGAGCATCACGGTGCTCGATTCCAATCACGCGCCGGTGATGGGCAAGCCCTTGCCGGACTTCGGGGCCCTGTCCGAGAATATCTTCGGCATCACGCTGGGATCGACCACCTTTTCCGACCCCGACAGCGGCGACGTGCTGACCTTGACGGCCAGCCTGGCCGACGGCTCGCCGCTGCCGACCTGGTTCCATTTCAACCCGAGCGGCAGAGGCAGCTTCACCGGCTTTCCGACCAGCGCCGACGTCGGCGCGTACGATCTGCGCATCACCGCGACCGACCAGGATGGCCTGAGCGTGAGCGACGTGGCGCGCATGACGATCGAGCAAAACCTGGCGCCGGTGCTGGCCACCAGCGGCGGCAACGCCAGCGTGGCCGAGGGCGGCTATCTGATCATGCGTCCGGCCACCTTCACCGATCCCAACAAGCTCGACGCCATGAACCTGGTCGTCACCCGTGCCGACGGCAGCGCGCTGCCGGCGTGGATGTCGTACGACGCGCGCAACAACTACGTGGTCGGCACCGCCGGCTATGACGACAGCGGCACGTATGCGCTGAAAGTGACGGCGACCGACCTGGGCGGCCTGTCGGCCTCGAGCACCTTCGACATCGTGGTCAACAACACCAACCGCGCCCCGCTGCTGGCCGAGGCGCTTGCCGACAGCGGCGCCAGCGCCGGCAGCGCCTTCACCAGGGTGATCGCACCGGGCGCGTTTGCCGACCCCGACGCCGGCGACGCCCTGACCCTGGGCGCCACCCTGGCCGACGGCGCGGCGCTGCCGCAATGGCTGCGTTTCGACGCCGCCAGCGGCATCTTCAGCGGCACGCCGGATCACGCCGACAGCGGCGTGATCGAGGTGCGTGTCGTCGCCACCGACAGCGGCGCACTGACGGCCGGCGACAGCTTCCGCCTCACCGTGGCCGACTTCAATGTGGCGCCGACCGTGCGCAGCGCCAGCGCCGGCGTGAACGTGGCCGAGGGCGCCAGCTTCAGCGCCGCCGCGCCGCTCTTCCAGGATGCCAACCCGGGCGACGCGCTCAGCGTTGCCGTCACGCGCGCCGACGGCAGCGCGCTGCCGGCCTGGATGGCCTTCGACGCCGCCAGCGGCACCCTGTCCGGCACTGCCGGCTACAGCGACAGCGGCGTGTACGCGCTCGCTGCCGTGGCGACCGACAAGGCCGGCCTGTCGGTGAGCAGCCCGTTCAGCGTGAACGTCGCCAACACCAACCGCGCGCCGCTCCTGGCCACGCCGATCGCGGCCAAGAGCATGTTCGACAATACCGCATTCAACTTTACCGTGCCGGCGGCGACCTTCAGCGATCCCGATGCGGGCGACAGCGGCCTCTACAGCGCCGCCAACCTGCCGTCCTGGCTGGCCTTCAATCCGGCCACGCGCACCTTCACCGGTACCCCGGCCATGAGCGACGCCGGCACCAGCAGCGTGACTGTGCGCTACACCGACGCCGGCGGCCTGGCGGCAACGGCCAGTTTCGCACTGACGGTCAACCAGACTGCCAGCGTGACCCTGACCGGCAGCGCCGCTGCCGACATCCTTACCGGCAAGTCGAACAACGACACCTTGTACGGCCTGGGCGGCGACGACAAGCTCGACGGCGGCCTGGGCGCCGACACCCTGGTCGGCGGCGCGGGCAACGACAGCTACATCGTCGACCATGCGGGCGACGTGGTCACCGAAAGCGCCGGCGCCGGCACCGATACCGTCACCAGCAGCGTGAGCTACAGCCTGCCCGTCAACGTCGAACACCTGACCCTGACCGGCGGCGCCGCCATCAACGCTACCGGCAACACGCTCAACAACACGCTGACCGGCAACGCCGGCGCCAACGTGCTCAATGGCGGCGCCGGCGGCGACGTCATGATCGGCAACGGCGGCGACGACACGTATTACGTCGACAGTACCAGCGACGTGGTGACCGAATACGCGAACGGCGGCTTCGATCAGTTGTTCAGTTCGGTGAACCGGAGCCTGCCCGCGAATGTCGAGGCACTGACCCTGACGGGTACGTCGGCTACCAACGGTACTGGCAATAGCGGCAATAATCTGATCGTCGGCAATAGCTTGGCGAACGTCCTGAACGGGCTGGCCGGCGTCGACCTGCTGTTCGGCGGCGCCGGTAACGATGCGCTGTCCGACAACTCGGCCGAATCGAATCTGTTCAGTGGCGGCAGCGGCGCCGATTCGCTGACCGGCGGCGCCGCCAACGAGCTGTTCATCGGTGGCGCGGGCAACGACAGCGTCAACGTGCAAGGCGGCAGGGATATCCATGCCTTCAACCGCGGCGATGGCCAGGACGTGGTGACGGCCTTCGGCGGCAACGACGACACGGTCTCGCTGGGCCACGGCATCGTGTTCGCCGACCTGGCCCTGAAAAAGGTCGGCGCCGAGCTGATCCTGATGACGGGCGCGGGCGACCAGATCACGTTCAAGAACTGGTACGGCAGCAGCGGCGGCAGCGTATCGACCTTGCAGGTGGTGACCGCCGGCGGGGCCGATTACCAGCCCGGTTCGGCCAGCGTCATCAACGACAACAAGGTCGAGCTGTTCGACTTTGCCGGCCTGGTCGGCCAGTTCAACCAGGCGCGCGCCGCCAATCCGGCGCTGGTGAGCTGGAACGTGGCGCAATCGCTGGCGGCCTTTGCGCGCGGCGGCAGCGACAGCGCGGCCATCGGCGGCGACCTGGCCTACCACTATGCGGTGGACGGCAACCTGGCCGGCGTGGGCGCTGCGGCGGCACTGACCATCGTCGGCAGCGCCGGCTTCGGCAGCGGCATGCAAACCTTGCTGGCCGGCGCCGCCCTGGCCGACGGCTTGCCGCTGCTGTACTAATCGGTGGCAGCGGCGGGGAGAAGCGTTACACTGGCGTCATGAAAAAACGCCTGTTCTCCCTGCTGTTGTTCTGGTCCGCCCAATTGCTCCTGTCCATCCCGTTGTGCCAGGCGGCCGATCCGCGTTTTACCGTGGTGACGGTCGACCCGGCGCGCCAGGACCTGCGCCTGTTCCTGAACGACGATGCCGGGCAGCCCTTCAAGGGCTTCGCCCGCTTGCAGCAATGGCTGCAGGCGCGCAAGCAGCATCTGGTATTTGCGGTGAACGCCGGCATGTACCATCCGGGATTCGCGCCGGTGGGCTTGCATGTGAAAGATGGCAATGAGCTCGCGCCGCTCAACCTGGCCGACGGCAAGGGCAATTTTTTCATGAAGCCGAATGGCGTGTTCATGCTGGGTAAGGGCGGGCCGGCGGTGGTGGAGGCGTCGGCCTATGCGGCGCAGGCCCGGGACGTGCGGCTGGCGACCCAGTCCGGTCCGATGCTGGTGATCGATGGCAAGTTGCACCCGCGCTTCGACCCGGAGTCGCCGTCGCGCTATGTGCGCAACGGCGTGGGCGTACTCGATGGCAAGGCGGTTTTTGTGATCAGCAACGTGCCGGTCACCTTTCACGAATTGGCCACCTACTTCCGCGATACCTTGCATTGTAAAAATGCGCTGTACCTGGACGGCTCGATATCGAGCCTGTTTTCAAGCGAACTCGGGCGCGCCGACGCCGGCGCGCCGCTGGGGCCGATCCTGGGCGTGGTCGAGCCAGCGCCACTGAGGTAACGGCGCCGCCGCTCGCCCCGGCACGCCGCTGACATCAGGCCTTGCGCGCCTTCCTGCGCGCGACGCCGCCGAGCACCAGCAGGCCGGCCATGAGCATGCCGTAGGTTTCCGGTTCAGGCACCGGCCCGATGGTGCCAGTGTCGTGGAAGTTGACCGAGGCCGAGGCCGTCAGCATGCCCGTGGCGATGGCCGTTCCCGTGTCGACCGAGCCTTGCAGAAAGCGGCTGCGCTTGCCCTGACTGCTCGTGATGCTTGAGTAAGATTCGTCGTGGACGGACACGCCGTTGATGTTGGTCTCGATCCAGGCGCCGATAGACGCGTCCGGCGATGTCCAATCGATGTCAGCCTGGTCCACGAATGCATCGCCTTGCGCCGAGAATATCAGCCTGGTCGACGGCGACAGGGTAAAGGACAGTTCCTGCCGCGCGCTCACCGACACCGTCAGTTCCTGTCCCTGCGCAACCGGGCTGGTACGCGCCTGTGCCTGCGCCTGCAGGCTGGTGGCGGTACTGGTCGCGCTGACGCTGCCATTGGTGTAGGCGGCGCTGAACGTATCGAAGCCGGAAAACGAGTTTGAGCCGCCTTCGGCGCCTTGAACGTAGCTGAGCTGACCGCCAGATTGCTTGTTCTGGAAGGTGATGCTCGGGGTGATATTGTCGGTCAGGTCCAGGTCGATCAGCTGGAACTGGATATTGCTCAGGTTGGCGCTGGTATTGACATGGCCGGCATGGGCCGGGGCGCACGCCAACAGGCCGGCTGCGAACAGGCCGGCGACGATATTGAGTGGATGGGCTGGCATGGAACTCTTTCGTGGAGGGTGGCGGTCGGCGCAAACTGCGGTGGAGGCGGCATTCATGCCGCTGGACGGGCAACTGCCCGGCGCTGGCGGCGCGCCATCGCGCCCACCATGAAAGTGCCCGCAAGCAGCATGCCGTAGGTCGACGGTTCCGGCACCGGGCTGGTCCTGGTGAGAACCGCGCCGGTCATCAGGTGGAAGCCGCCATCGATCGCTTGCTCATTGCTACTCACGCTGCCGTACAGGTTCATGCTGAACGATCCGGTGTTGGACTCATACTCTTTCGTGAAGCGATCATAGGTGTACCCGTCCGACAGGTATGCATGCATGCGGATATAGCTTTTGGAGTAGCTCACAGGCCCCGCCAGCTCCTGTGCGATCGTGCCCACTCCGGTAAAGATCAACTGGGTATTCGGGCTGAGCGTAAAGGAGGCCCAATGGGAGAACTCGTTCGTGAACGCGTGGTTGGCGTTGTCCGGCGTCGGGAGATGATTGATCTTGGCCGTGGACCTGAGGCTGGTGTCGGTCCGCGTGCCCTCGGCGGAGCCGAATGCGTTTCCGATCCACATCGGTGAGCCCAGGCCGCTGGACTGCTGCGTCCCGTCAGCGTAGATTGCGTTGATCATCATGTGGCTGGTGAAGGTGATGGAGGGGGTAATGCCATCGGCTAAGTTCAGGTCGACGAGTTCGTACCGGAAGTTGTCGATGCTGGCGGTCGCCTTGCTGGTCGCCGCATGGGCCGGAGCCAGGACGGCGGCCAGCGCCGCCAGCGCGATGAACGACAGTTTGTTGAAGTACGGGTGCATGGAAGCCTTTAGGGGAGTGTGTGCGCCGACGATCGGCAGGCAGATAATCAAAAGATATTATATTTCAATGCACGTTGTTAACGTTGCAACCTTTCGGATTGTCGTTTTTTTGCCCGTTCCGGATCTGCGCAGTCGCGGGCGCGCGTTCAAGCAGCGCTGCTTGCCCGGGCTGGGCCCGTTTAACGGCGCCGCGCGCGCCACATGGCCGCGAAGCGGCGCAGGATGCGGGTCGGGCGCATGCTGTGGCGGCCGCCGCGCGCGCGCCCGCGCCAGGCCGCAAACGCTGCGCGCAGGCGCTCGCGCAGGCCCAGTACGCTGCGGCTGGTGCGCTGGTAAGCCAGCGTGCCCTTGAGCGCGCCGACCCATTTATCCTTGAAGGCCATGCACACGCCGTGCCAGCGCGCGAACCACGCCAGTGTCAGCAGGCTGGGCAGGGTCAGCGCGTACAGCCGCGTGACCGCCGCCGCGCCGCCGATCTTGGCCAGCACGATCGCCAGCACCCCGGTCACGACGTGGCCGTTGGCGATCGCGAGCAGGGCCAGCAATTTCACCGGAAACAGCAGGATGGCCGGCAGCACGAAGGCGCACAGGGCCCAATACGGCGGCAGCGCCCGGATGCGCGCATCGAGTTCGCGCACCGGCGGCCAGCGCGCGATGACGGCGCCGAGGCGCTTGCCGGTATCCCACAGCCATTCTTCCAGCAGCAGGATCAGCGCCGCCAGGTACACCAGTGGGGCAAGCAGGCGCGAGCGTGCGCGTTTGGGTCGAGTCATGGTCCTCCCTTTGATTTCATGATACGTGAAAACATTGGCGGCGCATAAACAGGTATCGCCCGGACAGGATGCGCGCGCGCCATTACAATGGACCGCATGAATAAAGCATTTGTCAAAGAGTCGGATAACGACGACGAGGAAGCCATTGCGCTGGCGCAAGCCATTCCCGCGGGCGCCAAGAATTACATCACGCCGGCCGGCTACCAGCGCATCAAGGATGAGCTGCTGCAACTGATCGACGTCGAGCGGCCCGAGGTGGTCAAGGTGGTGCACTGGGCCGCGTCCAACGGCGACCGCTCCGAGAATGGCGACTACATCTACGGCAAGCGGCGCCTGCGCCAGATCGACGGGCGCATCCGCTTCCTGACCAAACGCATGGATTCGGCCGCCGTGGTCGATCCGAGCGTTCAATTCGGCAACGACCAGGTCTTTTTCGGCGCCACCGTCACCTACTGCAACAGCGCGGGCGAGGAACACACCGTCACCATCGTCGGCATCGACGAGCTCGATCCGCTGAACGGCAAGATCAGCTGGGTCTCGCCGGTGGCGCGCGCGCTGACCAAGGCGCGCGAAGGCGACCTGATCACCCTGCAGACGCCGCTCGGCCCCGATGAGCTCGAAGTGCTCAGCGTGCATTATCCGGCCCCCGCCGCGGATTGATTTTTCCTTGTTAGCGAGTTGCCGATGTCGATTTCCCATGCCACTTTCAACCACGCACTGCGCATACCGCTGGCCGCCGAAGTCCATTCGCGCCCCTCGCTGCGCCTGACCGGGCCCGAAACGCTGACCCACCTGGCCGTATATGCGCGCGAGGCGGGCGACGCCGATGCGCACCAGCTGGCGGCGCAGAACCAGTTGCTGGCTGGCCTGTGCCGCCATTTCGGGGTGGCGCCGCCGCATCCGCAAGCGCGCTATTTCTTCCACGATTTCGGCAGTTTTCGCCTGCAATGGGAGTCGCACACCGAGTTTTCGACCTACACCTTTGCTGAACAGCGCGCCCATCCGGTCGCAGCCGAGCACGCCTTCGAGCAGGTGCCGCTGCGGCATATTCCCGATGAGTGGCTGCTGAGCCTGGAAGGCAAGGTCATGGCCGCCACCCACGTCACCTTGCAGCAGGTCAGCGCCTCGCTGACCGAGATGCGCCACGTGTTCGCCGGCAACCTGCTGGTCGGCTGCGACAGCCAGAATTTCGCCAAGGTCTGGACCGATTTCGCGATCGCGCCGGACGGCTTCGGCAGGGTCGTAATCCAGGATTTGGGCATGCAGTACCAGCAGGCCGGGCGCCTGGTGCAGCGGGTGCTGGAAATCGAAACCTACCGCATGATGGCGCTGCTGGGTTTGCCGCAGGCGCAGCAGGCGGCGCCGGTGCTCAACGGCATCGAAGCGGAGCTGGCGCGCTTGTCGGCCGGCATGACCGACGCCAGCGATACGGTATCGGACGCGGTATCGGGCGCGCCCGATGCGCCCGACGACGAGCGCGAGCTGCTGCACAAAATCACGGTACTGGCGGCGCGCATGGAAAAGCTGGCGCTGGAAAACAGTTACCGCTTCGCCGCCTCAAAAGCGTACTACCGGCTGGTACAGGCGCGCATCGAAGAATTGCGCGAAACGCGCATTCCCGGCGTGCCGACCATCCGTGAATTCATGGACCGGCGCCTGGCCCCGGCCATGAACACGTGCGAGTCGACCGAGCGGCGCCAGCAGGCGCTGGCCGAGCGCATCGGCCGCAGCAACGACCTGCTGCGCACGCGCGTGGGCATCGTGCAGGAACAGCAGAACCGGCGCATCCTGGAGTCGCTCAACACCCGCGCGGCCCAGCAGTTGCGGCTGCAGCAGGCGGTCGAGGGCTTGTCGGTGGTGGCCATTTCGTATTACTCGATCGGGCTGGTCGCGTACGCGGGCAAGGCCCTGAAGGCGGCCGGCATGCCCGTCAATCCCGACATGGTGACCGGCGCGGCCATGCCGGTGATGCTCGCCATCGTCTGGCTGGGGCTGCGCCGCATGCATCATCATGTGAGCCGCTAGAGGGACGGCGCAGGCCGCGGGCAAAATAGTTGAATCCAAAACCATATTGCGGCCGAATAAAGGTGAGTCACGCTTTTGTATAATCGCTCCCTTTTTCGATCACAGGCCCGCCCATGCACGATGTCCGACTTCTCCGCCGCCCCCTGGGTGCCTTGCTGCTGGGCGCCTCGGCCCTGGTCCACGCCGACGAGGCCGCCGAATCCTTGCCCCAGGTGGTCGTCGCCGCCTCGCGCGTCAGCCAGCTCGGCGTGGCCGATTCGGCCAATGCGGGCCTGGTCACCCAGCAGCAACTGGCGGCGCGCTCGGTCTACCGTCCCGGCGAACTGCTCGAAGCGACGCCCGGCCTGATCGTCAGCCAGCACAGCGGCGAAGGCAAGGCCAACCAGTTCTACCTGCGCGGCTTTAACCTCGACCACGGCACCGACCTGCGCACCACGGTCGACGGCATGCTGGTCAACCAGCGCAGCCACGCCCACGGGCAGGGCTGGACCGACCTGAACTTCCTGATTCCCGAACTGGCCAACCGGCTGGAATACCGCAAAGGCCCGTACTACGCCGACGAGGGCGACTTTGCCGCGGCCGGCGCGCTGGCCGTGCGCTATGCCGACACGCTGCCGCAAGGCGTCGCCAGCGTCGGCCTGGGCCAGAACGGCTACCGGCGCGCGCTGCTGGCCGACTCGCCCAAGGTGGGCCAGGGCAACGTGCTGTACGCGCTGGAATCGTTCCATAACGACGGGCCGTTTACGCGTGGCGACGATTACAACAAGCTCAACGGCGTGCTGCGCTACAGCCAGGGCGACGCCGCCAACGGTTTCAACGTCACCGCCATGGCTTACCGGGCGCGCTGGAACGCCAGCGACCAGATTCCGCGCCGCGCGGTGGAGGACGCGCGCCTGGGGCGCTTCGACACGGTCGACGCCAGCGACGGCGGCGTTGCGCGCCGCTACAGCCTGTCCGGCGGCTGGCACGCCGCGTCGGAGGCGGGCGTGACCAAGGTCAACGCCTCGGTGGTCGCCAACCGGCTCGAACTGTATTCGAACTTTACGTATTTCCTGGACGATCCGGTCAATGGCGACCAGTTCAGCCAGCCTGACCGGCGCGTGACCAGCGCCGTCAACGCCGAGCACCGCTGGGGCAGCCACCGGGTCGGCTTCCAGTTCCAGAACGACAATATCCACAACGGCCTGTACGACACCGTCGCACGCCAGCGCCGCGCCACCACGCGCGAAGACCACATCGTGGAGACCAGCGCGGCCGTGTTCTACGACAACAGCACGCGCTGGACGCCGATGTTCCGCACGGTGGCCGGGCTGCGCTTCGACCATGTTCGCTTCGATGTCGACAGCATCCTGCCGGACAACAGCGGCCGGGCCAGCGCCAACCGTGCCAGTCCGACCTTAAGCTTGATCTTCGGCCCGTGGCGCCAGAGCGAGCTGTACCTGAACGCCGGCACGGGTTTTCACAGCAACGATGCGCGCGGCACCACCATCCGCGTCGACCCAAAAAGCGGCGAGCCGACCGACCGGGTGACGCCGCTGGTCAAGGCCAGGGGTGTCGAAGTAGGTTTACGCACCGAAGCGCTGGCAGGCCTGCAGAGTTCGCTGTCGGTGTACCAGCTCGATTTCGATTCGGAACTGGTGTTCGTGGGCGACGCCGGCACCACCGAGGCCGGCAGGCCGAGCCGGCGCAGCGGGGTCGAGTTCTCCAATTACTACAAGCCGAACGAGTATATGAGCCTGGACGCCGACGTGGCGTTCGCGCGCGCGCGTTTCAGGAATGCCGATGCGGGCGGACGGCGCATTCCCGGCGCGGTCGAGGGCGTGGCCTCGCTGGCGCTGGCGCTGGATAACCTGGGGCCATGGTTCGGCGCGTTGCAGTTGCGCTATTTCGGCCCGCGTCCTTTGACCGAAGACAACGGCGTGCGTTCGCGCTCGACAAGCACCTTAAACGGGCGCATCGGCTACAAGCTGGGCCGGCGCCTCAAGCTCGAACTGGAAGGTTTTAACCTGGCCAACCGGCGCAGTTCGGCGATCGATTATTTCTACGAATCGCGCCTGCAAGGGGAGGGCGAGGCGGTCGAGGACATCCATTTCCATCCCACCGAATCGCGCTCGTTCCGGCTGACCCTCAGTTCGGCGTTTTAAGACGCGCGCGCGGCAAGGCTGATAGACTGTTGCCCAAATGCCTTACAGAACAGGAACAGTCTATTAACCAGCATCCACACCTAGCGCCAGGCGACGCGCTCAGCGCACTGCGCATCGCCACGGCCGACCGTCACGCCGTGCTCGACACCGGCATGCCGCTGGCCCAGCCGGACGCCGGCTTGCAGCATTACAGCGACCATTTGCACATGCTGCGGCGCTGGCTGGCGCCGCTGGAGCCCTGGCTGGGGCGCTACAGCGATGGTCCGCAGGGTGAGGCCGGCTTGCCGGCGGTGGCGCGGGTGGCGCTGATCGATGCTGATCTCGCCGATGCGGCGCTGGCCGGGGTGCGCGCCGATGCGCGGCTTGAAGACGATACCGTGTGGCCGGATGGCGCCAGCGCGGCGTACCGCTGGGGCGTGACGTACGTGATCGAAGGTTCGCAACTGGGCGGGGCGGTGCTGTACCAGCGCCTGGCTGGGCCGCTGGCGCCGCATCCGCTGCGCTATCTGCGTAGTGGGGCCGAAGGCCCGGGTCCGCGCTGGCGCAGCTTCATGCTGGCGCTGAGGGAAAATGTGAGAAGCGAAGGGGAGATTGCGGATGCGTGCCGGGGGGCGTGTGATGCGTTTGACCGGATTTTGGCGATGCGGTGAATGACGATAGATGGAGCCGACGAGTCCTCGGGCTCAAAACCGTCTTTCCCGCTAACTTAAAACCGTAAAAACCGTCATTCCCGTTAACTCAAAAACCGTCATTCCCGCGCCAAGGCGGCCCTCGGCGGGAATCCAAGGCACCTTCGAGTCGCAAACATGGCTTGGATTCCCGCCTGCGCGGGAATGACGGTCTGTAGGCTAGTGGGAAAAGCGACATCAGCCGATATTCGGGCAGCAAACAGCCAGCGAACTAATTGCGCTCCCGCTCCACCCTGGTCACCCCCACCACGCGCCGCAGGTTCCTGATCAAATGCGCCAGATGCACGCGGTCCTTGATCTGGATCGTAAAGCGCAGCTGCGTCATGACGTGTTCTTCATCCTCATCCATTCCCACATACGAAATGTTCGCATCGGACTCGCCAATCTCGGCCGCCACGCGCGCCAGGATGCCTTTTTCATTATTAATCAGCAGCCTGATCCTGCAGTCGAACCGGCGGTTCAGTTCCCCGCCCCACTGCACGGCGATCCAGCGGTCCGGCTCCTTCCCGCGCAGCCGCTTGGCGCTGGCGCAGTCGCTGGTATGCACGATCAACCCCTGGTCGCGCCGCAACTGGCCGATGATCTGGTCGCCCGGAATCGGCAGGCAGCACGGCGCCAACTGCACCGACACGCCTTCGCTGCCGTAAATGGTGACCGGATCGAGCTCGCCCGGCGTGGCGTTCGGATTGGCCGGCAAACTGACCAGGTCGTCATCGACCAGGCCGAAAATATGCCGCGCCACCAAGGCCGCCATGCGCTTGCCGATGCC
This sequence comes from Telluria sp., assembly GCA_036386755.1. Classification (GTDB taxonomy): domain Bacteria; phylum Pseudomonadota; class Gammaproteobacteria; order Burkholderiales; family Burkholderiaceae_D; genus Telluria_A. The sequence goes on from DASVVC010000118.1 coordinate 30,357, forward strand.
GATGTCGGCATACAGCTCATCCATCGACTTGGCCGACGATTCGTTGAGCAGTTTCTCGACAGCCGGTTCCGGCAGATCCGGCTTGATATTCAAGGCCGTCAAGGCTTGCGCCAGCAACTCGCGGCCCAGCTCGACCGACTCGTTCAGGTTGATCGTGCGCAGGTGATGGCGGATTGCCGAACGCGCTTTTCCGGTGCGGACGAACGCCAGCCACGTCGGGCTCGGCTTCGAATCGGGATTGGTCACGATCTCGACAATGTCGCCATTGCGCAGCTCGGTGCGCAGCGAGGCCGGCTCGTTGTTGATCTTGACCGACACCGTATGGTCGCCGATGCCGGTGTGGATCGTGTAGGCGAAATCGAGCGCCGTGGCGCCGCGCGGCAGGGCGATGATCTTCGACTTGGGCGTGAACACGTACACCGAATCGGGGAACAGGTCGACCTTGACGTGTTCCAGAAACTCGGCCGAGTCGCCGGTCTGCTGCTGGATGTCGAGCAAGGACTGCAGCCACGCGTGCGTTTTCTGCTGCAAATCCGACAGGTTCGCTTCGCCATTCTTGTACAGCCAGTGCGCCGCCACGCCGGACTCGGCGGTGCGATGCATTTCCTGGGTGCGGATCTGGAACTCGACCGGCGTGCCGTACGGGCCGATCAGGGTCGTGTGCAGCGATTGGTAGCCGTTGAGCTTGCGGATCGCGATGTAATCCTTGAACTTGCCCGGCATCGGCTTGTACAGCCCATGCAGGGTGCCCAGCGCCACGTAACAATTGGCGAAGCTGTCGACCACCACCCGGAAACCGTACACATCGAGCACTTGCGAGAACGACAAATGCTTGTTGCGCATCTTTTTATAGATGCCGTACAAGGTTTTTTCGCGCCCGTAGACTTCGGCCGGCAGCTCGGCGGTGGCGAGGGTGTTCTTGACCGATTCGAGGATCTTCTTGACCACTTCGCGCCGGTTGCCGCGCGCCGCCTTGACCGCCTTGGACAGGGTGCGGTAACGCACCGGATACAGGTGCGAAAACGCCAGGTCCTGCAGTTCGCGGTAAATATTGTTCAGGCCCAGGCGGTGCGCGATGGGCACATACACTTCCATCGTTTCGGACGCGATGCGGCGCTTCTTGGCCGCCGTCATGTGCTCGAGCGTGCGCATATTGTGCAGGCGGTCGGCCAGCTTGATGAGAATGACGCGCACGTCCGAGGCCATGGCCAGCAGCATCTTGCGGAAGTTTTCCGCCTGCGCTTCGATCAGGGTCTGGAATTCGATTTTTTCGAGCTTGGACAGGCCGTCGACGAGGCTGGCGACGGGGGCGCCGAAGCGCTCGATCAGCTCATCCTTCTTGACGTCCTGGTCTTCCATCACATCGTGCAGCAGCGCCGCCATGATGGCCTGGGCGTCGAGCTTCCAGTCGGCGCAGATTTCAGCGACGGCGATGGGATGGGAAATATACGGTTCGCCCGACTTGCGGACTTGTCCAAGATGCATCTCGTCGGAAAAACGATACGCTTCCTTGACCTTTTTCAGTTCGGAGGCAGTGAGGTACTCGGAGAGCTTGGCCGACAGCTGCGAAACCGATGCCACGCCCGGGGCGGGAGCGGCAGGAACCGCGGCCTCTTGCGCCTTGGTGGCGGCGCGCGAGGACCGGGTTTTTGGTGTGCCTGAGAGTGTCGTATCCGGAGGAGTCAGATTCATACGCAAAGTCAATCAGCCGAAATGTGAAAAAAGTAAATCAGGATGGCTTGTTGACACCGTTCGGGCACGAAATAACTAATTACATCGGAACCTTTTTCAGCATCTCGATACCGACCTTGCCGGCGGCGATTTCACGCAGGGCGACAACGGTTGGCTTGTCCTTGGCTTCGACCTTTGGAGTGTGGCCTTGCAACAACTGACGGGCGCGATACGTTGCGGCCAGGGTCAGTTGAAAGCGGTTAGGGATGTGCTTCAAGCAATCTTCAATGGTAATGCGGGCCATGGTATTTCCTCAATATGACGGTGTGTGCCGTGTCACGATTGTTGCGCGTGGATACCCAGTTGGGCAAATAGCGAGGCGTTACGCGCAGCTTGCTGTGAAAAACGGCTGCGTGTCGCTCTGACAATCGCGCTCATCTCTGACAAGGCGACGTTGAACTCTTCATTGATAATAACATACTCGAACTCCGGAGCGTGAGCGATCTCGCCGCCGGCGGCCAGCAGGCGGCGCGTAATGACGTTCTCTTCGTCCTGCCCGCGCTTGTAGAGGCGCTCTTCGAGGGCGGCGATCGAGGGCGGCAAAATGAAGATGCCGGCGGCGGCGGGAAACTGCTTGCGCACCTGGCGCGCGCCCTGCCAGTCGATTTCGAGCAGGATGTCGGTGCCGGTTTTCATTTCCTGTTCGACCATCAGGCGCGAGGTGCCGTAGTAATTACCGTGCACTTCGGCCCATTCGAGAAATTCCTCGCGGCCGGCGCGCTCGACGAAATCCTCGGCGGTGGTGAAATGATACTCGCGGCCGTCCTGCTCGCCGGGACGGGGAGGGCGCGTGGTGGTCGAGATCGACAGCTTGATGCCAGGTTCCTGCGCGAGCAGGGCGTTGACCAGGGTCGACTTGCCGGCGCCGGATGGCGCGGCGACAACGAACAGGCTGCCTGAAAAACCGGGGGTAGGAGATGGCATAAGTGTCTTTCTCGAGTACGTTGGTGCGTTATGATGATTATTTACTACAAAAATACGGTTGCACGGCACAAGGAGCAATGCGGTCTACTTGCTACGCTACCCCTAAAACCGTCGTTCCCGCGAAGGCGGGAACCCAATTTCGCACCGTAGCAGGCTGCTCGGCAAACTTGGGTTCCCGCCTGCGCGGGAAC
>DASVVC010000119.1:0-44203 GCA_036386755.1 Telluria sp.
GTACTGCATGTTCTGGTGGGCGGTGAGGAATTCGAATCCCCGACCCCTTGGATGTCGACCAAGTATTCTAACCAGCTGAACTAACCGCCCGAAGACCAGCATTATAGAGAGGCATCTCCGGGATGACAAGCGCTTTTTCAACATGCCGCCGCGCGCCCCGAAAGTACCCCGGCTGGCGACAGGGAAATGCGCTGGCGTTTTCTATTACACTGCTGCCATGCACGCCAAACCCACACCCTCCTCCGCCCACCTGCACGCCCACCACAAGGGCGACGCCAAACATACCCACGTCGCCGTCGGCCGTAGCCAGGGAGCGCTCGCCTTTGCCCTCTGCCTGACCCTGGCGTTCGCCGTGATCGAAGTGCTGACCGGCTTCATCTCCAATTCGCTGGCCCTGATCTCGGACGCCGGCCACATGGTCACCGACGCCGCCGCGCTGGGCCTGGCGCTGCTGGCGCAACTGATCGCCAAGCGCCCGCCCTCGGCGCGCCACTCGTTCGGCTTCGGCCGCGCCGAAGCGCTGGCCGCTTTTGTGAACGCGCTCGCCATGCTGGCCGTGGTCGGCTGGATCGTGTTCGAAGCCCTGCACCGCTTCGGGACCCCGCAGCAGGTGCAGGGCGGCACCGTGTTCGTGGTGGCCGTGATCGGCCTGGCCATCAACCTCTTGGTGGCCTGGCTGCTCTCGCGCGACCAGGAAAGCATGAACACCCGCGCCGCGCTGGTGCATGTGATGGGCGACATTCTCGGCTCGATCGCCGCCATCGCCGCCGGCGCCGTGATCTACTTTACCGGCTGGATGCCGATCGACCCGCTGCTGTCGCTGTTTGTGTCGGTGCTGATATTGCAGTCGACCGTGGGCGTGCTGCGCGACTCCTATCACGCGCTGATGGAAGGCGTGCCGAACCAGATCGATTACCTGCAGGTCGGCGCCGACCTGGCTGCGGTGCCCGGCGTGCTGTCGGTGCACGACCTGCATGTGTGGGACATGTCGCCAGGCCAGCCGGCCCTGATCGGCCACCTGCGCATCGGCAACCTGCGCGACTGGCCGGACGTGCTGGCCATGGTCAAGGAAATGCTGCTGACCAGGCACGGCATCGACCACGTGACCCTGCAGCCGGAGTGGCACGACTAGCAGCGCGACTAGCCACCGGGCAAGCGATTAGCAATCGGGCAAGCGACAATGTAAGCCCTGTCTTACCCGGCAGCGGGAGGCGTACCGATAGTTCACCGCCGGCGCATTGCCGATAATGCACCCATGATTCCGTACACCCCCACCCCCATCATTCACGACACGCTGATCATCGGCGGCGGCCCCGGCGGGCTGACGGCGGCAATTTACCTGCGCCGCTTTCGCCGCAACATCATCCTGATCGACAAAGGCCATAGCCGGCTGGGCTGGATCCCGGTCACGCATAATTATCCGGGATTCCCGGACGGCATCCACGGCAAGGAATTGCTCGGCAATCTGCGCGACCAGCTCAAGCGCTATGACGGCGAGGTCATCCAGGGCGAAGTCACCCGTCTGATCCGCGAAGACGGTTGCTTCGTGGCCGCGCACGAAGGCGGCGAAATCCGCGCCCGCACGGTGCTGCTGGCGACCGGCATCGCCGACGCGGGCATGCCGATCGAGAACTTCCTCGAGGCCGTGGCCTGCGGTGCGGTACGCCTGTGCCCGGTCTGCGACGGCTTCGACGTGCTCGACCAGAAAATTGCCGTGGTCACCTCCGACACCAACCCGGTCGGCCACGCCCTGTTCATGCGCACCTTTTCGGCCGACGTGACGCTGTTCGAGCGCAGCAAGGATGCCCTGGTCGCCCCCGCCGACCGCGAACGCTTAACAAGCGCGGGCATCCGCTACATTACCTCGCCGCTGCGCGGCGTGACCATGAGCGAGCGCATGACGCCCGAGATGCACACCGAAGACGGCGAGTGCTACCAGAGCGACGTGCTCTACCCCATGCTGGGCGAAACCGCGCGCTCCGACCTGGCCGTGGCGCTCGGCGCGCAAACCTCGGCCTGCATGGAATTGCAGGTCGATGCCCACCAGCAGACGAGCGTCGAAGGCCTGTACGCCATCGGCGACGTGGCCCAGGGTTTGAACCAGATAAGCGTAGCCGCAGGGCAAGCTGCGGTCGCGGCAACCCGCATTCACAACGTATTGCCTTATCATTTTCGCAACCGACCTGCATAGTGCAGGGCCCGCACGACAGCAAAAACAAATTGCGCTATCGGCAAGGTAGTGACACTATAGGCCACGCTACTGGCCCAGGTCGTTAAAAACAAGTCGCCAGTTCACTTGCGAAAGATTACGATCATGTCAACTATCGCTCATGGCAGTAAACACGCATCGCGCACGCATCGCAGCGATGCCTACTTCAGCTGGCCCATCTGGCTCCTGGGCGCCTCGCTCCTCGCCTTCGTCGTCGTGGTGCCGTTTTCCGGCCTTGCGGGGATGCTTATCTTGCCGGTCGCGCTGTTCGGCGGACTGTGTTCGCTGTTCGGCCTGGTACGCGCCCTGCTGCATCATCACTGGCGCCGCGCCGCATCGATGGCGACCTATATCGTGGTGCTGGCGGCCCTGTTGTCGGTACCCGAACTGCTGCAAGCGACGGTCGGGCGCGCCTCGAACGTGGTGCAGCTGATGTCGGAAGGCCAGGCATTCGATAAGAAGCTGGTGACCCATCCACCAGGCCCGCGTCCGGTACTGGCGTACGACTGGAGCACGATCGACACCAATACCACCTACGTGATCTACGACGCCAGCGGACGCATCGCCGAACCAAAGGACAGCGCAGCGTGGACCAGCAGCGACCTGTCCATCTTTTCCGACTGCGCCGGACGCGTGGTGCCGATCATGGGGCATTTCTACCGCTGCGATTATTGATTGTCTTGTCACCCGGACGGCGCCAGCTCGCAGTCTGATCCGGTAGCCAAAGGGGGGCGACCTCGGGGCCCGCCAGGCGGGACGGCCAGCTTGGCGCATCGCTGAGCGTCGTCCCCGTCCTTCGGTCCGCGCATGCCGCGTGTCGCCACCACTGGCCTCCGCGCGCCACCGCTCCCTCGTTTCCACAGATATACACCCCGCTCACTCAATGCCGGCACAGGTGCGGGCTTGCCCCGCCACGCGCGGCTGCGCGCCTTGAGCTTGATGCTATTTCCGCATCGCAGCATCGGCCTGCTTTTCCCACACCCCTCCCATAGCGTAGCCGGTTTGCGCAGCCTTGCCATTTTTGGTAAAATGAGAATCATTCGCATTCGTATTGACGATCGCGCACCACCCGCACCACATCGTTAACAAGCCAGGCGCAGTCTCCAAGCCAGTGACGATTTCTCTCACACCAGGAGTTTTTGCATGCCTCGCCGTATCAACACGTCCGTCTCGTCCTTTCCCCGCCCACGCCTGCGTCCGCTGGTCCTTGCCCTGTCCGTGGTGCTCGGCCATGCAGGCGCCGCCAGCGCTGCCGACGAAGCGCCCGATGCACCCGAGGCCGCCGTGCTGCCGGTCATCACCATCACCGGCACCAACGACAACAACGGCTACAAGGTGCGCGAGAGCGACAGTGCCAGCAAACTCAACTTGACCCTGCGCGAAACCCCGCAATCGGTCTCCGTCGTCACGCGCGCGCGCATGGACGATTTCCGTCTCGACACGGTCAACGATGTGCTCGCCAACACCACCGGCGTCACCGTCGAAAAAGTGGAAACCGACCGCACCTATTATGTGGCGCGCAGCTTCGACATCATCAACTTCCAGGCCGACGGTGTCGGCACGCCACTGGTATTCGGCAATATGATGGGCAACCTCGATACCGCGCTGTTCGAGCGCGTCGACATCGTGCGTGGCGCCAACGGCCTGGCCGCCTCCACCGGCAACCCGTCCGCCACGGTCAACTTCATCCGCAAACGCCCGGGCGCCGCCTTTGCCGCCAACGCCGGCCTGACCCTGGGCTCGTGGAACACCCGCCGCATCGATGCCGACGTGTCGAGCCCGCTCAACGACAGCGGCACAGTCAAGGGCCGCGTGGTCGTGGCCAGCCAGCAGGGCGATTCCTACCTGGACCGCTACGAAACGAAGAAAAACGTCGCCTACGGCATCGTTGAAGCCAAACTGGGCCTGGACACCCTGCTCAGCATCGGCCACGCCTGGCAAGACAACAAGTCCAGCGGCGGCATGTGGGGCGCCCTGCCGCTGTACTACACCGACGGCAGCCCGACCAACTATCCGACCGGCACCAATACCTCGGCCGACTGGTCGCACTGGGATAACACGACCAACGGCAGCTTTGTGGAACTGAACCACCAGTTGGGCCAGGGCTGGGCGCTCAAGTCGACCTTGAGCCACAACAAGGAATCGTCCCGCTCCAAACTGTTCTACGTGTACGGCACGCCGGACAAAGCCACCGGCGAAGGCTTGTTTTCCTACCCGTCGGCCTACCGCTCCGACCATAGCCAGACCTTGTTCGACATCGGCGCGACCGGACAGTTCAACCTGGGCGGGCGCCAGCACGATCTTTCTTTTGGGGCCAGCTGGTCGCGCTCGCGCCTGGACGACCTGTCCGGCTACGGGCGCGGCATCGGCACCCCGCTCACGGCGGCGACCGACTTCACCGGCGGCTATCCGTTGCCGCAATTCGACGACCACTTCGACGGCAGCACTTACGAAGACGTGCGCAAGACCGTGTACGCGGCGGCGCGCTTCGCGCTGACCGACAAGGTCAAGCTGCTGGCCGGCTTTAACGCGACCACGGCCGAGTCGACCGGCCTGTCCTACGGCAGCAGCAAACAGAAATCGGCCAGCCAGACCTCGCCGTACGTGGGCCTGGTGGTTGACGTGGCGCCGCAGGTGAGCCTGTACACCAGCTACACCGAAATTTTCAGCCCGCAAAGCGAGCAGGACATCAACGGCGTCGCGCTCGATCCGATCATGGGCAGCAGCGCCGAAGCCGGCTTCAAGGGCGATTTATTCGGTGGCAAGGCCAGCTTTTCCGGCGCCATCTTCCGCGCGCGCCAGAACAATACCGCCGAGCAAGTCGACATGACCGGCGCCAAAGCCTACTATCGCGGCATCGACGCCGAATCGACCGGCGCCGAGCTGGAAGTGACGGGCGAGCTGGCCAAGGGCTGGCTGGCCAGCGTCGGCTACACCCACCTGAAAGTGGAAGACAGCCAGGGCAAGGCCACCAAGACCTACGTGCCGCGCCGCCTGCTGCGCATGTCCACCACGTATCGCCTGCCGGCCGTGCCGCAACTGAAGATCGGCGCCAACCTGAACTGGCAGAGCGATATCGAGCGCGAGCAGGGGCAGGAGCCAAGCATCGTCACGCGCCAGGACAGCTACGCCACCCTGGGCCTGATGGCGCGCTACGACATCAACCGCAACATGACCCTGGCGCTGAACCTGAACAACGTCACGGATAAAAAGTACCTGACCTCGCTGTACTGGAGCCAGGCCTATTACGCGGCGCCGCGCAGCGCCAGCGCCACCCTCAACTGGACATACTGAGATGCGCCCTGCACTGGTCATCCTGCACCGCTGGTTCGGGCTCGGGGTTGCGATCTTCCTGTTCATTTCCGGTGCAACGGGCGCCCTGATCTCTTTCGATCACGAGCTCGACGCGGCGCTCAACCCCGACCTGTTCCACGCCCACAGCGGCGAAACGGCCCAGCGCCAGATCCCCGGCGCCTCGCTGGCGCGCGCCATCGAAGCGGCGGACCCGCGCGTGCGCATCGGTTATGTGATGACCGAGGTCGAGCCGGGCCACACCTCGATGATGTCGGTCGAAGGCACCATCGATCCGGCCACCGGCAAGCCGTACGAGCTGGGCTTTAACCAGATCGGCGTCGATCCCGTAACCGGCAAGATCCAGGCCAGGCGCCAGTGGGGCGACATTTCGCTCGCGCGCGAAAACCTGCTGCCGTTCCTGTACAAGCTGCATTACTCGATGCACATACCGGAGGTCAAGGGCGTCGAACTGGGCATCTGGTTCATGGGCATCATCGCCATGGTGTGGGTGCTCGATTGCTTCATTGCCTTGTACTTGTCGTTCCCGAACTGGCGCAGCTGGCGCAAGTCGTTTGCCTTCCGCTGGAAAGCGGGCGGCCCCAAGCTCAATTTCGACCTGCACCGCTCCGGCGGCGTGTGGGTCTGGCTGCTGTTGCTGGTGCTGGCCATCACCTCGGTGTCGATGAACCTGACCGACCGCGTGGTGCGCCCGCTGCTGTCGACGGTGTCGACATTGAGCCCCGATGCGTTTGCCTCGCGCACCATGCACCCGCCGGAAAAACCGATTCCGGCGCTGATCAGCCGCGACGAAGTGATGGCGCTGGCGCGTGCCGAAGGCATCAAGCGCGGCTGGACCGACCCGGTCGGCGGCGTATTCTACGCCTCCGCATTCGGCCTGTACGGGGTCGGGTTCTTCCAGCCGGGTAACGATCACGGCGATGTCGGCCTGGGCAATTCCTGGCTGTATTTCGACGGCAAGGATGGCACATTCGTGGCCGACCGCGTGCCGGGCACGGGCAGCGCAGGCGATATCTTCCTGCAACTCCAGTTTCCCCTGCATTCCGGCCGCATTGCCGGCCTGCCGGGCCGCATCGTGCTGTCGTTCCTGGGCGTAATGGTCGCGATGCTGAGCGTAACCGGGGTCGTCATCTGGGTACGCAAACGGCGTGCGCGGCTGCTTGCCGCCCGTGCCCCCGGCGCGAGCCCGGTTTCGGCCCCGCTCCGCCAGCCGCTGCCTCAGGGAACCGTCCTCGAATAGCGCGAGCGTCGCCAGCGGCCCCCAGGCATTACCCGGGTGCCGCTGGCGACGCCGGATAATCGCGATCCTTGTACATCAGCTCGCAGATCGCCGAGCGCAAACCTTCTCCGGCCTTGATGCCTTCCGGCGCGATCGACAAGTACGTCCCGCGCGCTCCCATGGCCGGCCACGGCGGCAAGCCGCTGCCGTTCGGATCGCCCCTGCGCATGAAATTGGCCCAGTAACGCTGCAGCGGCGGCCAGGTGCCTTCGACTGCGTTCGCCGGAACCGCGTTGTAGACGTAGTGCATCTCGCTGGTGTGTTCAGGCGGCCTGCCTGATCCGGGCACGCCAAAACCGAACTCGTAACGCCACACCTTGGGGGTGGCTTTGAGCATGCGCGCGGTGAACCAATTCACCGGGCAACGAAACCACATATCGGTCATGAGCTGGGTGGCAACGCTGCCCAGGCGCGGATCGTCGCTGTAGAGCACACGCGCAGCGCCCGCCTGCGTGCCGAACGCCGACGTCAACATGGCGGGCACCACGTCCGGCTTGCGGTCGGCCCCGAGCTCCTGGCGATTGCTGCCGATGAGGATGGCGATGCCACGGCCCGCACCCCTGGCGTACGCTTCACTATAGGCGTACGGCAAAACATGGCCATCGACGACCTGTTGCTCCCACAAAAAACTTGGATCGATACCTGGCCGCACAGGCAGCTTGAGCCCGGCCGCAACGACGGCATTGGCCGGCAGCGCCCGCAACTGCGCCAGGCCGGCCGCGCCCTGCGGCAATTTCAGGCGTTCCAGCAGTACCTTGCCGACCGCTTCGTTCTGCTGCGCCGTCATGGGCGCGCCCGGCGCGGCCGCTTGCAGTATGGCTTTCTGAAACAGTCCCTTTGCCAGGGGCGAAATGGTCAGCATCAGCGCATCGAAGGCGCCCGACGAATTGCCGCTGATGGTGATGTTGCCGGGATCGCCGCCGAAGGCCGCGATATTGGCCTTGATCCACTTTAGCGCGGCAATCTGGTCCAGCAGCGCATAGTTGCCGGACGTCTTGTCCGGACTTTCCTCGCGCAGGGCCTCCAGGCCCATGAAGCCGAACACGCCCAGCCGGTACTGAATCCTGACCAGCACCACGCCTTCCCGGTGGAGGGCGTCCTCGGCCATGCTGCCCGCCCCGGCAGCGGAGTTTGCGCCGCCGTGGATATAGACCAATACCGGCAGCCGGGTTTTGCCGGCAAGCGCGGGCGCGCGGATCGAGACAGTCAGGCAATCTTCGCTGGCGCCGGCAAGGAACTCGCCGTTCCAGCCGACATTCTCCTGCACGCATGCCGGCGCCGGCTTGCGCGCGTCGAGAACGCCGCTCCACGGCGCGCGCTCGGCCGGTGGCTTCCAACGCCGCTCGCCCGCCGGCGCGGCCGCGTACGGGATGCCGTAGTAAATGCTGCTGCCGTCCGCCATGGCCAGCCCGGCCACGTTACCACCGCTCACCTTCAGCGATGCCGGCGGCGCTGGGGATGCCGCTACCGCCGCTGCCAGCATGCCGGTCAGGACTACATTAGCCATCGCCAAGTCTCCCTTGTGGTTCCAATGCGATCGATTTTGCACTCGGCATGCTGCTGGGGCAATAGCGAAAAGCACCAGAAACGACACTTTTATTCAGCTGCAAGGGTACTGCGCGCGCGCTCTTGCCAGGATCCGGGTAAGCACCTTCAAGCCTGAGCTCAGACGCTGTCGTAATGGGCCGGCCCATACCCCGATATGGGAGCGAACTGCTGCGCCAACAGCATGGCTATCACTTAAAAGTTTGCAGCGGGCATTTGCTGCGCTTAACCGATTAGCTCTGCGCCCGCACCAGTCGCAGCGGAATGCGCGCCAGCACGCCGGCGCCGAAGTCATCATAGAACGGCAATTCCTGACGGTGCGCGTAACCAATAAAGCAGTCGCATTTGCGCAGGCGGCTGCACGGCTTTTCCACGAGCATGTTTTCCAGGCTATCCGCATACAGGTTACCGAGTCGCTGCGGCAAGAAATGGCAGCGCTGCACTTCGCCATCGGCATCCACCGACAGCGCCTCCGAGCCGGCGCGGCACGCCTTTCCGCGCGACATCTCGGGATTGCGGCTGTAGCTGAACCATGGGTCGATGGCGTCGAGCCAGGCCAGGTCATCCGGTTGATAATAGCCCGGCGCGCGCCGGTCGTAGGCGTTGAGCCAGAGATAATGCTGACTCGGCAACGCGGCGCGCAAGGCGCGGATGTCGTCGAAATGCTCGCGCAGCGCCACGATGCCGACCGAAAAATGCACACCCATGCGCGCCAGCCGCGCGCAGCGCTCGACAAAACGTTCCATCCGCACCTGGCTCGGATGATATGTGCACCACAGGCCCACCTTGCGCGCATCGGCTTGTTCCAGCCATGCCAGCGGCCCCGACAGATTAGTCTGGATCGCCACCTGGCGCACATGCTCCATGCCGGACAGGGCCGTGATCGCATCGCGGTAATGGCGCCGGATCATGCCCTCGCCCCACGGCGTGAACAGGACGCTGATGGGCCGTACCTGCGCACCGACCCAGGCGACAAAGCGCGCTACCTCAGCTGCATCGCGCGCCAGCTTGGCCCGGCTGTCGCGCCGCTTTGCGAAAGGACAATAAGCGCAATCGTAGTTGCATCCGGACAGCGTCCCGCGGTACAGAAGCGAGAGCACCGGCTGCGGCCCCGCTTGCTGTGACTGCGGCCCTGGTTGATCCAGTTTCTGCGCCGGCTGATCCGGTTTCCGCGCCGGCTGGTCCGCCTTCTCTGCCGGCCGATCCGGTTTCTGGGCCAGCTGATCCGCCTTCTCTGCCCGCTGATCCGCCTTCCCTGCCCGCTGATCCGCCTTCCCTGTCCGCTGATCCGCCTTCTCTGCCCGCTGATCCGGTTCCTGGGCCCGCTGATCCGGTTTCTGAGCCGGCTGCGCCTGGCCGAGCGCGGCAGCCGGCAGCATGCTCAGCATGTCGTGCCGCCGTCCGCCATCAGCAGGCGCACGTCTTCCGACGCCAGCCATGGGCCAATCGTATCGGCGTACCCGTAGCCGCGATCGTTCAGGCGCAAGATCGCGCTGCCCTCCTCCAACAAGCCCAGCTCGCCCAATTCGTGCAGTTGCGGCAAGTCTTGCAGGCAGTCGCCGCCGAACCGCTGCGTGTACGCCGCCGGATCGAGCCCGGGATCGGTCAGCAGCGACTGGATCACGTACCGTCGCCGTTGCTCGTCCGGCCCCAGCGCGAAGCCGTGGTGGGCGTGGGTAAAACTGTCGGCGTCCAGCGTCAGGTAATTGTCGATGATGCCAATAGTATCGGCCCGCCCGACCGCGTAATCGGTCGAATAATGCAGCTCCCGCGTGTACGAGCGCGCACCGGTACCCAGGCCAACCATGCCATCATTCTGGCAGCAGTAGGACGGTCCGCTCTCGTTTGGTGCGTGCGGCGCGCGGAACATGCGCATCGACACCTGCACATAGCCGCGTGACCGCAGATGGTCGCGCGCGGCCTCGTACAGCTGCATGCGGCTGTCGCCTTCCTGGTTCAGCACGATCGGATCGAATGAAGCGGCCCCCTTTCTGTTCGCAATCTTGCCCAGCCCCGTATGCTGGCGCACGTACAACGGATACAAATACAGCTCCTCCGGCCGGAACGCCAGGGCGCTGTCGATCGACGCCAGCAAACTCGCCACCGTCTGCCCACCGATGCCGTAAATCAGGTCCAGGTTCAGCGTCGGAAAACCCGCAGCGCGGATATAGCCGATTGCCCTGGTCACCACCTCGTTCTGCTGCGGCCGCGCCAGCGAGCGCATCTCGCCCGCCGCGAAGCTCTGGATGCCCAGGCTCACCCGGTCGATGCCCATGCTGCGGCACACCGCCATGCGCTCCGGCGTTACGGTCTCGGGCGAGGCTTCGATACCGGCCGGGGTGCTCTGCAAGTCGATACCCAGAATATCGCGCGCGCCCACGAACAAGGTTTGCAACTGCGCCGCCGACAGGAACGTGGGCGTGCCGCCACCGAGGGCGAAACGCGCAAATTTGCGCTCTCCCAGCACCTGATCGAGTACACGCATCTGTTGGACCACCTGCGCCACATATCGTTCCACCATCTCGGGATTGGGGCGGGCCATCGCGAACAGATTGCAGAAGCCGCAGCGCATTTCGCAAAACGGAATGTGGATGTAGGCGAACAGGGCCGAGCGGTCCTGCGCCTCCCACAGCTGCGCCAGCGATGCTGGCACGGTCAGCGCGCGGTACGCCGCCTTGTGCGGATAGGAATAGGAATACGCCTGGTACGGCGTGTGACGCATGCGCTGGGCGAGCGTGCCGGGAGTGGCGGGATGATTCATGGCGTCGTTCCGTTATGGTCGATAAAGTGATGGTCGATAAAGAAATGGGCGTATGGAACGTTCCACACGGTTTCATGGGCGATCCGATGGCCGCGAAAGCCGTCTTCGCCATACGCGCTGCCATGGTCGGAGCAGACAATGACAAAGGCTGGCGCGCGCGCCGCGCAGGCGGCAAACAGGGGCGCTAGCGCCCCGTCCACATAGCGCAGCGCGGCGGCATGGCTGTCGATATTGTCGCTGGTGCAGCCCGGCAGGAAGCCGCGGTTGGGCGAGTGAATGGCCGCAACATTAATGAACAGGAACACGCGCTGCTGGCCGAGCGCGTCCAGGCGCTCGATCGCCAGCGCTACCTGGCGTTCGGTCGAATGCCGGCCGTCTACGCCGAGCGAGCGCTTCCAGTGACTTTCCTGGAACATGCCCGGCAGCACGCAACCGAGTGCCGTTTCCTTGTTGAAAAAACCGACGCCGCCGATGCAGATCGTGCGGTAGCCAGCACCAGCCAGGCCGGCCGGTATGCTCTCGTGCGCAAACTCGTGAGTGTGAGCCGAGGTCGTCTCGCTGCCCCGAAACGACGTCGCGAACAGGCGCGGATGGCGGCCCGGATGGTCGGGCGTGGGCAAAAATCCGGCAAAAAACGCGTGATGCGCGGCATAGGTAAAGCTGGCCGGGCTGTGGCGGCGCTCCCAACCGCCTGGCGGCAAGCGCGGCCCCAGCACCGGCAGCTCGCCCGCCTCGTACAGGCGCTGGGCCACGTCGTGGCGCAAGGTGTCAAGCGTGATGAACACGATGTCGTGGCTGCCGACCACTTGGTTCATGTCCGGAATCGAACGGGGATCAGGCTTCATGGGACACAAGACTTTGCAACTGCGCCGCATAGGTATCGCGCCCCTGCCACAGCAGCTTGGGCAGCAGGTCGCCGAAGGCGTTCGCTTCGAGCACGTGGGCGCGGCCCTTGCGCACGACCATGTCCAGGCCGATGACGTGGCTATGGGGAAATGCGGCGGCAGCGACGCGCGCTGTCTGTTCCAGCGCGGCATGGTCTTTTTCGCCGAGCAGGCTGGCCACATCGGCACGCTGGTTGTCGAGGTGCAGATTGGTCATCATGCGCGCGCCGACCCGTGCCACGCGGTGCGCCGGTTGCCCGCCCAGGGTCACCACGCGCACGTCGAAATGGCCATCGCCGTGGCGCGGCTTGGGAATCCACGCTTCGGCATAGGTTTGCTGGCGCGCCAGCAAGTCGACCAGTTGCGCAATCTCGGCCTGCGCGTTGTAGGTGCGCAGACGCTTGACGTTGTACAAACGCGCCCCGCCCTCCCCTTGCACGAGGCTGGCGGAACTGGTGGCCTGCTCGGCACCCCGGCCGTTGCGGCGGTACGCCACCACGCCGGAGGCGCTTGAGCCGTAGCGCGTTTTCAGGAACACCTGCTTCAGATCGTGCTCATCCATGACAGCGCACAACTGCGCGTAGCCATCGATAGGACCGAGGAAACGGGGAATCGGAATACCGCGCGCAGCCAGATGCTGCTGACAAGCCAGCTTGTCGGTCATCAGCAGCAATTCATGCGGCGCGTTCATTACTTGGACATGGGGCAGCCCGGAGAGTTCAGCGGCGACGCGCTGCAGCGCCAGCGTGAAGCCGGCGAACCACTCCTGCGGGACGGCAATCTCGCCCAGATCGGGCAGGCGCGGCAAGCCGCCCCCGAGCGCGGCGCAGCCTGCGTGCATCAGCAAGCCGTGCACGCGTGCGTCGTCGCCCGGCGAGTCGATCTTGAACACGCACGGACGCAACGCCAGGCTGGCCGTCAGCAGCGCCGGTTGCGCCAGCCATTCGGCCCAGTCGACGACCTCTGCCGCAGGCTGGCCGAGCGTAACAAGCGCCGCCTGCAACAGTTTTTCGCGCTTGCCGCCACGCACGCCCAGCAAAACGACAGGCAAGCGTGTGCCGTGGGGGCCGTCTAGCATGCGCGGCAGCCCGGTTCCACCCGTTGCGGCATCTTACTCGCCGACAGCTACGTAACGCTCGTCTTCGTCGTCATCCTCGATCTCTTGCGGATCGGACAGGTCGACCGTGATCGGCAGCGTCTTGAGCTTTTCCTGCCATTCTTCGGAAATGTAGTGGTGCTCCAGTTTCAGGGTTTGCAGCTTGGCCACATACGGGCTGTTGAACAAGGCTTCGGCCCCGATGTCGCCGAGCGTGCCGAGCGACAGGTCGAGCGTGGTCAGGCAGCCGACCAGTTCGTCGCCCGCCAGCCACACCGCCAGCTCGTCGGCGATTTCGGCATCGCGCAAGCCCAGGTACGCCAGGGTCGGAGTACGCAGCTTGGCCACCAGGTCCTGGTACAGCGCCACATCGCCCGAAAAACCGTACTCGTCGGCGCCGAGCCACAGTTCCAGGTGGGTCAGCGCCGGCATCGTCGAGG
Organism: Telluria sp.; assembly: GCA_036386755.1. Classification (GTDB taxonomy): domain Bacteria; phylum Pseudomonadota; class Gammaproteobacteria; order Burkholderiales; family Burkholderiaceae_D; genus Telluria_A. The sequence continues at coordinate 13,527 of DASVVC010000119.1, forward strand.
CCGCCACTGCTTGGGCCACGGAGGACGGCAGGCCGCCGCTTTCGATCGTGAACTTCTGCAACTTGGCATGGGTAAACGGTGTGATCACCAGCTCGTTGGCGCCACGCACCTTGAATTCTTCCAGCTGCGGGAAGGCATTGAGCAGCGGCGTCAGGTCGCTCTGGACGATCCAGGAAATTTCGCACTCTTCGTACGTCATGTCGCCGATAAACAGCGCGCGCAGGTTCTGCAACTCGCCGGCATGCTTGACCAGGGCTTCGACGATCGGTTGGGAACTGTCGGAGCAGTCGTCGCTCCACATGCCGATAATCAAGGCGTCGAGTGTCGATGGATCGATTTTGCCGAGGAACTCTTCGAGCATTTCAAGCATCGATTGCTCACCGTCGTAGTCGCGCGACAAGCGATAGACGATGTCGTCCGACAAGCTGACTGGTTCTTCAGGGTCGTACTCGGTAACCGTCCTGTTGAAAAAGGTGACAGTCTCTTCTGAAATCGGCATGGTGTACGTCCGGAAAAAAGTAGAAGCCGATGGCGCCCATCGCCCTGGCAATCTTAAAATTTTACCATGCCATGGAAATATTTCCGCCTTGCCTACACCGAGCACGGGGCGCGAACAACAACAGAATGCAGCCGCTCGCGCACGTTCCGTTGCCGGTACCGCGCAATCGCGCTCATGCAGCCTGCTGGTGTGTCCCACGAGAATGAGCCTGGCAAAGGGGCCGGGACGGCCGGCTGGCCACGCCACGGTCATCGCATACGGCTCGCTCCCGCCAGCGCCGGTAACAACGCTATTCATACTGATAGTAGACAAACCGGCGCCGGACTGGTTCATCGTCGGGCGACGATATTGCCGGCTTCGGCGCCATGACGGTCACGCCGCTGGCCCCAGACGCCGAGCCGGAAGGCGACTGGCCAGCTCGACGGCGTGCCCGCGTAAGAGCCGGGCAAATAGCGGCGCCGACTAACGTGCGGCGGCCGATGCGCAACTGCGTTCAAAATAGCATCATCGATAGTTAACGCGGAGACCCCATGCGCATCGCCACCTACAACATCAACGGCATCGGCAGCCGGCTTCCCGCCCTTCTGGAATGGCTGGAAGAAACCCAACCGGACGTTGCCTGCCTCCAGGAACTCAAGGCGCCCCAGGAACGGTTTCCCGAAGCCGCGCTCAACGAGGCCGGCTACCAGGCGCTGTGGATCGGCCAGAAAAGCTGGAACGGCGTGGCGATCCTGGCGCGCGGCACGACGCCGGTGGAAGTGCGGCGCGGCTTGCCGGGCGACGATGCCGACGAGCAAAGCCGCTATCTGGAAGCGGCCATCGATGGCGTGCTGGTTGCCTGCCTGTACCTCCCGAACGGCAACCCTTGCCCCGGCCCCAAGTTCGATTACAAGCTGGCCTGGTTCGAGCGCCTGATCACCCACGCCAAAGGTTTACTGGCCAGCGGCGAGCCGGTGGTGCTGGCCGGCGACTTCAACGCCATCCCGACCGAGCTGGACGCCTACAAGCCCGAGCGCTGGGTCACCGACGCCCTGTTCCGCCCCGAAACGCGCGAAGCCTTTCACCGCCTGGTGGCGCAGGGCTGGACCGACGCGCTGCGCACCATGCACCCGGACGAACGTATTTTCACGTTCTGGGATTATTTCCGCGACGCTTACGGACGCGATGCCGGCCTGCGCATCGACCATCTGCTGCTCAGCCCCATGCTGGCCGGCGCCTTGACCGCCGCCAATGTCGACCGCAACGTGCGCGGACGCGAAAAGCCGAGCGACCACGCACCCACCTGGATTGAACTGGACATGACGGAGATCACCCGCTGAGGCAGGCAGCGCGCTGGTGCCGTTGTCTGGCCAATCCTACATGTGCGCGGCGTGCCTGCTGATCGCGTGCGCGCGGTCCTGGCGCTAGCATGGGAATCGGGCGGCAACCCCAGCAACCAGCCAGGAGGAAAATCAAATGACAAACGAGAACGGGAAAGAGCAAAACCAGCAGCAAGCGCTTGACCAGGGCGGTCACGCCGGCATGAAAGGACACGGCGGCCAGCAATCGGGCGGCATGGGCGGCCAGAACGGCGGCGACCTGCATGACGTCGGCTCCGGCCAGAGCGGCATGACCGGCCGCGGCGGCATGGGCGGCAACGAGTCGGACGACGAGGCGTCGGAGACGCGCAATCGCCAGCGCAGCGCCGACGACGGCAATACGCAAATGGCCGATACCATCGGCATCGACGAGATTGCGGAAGTCCAGCAAAGCGCGCAGCGTGAAGGCATGGGTAACCATCGCCACAGCGGGCGCGGCAACGAGCAGGCACTCGATGCCGACGACGCGCAAGACGATCTGGGAAGCCACCATTCGGCAGCCGGGACATCGGCCTCGCCCCAGCGCTGACTCACGCGCGACGGAAAGCGTATCCGGTAGGCGCACGTCCGAACGTCAAGGTGGGCCCGGCATGGTACGACGGGCCCATCGACAACTCATTCGAGCACCGGACGACCGGTGGTCGAGATATTCAGCCCACGTTTTTCAACGGCGCCAACTGCTTGAGCAAGCCTTCCAGCCCGCCGTACACATTCAGATGCTCGATTCTCTCGGTGATCTTCTCCAAGGTCTCCAGCTCTTTCAGGCGCAGCGCCACGGGATTATCTTCCATTACCTTGGCCGTATTCATCAGTGAACGCGTGGCGGCGGTTTCTTCGCGGCGCCGGATCACATTTGCCTGCGCCGCCTTTTCCGCTTCCACGACCTTGCCCAGGATCGCCTTGATTTCACCCGGCAGTATCAAATCCTTGATGCCCAGCGAAATAATGGCGATGCCCTGCACTTCCGCCTTTTTCTGCATGTAGCCGAGAATCTGCTCGTCGGTGTCATTCTTATTTTCCAGCAAACCGTCCAGGGTGCGGCTGCCGATCGCGGCGCGCAAGGCGAACTGGATTTCCTTGTAAATAAAATCCTTGTAATCGTTCAGCCTGGACGTCACCAGTTGCGCGTCGGTGATCCGGTAGCCCGCCGTGACATTCACGCGCAATTGCACCTTGTCTTGCGTGAGCATTTCCTGCCCGGTCACTTCGATCACGATCAGGCGCGTATCGATGGCCGTCATCGCCAGGCGCTTGCCGCCGTGCCAGTACGCATAAAAACCGGGTTTGAGGGTCGCCTCGAACACGCCATCCACATGGAACATGCCCACGTGTTCCGATGGCACCTCGCAGGTGGTCACGAACGGCTGCAGCAAGGCCCCGACAGTCGTATTGCCGCGCATGGCCGCGACGATATGGGCCGGCACCGGCAACGGCGCGCCGTCGAGCTCGATCAATTCGGCGCGCAGCTGCCTGCTGGCCAGCGCCTGCCTGGCCGGTCCCGACACATGGACCAGCTGGTTCTTATCCCACCAGAGCGCCACTTGCTTGCCGCCGGTTTCGGCCGAAAACAGGTGCTCGCCGATGGCCGCGTGGCCACTGCCAAGGACCGCCCTGACCACTTCCTTCGCTTCGATCACCTGCGCTTGCAGCGACGTCACCAGCCTGGTTTTTGGCAGCACGTCGAAATACGCATGGCGCCCCGGCGCCAGGAAATCGGCAAACATGTCGTCCACGAACAGCATGCCGAACGACGCCGCCGCAATTGCGACCTGCTTAATGCACGACATCGACACCCCGATCGGCAAGCGCGCCAGCCAGTCGGCGGGAACCTTCAGGTCGCTGCCGGCCTTGGCGCGCAAGACCTCGATCGGCAAGCCGTTTTTCCAGAACGCCTGCAGGGAATTGGGCGGCACCACGTGCTGGGTTTGTCCGCTGATCACCAGCGCCACCTCATCGACGCCGGTGCGCACGATATCGAGATGCGCGGCCAAGGTCGCGCCATGCATGGTGACCAGCCATTCCAGATTGGGCACGTTCGCGGGAAAATCGGACAGGCTGAGCACCTGCAGGGTTTTCGAGGACGGCAGGAAGTAACTGCCCGCGCCGAGAATCTTGTCGAATCCTTTGGGTGTGGAGAGCAGGCCAACCTGCCGTTCTTCTATTAATTTTCGCTGGAACATGGAGTATCTCGATAAAACCCTCGCGGCAGCCTTCCACGCAACCGGGCGGATGGCGGTATCGGGATGGCGCTGCCGCATCGCGCCGGGTACGCCGGGTAATGCAGACAGGCCCAGGGCGCAGGATTATCTGGATGACCGTTGATACGTCGGTTTGAAGCGCAGGGCCAGCACAGAGTGACTGCCATGCAAAGCCGGGGCACGCTGTCGTTGCGCAAAGCGGCGTCGATGGATTGACGCCGCGAGGCGCAATAACCGGAAATTGGCCGCCTGAGGGATGCTGCTAAGGATGCTGCTCAAGTGTTGCGAGAGTTCACCCCGCACGAGCCGGATGGTGAGTCCGGAAAAAACTACCGGCTGCGTAATCAGGAATCGAACCTGAGAAAGGCCGGATAACGCGGTACGCGATCGGTAACGCCGTCGCGCCAGTCTGTGCTCACGAGCCAGAACCGCTGCAGTTATCCGACTACTTCCCCGCCATGGAAACGCAGGGCCAGTATAACTTAAAAGCGATAAGAAATTGCCGTAAAGATTTATCGATTAGCCAATCCCGATAACTCGGGATTAACTACCAATATTGACAACGCGGAACGCAGCATGTTACCTTCGAACAAATCGATTGGAAGCGATTCCAATCATATCCGCGCCATCTCAATCGGCGCATGCATTCCCTCACCACGACAGGAATTGATATGAAAAGCGGTCCAGCATCGGTCATCGGCACTGTTGCATTCGCAGCAGCCCTGCTCGCGCTACAAGTTAATGCAAGCGCGGCAACGCCAACTGCGGTCAAACCGGTTATCGCCACGCTGCCGTTTGCGCTCGATATGCAGCTCGACCTGGGCGCGGCGCAGGTGGATGCCGGGACGCTGGCGCTGGTCGCCAAAAAAGGCACCGATCTGTTCGTCAATCCCGACGGCACCGAGATCGCCGATAAAACCCCGCGCGTCCTGTTCCAGCCGACCGGCGACTTCAGCTTGTCGGCCAAGGTCGCGGCGGCCTTCCACCAGCCCTACGACGGCGGGGCGCTGATCGTGTACGGCGACAAGGTAAACTGGGGGAAGCTGCTGTTTGAAATGGCAAAAACAGGCAAGGCAGGCATCTCGACAACGGTCGCCCGGGGCACCGGCGACGACGCTCACCACGGCGTGCGCGAAGGCAGCGAGATCTACCTCAAGGTAATGCGGAAAAAGAACACGTTCGTGTTCTTCACCTCGCCCGACGGTGCGAACTGGAGCATGGTGCGTGGCTTCAGTTTGCCAGGCGCGGCTACGGTGAAAGTCGGCTTCTCGTCGCAATCGCCGATGGGCGACGAGTTTCGTGCCCGGTTCTCCGACATCAAATTCAGCCAGGACTAAGCAGCCGGAGCCCTCCCGGCGCTGTCTTGCGGCCCGGTCAAATCAGGCGCGGGGCGCCGTCCACACCAGGTTCCACAGGTGGCCGTCGAGATCCTCGAAGCCCTGGTCATACATAAAGCCGTGGTCTTCGGGCTCGTGCGGGATGCGGGCGCCGGCGGCGGTCGCCTTGGCGATCAGGCTGTCCACTTCCTCCCGGCTCTCGCAACTCAGGCAGATGATGACTTCATTGGCCTGCCTGGCCTGAACGACCGCTTTGTTGGTGAAGGACTTGAAGAAGGCTTCCGTCATCAGCATGGCCTGGACACTGCCGTCCACGATCTCCATGAACGCCGCGCTCTCGTTACTGAATTCTGGATTAAACCGAAAGCCCAGCGCTGAAAAGAAAGCCTGCGATATGTCCAGGTTCTTGACCGGCAGGTTGAAGATAATCTGTTTGTTCATGATGTCCCCGTATTGAAAAGTGGATCGGATAAAGGTCGTTCATCGTGTCGACGAACGATGACGCGTCAATTCGACAAGCGTGCGACAAAATCGGATGATGTTTTTGATAAGTCTGACGCTATGCGCCGTGTATAATCGCGCCCTTCGATACTCTTTATTCAACATTAACTTTTATGGTTGACTGAAGATACATATATATACATATATAACGGCAAAAAAGGATGACAGCGATGCGAATGCGATTACTCGGATTGATTTCGGCGACGGCCCTGACCGCATGCGGCGGAGGCAGCGATTCGCCACCAGCCCCGGCGCCCGCACTTCCCACGCTACCCGTCACGCCGCCCCAAATTGCGCCCGTCACGCCACCGGCGCCAAGCGAGCCAACGCCCGTTCCCGTCACGCCGACACCGACGCCGCCGCCCCTGACGCCGACGCCAGTCGGGGAGCTGCCCATCAACCCGCCGTTGACCGTCCTGCCGCCGGCCACCGGGCCGACAGTCCCGCCGCCTCCGGTAACGCCGGTCCCGCCAACGCCACCCGTCGGCCCCTACACCCTGCCCGCCCGCACCGTTGGCGACTTTGCCACCTACACGGACGTGACGATGGGCTGGAAAGTATCGATCACCCAGCGCGTCACCAAGGTCAACCCCGACGGCGGCTGGGAAAACGCCGATTCGGTCAGCCAGGAAAAAGGCGCGCAAACCATCGAGGTGTTCGACGGCAAGGGCGGCATGCTGTCCACCAATTCGTACACCGCCGGTTGCACCGTCACCTACGCCCCGGCCGCCATGCAAGCGCCGGCCAGCGCCTCGGTCGGCGACAGCTTCGACTTTGCCAGCACCATGAGTATCCCGTGCTCCAAGGAAGAAACGGCGCGCGCCCTCACCAGCAAAGGCAAGGTGGTCGGCATCGAAAGCAAGACCGTTCCGGCAGGCACTTTCTCCACGCTCAAAATCGTCTCCAGCGAAACCAACCTCGACCTGCGCACCGCCAACGTCTACGTCAACTACTGGGTCGAAAAGACCTGCTGGCGTGACATCATCACCGGCTTGATGGTGGCGTGCAACACCTCGACCACTTCCAAGGGGTCGGGTGACGCCAGCTTCTCCAGCGCGACCGAGCTGGTCAGCTACGCGCAAGCCGCGACCAAGCGCGAATACCTCGATCCGATCCGTTACGCCGGCCCGTGGAGCGGTAACTTCGGCGCGTACTACGGCGCCTGCGACCTGAACATCAGCTTCACCGGCGTGATCACCGGCGCCTGCAAGGCGCCTGCGCGCACGACGGCGGTAACAGGTAGCGTCGACAAGGCCGGCGTGGTAAAACTGAACATGAGCGTTGCCGGCGGTGCCACCGAAACCCAGTCGGGCCAGGCCGCGCTGTTCGACATGAGCGGCCAGCTGGCCGGCGCCGCCGCGCCGGGCGCCTGGACACTCAAGCACAAGTAAGAAAAAGTAAGCAGCGCCAGCCGCGCCGAGCCATCACCGGGCGGCGCGGCCCTTTCCTGACGAGCACTCACTTCCATCCGATCATGTCCACCTCCCCTGCCGTCACCGCTCCAGAAACCTCGAAACCCATCGGCCTGGCGCGCGCCGCCATCGGACTGGCGCAGGGATTGTTCCTGTATCTGCTGGTCAAGCAGTTCGACTTCGCCTCCCCGCTGATTCGCACCCCGGCCTTGCTGGTCGCCGCGCTGGTGCCGGTACTCGCCATTTCCAGCCTCGGCCACCTGCGCCCCAGGCTGCTCGCACTCTGGTGCGCGCTGGCGGCAAGCGCGCTGGCGGGCATCGGCCTGCACGCCGCCTGGCGAGAAACGCGCCTGATCGGCGTCCCGTCGCCTGTGCAAGAGTGGCCGAACATGCTGCCGCTGGTATGTTTTTTCAGCGTGGTCATCCTGTTCATCGCCCACTCGCTGGTGCTGGCGGCGGCACAGGACCAGCGCCGCCTGGCCAGCTACGCCACCCATTTCGACATCGCCTGGAAGCTCTTTATCCAGCTGGTGTTTTCCGCCTTCTTCACCGGCACGCTGCACCTGGCCATGTGGCTGGGCGCGTCCCTGTTCGAACTGGTCAAGATCAGCTTCTTGTCCGAACTGATGAAGTCTCCGCTCTTCGTCTCCCCGCTGCTGTGCTGCGCCTTTGCCTGCGCCCTGCACCTGACCGATGTGCGCCCGGCCATCGTGCACGGCATCCGCAACCTGCTGCTGGTGCTGATGTCATGGCTGCTGCCGGTGGCCACCCTGCTGATCGGCGGCTTTGTGCTGTGCCTTCCGTTCACCGGGCTCGACGCGCTGTGGGCCACGCGCCATGCCACCGTGCTCCTGCTGACGGCGGACGCGCTGCTGGTGGTGCTGATCAACGCCGCTTGGCAAAACGGCGGCATCGGCGAGTCCGTGGCGCGCGTGGTGCGCCTGGCAGCGCGCATCGCCTGCGCGCTGCTGCTACCGCTGACCGCCATCGCCATCTACGCGCTGGGCCTGCGCGTGGCCGACCATGGCTGGACGTCGGACCGCATCTTCGCCGCCGCCGCTCTGCTGGTGGCGAGCGTGTACGCACTTGGCTACCTGTGGGCCACCATCGACAGGGACGGCTGGCTGCGCCGCGTGGCGCCGGTCAACCTGGGTGCGGCCTACGCCGCCATCGCCGTGCTGCTGGCGCTGCTCTCTCCGCTCGCCGACCCGGACCGGATCGCCGTCAACAGCCAGATCGCGCGCCTCGAACGCGGCGCCGTCAGCGCCGAGAAATTCGACTACTACTTCCTCAAATCGGCATCGAAACGCTACGGCGCCGCCGCCCTGCTCAAGCTCAAGGAAGGCAAGACCGGCCCGCAGGCGGCGCTCGTCGCCGAACGCGCCAGGATCACATTGGAGACACCGGACACGGGCGAGCGCTTCGTCGAACAGCACACCATCAACCCGGCCGAGCAATTGCACGTGTGGCCGGCAACGGCACGCTTGCCGGCCGGTTTTCCGCTATCGGGCTGGAAGCGCAGCGCCAACCTGCCCGACTGCCTGACGCAAGCGAAGGCGCTGTGCGACGTGTTCCTGATCGATCTCGACGCCGACGACAAGAATGAACTCCTGATGATCGGTGTGAATTCGTTTAGCTCGCCCGCCGTGTTTTCCGAAGACGCCAAAGGCAAATGGGCGGTCATCGCCAGACTGCCCGGCATGACGCGCTGCACGCAGTTCACCGACCTCCTCAAGCGTGGCGATTACACGCTGGTCTTGCCGCGCACGCGGCAGATCGTGGTCGCCGGCCTGCCTGTGCAGATGGACCCGGTCGGCGAGCGCGAGTTCGACTCTTGCACCGCGCTGATCAACGCGATCGTTCGGTCCAAGCCGTAATCAGGGGCGACACCGGCGCCGGCAATAGCCCGGCAGCCCCAGCGAGCCGAAGGCATGTCGCTATTTTGATAAAAAAATCATGGCGCTGCAGCCGGCGTGGCGCCAGCCAGGTCGATGCGTCGCTGAAGGCGTGCTGCTTCCATTGTGTCGCCGGCGGCCTGCGCGCGCTTGAGCGAGACGCCGAGCCACGTCAGCAAGGGCCGGCGCCATCCCCGCTCGGAAGCGGTATCGGTGGCGACGGCAATATCGGCCGGCGCAACGCGCGCCTGGCGCATCAGCACACCGGCGGCCACCAGGCGCGATAGCGGATCGCTGATCGCCGCCAGCACGCTCTTGCCGTCGCTCGCGCGCGCGGTCGCCACCACGGCGCGGTGCTGTTCGGGCAGCAGGGCCGCATCCAGGCCCTCCCAGCGCCCGCCCAGGTAGGCGGCATACGCGCGTTCGGCCGGGGTGGCGTCCTGCGCCAGCGCTTCGAACGCGGGACAGGCGTCGTACTCCAGGCTCGCCACGCGCGTGGCGCAGCGCACCAGCTCCGCGTGCGCCACCAGGTCGGGGCGGCCAGTACTGGCCATCTCGGCCCGCGCACGCGCAAATTCCGCGCCGGCGATGTTGCTGTCGCCGCGCAGGTAGGCGTCGCTGAAACTGGCCAGCGCGCTGCCGGCATTGCCTTTCCAGGCCGGCGGCGGAGGATTGCTGGAGCAGGCGGCAAGGCAGGCGGTGGCCAATGCGGCAAGGTAGATGGTCTTCATGGCAGTTTCAGCTCCGTCTCGCGTGCAAAGGGCCACTTGCGGTTGATTTCATCGATCAGGCGCGTCACCTTGCGCAGGCTGGCGTCCACCTCGGCGCGCAGCGCGCCCAGGTCCTTGGTCGCCACCTTGGCGTTGGCGCCCACGGCCTGCGCTTCGACCAGCACCGCGTCGACTTTTTTCAGGCTGTTGCTGGCGTCCTTGAGCACCACCTGCAGCTGCACGATGGCCAGCTGCGCCTCGTCCATCACGCCCTGCTTGCCGAACACGCGCTGGTCGGCTTTGATCAGCAGGTTGTCCACGTGCTCCAGCGTCTGCAGCAGTTTTTTCGCTTCGCCTTCGCTGCCCAGCGCCGTGCCGAGCAAGCCATACTTGCCCGACAGGCGCCCGGTCGCGGCCTGGATGTTGGCCAGGCTGGTATTGATGGCCGAATCGCTGCGCGTCATGTTGTCCAGGTTTTCCAGCAAGGCGCGCGCGCTGGCAACCAGGCGCGGGATCTCGGCGGCGGTGTCGCCGCGCAGCACGGTGCGCACCGAATCGGGCGGCAGCACCGGGTCCGTCAGGATGCCGGTGAACGCCTTGATGCGCGTATCTCCCACCAGACCGCGTTCGATGGTGAACACGCTCGACGTCTTGAGCCACCCGGCGTCCTTGCGCGGCACGTCGACCAGGATGCGCACCTTGCCGTCCGGGGCCAGCTCCACGCGCTGCACGCGCCCGACCGGAAAGCCCGAAAACGTCATGTCCATGCCGGGGATGACGCCGTCCGAATCCTCCGACAGCAGCACCAGGCGCTGGGTGCTTTCGAACACGCCGCGCGCGTACATCACGTACAGCAAAAAGGTGATGATCAGGGCGCTCATCAGCACCAGCAGCACGACCGCCTTGACTTCGACGTTGGCGACCGCTTCGGCCGGGGCGTCGTGCACCACGTCCGGATTAGCCGCATTCTCACTCGGTTGGCTCATGTTCGTTTCCACTTGTTTGTCCACCTATATGTATTTGACGGCCAGCGAGCCGGCTTCGATCAGCAGCAGCACGAACAGCAGGCGCACCGCGCCCGGCTGCACGGTGGACGACGAGGTGCGCCCGTAGCGGTGCGCTTCCAGGATCGCGGCGGTCGGAATCACCGCCACCGACAGGCCGAAAAACACGGTTTTCAGCACGAAGCCGATGGTCACCGCCGGATTGAAAATGCGCCCCACCGTGCGCGTGTAGTCGCCCAGGCCCCAGGGCGACAGGCCATACACGCTGGTGTAGGCCAGCACCAGCACGATCACGCTGCTGACCATGGCCAGGGAGAGGACCGCAAAGGCGTTGGCGATCACCTGCGGCACCAGGTCCTGGCGCAGCCGGTTCTGCGCCTGGCGCGAACGGTCGGGCGTCGACGCGGCGGCCAGCGCCAGCGCATCGCCGGCGTTGAATGCCAGGCCCGCGCGCAGCGCCACGAACATGGCGGCGGTCAGGGGGATGAGTTCGAGCACCAGCACCCGCACCACCATCTCGAGCGCGTAGCGCGACAGGCCGTAGCTCTGCGACGTGACCACCACCACCCGGATCAGCACCAGGCTGACCAGGGCGGCCAGCACGGTGAACCACGGCAGCACCTGCCAGGTGCTGGTGTAGATATAGCGCGAGGTCGTCAGGCGGTTATTGCGGTTGTAGGTCGAGGGCGAAAACGCCATCACCAGCGCGATCGCCCCCAGGTACACCATGTACCACCAGCTGAACACGAAGCGCCAGGCGTGCCGGCCCCAATCGCGCGGCTTGGAGTACAGGAACGACTTCGGCAGCATCGCCACCTACTGCCGCCGCGCTTGTTGTACGCCGCCCACCTCCATGATCGCGCCCAAGGCTTTTTGCAGCTGCGCGGTCGAGCCGATTTCGGCGGTAAACGTCATGCGTGCCTGCCCCTTGGCGCTCTGGGTGTTGACGCCGATGACGTTGATTTTCTCGCGCGAGAAGACCTCGGAGATATCGCGCAGCAGGCCCTGGCGGTCGCCCGCGAGGATGAACAGGTCGACCGGATAGACCGTGTCGTGCCCGGCGCGGCCCCAGTCGGTCTGGATGACCCGCTCGGGCGCCTTGGCGCGCATTTCGGCGAAGTTCTTGCAGGTGGCGCGGTGGATCGAGACGCCCTTGCCGCGCGTGACGAAACCGACGATGCCGTCCGGCGGCGCCGGTTTGCAGCACTTGGCCAGCGCCGTCATCAGGCCGTCGGTGCCGACCACCAGCACGCCCGATTTCGCGCCCTGCTCCACGCTCGAGGCCCGGCTCTTGTTGAGCACCACCGCGTCTTCCGGCACCACCACTTCGCCGGTGTCGTGCAGCGCCTGCTCCACGTGGCGCAGGCTGAATTCTTCCTTGCCGACCGAGATGAACAGGTCGTCGACCTTGGCAAAGCCGAGTTTATGCGCCAGGTGCTCCAGGTTGACGGCGGTCTTGCCTTCGCGCTGGAGCGACTTTTCGACCATGGCGCGCCCGTGCGCGAGCGTCTCTTCCACATCGATGGCGTGGAACCAGGCGCGCACCTTGGCGCGCGTGCGCGTGCTGACCGTGTAGTCGGCATTGAGCCAGTCGCGCGACGGACCGGCGGTGCCGGAAGCGCGGCTGGCGGTGATGATCTCGCAGGTCTGGCCGTTTTTCAGCGCGGTATTCAACGGCACCATGATGCCGTCCACGCGCGCGCCCCGGCAGCGGTGTCCCACTTCGCTGTGCAGGTGGTAAGCGAAGTCGATTGGCGTTGCGCCCACCGGCAGCTCCAGCACGCGCGCCTGCGGCGTGAGCACGAAAATGCGGTCGTCCAGAGTGGTCGACTTGAGCTTTTCGACCCACTCGCGCTGGATGTCTTCCTGCCCGACGACGGCGTCGGCCACGTCGGTTTTCCAGGCCAGCAGCTGGCGCAGCCACGCGATTTTCTCGTCGTAGGCCTGGCCCTTGAAGTTGGACCCGCCCTCTTCCTTGTAGCGCCAGTGCGCGGCGATGCCGTACTCGGCGAAGTTGTGCATCGCCTGGGTACGGATCTGTACTTCCAGCGGACGGCCGTCGTCGGCCGTGACGACCGTGTGCAGCGACTGGTAGCCGTTCGACTTGGGACGCGAGATGTAGTCGTCGAACTCCTTCGGGATCGGGGTCCAGATGTTGTGGACCACGCCCAGCACCGTGTAGCAGGCCTTGTCGTCGGCGACGATCACGCGGAAGGCGCGCACGTCATAGAGCTCGGTGAAGTCGAGCTCCTTGCCGCGCATCTTGCTCCAGATGCTGTAGATATGCTTGGGCCGCCCGAACACTTCGGCCGTGATGCCGGCCGCCGCCAGTTCGTTCTGCAGGCGCACGATGGCCGACTGCACGAAGCCTTCGCGCATCATGCGTTTTTCTTCGAGCATCTTGGCGATGCGCTTGTAGGTCTCGGGCTCGATGAAGCGGAACGACAGGTCTTCCAGCTCCCACTTGAGCTGCCAGATGCCGAGCCGGTTGGCCAACGGGGCGTACAGGTCGAGCGTCTCGCGCCCGTAGGCACGGGTCAATTCGTCGAAGCGCTTGATGTCGGCAAAATAGCGCAGGGTCGTCACGCAGGACGCCAGGCGCACCAGCACCACACGCATGTCGGTGGCCATCGCCAGCAGCATCTTGCGCAGCGTTTCGACCTGGGCCACGGCCTGCTGGGCCGCGTTCTTGCCGCGGCCGACGCTCTGGTGCCCGACCGTCATGTCGCGCAGGCGGATCAGCTGGCGCACGCCGGTCACAAGATCGGTCGCCTCGCGTCCGACCCGCGCTTCCAGGCCCTCCACGGCCTTCGGGTCGAGCACCGTCAGCTCGAACATCAAACCGGCGATGCGGGTTTCGGCGTCGCTTCTTAAGTACGCCAGGGTGCTGGCCACGCCGACGGCGAAGTCAAACGCGTTCTGGCCCGACGCGCAGGCCATGTCCTGGTAGGCGTCGCTCGCATACGCCAGGGCGTTTTCCACGCGCGCGCAATCGTCCGCACCGAGCCCCTGTACCAGTTCGGCCGTTGTGCTGCCGAGTGCTGCAATCGAGACCATGCGGCTTAGCGCAGGGCTGCGGTAACGACGATCTCAACCAGGCATGCGGGGTTGGCCAGCTTCGCTTCGACGGTGGCGCGCGGCGGCGTGTGGCTCGATGCGACCCATTCGTCCCACACCGCGTTCATGCCGTCGAAATCAGCCATGTCGGCGATGAAGATCTGGGCCATCAGGATGCAGCTTTTGTCGCTGCCCGCTTCGGCCAGCAGGCGGTCGACGTGGCCGAGCACTTCGCGCATCTGGCCGGCGATGTCGGCGGACGTGTCCTCGGCGATCTGGCCGGCCAGGTAGACCGTGTCATTGTGAATCGCCACTTCGGACAGGCGTTTTCCTACGTGCAGTCGTGTAATTTCCATAATGTCTTTCAAGTACCAATCAAAAATTGTCGGGCGATGGCGATCTGGTCGTCGTGAATAAAGGTCGGGGCGTGGCCCACGTTCGGGATCTCGACCAGGGCCGCGCAGGGACCGCGCGCGGCCATCTCGGCGGCCGTGGCGCGCGAGAGCAGGTCCGAATGCTCGCCGCGCACCAGCAGGGTCGGGCAGGCAATCGCATCGTAGGCGGCCCACAGCATGGCCTGGTCGGCCCGCGCGCTCTCCGGCGTGGCGGAGCGAAACGGCAGCGCCAGGCCCATGTCGTAATGGCGCACCCACTGGCCGTCGACGTCCTGGCGCAGCACGTCGCTGGCCAGCTTGTGCCATTCTTCTTCGGTGTGCTCGCCGAAGGACTGCGACACCTCGCGCACAAAACCGGCGGCCGCCTCGAACGTCGGGAAGCGCAAGTCCTGGCCGATATAGTCGCCGATGCGCAGCAGCGCCGCCGGGTCGAGGGTCGGGCCGATGTCGTTCAAGACCAGTTTGCGCACCGGGGTGCCGGGCAGCGAGGCCAGGGCCAGGCCGATCAGGCCACCCATCGAGGTGCCGAACCAGTCGACGCCGTCGTCGCCATCGTCGCCATCGTTGCCACTATCGGCGGTGACGCGCGCGATCAGGGTCACCATGTCGCTCACGTACTGCGGCACGCAGTACAGCTGCGGGTTGGCCAGGCGCCCGGAGCGGCCGCGCCCGACCACATCCGGCGCCACCACGCGGTAGTGGCCGGCCAGCGCGCGCGCCAGGCTGTCGAAATCGTCGCCCACGCGCGTGACGCCATGGACGCACACCAGCACGCGCGGATTGGCTTCGTCGCCCCACTCCTTGTAGGACATCCGGTGCAAGCCGGCGGGCGAGCTGCACTGGACGGATTTGATTCTTGCTTCGATCATGCCGCCTCCTGGTTGGGACTTATCCGGAGTGTGTATCCGTCGCCACTGACAAATATATGCTTCAATCTTCGGGAACCTCGAAAAACCGTAGCGAGCGGCGCAAGTGTCGTCCGGGACGCGTAGTCCGAGAAGCGCAGCCGTACGGATGTACGGTGAGCATCGCCGGGCGACAATTGCACCGCGCAGTAGGTTTTTCGAGGTTCCCGTCACTGCGTTTAGAATTCTACCTTATCCACCCCCTAACTCTTTCTGTAGAGGACACAATGAAATCAAGTATGTTGAGCGGTAAAACGGCGCTGGTCACCGGTTCGACCTCGGGCATCGGCCTGGGGATGGCGCGCTCGCTGGCACAGGAAGGCGCCAACATCGTGTTCAACGGCTTCGGCGACGCCCAGCACATCGAAAAACTGCACACCGACCTGGGGCGCGAATTCGGCGTTCAGACGGCCTACCACAATGCCGACATGTCGAAACCGGCCGAGATCGAGGCCATGATGCAGTTCGCGCTCGATAAATTCGGCGGCGTCGATGTGCTGGTCAATAACGCCGGCATCCAGCACGTGGCCAATATCGAGGACTTCCCGCCCGAGAAGTGGGATGCGATCATCGCCATCAACCTCACCTCGGCCTTTCACACCACGCGCCTGGCGCTGCCGGGCATGAAGCAAAAGAACTGGGGCCGCATCATCAACCTGGCGTCGGTGCACGGCCTGGTCGGCTCAGCGCAGAAATCGGCCTACGTGGCGGCCAAGCACGGGCTGGTGGGTTTTACCAAGGTGACCGCACTGGAAACGGCGGCCAGCGGCGTGACCTGCAACGCCATCTGCCCGGGCTGGGTGCTCACGCCGCTGGTGCAAAAACAGGTGGACGACCGCGCGGCCAAGGACGGCATCGGCAACGAGGAAGCCAAGAAGGCCCTGCTGGGCGAAAAGCAGCCCTCGGGCGAATTCGTCACGCCGGAAGAACTGGGCGCGCTGGCCGTGTTCCTGTGCAGCCCGGCCGGCAACCAGGTGCGCGGCGTGGCCTGGAACATGGATGGCGGCTGGGCCGCGCAGTAAGCACGACCTGCGCGATTACTTGATTTCGATGGTGCGGGCGCGCGCCGCATTGTTTTTCGTGGCCGGGCCGCACGCATCGGACTCGTAGCGCAGCGCGACGGCGTAGGTTTCGTCGGAATAGCGGCTCACCAGCAGGCTTTGCGACGAGTCGTAGCTGGCGCCCTTGGCGCGGTCGGTGAAGCACACTTCGAGGTCTTCGATGCCGTCGTTGTTGATGTCGGCGCGGCGCACCACGCGCAGCTGGTACAGCCAGCGCTCGCCGTCGAAGGTGACGACATCGTCCCCGCTGTTAGTCGGCAGCATGCCGAAATCGGCAAAGGTGCGCAGCTCCGGCGTTCGGCGCGCGGCCAGCGACGAACGCACCGAGGCCAGGTCGAAGTTATCGGCCAAAAAACGGCCCAGGTCGAGCTGCGGGAAGAACGAGGTCACCGGCTTGGCTGCCGGCTTCGTTTTCGGCGCTGCATGCACGATGGCTGGGGCGATGACGGCAGCGAGCAGTAGATGGCGGAGTATTCTCATGGCGGGTGTCCCAGGTAGCCGACGCGGGGTCGAAAGCATGACTATACCGCGCGGCGTGGTCAGATGGACAATTACGACGCCCGCATGGCCGACCCGGCGGCGCTTTTCACGCCCGCCAGCGCCCGGCGGGCGCTCAACGTAAAAACTTGCCCGCCTTGCTTTCCAGGATGCTGACCAGCTCCGGCTGCATGTAGCTGTAGTTGTCGGGGATATCGAGGCAGACGACTTTCTTGCCGTTCAGATGAGCGCGAAAGCGCTCGCCAAGGCGCCGCCGGTGCGCCTTTTCCATGACAAACACGATGGTCGCCCAGGCAATCTGTTCGGGCGAAAGCGGTACCGAGGCGTCGCCGCCCAGGCCCGCCGAATCGGTCTCGACCCCTGGCCAGCTGGCGAAGACCTGTTCCGCCGTCGGGCTGCGCAGCCTGTTCTGGCTGCAGATGAATAGTGCTCGGTGCATTCTTTTCCTTGAGGTAAAGCTGTATAGATCCGGATCATACCTTTGCGCGCATTTGATATCGCGACTTGTAACGATAATGATTTGTATTTACAATGCCGCTTCAATCATAGCGGCATCCATGCCGCATCCCTTCCGGAGAACACCCACGATGTCCCCTAGCCGCATTTTCCTGGCGCTTGCCGCCCTGTCGTTGTCCCTGCCCGCCCTGGCCGACGAAAACCTGCTGGGCTACGTCCGCGGCGCCGAAACCCTGCCCAAGGGCAGCGCCGAGTTCTACCAGTGGTTCACCCAGCGATCCGACAAGGGCGCGGGCCACTACCGCGCGCTCGACACCAAGACCGAATTCGAATACGGCGTGAGCGACCGCTTCCAGGTGTCGGCCGAACTGAACGGCCTGGCGATCAATACCTCGGGCCTGGTCGTCGATGGCTACCTGCCGGGCGACAAAAAGAGCGGCTTGCGTCCGCGCAGCGTCGAACTGGGCATGAAATACAACTTCCTCAGTCCCGCCAAGGACGATATCGGCGTCTCCGGCATCGCCTCGCTGGAGCTGGGCCGGCTCGACCCGCACTCCGGGCGCAACAAGAGCGAGGTCGAAGTCGAGTTCGAAATGCAGGTGCAGAAGTACTTCCTCGAAGGCCAGCTGGTCGTGATCGGCAACGTGGGCGGACGCGCCGCGCGCGAAAAGCGCAAGGCCATCGCCGACCTGCCCGAGGACTTCGACTGGCCCACCGATCCCGAGATGGAGATCTCCACCAAGCTCGGCGCCGGGGTGTCTTACCGTTTCGCCCCGGGCTGGTATGCCGGCGCCGAAATGCAGCGCGAATCCGAGTACGAGACCGAAGTGGGCCTGGAACGCTGGACCCTGTTCGCCGGCCCCAGCGTCCATTACGCCGGCCAGAAATGGTGGGCCACGCTGACCGCCTTCAGGCAAGTGCGCGGCGGCGGCGAAAAATATGCCGGCCAGACCGACACCAAGCTGCACCTGATCGAAAAGACCCGGAACGAGATCCGCTTCAAGGTCGGCTACAACTTTTAAAGAGAGACCGCCATGCGACGCTATGTCGACCCTGCCGCGCTGCTGCTCCCCATGGCAGCGCTGGTGTCGCCCGTCCACGCCACCGACTACCTGACGGTAACGGCGGCCCAATCGCTGCTGTTCCCGGGCGCGAAAACCTTTGCCGAACGGCCGCTCAAACTGAGCGGCGAACAGCGCGACCGCATCAAGGAGCTGGCCGGCGTACGCCAACGGACCGACGAACAGAAAATCTGGCGCGCCGAACGCGAAGGTGCCTTCCTCGGCTGGTTCATCGTCGACGACGTCGTCGGCAAGCACGAGTTCATTACCTACGCCACCGCGCTCGCGCCCGATGGCCGGGTGCTCGGCATCGAAGTGCTCAGTTATCGCGAAACGCATGGCGGCCAGATTCGCGACATGGGCTGGCGCAAGCACTTCGTCGGCAAGACCCTGGCCGATCCGTTCAAGCTCGACCAGGACGTGCCCAACATCAGCGGCGCCACCCTGTCGAGCCGCAATGTGCTCGATGGCGTCAAGCGCCTGCTGGTCATGCACAAGCTGTACCTGGGCCATGGCTGACGCCAGGCGCATGCGCCCCCTGATGGGCACCTATGTCGAGGTCGGGGCGCGCGGCGCGGTGGCGCAAGCGGCGCTGCAGGCCGCGTTCGACAGCATCGCAACGGCGCAGGCGCTGTGGAGTTTCCATGACCGCGACAGCGAATTGTCGCGCCTGAACCTGGCGCACGGGCAGGCGCTCGCCTTGTCCGCGTCCACCTTGCGCCTGCTGCGCAGCGCGCGCGCGATGATGCGCGCCAGCGACGGCCTGTTCGACTGCACCGTGGGCGGCGCCCTGGTGCGCCGCGGCGCCCTGCCCGACCACGGCGGCCCGCCGGCACTGGAGCGCGGCAGCGCCGCCGACATCGAGATCGGTCCCGGCTGGGCCAGGCTGGCGCGCCCGCTGCGCCTGACCCTGGACGGCATCGCCAAAGGCTACGCGGTCGACCTGGCGGTGCGCGCGCTGCGCCGCGCCGGCGCCGAAGCCGGCTGGATCAACGCCGGGGGCGACGTGCGCGTGTTCGGCGCTCTGGTGCTGCCGATGCAGCGGCGCGAGTCCGACGGCAGCATGCGCGCGCTGGGCGGGCTGCGCGAGGCTGCCATGGCCAGCTCGCGGGTCGGCCCTGGCATGCCGGATGACCAGCAAGAGGCCGCCGCCTTCCCCGCCCACATCGTGGCGCCGCCGCACGCGGTTCCCGCTACCGGCATCTGGACCGTCATCGCGCGCAGCGCCTGGCGCGCCGATGCCCTGACCAAGGTGGCCGCCAACGCGGCGCCGGCAAGGCGCGCGGCGCTGGTGCGCGCGCTGGGCGGCGCCCTGATCGATCCTGCCGGAGGAGCAATTTCATGAAAGGCTACCCTGCCTGGTTCGTCCGGGCCCTGCTCGGCGCCTTGCTGCTGGTGTTCGTCAGCGGCTGCCTGCTGGCGCCCACCACCCTGGTGATGCGTTTCGAGATCGATCTCGCCTGGCGCCTGCCCGGCGCCGGACGCGTGGTCAGCGCGGCGATGCATGCGGCGGCCGGTTTCGTGGTGCTGATGATGCTCGGCGCCTTGTGGAGCGTGCATATGCGCGCCGGCTGGCGCAAGCGGCGCCAGCGCGGCAGCGGCGCCACGCTCGGCGTCATGCTGGTGCTGCTGGCCGCCAGCGCGGTAGCGATCTACTACGCTGGCGAAGACGCGCTCGGCAGCGGCGCGGCGCTGCTGCACGTGGCGCTGGGCGTGGCCCTGCTGCTGCCGTTCGGATGGCACTGGGTGCACGCGCGCCGCACCGCCGGCAAGGCGGTCGCGCCCGACAGCGCCCGCGCCCCGGCCGCTCCAGCCGCTCCCATCACCGCGCGCGCCGAAGCCAACTGACGGCTCGCGGGCGTCCATACTGGCGGCGCGGCGCGTCCGGGTTACTATTTCCTTTTCCCGTCCGGACGATGCCATGCGAACTGTCTTACACCTTGCGCTTTCCACCCTTCTCCTGGCCCTGGCCCTGCCGGCGGCCCATGCCGCCGCGCCGCGCCCCGTCGTGCTGACCGCCGAGCGCGTCTGGACCGGCGACGGGCCCGCCCACGCCGGCTGGGCCGTGCTGGTCGTCGACGGCCGCATCCGCAGCGCCGGGCCCACCGCCCAGCTGGCCGCGCCGCCAGATGCCGAACGCATCGACCTGCCCGGCGCCACCCTCATTCCCGGCCTGATGGACCTGCACTCGCACGTGCTCCTGCACCCGTACAACGAAACCAGCTGGGACGACCAGGTGATGAAGGAAGCGCCGGAATACCGCACCCTGCTCGCCGGCAAACACGCCAGCGCCACCCTGCAGGCGGGCTTCACCACCCTGCGCGACCTGGGTAGCGAAGGCGCCGGCTACGCCGACGTGGCCGTCAAGCGCGCCATTGCCGAGGGCGTGATCGACGGCCCGCGCCTGTTCGTCGCCACCCTGGCCATCGTCGCTTCGCACAGCTACGGCCCGGCCGCGCGCCAGTTTCGGCCGGACATGACCTTGCCGCAGGGCGCGCAGGAGGCGACCGGCGTGGCCGAGGTCACCAAGGCCGTGCGCGAGCAGACCGCGCGCGGGGCCGACTGGATCAAGATCTACGCCGACTACCGCACCGGCATCGACGGCAGCGCCCGTCCCACCTTCACCATGGACGAACTGAAAGCCATGGTCGAGGCTGCCCACGTGACCGGGCGCAAGGTGGCGGTGCACGCCAGCAGCGACGACGCGATCCGCATGGCGGTGCTGGCCGGCGCCGACACCATCGAGCACGGCTACGGCGCCAGCGAAGCCACCTTCCGCCTGATGATCGAGCGCAAGGTGGCCTACGTGCCGACCCTGACCGCGTCCGAAGCAACCGGCGAATATTTCCAGAAACATGTACGCGGCGGCACGCCCACGCCGGCCATGCAGCAGGCCGCGCGCGCCTTCCAGCTGGCGATGAAGCTCGGCGTGACAATTGCGAACGGCAGCGACGTCGGCGTCTTCGCCCACGGCAGCAACGCGCGTGAACTGGGCTGGATGGTCAAGCTGGGCATGACGCCGACGCAAGCCCTGCGCGCGGCCACCGTGACCGGGGCCGCCGTGCTCGGCAAGGCGGACGAACTCGGCCAGCTCAAGCCGGGCATGCTGGCCGACATCGTCGCGGTCGAGGGCGACCCGACGGCCGATATTGCTGCACTGCACAAGGTGCGCTTCGTTATGAAGGATGGCAAGATTGTCCGCAGATAGCGTGTAACGACGGGCTCCGCACTGCGGATATCCACAATAGATGACGTTCCCGATTTGGATAAAGATACAGATATTCAAATACCGAACGGAGACACCGTCATGAAAAAACCCTTCTACAAGATCCTGTATGTGCAGGTTCTGTTCGCCATCGTGTGCGGTGTGCTGCTCGGCGTGTTCTACCCGAAACTCGGGGTCGACATGAAACCGCTGGGCGACGGCTTCATCAAGCTGATCAAGATGATCATCGCCCCCGTGATTTTCTGCACCGTCGTCGCCGGCATCGCCGGCATGCAGGACATGAAGAAGATCGGCCGCGTCGGCGGCAAGGCGCTGCTGTACTTCGAGGTTGTCTCCACCTTCGCCCTGGCCATCGGCCTGGTCGTCGCCAACGTAGTGCGCCCGGGCGACGGCTTCAACGCCAACCCGGCCACGCTCGACACCAAGGCCATTGCCGAATACACGGCCAAGGCGCACAACCAGAGCACGCTCGACTTCGTGATGAACATCATCCCGACCACCGTCGTCGACGCCTTCGCCAAGGGCGACATCCTGCAAGTGCTGCTGTTCGCGATCCTGTTCGGCTTTGCCCTGTCGATGCTGGGCGAGCGCGGACGCCCGATCACCAAGCTGGTCGACGACATGTCGCACGTGATTTTCGGCGTGGTCGGCATCGTGATGAAAGCCGCCCCCATCGGCGCGTTCGGCGCGATGGCGTTCACCATCGGTAAATTCGGCCTGGCCTCGCTGCTGCCGCTGGCCAAGCTGATGGGTTCCTTCTACCTGACCTGCGCCCTGTTCGTGTTCATCGTCCTCGGTGCCATCGCCCGCCTGACCGGCTTTTCGATCTTCCGCTTCATCTCCTACATCAAGGAAGAACTGCTGATCGTGCTCGGCACCAGCTCCTCGGAAAGCGCCCTGCCCGCCCTGATGCGCAAGCTCGAACGGCTCGGCTGCTCCAAGTCGGTCGTCGGCCTGGTGGTGCCGACCGGTTACTCGTTCAACCTCGATGGCACCAACATCTACATGACCATGGCGGCCCTGTTCGTGGCCCAGGCCACCAATACCGACCTGACCTTCGCCCAGCAGCTCACCATCCTGGGCGTGGCGATGCTCACCTCCAAAGGCGCCTCGGGCATCACCGGCGCCGGCTTCATCACCCTGGCCGCCACCCTTGCCGTGGTGCCGACCATTCCGGTGGCCGGCATGGCCCTCATCCTCGGCATCGACCGCTTCATGAGCGAATGCCGCGCGCTGACCAATTTTGTCGGCAACGGCGTGGCGACCGTGGTGGTCTCGCACTGGGAAAAGGAACTCGATCACGATCGCCTGAAAAACGAACTGGCGCATCCGACCCACATTGACGACGACCGCGAAATGTACCCGGTTCGCAAGGCCGCCTGACCATCGCCCTCTCCCGCGGGGGACGACCAGCCCCCGCGGGCACCCGGCTCACTTGAGCCGGTAGATCACGTCGACCGGCTGCGCGAATTTAAGCGACATCACCGTCAGCAGGTCGGCGCGCTCCGTGCCGATCTTTTGCGTCGACGAACGCTGATTGCTCTCGCTCGGGGCAAGCCCCATCGCCCGCGTCAGGTTCTTCAAATCCCCGGTACTGACGGCACTTGCCGCTCCCAGCTTGCGTCCCAGCCCGGCCGCAATCGCCTCCGCCTTGCGACGCGCGATCCGGATCGCATCGCCCGCCAGCGCCATCTCGATCTTTTCGCGCTCGGTCGTATCGAACACGATCATGAAGCCATCCAGGTTCGGCATGGTCAGCAGCGGTGCGGCCGCGGCGCGCCATTGGGCCAGGTTGCGCACATTGATGCGCACCCCGGCGCGGATATCGTACTGCACCGGCGCGCCCGCCGCAGGGTCCTGCTTGCGGAAGTCCTTGCGCACATCGCGAATCTCCACGTCGTCGAGCGGCACGCCCGCCTGCGCCATGGCCGCGCGGATGTCGGTGGCGCGCGCCTCGACCACGCCCACCGCCACGGCCGGATCGGCGTCGAAGGCGCTGATCTCGAAATCGATCTGCCCCAGGTCCGGCATGGCGACCATGGTGCCCACGCCGCTGACATGGATGAAAGGATAATCGGGCAAGTCGGCCGCTGGCGCGGCCATTGGCAGCAAGGCCATTGCGCCAAGAGTGGTAATCGTTCTAAACATGATTTTTCCCGATGTTGGTCTAATAAAGAAACCAAAGAATAACCATCATAGACACACTTGTCTACATCCAACCAACTTGGCAACGAAGTGCGCACAAATTTATAGACAACTCTGTCTAGACAGATTAATCTATGCGCCAGGCACCCGCCCCAATCTTGGCGCACGACGCCGCACAGGAGAGCTCATGACCCTATTGCCCACCCCGATGCATCCATCGCGCCTGGCGCGCAGCGTGGTGCTGCTGGCCGCCGCCTGCCTGGCTGGCGGCGCCGCCTCGGCCCCCGCCGACGGTGCGGCGAAAGCCGGCGTCAAGGCCAAGGCCGACCTGGCATCGTGCTCCAAGCCGGTTTATCCGCCGGCCGAGCGCGCCGCCGGCCATACCGGCAGCTCCATACTGGTTTTCAAGATCGGCGCAGGCGGAGACCCGGTCGAGAGCCGCATCAAACAATCGAGCGGTCACGCCGCGCTCGACGAGGCCGCGCGGCAGGCGCTCATGCTGTGCAAGTTCGACCCGACCAGCGTTGGCGGCAAGATCGTCGGAATCTGGTCCACGGTCGAATACGTCTGGTCCCTGTAGCGACAGGCGAGGCGGCGCGGGACGTGGTTTTATTAGACATGTTAGTCTAGATGCGCTAAGCTAAAATTTGTCATCCTCGGAAATAGCGCCATGTCCAAACTCCCCGCCCCGCCCAAGCCGACAGCGGCCGAACTCGATCTGCTGCAAACCCTGTGGCCCCTCGGCGCGGCCACCGCCAAGCAAGTCCACCAGGCCATCCTCAAGGAGCGGCCCGACGTGACCTACGCGACCGTACTGCGCCTGATGCAGATCATGCACACCAAGGGCTTGCTGATCCGCGACGAAAGCGAACGCTCGCACGTGTATGCGCCGGCCCAGGCGCAGGACTCGCTCCAGACCAATCTG
Source organism: Telluria sp. (assembly GCA_036386755.1). Taxonomy (GTDB): domain Bacteria; phylum Pseudomonadota; class Gammaproteobacteria; order Burkholderiales; family Burkholderiaceae_D; genus Telluria_A. The sequence continues at coordinate 38,170 of DASVVC010000119.1, forward strand.
CTCAAGGACCTGATCCAGAAAGCCTTTTCCGGCTCGGCCAAGGCGCTGGTGATGGCCGCCCTGCGCAGCGGCATCAGTAAAAAGGAGCGTGAAGAGATCGAGATCATGCTCAAGGAAGACGACCAATGACGGCACCCCTGATCGACGCCATCGGCTGGACCCTGCTTCACTTCACGTGGCAAGGCTTGCTGGTCGGCTGCACCTGCGCGGTCCTGCTGACATTGATGCGCAACACGCGTCCCGAATACCGCTACAACGTCGCTTGCGCGGCGCTGCTGGCCTGCGTGCTGTGGCCCGCCGCCGAACTGGCGCTGCGCCTGCAGGACGGCGGCGCGGGCGCAGCCGCCATGCGCTTTGGCGACCGGATGATGGCGACAGCGCGCGTGGACGACACCAGCATCGCCGCCTGGCTGCAGGACCAGCTGCTGTGGATCGTCGGTTTTTGGTCGGTGTGCGCGGCCCTGCTGGCGCTGCGCATGGCGGCCGGACTGGCATGGATACGCCGCGCCACCGGAGCGCCGCTGGCCGGCGCCGAATGGCAGGCGCGCGCCGGGCGCATGGCCGCGGCCTTCGGTATCACCCGCACGGTGCGCCTGCGCGTGGTGGAAAATCTCGACAGCCCGCTCACCGTCGGCTGGCTGCGCCCCGTGGTGCTGGTGCCGGCCTCGCTCATGACCGGCATGCCGGCCGACCTGCTCGAAGCGCTGCTGGCGCACGAAATGGCGCATATCAGGCGCTTCGACTACCTGGTCAACCTGGGCCAGAACCTGGCCGAGATCGTGCTGTTCTATCACCCGGCCGTGTGGTGGATTTCGGGCCGCATCCGGGTCGAACGCGAACAGATCGCCGACGACCTGGCGGCGCGCCACCTGGGCGAACCGCGCCGGCTGGCGCGGGCGTTGTCGGAACTGGAACGCCTGCAGTTCTCCATGCATCACCTGGCGGTGGCGGCCACCGGCGGCGACTTGCTCTCGCGCGTGCGGCGCCTGCTCAAGCCCGCCCCGCAAACGCTCGACTGGCAAGCCGCCCTGCCCGCGCTCGGCCTGGCCGCCGCCTGTTTCAGCTTGTACGCGCACGCCGCCGGCGACCGCGCCAGCGCAACACCGGCGCTGGCGCGAATCAAACCCGTGGTCGATTTTTCCAGCTGCGCCAAGCCGGTCTGGCCGAAGGCGTCGCTGCGGGCCGAACATACCGGGACCGTCACGCTTGGTTTCAAGGTCGGCGAAGACGGTCGCGTCGCCGGTTCGCGCATCAAGACCTCGAGCGGCCACGCCCTGCTCGACGAAGCGGCGCGCACCGGCATCATGAAATGCCGGTTCACTCCGGGCACCGCCCACGGCAAGCCGGTGGCGGCCTGGATGGAAATGCAGTATGTGTGGATGCTCAAGGATCCGGACTAAACCGCCGTGATCGAGCGCGCGATCGCCTCCAGCGCCACCGTGTGCTGCACGCCGCCGCGCTTGACCGCTTCCTTGGGCATGCCGTACACCACGCAGCTTGCCTCGTCCTGGGCGATGGTGCGCGCACCGGCCGTGCGCATCTCCAGCAGGCCCGCCGCGCCGTCGTCGCCCATGCCGGTCATGATGATCCCGGTCGCATTCGGCCCGGCGCACTTGGCCACCGAGCGAAACAGCACATCGACCGACGGCCGGTGACGGTTCACCAGCGGCCCGTCCACCACATCGACCACGTACTGCGCGCCGCTGCGCCGCATCAGCATATGCTTGCCCCCTGGCGCGATCAGCGCCTGCCCCGGCAGCACGCGCATATTGTGCGTGGCCTCCACCACGGTGATGCGGCACACGCTGTTCAAGCGCTCCGCGAACGCCGCCGTGAATTTTTCGGGCATGTGCTGGACCACCACAATGCCGGGCGCGGTGCGCGGCAGCGCCGCCAGCACCACTTCCAGCGCCTGGGTGCCGCCGGTCGAGGTGCCGATCGCCACCACCCGCTCGGTGGTCTGGATCAGCGTGCCGGGGGCACCGGGCGCGGTCACGGCATCGGCGTTGAGCTTGGCCACGCTCTGCAGCGGCGCCGACGCGAGCGGGCGGCGCCCGGCCAGCACCGCCACGTTGGCGCGCGCCGCCCCCAGCACCGCGCTGGTCAGGTCGTCCGACGCCGCGCTCAGGAACGACTTCAGTCCCAGCTTGGGCTTCTGGATGATCGCCACCGCGCCCGCAGCCAGCGCGTCGATGGTCACGCGCGCGCCGGCCTCGGTCAGGGTCGAGCAGATGATCACCGGCGTGGGCCGCTCGGTCATGATCTTGCGCAGGAAGGTCAGGCCGTCCATGCGCGGCATTTCCAGGTCCAGCACGATCACGTCGGGCCACTGGCGCCGCATGTAGTCGATCGCCAGCAGCGGGTCGGCCGCCGCGCCCATTACCTCGATGCGCGGATCGGCCCCGAGCACCCCGGCCACCACCTGGCGCACCACCGCCGAATCGTCGACGATCAATACCTTGATGCGGTTCATTGCTTCACTTTCTTGAATTGGCGCGACCAGACATCGCCGCTGGCGATGTCGAAGATGATCTGGCGATGCCCGTCGCCGTACAGGCAGGCCGACCGCACCGCAATCGCATACCCGGCCAGGAGCGTGCGCGCGGCGGCGCCGTTTTGCGTGCCGATGCCGGCCTGGGGGGAGCGCCGGCTGGGGAACATGTTCCCGCCGCCGAATACCTTTGCCTGGCACTCGGCCGCCGCCACGCCGTGCGCGCGCAAGCCGGCCACCATCAGGTCGAGCGCGTCGTTGCCGTAGCGGGCGTCGGGCTCGGCGTCCTTGCTGCAGCCCGGCAGCAAAAAGTGCGACATCGCCCCGATGCGCGCGCCCGGGTGCCACAGGGTGATCGAGACGCACGACCCGAGCAGCGTGCGCACGCGAAAGTCCTTATCACCGACAAAAAAATCGCCGGGCTGCAGGAAGACATCGATCACGCCCGGCTGCGCCATGCGCTCACGCCCTCACGTAGACCGACGGCGCCAGCGACTTGACCATCGCCCCGGTGTCGCTGAGCGACTCGGCAAGGCCGATCACCAGGCAGCCATGGGGTTTGAGCAAGGCGCTGATGCGGTCGACCACCTGGCGCTTGGTGTCGCCATTAAAATAGATCATCACGTTGCGCAAGAAGACCATGTCGAACTGGCCCAGTTGCGGCAGCGCCGTGTTCAGGTTGACCTGGCTGAACTTCACGCGCCGGCGCAGGCTTGCCTCGACCAGCATCGTGCCTTCCTGCGCATCCTGCCCTTTCAGGCAGTACTTGCGCAGCAGCGCCTGCGGAATATGGCGCGCGCGCTCCATCGGATAGTGCCCGATGCGGGCCTTGTGCAGCACCTTGGTGCAGATGTCCGAGCCCATGATTTCCCACGGCCGCTCGCCCAGGCAGTCGGCCAGCACCATGGCCATGCTGTAGCACTCCTCGCCGCTGGAACAGGCCGCGCTCCAGACGCGAAACGTCTCGCCGCGTGGACGCTCGCTCAGCGCGCGCTCGCGCAGCAGGTCGAAGTGCTTCGCCTCGCGAAAAAAATAGGTCTCGTTGGTGGTCAGGAGGTCGATCGCTTCCTGCACTTCTTCCTTGTGGGCCCCGCTGTCGAGCAGGCGAAAATACTCCCCGTAGCTGGCCACGCCGCAATGCGCCAGGCGCTTGGCCAGGCGCCCGCTCACCAGCGCTTTTTTCGCGTCCGAGAGGGTGATCCCGGCGGCGTCGTAGATAAAGCGCTGGAACTGCACAAATTCGGCCTGGCTGATGCCGGGCCGCGCCGGCTGGTGCGCGTGCGCCGCCATCTACTGGTCCGGCGCGGCCAGCGCTGCGTCGTCGGTCTGCAGGCCGGCGAAGACCTGGCCGATGTCGAGCAGGATCACGAAGCGGCCGTTGATCTTGCCCATGCCGGCAATGTAGTCGTTGCGGATATGGGCGCCGAAGGCAGGCGGCGGTTCGATGTCGCCGGCGGCGATTTCCAGCACCGCGTTGACGGCGTCGACCACCACGCCGATCACCTGGCGCTCTTCGCCATCCTCGACTTCGACGATGATGATGCAGGTGCGCTTGGTCACCGGCGTGGACGCCCGCCCGAAGCGCACCGACAGGTCCATCACCGTCACCACCGCGCCGCGCAGGTTGATCACGCCGCGAATGCAGTCCGACATCATCGGCACGTCGGTCAGGCTGGTGTACTCGATGATTTCCTTGACGCCCAGGATACCGATGGCGAAGGTCTCGCCGCCCAGGGTGAAGGTCAGGTACTGGGTCGGCGCGGGCGCCACCGGGACGGCGGCAGCGGCTGCCCCGGCCCGGTTCTGTGTCAGTTGGTTCATGCTGCCCCCGTTCAGAACTTGGTGAAGTCGGCTTCGTCGGGCGCACCGGAGGCCGCGGGCGCCAGCGTCAGGCCTGAGGCGAAGCGGGTCGGCGCCTTGGCCGCCGTGGCGCGCCGGGCCGATGCGGCCGGCGCGGCCGCCCTGGCCGGCTTGCTGCGCGCGCTCGCGGCGCCATCGCGCGTCAGGCGGAAGAAGCTCATGGTCTGCTGCAGCTGCTCGGCCTGGCCGCTCAGTTCTTCGGCGGTGGCGGCCAGTTCTTCCGAACTCGATGCATTCTGCTGGGTCGCCATGCTCAGTTGCCCGATGGCCGAGTTGATCTGGCTCACGCCGGTCGATTGCTCTTCCGACGCCGCCGTGATTTCCTGCACCAGGTCGGACGTCTTCTTGATGTTCGGGACCATTTCGTCGAGCAGCTTGCCGGCGCGCTGGGCCAGTTCCACGCTGCTGCCGGCCACGCTGCTGATCTCCTGCGCGGCCACCTGGCTGCGTTCGGCCAGCTTGCGCACTTCGGCCGCCACCACCGCGAAGCCCTTGCCGTGTTCACCAGCGCGTGCCGCTTCGATCGCCGCGTTCAACGCCAGCAGGTTGGTCTGGTAGGCGATATCGTCGATGATGCCGATCTTTTGCGCAATCTGGTTCATCGCGCCGGCAGTGGCCTTGACCGCTTCGCCGCCTTCGACCGCGCTTTCGGCCGAGCGCGACGCCATGCCGTCGGTGACCTTGGCGTTCTCGGTATTCTGGCTGATCGAGGCGGTCATCTGCTCGATCGAGGCGCTGGTTTCTTCCACCCCGGCGGCCTGCTCGCTGGCCGACTGCGACAGCGCCTGGGCGGTGGCGCTCACTTCTTCGGAGGCGCTGGCCACCGCTTCGGCCGAGCTGTTCGCTTCGGTGACGATGCGCACCAGGCTCTCGTTCATGTTCTTCATGGCGCGCAGCAGGCGGCCGGTTTCGTCGGTGGTGGTGACCTCGATCTCGCCGGTCAGGTCGCCGCCGGCGACTTTTTCGGCCAGCGCGACGGCCACGTTGATCGGCTTGGTGATCGAGCGGGTGATCAGGAAGGCAAACAGCAGGCCGGCCACGACGGCCACCACGCCCAGGCCCGTCAACTCGGTTCGCGCCGATTCATAGCTCTTGCGCGCAGCCGCTGCCGCCTGGCTGCTCAGTTTTTGTTCGAGTTCGATCAGGCCGGTCAGCTCGCCCATCCACTTCGTTTGCACCGGACGCACTTCCTGCATCAAGACCTTGGTCGCGTCTTCGGGCTTGTTGGCCAGGCCCAGGGTGGCCGCCTTGGCCATGATCGGCAGGATCGTCGTTTCCACTTCCTTGATACGCACCATGGTGGCCTTTTCCTCGGGCGAGGTGTCGGGCAGGTCGGCGAACATCTTGTTCAGCTTCGCTTCCGTTTCGGCGTATTTTTCCTGTTGACGCTTGATGCGCTCGACTTCCGGCTCCATTTCCGACATTTCGTTCAGCAAGGCGAGGTTACGCAAGGCCAGCAAGCGGTCCAGCACCGTCAGGCGCATGGCGGTCGCCAGTCCCATCTGCACGTTGTTGACTTCGACGATGTTATCCAGGCTACGCTGCACGCCGGCCAGGCGATTGAGCGAGAGCACGATGCAGACGATCAGCAGGGCCAGTACCAGGCCAAATCCGGCGGCAAGGCGCACGCCGATGTTCAGGTTTCCAAATTTCATAATTTCACTCCTTGTTGAGGTAAGGCCG
>DASVVC010000120.1:0-24036 GCA_036386755.1 Telluria sp.
GTGCACGCGCGATGCGATGCGCGAGCACGTCCCGCACCGTGCGGATGAGCGCGCCGGGCCCCATCAGAGGCGCTTGACCAGCACCCAGAACTTGTCGGTGCTGCCGGGCGCGTTCTTCATGTGCACGCGGACGCGCGTGGGCGTCATGTTGTAGTCGAAGGTGTACTCGAAGAACACGTTGAGATCGCCCGAGCGCGCCCCGTTGACGAACCGGCCGTGGAACTCCGGCGTCTTCGTGCAGGGTGCGACCTCGTCGAAGAAGTTTCGACCCACCGCTTCCTTCGGATCGCGACCGGTGATCGCGCCTTCCGCGGCGTTGTACTGCAGGATCGTGCCGTTGCGATCGAGCGTGATCATGCCGAAGGCGAGGTTGTCGATCTGCTCTTCGCTCAGCGTGCTGAGCACGTTGGCGATGTCGTCCTGCTCGAACTTGATGCGTTCGTAATTCATGGGGGCTCCTCGGGTTCACGCGCCCCCACCGGGCGCGCGTGCCCCGCGTAACGGCCCATCGCCTGCAGGCTTTAGTCTTGTAGGGAATCCCCGTACGCGTCCCAGCGACCTTCCTGAAGCGCATCGACGAGCATCCGCAGTTCACCGTCGAGCGGACGGTCCTCGACCAGCAGCGGAATGGTGGACTCAAGCCGTTCGTACCAGCCTCGCAGCGCCGTCGTCGGCAGATCGCCTCCGGCGCGCAGGCGCAGGGCGATTCCCTGTCGCGCCACGATCAGCATCGCGGCGATCACCTGCTCGGTCAGCTCGATCACCCGGAGGCAGTCGCGCGCGGCGATCGTGCCCATGCTGACCTTGTCCTGGTTGTGGCATTCGGTCGAACGCGAAAACACCGAGGCCGGCATGGTGAGCTTGAGCGCTTCGGCGGTCCACGCCGAGGAACTGATCTGCAAGGCTTTCAGGCCGTGGTTGATGGCCGCGCGCGGCCCTTCGGCCCCCGACAGGTTGGCCGGCAGGCCGTGGTTGTAGCGGCTGTCGACCAAGAGCGCCATCTGGCGGTCCAGCAGGTCGGCCAGGTTGGCCACCGCATTCTTCATGCCGTCCATGGCAAAGGCGATATGGCCGCCGTAGAAGTGGCCGCCGTGCAGTACGCGCTCGCCTTCGGCGTCGATGATCGGATTGTCGTTGGCGCTATTGAGTTCATTTTCGATCGACTGGCGGAAGAACGGCAGTGCGTCGGCCAGCACGCCGATGACGTGCGGCGCGCAGCGGATCGAGTAGCGGTCCTGCAGGCGCTTGCCGTTGCGTTCGGCCCGGCCCACGTGCAGGTCCTCGCGCAGCCACGCGGCCACGCCCTGCATGCCGACGTGCGGCTTGACCGAGAACAGGGTTTCGTCGAAGTGATGCGCATTGCCGTCCAGGGCGAACGAGGCCATGGCGGTAATGCGCGTGCACACGCGCGTGAGGTACTCGGCACGGTCGTAGGCCAGGCAGGCCAGCGCGGTCATGACGGCGGTGCCGTTCATGATCGCCAGTCCTTCCTTCGGACGCAGGCGCAGCGGCGTGATGCCGGCTTCCTTCAATGCCTGTGCGGCCGGGACCTGCTCGCCGTCGCGCCAGACTTCGCGCTCGCCGCACAATACCGCCGCCAGGTACGACAGCGGGGTCAGGTCGCCGCTGGCGCCGACCGAGCCTTCGCTCGGGATCAGCGGCAGCAGGCCCGCGTCCAGCAGGCGCGCGATCTGTTCCAGCAGTTCGACGCTCACGCCCGAAAAGCCCTTCGAGAGCGACGCCAGGCGCGTGGCCATCACCGCGCGCGTCTGCGCAGGGGTCAGGTATTCGCCCAGGCCGCAGCCATGGTAGGTATACAGGTGGTGCGGCAGCTCGGCCACCAGCTCGGGTGGAATGACCACGGTGCACGAGTCGCCGTAACCGGTGGTGACGCCATAAATGGTGCCGTCCTCGCGCAGCAGGCGGTCGAGGAAGTCGGCGCCGCGCGCGATCGCCGCGCGGAACACCGGGTCAAGCGACAGTTCGGCGCTGGCGGTGCCGCGCGCGATATCGACGATATCCTCGATGGTGAGGCGCTCGCGGTCGAAGGTGACGGCGCGGCGGATGGTGCTCGGTTCAGGATGCATCGTTCTTGTCCAAATGGGGTAAGTGCCAGAAATCGTAAAAGTTGAACCACTCGAGCGGGGAACGGGTGCAGTGGTGCTGCAGGCGCGCCGCATAATCGGCGGCGATGGCCGACACGGCCTCGTCGCGGCCCTTGCGCGGCAGGCGTACCGACTCGCGCAGCAGTTCGAAGTGCACTTCGTAGCCGCGCTTGACGCGGGTCGAGAACATCATGTAGAGCGGGCATTGCAGGATCGAGGCCAGTACGTAAGGACCGACCGGAAAGGCCGCGTCCAAGCCCAGAAACGGCGCCAGCGCCACGCGTGGTTCCGGCGAGACGGGCACGCGGTCGCCTGCGATGACGACGAATTCGCCGCGCCCTACCCGCTCCGACAGCATCATCGCCGTGGCCGGGTTCATCTCGGTCACCTGCAGCAGGTTGGTCTGGCTGCGCGGATCGAGCGAGGCCAGCATGTTGTTGAACGCTTGCGCGTGGCGCGTGTGCACCAGCACTGTGAGAGTCAAGCCCGGCACGTCGTTCGACAGCACGCGGCACAAGTCGGCGTTACCCAGGTGCGAGCAGACCAGCACCGCGCCGCGTTTTTCTTCGAGCAGGCGGCGCATCGGCGCCATGCCATGGTGGCTGACCAGGGTTTTGTCGAACAGGCCGCCCCACAGCAGCATCTTGTCGAGAATGGCTTCGGCAAAGCTGCCGAAGTGGCGCAGCACGCCGTACCAGCCGTCCGGCGCCGGCGCAAAGGGGCGCACGCGGTCCAGGTAATTCATCGACGCGCGGCGCGCGGCCGGCTTGGTCAGCACATACCACGCCAGCACCGGATAGAGCACCACGCGGAACGGCCAGCGCCCGAACACGCGGCAGACCCAGAACAGCAGGCGCATGCCGCCCACGAAGCTCGATTCGGAGATCGACGCCCAGTGGCTGGCGTGCAGGCGCGTCATGCGGTCCGCCATTTGCGCGCCAACAGCTTGGGCAGGCGGATCAGCATGCCGAAGAACAGCACCGTGTGCATGCGCGAGATCAGCACGTTGTCGCGAAAGGCATTGAAGTGCGACACGCCATCGCTCGGGTAGGTGACGCGGGTCGGCAGGTTCACCACCTGCACGCCCTCCCAGAACAGGCGCACCAGGATCTCGGGATCGAAGTTCATGCGCTTGCCCAGCGCACAGCGCGACGCCAGCGCCACCACCGGCGCCACCGGGTAAATGCGAAAGCCGCACATCGAATCGCGGATCGCGAACGAGAGCGTATTAATCCAGATCCAGACGTGGGTCAGGTAGCGCGCGTACAGGCGCAGCCTGGGCACCGACTCATCGTACACCGGGCAGCCGGCAATGACCGCGTGCGGATGCAGGCGCGCCAGCGCGATGAAGCGCGGGATGTCCGAGGTGGCGTGCTGGCCGTCGGCGTCCACTTGCAGCAAGTGCGTGTAGCCGGCTTGCGCGGCACTATGAAAGCCGGTCAGCACCGCCCCGCCCTTGCCCTGGTTGACGGCGTGGCGCACCAGCATGACGGTGCCCGGATGCGCTTGCGCCAGCTGATCGAGCACACGCGCGCACGAGGGCGAACTGCCGTCGTCGACCAGCATGCACGGCAGGCCGTGAGCGAGCACCGCGTCGACCACGGCGCCGATGGCGTGTTCGTGGTCGTACACGGGGATCATCACGCAGGGCTTGAACATGACTTACTCCGCGCGGCCGAAGCGCAGCAGCGAGTGGCAGTAGCCGATGCCGTCGCGCGCGGTGAGCAGCTTGAGGCCGGCCGCTTCGGCCAGGCGCACGTAATCGCCGCTCTCGTAGATCTTGCTGTTCCCGCTGGCCATGGCCGTGAAGTACGGCGAGGTGTTGATCAGGCAGTAGGAAGCGATGTCGTAGCGCTGGCGGTCCCAGAAGGTGTCCATCACCAGCAGCTGGCCCTGCGGCGCCAGCGCGGCGCTAGCCCGTTGCAGGATGGTGGCGATGGCCGGCTCCGAGAAGCAGCTCAAAAACTGGCTCATCCAGATCACGTCCATCCCGGACGGCAGCGCCAGGGATGGGTCGAGCAGGTCGGTCGGGTGCAGCTGCGCGCGTTGGCGCACGCCCGCGGTTTCCAGCGCGGTGGCGGCGACCGACAACTGGCGCGGCAGGTCGACCAGGTGCAGCTCGACGTCGGCGTTGTAGTCCAGCGCGACGCAGCTGAATTTGCCGGTGTTGGCACCCACGTCCATCACCTTGCGCGGCGCGGTCGCAAACACGTCCGGCATGATCGACGGGAACGAGGTGTCCGAATAATAATGGTCGAACGCGAACCAGCTGGTCTTGGCCGGCTCCGACAGTTCCGACAGGCCCTGGTACAAGGTGGGCCACTCGCCCAGGGCCTTGAGGCCGATCGGCTTTTCAGCATCGAGCGACTCGTCGAGCTTGAACAAGCCCTGGTAGCAGACGTCGTGGTTGAAATCGATGTTGATCTGGGTGATGCTGTCGGTGAGGACGCAAAAGCCCGCCTTGTCGAGCGCATAGCGCCCGTCGTGCACGAATACCACCCCGGCCGACAGGCAGGTTTCCAGCACCACCTTGAGCGCGTACTCGGTCCAGCGGCCGGTGGCCGCCAACTCGGTGATGCTCAATCCCGTTTCGCCGGCGTCGGCCAGGGTTTGCAGCATGCCGCGCTTCCAGGCGTAGCGCACGCACTGGAAGACGACCGGGCCGAAGGCGATCTTTTGCGCTTCGAAACGGGCTTCAAAGGCAGTCTGGCGTTCAGGGGAGAATTTTTTATCTAACATGCGACGCTTCAGGTTAAGGGCCAAACAGGATGCGACCGCCGGCATGCTGCCCGGCGTCGGAGAAATAACGGAAATGCAGGGTGCAGCTTGCGCTGTCGTACTTGAGCTCCAGATGGAACGGAATATCGGGGCGCACCACTTGCTGGAACTTGAGCGCATGAATGCCGCGAAAGCCCGGCGCCACGGCGAAGTGCTCGCGAGCGTAGCGGATCGCCCAGTCGACCTGCACCACGCCCGGCAGCACCGGCGCCTGCGTGAAGTGGCCGTCGAAGTAGAACAGGGTCGATGGCACCACCAGTTCGAGCAGGGTGCGCTGCGCATCCTGCTCGACCAGGCGTACTTGCGGCACGCGGGGACGGGCGTCGCCCACGCCGAGCAAGGCAAGCAACTGCGCCTGGGTGGTCTTGCCCTGCGCGTTGAGCGGCAGTTGATCGAGATAGCGCCAGCGGCGCGGCAGCGCGACCGCTTCCACCACGCGTCCCAGGTGGGCGCGCAGCAGCGCGTTGAGCGCCTGCTTGCCCTCGGCATCGAGCAGCGCGCGGCCGCTGGCGGTTGGAATGACGAACGCGGCCAGTACCTGGCGTTCGCCGGCGCGCTCGGGGCAGACAATCACGCGCGCTTCGCTGGCAAAGCCAGAGGCCAGCAAAGCGGCTTCGATGGCGTCGAGCGAGATGCGCTTTTCTTCGATCTTGACCAGGCGGTCGCCCCGTCCGAGCAGCAAAAAGCGGCCGTCCTGGGCGGCATTGACGCGGTCTTCGAGTTCCAGCCAGCCGTCGTCACCCAGGTGGCTGGAGCGCACTTCGAGGCAGCCGCTGTCTTGCGCGATGCGCCAGGCGACGCCGGGCAGTGCTTCCCATGCGCCGGGCGAGCCTGGGTGGTGGCGGCGCCAGGCCACGCCGCCGGTTTCGGAGCTGCCGTAGATTTCGGTCGGGACGTGCCCGAGCAGGTGGCCGGCCGCCACCGAGGCGTCCGGCGCGAGCGGCCCGCCCGACGAGAACACCATGCGCAGGTTCGCTGTCGCGGCGCTCCAGTCCAGGTGGGACGGCAGGCGCTTCAAATGGGCCGGGCTGGCGACCAGCACGCATGTTCGCTGGCCCAGCACCTGCGCCAGCTGCTCCGGATAGGCCAGGCTGGCGGCGTGGATCGCGCGGCCGGCGGCCAATGGCCACAGGACCTTGAACAGCAGGCCGTAGATATGCTGGTGCGAGACGGTCGCGATGATGTCGGCCTCGCCCATGGCAGGGCCGAACAGCGCCTCCAGGGTGGCCACTTCGCACGTCATTTGCGAGAGTTTTTTCGGGATCGCCTGCGGTTCGCCGGTACTGCCGGAGGTGTGCACCACCAGCGCGGGAAAGCTGGCTTCGGGAGCGCTCCATGGCAGGACGCACACGTCATCCGGCGACGGCTGCAGCGGGGTCCAGCGCGCCGGGAACTCGCCCATAAAACAGTCGACCGAGCGCGCCAACGCGACGCAGCTGGCGTCGAGCGTGTCGGCGGTGAGCCAGACGGTTTTACCGGCCTGCCAGGCGCCGAGCAGCGCGGCGGCAAATTCGAGGCTGTCCTCGATGTACAGGGCGGCGTTCGCGCCCGGCGTGCGCAGGGCCAGCGCGCGCCATGCGCCCACGCGGGTACGCAAGGCGGCGACGCCGACCGCGGCGCCGTCGCGCCAGCCGGCGATGGCGGCGCCATCGCGCGCGCCTAAAACAGAAAACAAATCAACCATGATGCAATCGCTTAAAGCGCAGGCGTACCAAAAATTCAGCGGCGAACAGCACGCCCATCAGGCCGTACGAAATCACGCCGTTGTACAGCGACCAAACCTCTTGCGAAGCCCATAGCGCGGTGCCCAGCGCAATGGCGCCGTTCACCACGAAAAACCCGCACCACACCTTGGTGACGGTGCGCGTGTAGGCCACCGCCGCCGGCGGCAAGCTTGGCTCGCGCATGCGCGCAAAGCGTTCGACCATCGACACCGGCGTGGTAAGCGTGTACCCAAACGCCGCCAGCAAGCCGGCGTTGACCAGCACCGGGTACAGCTTCAAGGGCAGCATGCCGTTGCCCATCACCGTCAGCGCCGCCAGCAGCAGGGCGCCGGCGCCCGACCAGCGCGCGGACACGCTCGCCTTCATGGCCGGCAGGCGCGCGAGCGCGGCAAGCACCAGCAGCAGCGCCAACGCCCGCGGCTCCACCCTGCCCTGGCCGTACCAGATGGCCAGCGGATAAGACAGCGTGAGGACGACCGATATGGCGGCCAACAGCGCGGACAACAGCGGGGCTAACGGCGCGGCCAACAGGCGCATGCCTATGCCGCCTGTTCCTCGACCAGGGCGTCGAGCGCGTTGACCACGTCGCCGATGGTGCGGATGGTCTTGAATACTTCCGGTTGCAGGCGCTTGCCGGTCAGCTGCTTGAGCTTGACCGCCAGGTCGACCGCGTCGATGCTGTCGATATCGAGATCGGCGTACAGGTTCGACTCGGCCGTCAGGGCCGATTTATCGAGCTCGAACATCTCGGCCAGCAGATCGACAACCCACGCCTGCAGTTCGTCGCGGCTCATATTGTTTACGTCTACCATACAACCTCCATTACTTTTTGCGGTGGGTTTCGATCAGCGCCGCCAGCGCGCGCACCGACGCGAAATGGCTGCGGGTGTCTTCCGAATCGGCCGACAGCGAAATGCCGTAACGCTTTTGCAGCGCCACGCCCAGTTCCAGCGCATCGATCGAGTCCAGGCCAAGGCCTTCGACGAACAGCGGCGCGGCACTGTCGATGTCGTCGACGCCAATATCTTCCAGTTGCAGGACGTCGATGATCAGTTGTTTCACTTCTGTTTCAAGCATGGCCTTGGTACTCTCCAGTAAAAAATTGTTGCAGGTGGTCCGTCAGATGACGCACCGCCATTACTTCGCTCATGTCGTCGCCCAAAAAGGCGCCGATTTCGATATCGTCTTTCACCTCGAGCCGGAACTGCACGAAGCGCTCCGGCACGCGCCACCACTTGTCGCCCTTGCCGAGCGTGGGCGGCTGGCAGTCGATGACGACCGGCGTCACGGCGCGCGCGCCACGCACGGCGATGTTGGCGGCGCCGCGTTTGAGGCTGATGGCGCCGCCGGCCGGGGTGCGCGTCCCCTCCGGGAAGATGATCAGGTTGTTACCGGCGCGCAGGGAGGCGATGCACGCCTCGACCAGCTGCTCGCCGCTGTCGTTGCTGATGTAGCCGGCGGCGCGTACCGGGCCGCGCGTAAACGGGTTGTTCCACAAGTGGCTCTTGACGATGCAGTCGGCGCGCTTGACGAACGCCATCAGGAACACGGTGTCGATCAGCGAGGGATGGTTCGCCAGGATCAGCAGGCCGCCGCGTTCGAGTTTTTCGAGGCCGATGAATTCGTAGCGCAGTACACCGAGGCCGCGCATCAGGCCCACAAACCCGCGAAACGTCAGGCGCAGGATGGCGCGCGCCGCGCAGACGCGTGCAGCGCGCTCCCACACGACCAGCTGCAGCAGCGGAAAGACCACGATCCGCAGCAGCAGGCCGCCGATGCCGAAAGCGAGAAAACTGATGCCGGTGGCCAGGACGCGCCAGTACCGGCCGATCCGCCCGGTCCAGCTAAGCATCGCCATCGCGCGTCCAGGTCCAGCGCTGCGCTCCGGCGCGCCGCACCAGCCGCGCCGCACCGCTCAACTGAAACTGCAGCACGTCCAGGCCGCCGGGCTGGGTGGACGGTGCAAGCTCGTCATCGGCGCCGTCGCAGGCCAGGCTGATGGCATCGACACCGGGCGCGGTCATCAGCCATGCCCACGCGTGCGGCTGTTCGTCGCAATCTTCAAAGTGCGCCAACGCCTCTGGCAGCGCGCAGTCGTAGACCACCAGCAGGACCATCGGCGCGCCGTCGGCCAGCAGGCCGCAGGCTTCGACCACCCCGTGTTCGACCGTCGCCGCACCGGCCGACAAGGCCATGTGATTGGCCCGGTCGCTGCGCGCGATCGAGAACAGGCCCGCGCTGGCGTTGTGCACGGCCAGGCCGAAACCGGTGGGCGACATCGGCTCGCCGCGCGACAGTTCGCCCAGCAGGTCCACCGCGCGTGAGACTTCGCCATGGCGCGAGCAAAATACGGCCGCAATATCGGTGCGTCCATCCAGGCAGCGGTACGCCACTTCGAGCGCCATCTTGCCCAGGAAGCCCGCGCGGCGGCGCAGCATGGGCGGCATGGCCGCCACGGCCGGGTCGGCACCGGTACCGATGCGCACTGGCGCCTCGGCCCATGCGGCCCACGCCTCGGGCGTTGCGAGACCGGGCGCCCAGGCCGAATGCGCAGCAATGGAAAACGTCAGCCCGTCTACTCGCATTTGATACTTTGTTTCTCTAGGGTACATACAGTCTGAATTATAAACCGTCAGTAATACTGGCTCCTAGAGGAATACTTCCATTCGAGAAACTAAAGTATCGACAAGCAACAGAAGTGCGAATTGTCCCACTGATAGCGATTTTTATGCAAATAAATATCTCATGCACAACAGAGGGAGCTGCCGGACGGGGGCTAGGAAGCAACAAATTCGCGACCGGACCGGTGCGCGAAGGTAAGCGATATCAGCGGAAAGAGGAGTGGGAAAGGAGAGGACGCTGCACGGCTGCGCCCTCCCCGGGTGTCACGACCGGCGCCGGCAGCTGCTGCCGAGGCCGTGTGCGAATGTCAGACCTGGCACCGGCGGGGGCACCGGCGGGACGTATGCGGTGCCGCCGGACGACGAACTTTTACATTATTGCGCGGTCATACCATCATCGGCGGTGATGATGGCGCCGTTGATGAAGTGGCTTTCTTCGGCGGCGAGCAACAGCAGCAGGCCATCGAGGTCTTCCGGCTTGCCGGGGCGCTTGCGTGGCAGCATGTCGATCAGTTTCTGGCCCTGTTCGGTGGCAAAGTATTCCTCGTTGATTTCGGTAGAGATGTAACCGGGGCAGATGGCGTTGGTGTTAATGCCGTATTTGCCCCACTCCACCGCCATCGCCTTGGTCATTTGCACCACGCCGGCCTTGCTCATGCAGTACACGCCGATTTGCGGCAGCACGCGCAGGCCGGCCACGGAGGCAATATTAATAATGCGGTGCTGCTTTTTCGGGTCGCCCTTGGCGCGCTGGATCATGCGCTTGGCGGCTTGCTGCGCGACAAAAAACGCGCCGCGCAGATTGGTGTCCATGACGTAGGAGTAGTCTTCCGGCGTCACGTCGACCAGGCGCTGGGTGGTCGAGACGCCCGAGTTGTTGACCAGGATGTCGATCGGGCCGGCTTCGGTCTCGGCGTGCGCGATGGCCGACTTGATGCTGGCCAGGTCGGTCACGTCGAGCGTGACCACGTGCGCGGCGCCGCCGTCGGCTTCGATCTCGGCGCGCAGCTCCTTGAGGCGGTCGGTACGGCGCGAAGCCAGCACGACCTGGGCCCCGGCGCCGGCCAGGGCCTTGGCGAAACGCGCGCCAAGGCCGCTCGATGCGCCGGTAATGAGTGCGATTTTTCCTTCGAAATTTACTTCAATACCCACGATCGGCTCCTGTGCGGTGATCTTGCGAAAGCATAATGATGTCACAAATTGCCAGTATTAGATGGCAGCGTCTAATAATGTCCGTAAAATGGCGCCAAAGTTGCAATCCTCGGCAAAAAGCCGCACACTCGTGCTTAAATTTTTCTATCCCATGAAGAGACCATGACAGAGCCAATCAACATCCTCGAACAATACGGTCCGCGCGAAGCAATGGAGTACGACGTCGTTGTCGTCGGCGGAGGCCCTGCCGGCCTGGCCGCTGCCATCCGCCTGAAACAAATGGCGGCCGACAAGGGCCAGGAAGTGTCCGTTTGCGTGCTGGAAAAAGGCGGCGAAATTGGCGCACACATCCTGTCCGGCGCCGTGATGGACCCGCGCGCGCTGACTGAACTCATTCCAAACTGGAAAGAACTCGGCGCACCGCTGAATACCGCCGTGACCGAAGACCGCATTCTGTTCCTGACCGAAAGCAAGGCCTACCAGACGCCGGGCTTCATGACGCCGGCCTGCTTCGAAAACCATGGCAATTACGTGGTTTCGCTGGGCAATGTGGTGCGCTGGATGGGCCAGCAGGCCGAAGCGCTGGGCGTGGAAATCTTCCCGGGCTTTCCTGCCGCCGAAATCCTGTACAACGAGAACGGCTCGGTCAAGGGCGTGGCGACCGGCAACATGGGCGTCGACCGCCACGGCAAGCCGAGCGCAGCCTTTCAGCTCGGCATGGAACTCCATGCCAAGTACACCATGTTCGCGGAAGGTTCGCGCGGCCACCTCGGCAAGCAGCTCATGGCCAGGTACGACCTGAACAAGGGCAAGGACCCGCAGTCGTACAGCATCGGCATCAAGGAGCTGTGGGAAATCGATCCGGCCAAGCACAAGCCGGGCCTGGTGATCCACACCACCGGCTGGCCGCTCAAGTCCGATACCTATGGCGGCTCGTTCCTGTACCACATGGAAAACAACCAGGTCATGGTCGGCTATGTGATCGGGCTGTCGTACGAGAACCCGTACCTGTCGCCGTACGAAGAATTTCAGCGTTACAAGACGCACCCGGAAATCCGCACCTTCTTCGAAGGCGGCAAGCGCATTTCGTACGGCGCCCGAGCGATCACGGCCGGCGGCCTGCAAGCCTTGCCCAAGCTGGTGTTCCCGGGCGGCGCGCTGATCGGTTGCGAGGCGGGCTTTTTGAACATGAGCCGCATCAAGGGCAGCCACGCGGCGATCAAGACCGGCATGCTGGCGGCCGAGTCGGCCTTCGCGGCGCTCGGCGAGCAGCGCCAGCACGATGAATTGTCGAGCTTCCCGACCGCGTTCGAGCAATCCTGGCTGCACGAGGAACTGCACGTGGCGCGTAACGTCAAGCCGTGGCTGTCGAAAGGCCTGTACCTCGGTTCGATCATGACCGGCATCGACCAGCTGATTTTGCGCGGAAAAGCGCCGTGGACCCTGCACCGCGATTATGGCGACCATGAGTGCCTGAAACCGGCGGCCAATTATGCGCCGATCACATACCCCAAGCCGGATGGCAAGCTGACGTTCGATAAGTTGTCGTCGGTGTTCATTTCGAACACCAACCATGCGGAAGACCAGCCGATTCACTTGACGCTCAAGAACGACAGCATTCCGGTGTCGGTCAACCTGGCGCAGTATGCCGGTCCCGAGTCGCGTTATTGCCCGGCGGGCGTGTACGAGTACGTGAAAACCGACGACGGCAAGGACCGCTTGCAGATCAATGCGCAAAATTGCGTGCATTGCAAGACGTGCGATATCAAGGATCCGACCCAGAATATCGTGTGGGTCACGCCGGAAGGCGGCGGCGGGCCGAATTATCCGGGGATGTAAGGCTGTAATCGCCATTGCCTCGCAAACGCCGTGCTCGGCTAGAATTCATAGCACCGATACTTGAAGGTGCTATGGATCCCCGCCTGCGCGGGGACGACGGCTCAACGACTACCGATGCAAGGACGCGACTAACCACCGCATCCTTTCAAGCTCCTCTCAATGCGGCAAGCGCGGCACCCCCGCGGTCGCCATCGCTTCGAATTCCTGCGCCGCCATCGGCCGGGCAAACACATAGCCCTGCGCGTAGTCGCAGCCGGCGTCGACCAGCAGCGCGCGCTGCACCTTGGTCTCCACCCCTTCCGCCACCACTTTCAGCCCCAGCTTGTGCGCCATGACGATGATCGCTTCGCACAGCGCCAGGTCGCCCGCGTCGTTCTCCAGGGTGGCCACGAACGACTGGTCGATCTTCACATAATCGAGATCGAACCGTTTCAGGTGCGACAGCGAGGAATACCCGGTGCCGAAGTCGTCCAGCGCCACCTGCAGCCCCATCGCGCGGAACTGGCGCAGGCGCTCGATCACCTGGGCCGCCCCTTCGAACAGCACCCCCTCGGTAATTTCGATGACGATGCTGTGCGCCGGCAAACCGAGTTCGTTCAGATAATCGAGCCAGCTCAGATACAGGTCGGCATCGCGCCTAAATTGCACCGGCGACTTGTTGACGCTGATCTGGAACGACGGATCGATGCTGCGCTGCCAGTGCTGCACCTGCTGCGCCACCTCGCGGAACACCCAGTCGCCGATCTCGACGATCAGCCCGTTCGACTCGGCAAACGGGATGAATTCGGCCGGCCCCAGCAAGCCGCGCGTCGGGTGGCGCCAGCGCAGCAGCGCTTCGGCCTTGTGCACCGCGCCCGTCTGGAGCGACACGATCGGCTGGTACACAATCTCGAACTGGTGCAGCGCAATGGCTGCGCGCAAGTCGTCGGCGATGCTCTGGCGCGCCTGCGCGGCTTGCTGCAGATCGGGCGTGAAGTAGCTGAACTGGTGGCCGCCGGCATTCTTGGCGGCCGCCATGGCGCGCTCGGCGCGCTCGACCAGCTGCTGGACGTCGCGCGCGTCCGGCGGATACAGGGCGATGCCGATACTGGCCGACAGGAAGGTCTTTTCGCCATCGACCTCGAACGGCAAGGCCAGCGCCGCGACGATGGCGTGGGCGATCCGCTCGACGCTGCCGATATGGTCGAGCCCCGACAAAATCACCGTGAACTCGTCGCCTTTCAGGCGCCCCAGCGTATCGCTCGAACGCACGCAGTGGGCGATGCGCCGGCTCGCTTCGACCAGCATCAGGTCGCCGCGCGCCTGGCCGAGGCGCTCGTTGATTTGCTTGAAGTGGTCCAGGTCGATGAACAGCAGCGCGAGGAAGGCGGCGCCGCGATCGGCCTTGCGCGTTTCGTGCCCCAGCCGGTCCATGAACATGTGGCGGTTGGGCAGTCCGGTGAGGGTGTCGTAGTTGGCTTGATGCCAGATCAGCTCGGTTGCTTGCTTGCGCTCGGTGATGTCGGTGACCAGCGCCAGCACGCCTGTGCAGGCGCCCTCGGCGTCGAGGATGGGGCTGATCGACATGGAAGTCCAGACCACCCTGCCGTCCTTGCCGATGAAGCGGTACTCGTACGGCACCGGCCCGCCCCGGGCGCGCTCGGCGAAGCACTGCTCGAGCATGGCTATGCCCTCCTCGTCCATGAACGAAAGCAGCGGGCGCGCCAGCATCTCTTCGATGCTGTAGCCGAGAATGTGCGCCATGCGCGGGTTGACGAAGGTGGTGTTGGCATTGGCGTCGATCTCCCAGATGCCTTCGCCGGCGCTGTGGACGATGCGGCGCAAGCGTTCTTCGCTGCGTTCGAGTGCGGCCTGCTTGCCTTCGGCGCGTTCGACGATCACGCGGCAAGCCTGGCCGCTGCCGTCGGCGCTGCCGTGCAGGGTAACGTCGATCCCGCGCTCGTCCGGCGTTCGAAGCCGCATGCGGCACGTTTCGCCGGTGCCGCTGTTGAGGGAACTGGCGAAAAAGGCGTCGAAATCGGTCAGGAAGGCCGGTGCCACGAACGAGCGGAAACGGTGCAGGCCGGCGTTGGCGCGCGCCACGCCCAGCATGGTGGCGCCGGCCAGGTTCACTTGCAGCAAGGTGGTGTCGAAGGCCAGCAGGAAATAGCCGACCGGTGCCAGCAGATACAGGTCGCCCGAGCGCGCCAGGTCTTGCTCGCGGCGCAGGCGCTCGACTGTCACGCCGCTGGCGTCAAGGGCTGGCGCGGGCGCGTGGCCAGGCAGGTCGATGGGCACCGCCGGGGGCGGGCCGGCGTGCCAGGCGAAGGCGCCGCCGGGCAAGGCGTGGCTTGAGGCGGCCCGGCCCGGCGCGGCCCGGTCTGGCGCGGCGCGGCCTGGCGTGGCTCGGCCTGGCGTGGCCCGGCCTGGCGTGGCTCGGTCGTCATGGCGGCTACGCGCTTGCGCGGAACCCTGTGCAGCCGGATCGTGATCGTTGTCCATGTCACCTCGCACACATTGCACACGCCTGCGGACATCCGCCACTCACCGGCGCGCGCACAGCGCAAATCGGTGGGTGGAAGCACTGTCGACAAGACTAGCATGGGCGCGGGCGCAATGTCGAGCGCCACCCGCCCTTGCGCCGCACATTCGCAGTGATCCGCAAATGCGCAGTGCTTCGCAGACGCGCTACGCGGCGCGGGCGTCAGCGGTGCGCGCGGTTCAGGCGCCGTTCCAGATAACGCTGCAGCGCTTCGAACAGCAGGCTCAGGCACCAGTAGATCAAGGCTGCGGTCATATACAGCGGCAAGGGATTGGCGCTGCCGGCGACCGCTTCCTTTGTCGCAAGCATGAGCTCGCTAATGGTGACGACCGAGACCAGCGAAGTGTCCTTGATCAGGCTGATCAAGGTGTTGCTCATCGACGGCACGGCCACGCGCAAGGCTTGCGGCAGCACCACGTGGTACAGGGTCGACCAGTAACCGAGGCCCAGGCTGAAGCTGGCGCGCCACTGGCCCTGGCTCACGCCGAGCACGGCGCCGCGCAGGCTCTCCGACAGGAACGCGCCGGCATTGAGCGACAGCGCCAGCACGCCCGCCACCACGGGCGGGAAGTCGATGCCGATGCTCGGCAGCCAGTAATAGATGACATACAGCTGCACCAGCAGCGGCGTGCCGCGCATCGCGCTGACGTACAGTTCGGCCGGGGCGCGCACCAGTTTCCAGCGCGACAGGCGCATCAGGGCCGTGGGAAAGCCCAGCAGCAGGCCGCCGACCATCGAGGCCAGCGCAAAAATGACCGTGTAGCCGGTGCCCTTGAGCATCGACGGCGCGGCATCGCGCAACAGTTCGGCCAGGCCGGCCCAATCCATCGGCACCGGCCCGGATCAGGGCTGCGCGGCCGGGCGGCTGACGTCGCTGCCGAACCACTTGACCGAGATTTTCTTGAGGCTGCCGTCGGCCTGGGCCTCGGCCAGCGCCTTATTCAAGGCGGCCTTGAGCTGCGGGTTGCCTTTGCGGATAGGAATGCCCATGCGCTCGACATTGCCGACGCGCGCGCCGGCCTGGATCGGCAGCTTGGAATGATTCAACAGGTAAGCGACCATCAGGCTGTCGTTGAGGGCCGCGTCGATGCGGCCGAAAGCGAGGTCCTGCAGCGTTTCCGGCGCGGCCGGGTAGCTGCGCACCTCGATGCCGGGTACGGCCTTGGCCTGCTGCTCGTAGACGCTGCCCTGCCCCACGCCCAGTTTCTTGCCCTTCAACTCGGCAAGGCTGGCGTAGCTCGCCTTCTCGTTCTTGCGCACGATCAGTTGCGGATTGGAATAGGTGTACGGCTCGGAAAAATCGAAGGTTTGCTCGCGCTTGGGATTGATGCCCACCTGGCTGACGACGACGTCGAACTTGCCGGAGGCCAGCCCGGCCAGGATGGCGCTCCACTCGGTGGTGACGAACTCGGGCTTGAGGCCCAGGCGCGCCGCCAGCAAGGTGGCGACGTCGACATCGTAGCCGGCCAGCTGGTTCGACTTCAAGTCCTTGAAATTGAAGGGCGGATAGGTGCCTTCCATGGCGATTTTTAGCGTACCGCGCGCCTTGGCGGTGGCGAGCAGGTCGGCCGCGCCGGCCGGCATCGCCAGGGCGGCGCCGATCAGTCCGAGGGTCAGGGTCAATGCAAGGCGGCGGGAGCGCGTGGGCGTGAAAGCGGGCATGGAGGCGACAATGTTATGGAAAAGAAAAGCAGTTTAGCGCGAATAGCTCGCCTTACGGTGGCGTCCGCCAAAATTGTGTCCGACCACCAGGGTGGTGCTGGCGACCAGGGTCGACAATCCGATGATGAGCTGGACCAGTTTATCGTCCGGCAGCACCCACAGCTGGCCCTGCGGCGCCTCGACGCCGGTGGCGGCCATGATCAGCGGTGCGATCCATGCGGCATCGTCGTCGACGTCGAGAATGACGGCGTCGGCGCTGGTCTGCATGTAGATATTGCCGCCCACGGCCAGGGTAAAGCACACGCCGTAGCCGGTTTCGTGCGGGGCGATGTGTTCGGTCAGGCTCTGGTTGTGCTCATCGATCCACAGCTCGACGTCTTGCGGGGTTTCCAGCGCGGTCCAGGGGCGGGGGCGAAAGCGCGGCGCCGGCGCTGGCTCGGGTGTTTCTGAGTTCATTGCGTCCTGAGAGTTGAGCGATAACGGCGCGTATCGTACGGCATTTTCAGCCGCACGTACATGGAACCGGCGTGGAACCAACGCGCGCATGGGTGGTCATAGTAGCGTTAATAGCGTTAACAGGGGGCTGATGATGAAGCACACCGAGAAATACCGTCCTGCCAGCAAGGCCTACGTGTCCGAATTCGACCAATTCATGCACGATTATCTGGCAAAGCATCCGGAAGTACAGGAAGACCGCAAGCGCGGCTGGTACATATGGTGGGATCACCGGGTCGATCTGGATGAGCTCGACAAGCAACGCGAGAATGAGTTGCCGGTCAAGCCGTATGTGTACGACTGAGCCAGTTCGTTAATGTGCGAAAATTTCTATTGCTTTTAAGAATTTTCGGATTATGATGATGGTGCGGGGTTCGCTTATCAGGTAAAGCCCAGTCAGGAGCGTCTCAGACCGAATGACTGATAACCAGGTTCGATTCCTGGACCACGCACCAGTTTCGACAGTGATCGCACAGGCAAGCGCGCTGTCCTTGCGTGCCCCGCTTGACAATCGCGGTGGCGCGATTGAACATCGAATGATGACAAACCCAAGCCGAGAGGAAGTCGATACAAAGCTAAAAGTGCTCGAGACGAAAGTCGACGGCAGGCTTGCTTCGATCGAACTCGCCCTTGAAAGTGGGATTTCATCGTTACGAGCCAATATGGATGCCCAATTTGCGAGATTTGAAGCGTCATTGCAAAAATCGCAGGCCGATACACTGAAGTGGGTTGTCGGCATCGTCCTGTTACTGGGCACGATCGGGCTCGCAATCATGACCTTTCTTTTCAATAACGTGACGGCGAAAGTTCCAGCCGTCGCGCCTCCGATCGTCATCACAATCCCGATGCCTTCGCAGCCGACGGTTGAAAAAAAACCATCTGACTGGACGCCTCCCCGTCTGGAAGAAAGCCGCTGAAAAACCGGTCGTGCCCGGTTAATAGCGTCGAGCAACGCGCCGGGCCCGCTTGCTTCATCTTGGCCCCCACGCAACGCTCCCATCGCCCCCGAAAGCGATTTCTGCTTCCTGCCGTCCACATGGCGGGATGCGCCCTGACTTCGCAAGCATGAATTCCCCCTGAGCCTACCCTCGCACCAACTCTCATTTTTTTCAGTTTACTACTGTATATCCATACAGTATAGTGACCCTCGGTTACCCCACCTTCCAGCTCACGTGTGCGTGGCTGGCCGCGGAGGTGCGCCCATTTTTCTACTGGATGTCGGGCTCAACAATTCTGATAGGGATTTTATGAATAAGAAACTCGTCGTCGCGCTGATCCTGGTTTTTGTGGCGTCGCGCACAGCGGGGGCGAGCGCCCCAGAGATAGCGCCCCCGGCAAGCGGCACGGCCGCAACCGATCTGCCGAGCAAAAGCGATGAGGCAGCGCTTGTGCGCCAGCAACGTGCGGTACCAGTGCCGTTGGGGCGCACGATACCCGCGGACGGTGGTGACGAAGCGATGTGCGGCATGCCCGGCCTGATGCGGTACGTTGCCGGCGCCGGCGCAGGCGGCGATCCACTGTCGAACCTGCGCGATGCGCATAAAGATCCGCAGCGCTGCAAGTTATCGATCTGCATACCTGCCTCGATCAATCTCGATGTGGTGTGCGAACTGACGACCGCGCGCGATAGCGAGGGCCGGTACAACTGCAGGATGGTGATCAACGATTTTCTGAGAAATTGCACGGCAAGTTGCCATACCGGCGACTGGAGTTGGCTCGACAGCTATCGCGGCCCCTATTGAACCTCGCCGAGGCCGAACTACCCATTGCCCTGCACGGTCCAACCCATTTCCCCGCATTGGAGATGGACGATGGAAAAACTGAAGGAAACGTACATCAGGGCATGCCAGTTAGTCGTGCAAGGCAACTACCCTGACGCACTGGAAGCGTTTGTCTGGCTGCATGACCATCCCGTGCCGGAAGAACCCATCTCGGAAGTGTTCAGGCGGGCATGCGGCTTTCAGGCATGGGGATTATTAGGCAAGGTGTATGCGCCAGCCAGGGAAAGGATGCAGGCGATCCTGTCGGTGAACATCGCTTCGATGGAAAACAGGAAGCAGGACAAGGCGATCGCATCCGATATCTTGGTGATGAAAGGTATTCTCGCCAACACCACCGATCCGGCGCCCGGCCGGGCAGCCGAAACAGGCCGCTGAACGCGGCCTGTTGGAGGCGACTGCCTCATGCCGGTAGCGTGGCCGGCAGTTCCGGCTCGTAGCCGATATCGGTAACGAGGCCGGCGTCGTCGAGGAAGAAAGTGATTCGGCCACTGCGATATTCCAGCGTAATGACCTCGCCAGGGCGCACAGTGCGCACAGGTCGTCCGATCGTATCGTTCAGGAAGAGCGGCATGCCCTTCGGAAGTTTCCAAGGCCAGGTATCAACGTCCATGTTGTTCTCCAATCGTTGGTCTGTATAAACAGCCCAGCCACCATGGCTGTTCAACGATCATAACGACCCACTATCCTGCGCGTGCCGAACGCATCAATGAATTGCGTCCCGGGGAGCGCGTCAAGCGGCGCCGGAAAAAATGCGTGGAGAAGCGAACCCTTAGCGCGTGGCGGCAAGCGCAACCGCAATCTCGTCGTCGATTGCCTTTCGGTAGAGCACGCCTCGCTTTTTTTGCAAGTGCGTATCCATCACGCCGTTGTAGGCCGTGACGTACGCCTCCTGCCAGCGCGCAGCCCGCATATCGCAGCCGCTCGACTTGATGACCGCCTCGATGCCGTGCTTCTTCATGACCTGCACCGGAATCTCGGAACGCAGCCGCATGGCCTCGACTTCCTCGGGACGCGGCGGCGGGCCGCCACCCACGGTGTATTGCAGCCGGTCCTTGCCTTGGAAAATGGCGATGCGCGCATCGCGCTCCCCCTGCCCGGCCTGCTTGATGACTTCCGGATCGGGCGTGGACATGGAGGCCGCAGGCGTGGGCTGCCTGGTCGGCTCCCCGGCCAACGCCGGCGCGGCCAGCCAGGGTGTGGCGCTCAAAGCCACGATGGCGAAAAACTGACGCATGATTGTCACTCGGCAATTAAAAATACATAGTGACATAAATACAGCGACTTGGAAAGCGCGGAGCGCTCAGCCCTTCCAGGTCCGTTTCAGCCCGGTATCGGCATGAATCCAGCCGCCGCGCGGCCCGGAACGGTAGTAGTAACCTACCCCGCCCTGGCGGAAGCTGCGCACCAGGCCGCCGAGCACTTCGCTATTAAGGTTGGCAATGCGGATATCGGCGGCCTTGCCTTCGATATGCAGCGACTGGCGCGCCGCCGGCACGCCCGCTTCGCGCAGCTTCTCGTTCGATTTGGAGGTGCGAAAGCCGGACAAGATCTCCAGCGGCTGCTCGATGCCGTAACGTTCCAGGAAAGCCTGGGTGCCCCACAACGTTTCGAACAGCTTCGGATCGATCGGCGCGGTTTCCTTGCCGTTGACATCGCGCATCAGGTGGCATAGCTCCTGGTAGGCCGAATCGATGATCTGCCCATCCTTCCAGTACAGCACCTTGGTCTTTTCGCCGCTTTGCGGACGCGTCATCGTCAGCACGCGCGGCTTGAGCCAGAAGTCGAGATCGAGCGCTTGCGCATCGAAAATATCGGGAGGGGGCGCCAGTTCGGTCTGCGGGGACGTGGCGACAGGTGCCGGAGCACGGGCCGCGGCGGCCGGCTTGCCCGTTTTGCCGGCCTGGGCCGGCGGCCTGGACTTGTCCGCCGGGGCGGCGCTGGCGCTGCCGCAACCGATCAGCGGAACGGAAATCATGCCCATGGTGGACAGGCATAAACCTTGATGTAAAAAATCTCTGCGCGTGGCCATGACGAATACTCAGTAAACAAGGCGCACACTATAGCGCAAGCTTGCCCGGTGCACAGGGCGCACGCGCGTTATTGACCGCTACAGTTGCAAAAACGCTTCTTCGGGGCGGGATCGCTCGCGTCGGTCGCGTTCAGCTTCTTCCAGAAGAAGTCGCACTCCAGCCCGTAACAGCTCATCTCCTTGCCTGCAAGGATGTAGCCATTGCGCTCGTAAAACTTGCTGGCGGTGACCGTGCTATTCAAGCGCAACACGCTCACGCCCCAGGCGCGGGCCTGGGCTTCCACGCCCTGCAGCAACGCCTTGCCGACGCCGCAGTACAGCGCTTCGGGCAGCACGTAGCACAGCGACAGCTTGCCGGCCTGGGTCAGCAGGGCCACGCCCACCACTACCCCGTCGCGTTCGGCGACGAGAACGTGGTTGGCCGGCGAGACGAACCAGCTCGCCACATTCTGCGGCGTCTTGTTGCCCAGCCACGCCTTGAGCAAGTCGGGATCGTTGCGATGATCCGCCACGCAGCACTCGGCAATCGAGCGGCGCAGCACATCGCATGCGGCAAACGCGTCGTCAGGCACAGCTATGCGAATCTCAATACCCATGTGTCATCATAACCAATAGCCAAAAGAAATAATCATTGCCAAAAACTCAAGCAGCACCTACCAACTATACCAAGAACAGGCTAGCGGACCTGTTGCGAATTTGCCCAATCCAATCAGCCTACCCCGACCGGTGGCCGAACCCAACGAAGAAAATCAAGGAAGCTTATGCGACACTACCGGGATAGTGACATCTAAGCATATGACCAAACAATCCTTCCATTTTGGCTGCGGATTTTAGACCATGCGTCTCGGTTCCTACAATAGAAAGCCCAAGAGAACACCATGAAAACAACATGCAATTTGCGTGCCCGCCGCGCGATCCTGGCGCTGGCCGCCGCCCTGGCCATCGTGCCGCTCGGCGCCAGCGCCGCCGACGCCCAATTGCTCAACGTGTCCTACGACGTGGCCCGCGAGCTGTACAAGGAAATCAACCCGGCTTTCATTGCGGAATATAAGAAAACGACCGGCGAAACGGTCAGCATCAACATGTCGCACGGGGGGTCGAGCAAGCAGGCGCGCTCGGTCGCGGACGGGCTCGAAGCATCGGTGGTAACCATGAACCAGGCCAACGACATCGACATGCTGGCCGAGCGCGGCGTGGTCTCGCCCGACTGGGCCAAAAAGTTTCCCCACAATGCAGCGCCCTACTACTCCACGATGATTTTTTTGGTGCGTAAAGGCAACCCTAAACAGATCAAGAACTGGGACGACCTGGCCAAAGCCGGCGTCAAAGTGGTCATTCCGAACCCGAAAACGGCCGGCAACGGCCGCTACACCTACCTGGCCGCCTGGGGCGCCGTGATCAAGCGCGGCGGCACCGAGGCCCAGGCGCGCGACCTGGTCACGCGCATCTTCAAGAACGTGCCGGTACTCGACGGCGGCGGGCGCGCGGCCACCACCACCTTCACCCAACGCGACATCGGCGACGCGCTGGTGACGTTCGAGAGCGAAGTGCAGATGGTGCGCACCGAATTCGGCGACAATTTCGAAGTCATCTATCCGCCGGTGTCGATCCTGGCCGAGTCGCCGGTGGCGGTGGTCGACAAGGTCGTCGACAAGCGCGGCGTGCGCAAGCAGGCCACGGCCTACCTGAACTTCCTGTATTCGGACGCGGGGCAGACGATCGGCGCCAAGCACTTCCTGCGTCCGCGCTCGGAGGCGGTCGCCAAGAAGTTCGCCGCGAACTACAAGCCGATTTCGCTGTTCACGGTGGACGAGGTCTTCGGCGGCTGGAAAAAAGCGCAGAAAACCCACTTCGACGACGGTGGCGAGTTCGACAAAATCTACCAGGCCAAGTAACTGTTGCTACCGCTTCCGCCGTCAAAGCGGAAGCGGTTTTCTCTTCCCTTTTCCCGCCTTGCGCTAGCATTTCCGTCACTCATATAGCATACAAGAAACTTTGCTTTGTTGAAATAATTCAGGTACTTACGTCAGTTTATTAACGCGTTTCTTGCGCTCGGGCTCGTTTTGCCAAGTGCACGCTAGACATGGCCGCGCCTTTGATGCTATCGTGCCCCTATACTAGTTGCCGCATAGAATTAATTCATCCGGCAACTGCCGCGCACCACGCGCCGCCCTTGACCCAGACCCACTTCAAAGACCCAACACATGATCAAGAAATTGCTTGTCACCCTACTGATGTCGCTGTCGGCCGCGGCCGCCGTGGCCGTGCCGTTCGGCTCGCAATCGGTCCTGGTGATCGAGGACGACACCGGCAAGATCCTCCTCGAAAAGAATTCCAACCAGGTCGTCTCGATCGCCTCGCTGACCAAGCTGATGACCGCCATGGTCGTGCTGGACGCGCACCAGAACATGAACGAACTGATCGCGATCGACCAGCGCGACGTCGACATCGTCAAGCACAGCACCTCGCGCGTGCCGGTCGGCGGCGTGATCAGCCGCCAGGACGTGCTCGCGCTGGCCCTGATGAGCTCCGACAACCGCGCCGCCGCCGCCCTGGGCCGCACCTATCCGGGCGGCGTGGTGGCGTTCAAATCGGCCGTGCGCGCCAAGGTGGCCGCGCTGGGCATGACGCAGACCGTGATCGAAGAGCCGACCGGCCTGTCGCCGAACAACAAGTCGACGGCGTCGGACCTGGTCAAGATGGCCAGGGCGGCGTCGGCCTATCCCGAGATTACCCGCATCACGACCGAGTCGAGCGACACCATCAATATCAGCGGGCGCGATGTGGAGTACCGCAACACCAACCGCCTGGTCGGCGCCAAGGGCTGGGAAATCGGCCTGTCGAAAACCGGTTATACGGAAGAAGCGGGCCGCTGCCTGATCATGAAAATCAAATCGGCGGGCAGGAATGCGACCTTGGTGCTGCTCAATGCCAAAGCCAGTTCGGCGCGCATCGTCGACGCGCTGAGCATCCGCCGTTTTATCGCCGGCGATGAAGCACCGGCGCCGGTGATGGCCCGTGCCAGGACGCGCCAGCGCGCACAGCCCGTGGTCGTGCTGGCGTCGGCGGCACGTGCGCCGGTGATCAAGACCAGCCTGCGCGGCCACGGACGCCACCAACCGCGCGTCGTGGCATCGGCCAAGGCCCCGGCGGTCAAGGCGCGCCTGAACAACCGCGTGAAGTTAAAGCAGAACAAGCCGGTCATTCACGTCCACCGCCGCGCGTCGAACTGACGGTACGGCGGGCCGTTAGCTCGTCGTCTGGCCGTTAGCTCGTCGTCTGGCCGTTAGCTCGTCGTTCCCGCGCAGGCGGGAACCCAAGTTCGTAGC
>DASVVC010000121.1:0-8106 GCA_036386755.1 Telluria sp.
CGCTACGAAGCGTTGTGTTCGTTGCAGCAGAGAGATGAGATTATGCGGCGTTTTGCGTTTTTCGTCAACCTCTTTTTTACTACCGCGTCTCCTTGGAGACGGCCCTGACAGAGTGCTAACTACTTGATTTCGTTAACCCTTTCTGCGGGGAGGCGAACTATAGCAAACCCTCCAGCAATCCGGCAAGAACTATTTATTCCCGTCGCATCCCTGCACGATCCAGGCACGCAAACTGTCGACAGCCTCGGAAGGCTCCTGCCCGCGTGGCAGCACCAGGTAGTAACCGCGCTGCGTATTCAAGGGTGGCACCGGCAGACTGACCAGCTGTCCGTCATTCAACATCGCATCGACCAGCGGCCGCCACCCCAACGCAACGCCGTGGCCGGCGACGGCCGCCTGGATCACCAAGGGATAGTTTCCTAGCGTGAGGCTTTGCATGGCGCTTGCAACCGGCAATCCTTGCAGTTGCGTCCATGCCTGCCATGTCATCCAGGGAGTCTGGCTGCTGCTACCCAGATGCAATAAAGGCAGGCTGAGCACGTCCGCAGGCGTACCGCCCGCCTTACAGTGCCGCTCCAGCAAGGCCGCGCTGCACACTGGCACCACAACTTCCGGCAAGATTTGCTGCGCATCGCAGCCGGGCCATTGCCCGTCGCCAAACGACAACGCCAGGTCGACCGCTTCGCCGCGGATGTCGAATGCCTCTTGCGATGTCACGATGCGCACGTCCAGTTCGGGCCGCGATTTCTGGAATTCGGCCAGGCGCGGCATCAGCCAGAACTGGGCACAACCGAAATCGGTCGCCACAGTGACCACCTGCCGCGTTCGCCGGGTGCGGACCTTGTCGACCGCCACCTGGATCGCAGCCAGATGGTCGCACACCGCCTCGTGCAGGGCGGCGCCGTCTGCCGTCAACGTCACACCGCGATGGGCACGCTTGAACAAAGGCGTGCGCAACGCCTTTTCCAGGGCAGCAATGCGCTGGCTGACGGCCGGCTGGCTCGTGCCCAGCTCCTCCGCCACGAGGGTGAAATTAAGATGACGCACAGCCGACTCAAAAAACACGAGGCTGTCCAACGGCGTAGGCGGAACTGTATTTGCCATAACTATTTCTTATCGATCAATAAGTTATTCTGACGCCAAGCCCATGAAGTTGTAAAGGAAATTTAAATCTCTACATAAGATGCGCTTATATTTTTCGCATATGAATATGTAAATTGATACGTTCATAATTTTTGCCCGGCACCGCAGAATGCATGCATCGATATGTTTCCAAGATTGCATCCATGCCGCACTCGAACGCTCCACAGCCAAATATCCTGATCCTGATGGCCGACCAGCTCACGCCGGGCGCGTTAGCCGCCTACGGCAACAAGGTCACGCTGACCCCCTACATCGACGCCCTGGCGGCGGAAGGCGTCGTGTTCGAATCGGCCTATTGCAATTCCCCCCTGTGCGCGCCCTCGCGCTATGCCTTAATGAGCGGCAAACTCCCGTCCGCCACCGGTGGCTACGACAACGCCTGCCCTCTGTCGTCCGACACCGTCACGTTCGCCCATTACCTGCGGCATGCCGGCTACCGCACCATCCTTTCGGGCAAGATGCATTTTTGCGGCGCCGACCAGTTGCATGGCTTCGAAGAGCGCCTTACCACCGATATCTACCCGGCCGATTTCGCGTGGACGCCGGACTGGCAACGCCCTGAGGTACGCCCCAGCTGGTATCACAACATGTCGTCGGTGACGCAGGCTGGCCACTGCGTGCGCAGCAACCAGCTCGATTTCGATGACGAAGTGGTGTTTGCCGCGCGCCAGAAACTGTTCGACCTGGCGCGCGAGACCGACCGCCGGCCGTTTTGCATGACGGTGTCGCTGACCCATCCGCACGATCCGTACGCCATCTCGTCCCCGTACTGGGATTTATACAGCGACGCCCAAATCGACCCGCCGCGCGTGCCCGCCGCGCCGCCGGACGAGGATGCGCATTCGCGCCGCCTGCGCGCGGTGATCGGCATCGACCGCGCGCCCGTCACGCCGCAGCAGGTGCGCCAGGCACGGCGCGCGTACTACGGCGCGATCTCGTATGTGGACGAGCAAATCGGCGTCCTGCTGCGCGCGCTGCACGACAGCGGCCAGGCCGGCAATACCATCATCGTGCTGACCTCGGACCATGGCGACATGCTGGGCGAGCGCGGCCTCTGGTACAAAATGAATTTTTTCGAACCCTCGGCGCGGGTGCCGCTGATCGTGCACGCGCCGCAGCGCTTCAAGGCCAACAGGGTGGCCGCGTCGGTGTCGCATGTGGACCTGCTGCCGACCCTGGTCGAGCTGGCGCACCACGGCGCGCCATCCGCGCTCGACACCGATGGCCAAAGCCTGCTGCCGCACCTGGAGCAGCGCGGCGGCCACGACGCCGTCGCGGCCGAATACCTGGCCGAAGGGGCGCTGGCGCCGATCGTCATGCTACGCCAGGGGGAGTACAAGTTCATCCATTCCCCTGCCGATCCCGACCAGCTCTACCACTTGCCCGGCGACCCCGACGAACTGCGCAACCTGGCGCAGGACCCAGCCAGTGCCGACGTGCTGCAGCGCTTCCGCGCGCAGACGGCGCGGCGCTGGAAACTAGGCGAGCTGCACCAGCAGGTCATCGCCAGCCAGGCCCGGCGCCACCTGATCGATGCGGCCCACCGATGCGGCGCCCATCACGCCTGGGATTACCAGGTGCCGCGCGACGCCGCCACCCGCTATATCCGCAACCACCTCGACCTTGACGCGCTGGAAGCACGCGCCCGTTTTCCCATCCCGCAGCGAGGAACCGCATGAACATCTTCCCCCTTCCCTGGCGTCTGTGCCGCGCCGCCGTGTTGGCTGCCGCCGCCCTGCCCTCGATCGTCCACGGCGCCGAGCCGGACAGCTGCCGCGTAGTGCGCATGGCCGATCCCGGCTGGACCGATATCGGCGCGACCAATGCCTTGACCGGCATCGTGCTCGACGCGCTGGGCTATGAACAAAAGGTACTGCCGCTGTCGGTGCCGATCGCCTATGCGGGACTGCAGAAAGGCCAGGTCGACGTTTTCCTGGGCAACTGGATGCCGGCCCAGACGCCGCTGGTCGCCCCGCTGCTGAAAGCCGGGTCCATCGACACCTTGCGCGTGAACCTGCCAGGGGCCAAGTTCACCCTGGCGGTGCCGGACTACGTGGCCCAGGCCGGCGTGCGCACCTTCAGCGACCTGGCCAAACACGCGGACAGGTTCGAACGCAAGATCTACGGCATCGAATCGGGCGCTCCGGCAAACCAGACCATCAAGAACATGCTGGCGGCACAGAGCTACGCGCTGAGCGGCTGGAGCCTGGTCGAATCGAGCGAGCAGGGCATGCTGAGCCAGGTGGCGCGCAAGAACCGCAGCCAGCAATGGATCGTGTTCCTGGCGTGGGAGCCGCACCAGATGAACACCAACTTCAAGCTGGTCTACCTCGATGGCGACGACAAGTACTTCGGCCCGCGCTTCGGCAGCGCCAGTGTCAGCACGGTAGCGCGGCGCGGCTACCGGACGGCCTGCCCCAACGTCGGCAAGCTGTTCGCCCAGGTGGAGTTCAGCGCGGCGCTCGAACAGGCCGTCATCGCCGGCATGCTCGACAAGAAGCAGAGCGCGCGCGCCGCCGCGCTGGCCCAGTTGCGCGCCAGGCCGGCCCTGGTCGATGCCTGGCTGGCCGGGGTTGGCACGCGCAGCGGCGCCGATGGCGCGGCCGCGGTACGGGCGCACCTGGCCCGGCCCTGATCCGACGTTTCCTTCTTGCCTTCCCACCTTCAGCCGGAGCCACCGATGCCACATGTACTGCGATACAAGCCCCTTACCTTTTTCGTGCTGCACGCCCTCGCCTGCTCGGCCCGCGCCGCCGCGCCGGAGACGCCGATCGAAACCGTCTTCGTGCAAGGCCAGGGACGCCAGGTGCAAAACATTACGCGCAAGGACCTGTCCATCGCGCCGCCCGGCACCAGCCCGCTCAAGACCCTGGAAAAGCTGCCGGGCGTCTCGTTCCAGTCGGCCGACCCGTTCGGCGCCTACGAATGGTCGGCGCACATATCGATCCGCGGCTTCAGCCAGAATCAGCTGGGCTTTACGCTCGACGGCATCCCCTTGGGCGACATGAGCTACCGCAATCACAACGGCTTGCACATCAGCCGCGCCATCTCGTCCGAGAACATCGGCGACGTCAGCGTCTCGCAAGGGACCGGCGCGCTCGGCACGGCCTCGACCAGCAACCTGGGCGGCACCGTCAGTTTCGGCACGCGCGGCCCGCTCGATGCTGCCGGCGCCACGCTGGCGCAAACGCTGGGCAGCGAGCGCACCGCGCGCACCTTCGTGCGCTACGATACCGGCCTGCTATCGAGCGGCACCAAAGCCTACGTGTCCGTGACGCGCCAGCGCGCCGACAAGTGGAAGGGCGATGGCGGCCAGGACCAGGACCTGTTCAATTCCAAGGTGGTGCAAAAGCTCGGCAACAGCCAGCTGAGCGCCTTCTTCAATTACTCGACGCGCGACGAAACCGACTACCAGGATCTGTCGTTCGACAGCGTGCGCCGGCTCGGCTACGACTGGGATAACTACGCCCCGAACTGGCAGCGCGCGGTCGATGCGGCCAAGGGCCTCTACAGCGGCGGCGTCAACAACCTCGACGATGCCTATTACCTGGGCCGCGGCCTGCGCGACGACCGGCTGGGCGGCCTCGCCCTGGACTGGCAGCCGAACGAGGCGGTGCGCCTCAAGACCACCGTCTACCATCACCGCAACCATGGCGAGAGCCACTGGTACACACCGTACACGCCGTCCTCGGCCAGCGTGCCGATATCGGTACGGGCCCAGGAATACAGGATCGAGCGCAGCGGCGTGGTCAGCGACTTGAGCTGGGAAATCGGCCAGCACACCGTCAGCGCCGGGCTGTGGGGCGAGCGCAGCGTTCACAGCTGGGCGCGCCGTTTCCACGCCGTGGCCGGTCCGGAAAGCACCGACCGCTTTCTCGACAACCCGTTCTCCACCGTCATCGCGCAGCGTTTCGTCAGCAAGACCGGGCAAGTACACGTGCAGGACAGCTACGCGGCGCTGGAGCAGCGCCTTCATCTGAGCTACGGCTTCAAAAGCACCAAAGCGCGCATCGATGGCAGCAACCAGGCCGGCGGGCGCGCGGCCGGGCAACTGACGGCGTCGAAAAAATTCCTGCCACAGGCCGCCCTGACCTTCGCCCTGAGCGCACAGGACGAGCTGTTTTCCTCATGGGCCAGGAACATGAACGCTTACCAGGCCGGCGCCGACGGCCCGTTTTCGCAAACCCAGGAGGCGTTCGACCTGAGCGTGGGCAAGCTCAAGCCGCAAACGTCGACCACGATCGATGTGGGCCTGCGTTCGCGGCGCGGCCCGCTGCAGGGTTCGGTCGCGCTGTACACGGCCAACTTCAGGAACCGCCAGCTCAACGTGGCCACCTGCACCGGCATCGCCGGCTGCCCGACCACCCTGACCAATGTGGGCCAGGTCGAGACCCGCGGCGTGGAAGCAGCGCTCGACTGGAAGCTGTCGCGCCAGTGGGGATGGTTCAATTCCTTCACCTTCAACGATTCCGCCTACAAGGAAGCGCCGCTGTATTACGAAGGTGGCAAGGCGATCGACGTGGACGGCAAGCGCGTGGTCGATGCTCCCAGGATCTTGTTTAATACCGAACTGTCTTACGAGTACGCCGGCTGGTTCGCGCGGGCCGATGCCAAGTACACCGGCACGCGCTATTACACCTACCTCAACGACAGCTCGGTGCCTTCGTTCTGGCTGGCGAACCTGAGCGGCGGTTACAAGCTGGGCAAGCTGGGCCCGTTCAGCCACGCCAGCGTGCAGCTGAACCTGACCAATGTGTTCGACAAGCGCTACTTCGGCACCATCGGCACCAATGGCTTTGCCAGCAGCGATCCGTCCGGCAGCTTCGCGACCATGCTCGCCGGCGCACCACGCGCCGCCTTCTTGACCCTGAGCGGCAAGCTGTAATCACCTGACGAGAGAAACCATGCCATCGATCAAAGTTTCAATACGCAATGTGTGCAAAGTGTTCGACCAAGCCATGGCACCGGCGCTCGATGATGTGTCGCTCGATATCGCCGAAGGCAGCCTGTGCGTCCTGATGGGCTTGTCGGGATCGGGCAAGTCGACCTTGCTGCGCACTATCAATGGCCTGGCGCAACCGAGCGCGGGACAGGTGCTGGTCGATGGCGTCGACCTGGCCGGTCTGGCGCCGCGCCGCCTGCAGCAGTTGCGGCGCGGCGCGATGGGCATGGTGTTCCAGTCGTGCGCGCTGTTTCCTCATCGCTCGGTGATCGACAACGCCGCGTTTGGCCTGGAACTGGCCGGCGTCGGGCGCACGCAGCGGCATCGCCGCGCCGCTGCCGTACTGGAGCAGGTTGGTTTACTGGCCCATGCGGCGCAATATCCGCATCAATTGTCGGGAGGCATGCGCCAGAGAGTCGGCCTGGCGCGCGCACTGGCCATTGACCCGTCCCTGCTGTTGATGGACGAGGCGTTTTCCGCGCTCGACCCGCTCAAGCGCCGCGAGATGCAGGAGTTGCTGTTGAACCTGCAGCGCGAACGGCGCCGTACGATTGTGTTCGTCTCGCATGATATCGACGAGGCCCTGCGTCTTGGCGAGCAGATTGCAATCCTGCACGGCGGCCGCTTGCTGCAACAGGGCGCGCCGCGCGAGCTCCTGAACAATCCCGCCGACGACCATGTACGCAGGTTTTTCCAGAGCGCCGACACGTCGGGTCACTTGCTGGCCACCGACCTGATCGATCCCGACGCCGGTGCGCCCGCCGCCGCGGCAGATACCAGCGTGGCCGCCGATACCAGGCTGTCCGAACTGATGCCGCGTCTTGGCGCCTTGCGCCTCCCGCTCGCCGTGCGCGACGCGAGCGGCGTGCTGCTCGGCCTGATTACCGCCGCCAGCGCCTTGCGCACCATCACGCGCGCCAGCGCCCGGGGCTGAATATGGAGCAGGCCTTACTCGAACGTTTGCATGGCTTGCTGCCGCTGGGCGGCTGGATCAATGCGGCAGTCGGTTTTCTGATGGATCACCATGGCGGGCTGTTCGACAGCGTCGGCCGCGCGATCGACAGCCTGGCCGGCGCAGTCGCCGCGCTGCTGCTGGCCGTGCCATCCTGGCTGGTCATGGCGCTGGTGGCTGGCGTCGCCTGGCGTCGGCTGTCGTGGCGCTTTGCGTTGTTTTGTGTTCTGGCGCAGCTATCGATCGCCGTGCTCGGATACTGGCCGCATACCATGTTGACGCTCGGCCTGACCTTGTCGGCCACGCTGATCAGTCTCGCCCTGGGTGTTCCGTTGGGAATTCTGGCCGCACGCCACCGCCAGCTTCACGCCCTGCTGCGCCCGCTGCTGGACTTCATGCAAACCATGCCGGCGTTCGTCTACCTGATCCCGGCGGTGATGCTGTTCGGCCTGGGCCGAGTGCCGGGAATTATTGCCACCGTGATTTTCGCCATGCCGCCGGCGGTGCGCCTGACGACCCTTGGCATTTTGCAAGTCGACAAGGAACAACTGGAAGCCGGCCAGGCGTTCGGCGCCAGTGGCTGGCAATTGCTTTTCAAGGTGCAGTTGCCGCTGGCCTTGCCGGCACTGATGGGCGGCATCAACCAGACCATCATGATGGCCTTGTCGATGGTGATCGTGACGTCGATGGTGGGCGCGGGCGGTTTGGGCGGAGAAGTGCTAAGCAGCATTCAGCAGCTGAACGTGGGCCTGGGGTTTGAAAGCGGGTTGTGCGTGGTACTGCTGGCCATTATTCTGGACCGCATCACGCAAAGTTTCGGGCATCAGCGGCATTAATGCTGCGTTAAAACTGCCTGCTTCAATGCGGGGATGACGGGATGACGGGATTAAACCCGGGTTCGGCAGCGGGAACGTAAAATCTATAGACGAAAAAAAACCCGCATGGCTTTCGCTCACACGGGTCTTTCTCTTATAACTAGCCTGACGATAACCTACTTTCACACTGGTTGCAGCACTATCATCGGCGTAAAATCGTTTCACGGTCCTGTTCGGGATGGGAAGGGGTGGTA
>DASVVC010000122.1:0-15670 GCA_036386755.1 Telluria sp.
AAACTCTTCAGTTCAATCTCTGTTTAATGTCCTTGCGGACAGATCGCTCACTCAAAATACTGACAGGCCACTTCTTGCGAAGCGCCTATATTTCTTTTTTGTGAACATTTGATAATTTAAGTATTCAACATCGCTTGCGCTTTGTTGGCACCTTCATCAAACGCCCACACTTATCGACTGTTAATTGTTAAAGAACTTGTTCTGTACTACCTTCTGCCGTTTGCTACGAAGCGTTGTGTTCGTTGCAGCAGAGAGATGAGATTATGCGGCGTTTTGCGTTTTTCGTCAACCTCTTTTTTACTACATCGTCTCGTTCGAGACGCCCTTAACAACCCGCCAACTACTTGATTTCGTTAACGTTTTCTTCGGGGAGGCAAACTATAGCAAACCCTCTGCCGGCTTGGCAAGGCGTTTTATACTGCCCCCTGCCGGCCATACATTTTCGCAACGCTTACGTCGTCATCTGGCACTGCGCAACCTTACGCGCGATGCTTGAGCGCATTGCTGCGGAGCAGCCCATCCCCATCCCGCTTTCGCAGCAGAAACGGCGGCATGGCCAGTGCATGGATCGGCGTGCGGCGGAACGTCTCCACGGCTTCCGCCGGCGTTTCGACGATCGGCTCCTCCCTGCGGTTGAACGATGTATTCAACAATACCGGCACGCCGGTACGTGCTTCGAACTCGTGCAGCAAGGCCCGCAAGAAAGGATCGTCATCCGGCCCCACCGTCTGCAAGCGCGCCGTGCAGTCGACATGCGTTACCGCCGGAATGACTCGCTCGGCCCGCTCGCGCACGGGAGCGGCGTACTGCATGAACGGCACCGGCCGGCACACGTCGAAAAATTCTTCCGCCCGCTCAAGCAGCACCATCGGCGCCAGCGGACGGAACCATTCACGCTGCTTGATCTGCGCGTTGATATCGTCGCGCATCGCGCCAATGCGCGGATCGCCGAGAATGCTGCGGTGCCCGAGCGCACGCGGGCCGAATTCGCTGCGTCCCTGGTACAGCGCCACCACGCGCGCCTCGCACAGCAGGTCGACCATGCGCGCGCACATGGCGGCAGGATCGTCGATGCGCTCGACCAGCAAGTCCGCGCAACTCTGCGCGGCGGCCTCGATCTGGGCGATATGCGGTTCCGGCCCCATGTAATCGCTGGTCCAGCGGAAATCGCAGGATGCACCACCCAACTCGGCCAAGCCGTACAGGGCGCAGCCGATGGCCGTGCCCGCGTCGCTCGGCGCCGGTGGAATGAAGACGCGGCGAAACGGCGTCTCGCGCAACAGTCGCTCATTGGCCGAGCAGTTCAGCCCGGTGCCACCGGCAAAGCACAGGTTGCGCGCCCCAGTCTTCGCATGCAGCCAGCGCGCCACTTCCAGCAACGCCTCTTCGAACGCCCGTTGCCCCGCAGCGGCAAGATTGGCAATATCGGCAAAGCGCGCATCGTCCGCGCCGCCATAGCGAAAGCGCCCACGCTCGGCAAACAGCTCGCGCCAGCGCTGGGGAATCGTGACTTGCCCGTTGCGCACGTCGAGTGGCGGCAAGCGCAGCGCCGTCGCCTTGCCATGCGGCGCCAGGCCCATGACCTTGCCTTCATTCCCCTCGCCCGGGAACATCGCCTGCGTCAGCAGGAAATAGAACATGCCCAGCCCCACCGGCTGCCGCTCGTCGCGATTCCACAGTTGCTTGCCGAGACACTCCACCCGCTGGCGGTCGGCGCGGTAGAACGACGCCACCTCGCACCAGTCGCCAGGCACGCCGGCCGCGCCGGCCCAGGTTTCGGTCAGGTCGGCCACGCGGCTGCCCTGGCCGTCGATGACCATCACGGCGGCATCATCGAAAGGGGAAGGATGGAACGCACTATATACATGCGAAAGGTGATGCGAGATGCGCGCGCGCCGGCAGCCGGGCGCCAGCGCCAGCGTGTCGGCCAGCTCGCGCTCGTACTCGGCCACCCGGGCGAACTCGGCATCGCACGAGTAGCACTCGACCAAGATATCGATGGGCGTATCGAGCCCGGGCAGGCGCTCCGCGTATATCTTGCTGACGTCGTCGAGCCGGCCCCAGTGGTGCTTGTGCCGCGTGAGGCGTTCTTTTTGAATCGCCCAGGCCAGCTCGGACCCGTGCATCAGGCAAATACTTGCGTCCTGCGTCCGGTTAATCCCAAGAACCACAGGCGCGCCGCCGCCCTGCGTCACTGACTGCTTCCACATGATGCCGCCTCCCCCAAGAAGTGAGTACACTTCATTGGAGCGGCCGGC
This sequence comes from Telluria sp., assembly GCA_036386755.1. Taxonomy (GTDB): domain Bacteria; phylum Pseudomonadota; class Gammaproteobacteria; order Burkholderiales; family Burkholderiaceae_D; genus Telluria_A. The sequence goes on from DASVVC010000122.1 coordinate 2,259, forward strand.
GGCGTGTAAGTTCAACATCGATTCAGCGCAAACTCAGGGTCTGGCGTTTCCATACAGGATCTTGCCAGCGGTAGAAACCGCTGAGCGCATCGGGCCGGTCCGCAGTTTTTTCCACCGCCAATGTCTCGATGTCGACAATCTCGAACGCGCGCCTGATGCGCCCCTCGATGCGCGCCTCGCGCGCCACCAGCACCTTGGGCGAACCCGGCACCCAGCCGGCAAATTCCGCGTACCCCAACGTCGGTTCGATCGGCGCCGGCGGCAGCACATCGATGCGCCAGCCGCCCGCGCCACGGTGGAACAGCCACAGTTCGCGCCAGCCGTCGAGCGGTTGCACCGCCAGCGCGAGCGCACTCGATTGCGCATTGGCGCGCGCCGAGGCATTCCACACGATCCCGTACGTGCAGCGCGACGCCAGCGGCGCACGCGCGTCGTGCTGCGCGTCGACCAGCAGCACGCACGTTTCGCCCGGCGGGCCGGGCCGCGTCACCACGGCAAGGCCCACCGGCGCGGCGGCCGGCAGCTCCGCCGCCCAGCGCACGCTGCCCGCGCGCACCGCCGCTTCGGCGTAGGCGCCGCGGTCCTCCTCCGCCAGCTCCGTCTTGTTTACGCTGGCCAGTTCCAATATCGCGCGGTTGGCGGCGTCCGTCGGCGAGGCGTTCTTGCGCGCCAGCTCGAAGGCGATTGACGACCATACGGCCGCACGCCGCGCGTAGATGCGGTTGCGCACATGCTCGGGCAGATCCTTCACGTCGACCTTGTCGAGCACCTCGGCGCGCCACTGGTCGAAGGCGTTACGCTGCGCCACCTTCAGCGCCGGATCGATGCACTCCTCGCGCGTGAGGCCCAGCGCCGCCGTGGCGCGCTGGGTCGGACTGGACGCCATCGCCAGCACGCGCCGGAACGCCTCGCCGTCGTAGCACAGCGCGATCGCGCCTTCGCGCTCGTAGCTGCGAATGACCACGCCGTAGTTGGCCACCACTTCCAGGTGCGCGGCCACGATCGCCTCGCTGCGCTTGTCCAGGCGCGAGGAGCCGCGCCGCGCCAGCCGCTCGGCCATGCTGCCGAGGGCATCGAACACCTCGGCGTCGATGGCGACGGCCGGTGCGGCCTTGAGAAAAGCGGCCGCATAACCGATGCCCAGCGCCTCCGCGCCCGGCGTGTCGCGCACGAAGCGCACCACAGCCTTGAGTTCGGGCGCCGCCGACGCCGTCAGGTCGAGCTGGCGCACATTGGCCATCCGCACATAGCCGGCCCGCTCGCGCCGGTGGTCGTACACCTGCAGGTAATCCATCTTGGCGCCGCGGATTTCCAGGCTGTCGCCCTGCCACAGCACGGCCTGGGAAGGCGCCGAATCGCGCGGCGCTGCGCGCAGCTGCATGTCGTCGCGCGTGACGATGGCAATCGCCGCCGCGGCAGTCAGGGTAGCGAGCATATTGAGCATATTTATTCTTCCTCTGCTGCGGTGCCGGCTTCGGGAGCGGCTGCCACGGTGCCTGGTGCCTGCGCTCCCTTGCCTTGCCCCAGCAGCGCGGCGCCGATAAAGCCGCCGTCGGTCGGCGGCGCGGCGATGATCACCGAGACCTTGTCGGACAGTTTGTCGGCCATGGTCTTCTGGATCAGCAGCGGGTGGCGGCTGATCACGGCGCCGTCGCGTTCCATCTGCGCTGTGCTAACCTTGCCGACCACTTCCTGCCGGTACGCTTCGGCGTCGGCCAGCTTGCGGCGCGAATCGGCTTCGCCGGTCGCTTCGATCACCCGCGCCTGGGCCGCCCCTTCCGACGTCTTGATGCGCGAGGTCTTTTCGGCTTCCGCTTCCAGCCTGCGCTGCTCGATCTGCTTCTGTTTGAACGGCAGTACGTGCGCCATGGCCTGCTCCTGCGCCTTGGCGGCGATGATTTGTTCGTTACCGGCCGCTTCGGCCGCCTTTTCGCGCTTGATCTTGTCGGCGTCGGCTTCGAGCGCGGTCTGCTTGACCTGCTTTTCCTTCAACTCCAAGGTGTAGCGCATCTTCTCGGTCTGCAGTTCTTCGGCCAGCAGCGTTTCCATCCCGGCCATGTACTCGCGCGGCAGCGTGATCTTGCCGATCGTGACGTGGCGCAGCAAGATGCCATCGGCCGCCAGCTTCGGTTTGAGTTCGGCCTCGATCACCTGCTGTATTTCGGCGCGCTTGCTGGAAAAGATCTCGCGCACGGTGTAGCGGGTAACCACCTTGTAGATCACGCCCTGCACCGTCGGGTCGATCACTGCCGTGCGAATATCGTCCGGCAGAGTTTGCGCCGCCAATACCAGCTTGGCCGGATCGATCGCATAGCGCACGCTCAGGTCCACGCCCAGCGCCAGCCCTTCGACCGACTGGTAAGGCTGCTCGCCGCTGCCGGCCGCCTTGTAGATCTGGTCCAGCACCGGCAACTGGCGCAGTTCATGCACGCCGGGTACCAGCAGCACGGTCCCGTCGCGCACCACGGTTGCCGAACCACTCAACTGGTTGATGCGGATGCCCACGTTGCCGCGCTCGATCCTGGCCATCGGAGGATGCTTGACCAGCAGGTAGCCGGCGCCGCCGAGGGCGCACAGCGCCAGCACGCTGCGCCGGCCCGGACGTGGCACCACGCGCGCGCCGGAACGCACCACCGACCCGGCGCCCGCCGCACCCCTCGCCAGCGCCGCACGTACCGCCAACACCACCTTCTTGATCCGATCGGACATTTGCTTCACCTTTTCAGTTTTCCGGTCCTGCACCCGCATGACCCTGAGACGTATCGTGCCCGTCATGGGGTGGAAGTATCAATCCTCGCGCCGGGCCAGAACCCTCACCGCGCGCCGGTTTTAGGAGCGCCGCGTGAGGAAAAGCTCACAGGGCGCGTATGACTTTTCGGCCAAAAGCGTGGATACTGGCACCCTCACCAACGAGCAGGAGCAGCACATGCCCAGAGTGGCCGTCATCGAGGATGACCTCCCGACCAGCAACCAGCTGCGCAGCTGGATCGAGGCGGCCAAGCCGGGCATCGTCGTCGACCAGTGGTTCAGCCGCGACGAGGCCGAGGCGGCGATCGCGCGCGAGCGCTACGACCTGGTGGTGCTCGACATCGAACTGGGACGCGAGCGCCATGCGGGCGTGGCCATCATCAACGCCATCAACAAGAAGCACGCGACCCCGGTGCTGGTGGTGTCGGCCATGCCGGCGACGATCTACCGCAGCATCATGAAGGCGCTCGACGCCTGGGATTACCTGCAAAAGGCCACCTTCGAGGAGGCCGACTTCACCGATACCTTCCTGGAGATCCTGCGCGCGGTCAAGGAACGCGACAAGCCGGCCCTGGACGCCGACGAACTGGCAATGGACCCGCTGCGCCAGCGCTCGCCCACCTGGCGCGGCCAGCGCATCAACCTGCCGCTGACGGCGCAGCGCATCCTGGCGGCCCTGTTCGCGCGGCGCGGGCAGGTGGTGTCGTACGAAGAACTGTACGAGGTGGTCAAGAGTGGCCGCAACCGCGACAACATCCGCAAGCACGTGAGCACCATCCGCGACGCCTTCCGCGAGATCGATCCGGCCTTCGAATGCATCGAGAACGTGCCGATGCGCGGCTTTCGCTGGGCCGACTGAGTGGCGCCGCGCCGGCGCTGGTTCGCGCCCTACCGCCTGCGCATCCTGCTGCGCGCGGCCTTTTTGCTGCTGGCATTGGCCACCCTCGGCCTGGCCGTCTCGGTGCTGCAGCAGGAAAAGCAGCTCAGTTACATCAACTACCAGGCCAGCTTTAAAAAGACCGGGGAGCAGATCAGCGCCACGCTGCGCCATCCTGCCGGCCAGCTCGCGCTGCTCAATCCAGCGCTGGCAGGCCGCGCTGCCCCGGGCCTGCGCCCGCTGCTGCTGCCGTTCCCCGCGCTCGACTTCGACGACCAGCAAAAGGTGCAGCAGGCGGTCGCCATGTCGGGCTGCATGCGCCAGTTCGGACCCGGCGCCAGCCTGTGCGCGGCGATCGGCAACAACCCCTGGGCCGGCGGCTTCATCTACGTGGCCGGCAGCGTCGACCTGGCGCGCCTGGTCTCGCACCGCAGCGGCGATGAGGTACTGAACCAGTCGCACCGGGTGCGCGTGAGCGTGTCGCTGCGCGGGCGCACCTATCAATGGATCGCCCCGTTCGAGGAAGAGCCGCGCCAGCCGAGCGGCCCGTACGCTCCCCTGCGCGGGCGCCTCACCGGCTTTAACGCGACCGACGAAGGGCGCAAGCACACCCGTCCCGTGAAGGACTTCCGCGGCTGGATGTGGCAAAACGCGCAGTGCAACGAGCCAGCCGCCGGCGCCAATCCGGACGCCTGCCTGCGCAATGCCTTCTTTTCGCTGCGCCTGCCGGTCAGCGTGCTGCAGGAAGACCTGTTCGGCAGCGACAGCGCCAGCGAACGCAAAGCCTGGCCGCCGCGTGACCTGGACAAGATCCGCGTCAGCGTGGTGGTGCTCGCCCCCGGGGCGGACGCGGTGGTGCTCGACAGCGACAAGGCCAGCGCGGCGGACGGCTTTTCGTTGGCCGACCTGGCGCCCATGCTGCTGCCGGGCGAGACGCTGCGCATCGACAAGGTGACAGGCGGTGCTGCGCCGTTGATCGAGCTGGCCGGCGCCAGCGGCACCGAAGACGCCTCGCAGCACTGCCTCACGGCCCTGATCCGGCGCCTGCCGGTCGACACGTACGATACCCCGCTGGCCGCGACCCACCGCATCGCCACGCCGCTGGGCAGCTACGACGTGGTGCTGGCCGGCGACGTGCGCAGCGTCAGCCAGAGCCTGGGCGTGGTGGCCAGCCGCATGGCCTGGTTCGTCGGCGCCATGCTGCTCGCGCTCATGCTGGCATGGCTGGTGATCGAAATCGGCATCATCAGCCGCATCAAGGAACTGATCGAGCGCGCCGATTCGGTGGCGCGCACCGTCAAGGAGCGCGGCGACGCGTCACAGCCCGACCTGTCCGACCTGCGCGGCGACGATGAACTGGGCGTGCTGGCCAGCTGCCTGCACGACCTGCTGCGCCGCGTGCGCGAAGATGTCGAGCGCGAGGCCATCCGCACCGAGCAGGAACGCGACATGTGGCATGCGGTCGGCCACGAGATCATGTCGCCGCTGCAGTCGCTGATGGCGCTGCACGGGACCGACGGGGGCGACGGCAACCAAAGCGCGCGCTATGTGCTGCGCATGCAGCAGGCGATCCGCGTGCTGTATGGACGCGCCTCGCCCAGCGAAGCATTCCAGTCGACAGTGCTGCAGGTGGCGGAGATCGACCTGGCCGCGTTTTTGCGCAACGTGGCCGCCAATGCCCCCTGCGCGGGCATCACCGACGTGGTCTTCCACGGCGCGCGGCAGGCGGTGCTGGTGCGGGCCGACGAATATTCGCTGGAAGACGTGGTCACCCATGTCCTGGTGAACGCACAGCGCTACCGCCTGACCGGCACCAGCATCGACATCACGCTCGAGGCCAGCGAAACGAGTGCCGGCGTCACCATCGCCAACCGTGGCCCGACCATCGCCGACGATGTCATCGGCAGCATTTTCGAATACGGCGTGTCGGACCAGGAAGAAGCGGGCGCGCACGGCAACCGCGGCCAGGGCCTGTTCGTGGCCCGGACCTACATGGCCAAGATGGGCGGCACCATCGTCGCCAAAAACCTCGACGGTGGCGTGGCCTTCGTACTCACGCTGCAGCGCGGCGCCGCGTAGATTTTCATTGCCTGATTTACAAGCAGTTCTGCCACGGGTTACTATTGACGCCAATTCAATCATGGGCAGACGCGGTGAGACTGATTCGTACAACCCGCCTGGTACGCAGGCAAAAACACAGCGCAGTCGAGTGCGAAATCGACCTCTGTGAACTGCCCGGCGGCGATGCGCGCTATCTCATCAACGTGCGCCAGGGCCGCAGCGGGGAGGACTGGCGCGAGCGTACACGCACGCCCCAACCGGTCGACCTGACCACGGCGGAGCATATCGTCGCCCAGTTGCTGGCAGAACGCCAGGCACAGGGCTTTATCGATCCGACGGCCCTGCCGCTCGCGCAAGCAGACGACATCGCGCCAGCCGCGCAGATTGCCCCCGAACGGCGCGCGGCCGACGCCGTGCTGCTTGGACGGCTCGACCCCGGCATCTGGCGGCGCCTGAAAGACCCGCAACGTACGCGTACCGTGTGGCGCATCGGCGAACGCAGGCTGGCCGCCGTCGTGCCGCTGATGGTCAGCCTGATCGGGCGCGGCACCACGGCGCTGGACTACTGCCTGGCCTGGGCCATCGGCCGCTGCGGCGACACCGGCGCGTCCCAGGCCATGCTCGAACTGTCCATGCGCGGTAGCTCGGACGCGGTCTGCCGCATCGCCAGGCAGGCATGGCTGCAACTAGCCGATGAAGCCGAACTGCGCCAGCATGCCGACCAACTGGTCGCCGCCTGGCCGGCGCACCTGCGCGACGCCTGGGCCGCGCGCGACCAGGAAGCCATGGCACAGCTATGCGCACAATCGGACCAATGGAGCACGCTGTCGCTGTCGGACTGGCTCGAACAGCTCGACCAGGTGGCGCTGGCCGACCCGCTGGCGCGCAGCATCCTGCTGGCGCAGCTGCGCCAGGTTCCGCTGCGCGCAGGCACCTTCCGCGCGGTGCGTCATATTTACAAGGCCGCCGAAATGCGCGAGGACGGCGAGCTGTTTGGCCTGATCCACCAGCGTTTCGACACCACGCCAGCCCAAACGTCGAGCACCTATGTGCGGATCGACCGCAAATGGGTGCCGTACGCCGACATGGCTGCGCGCCCGGACAGCACCGTGGCCTATAGCACGCGCACGCGCGCCTACCTGCTGCTGCGCGGCTGGCGCACGCTGCGCCGCCTGGCCCAGGATGGCGAGCCGGCTTACGTCACCATGGCCACCGGCGCGCTGCTGGCGATCGATGATGCCGACGCCGGCCAGCCCTACACGCGCGATGGCCGTTCTTACTGGCTCGATGGCCGCTATCACCAGCACGCCAACCGCAGCTACGACGCTTACAGCCACTGGACCTTGTTCAACCGCCTGCTGCGCAGCCAAGGCCCATGGACCGGCAACCGCAGCGGGCGCAGTTGGTTCCAGCTTGGCCCGATCGTACCAAGCACCAGCCGCGAAGAAGCCTTTCCCGCGCTGTGGGATGCGCGCCCCGGCGCCTTGCTCCGGCTGATGCAGGGCAGCCGCTGCGAGGGCGTGCACGCATTCGCCGCGCGCGCCCTTGCCGACAACACCGGTTTCTGTGCGCAGCTGTCGCTCGACCAACTCGGCACGCTGTTACGCAGCCCTTACAGCGTCACGGCCGGTTTCGCATTCGGCTTATGCCGCCAGCGCTTCGCCGACGGCGTGCCAGACACCCGCTGGCTGCTCCTGCTGCTGCAATCGAGCCTGCCGCAGGCGCGCACCTTCGCGCTGGAATGCATCAGCCGCGCCCCCGACCACTACTGTGCCGATGCGCTGCTGGTGGCCACCCTGGCCTGCTCGCCCGACGAAGCGGTGCGCCGCCATGGCCGCATGCTGTGCCAGGGCGCGCTGGCCCTTACCGGCCAGGCCGACGTCATCGTCCTGCTGCTGCTCGACTGGCTGGACAACTGCGGCGACCTCGATCAGGCCGAGGCGGTGGTCCCCGAGATCGCGGCCGACCTGGTATGGCTGCTCGACCGGCCGCTGCGCGCCGCTGCGGCGCAAGCGCCGTATGCGCGCCTGCTTGCCCTGCTCGGCCACCGCCTGGCCAGCGTGCGTATGACGGCTGGCGAATGGCTGCTGCGCCATGCCGAACCAGCCGATGCGATCCCGCCGGCGACGCTGGCGGCGCTACTGCAGGAAGCCGACGCCGGCGTGCGCGCGGTCGGCATCAAACTGTTTAGCGCACTGCCGGAGCACATGCTGACCGGCCAGGCCTTGCTGTTCGCCGTGTTCTGCACCCACCCGGATGCGGCAGTGCGGTGCGCCATCGACAGCGCCCTGCAGCGCATCGCCCCCCTTGACGCCGTGTTCCGCGCCACCCTGCTGCCGCTGCTGCTCGACACCCTGTTCCATACCGAACCGGCCGACGGCGTGCATGCGGACCTGATCGCGTGGATCCTGGGGCCGCTCAATTCGGGGGCGGACCATCTCGACCGCGCACTGCTGGTGCGCCTTTTGTCGGCGCGCAGCAAAGGCGCGCAACTGCTCGGCGCCCAGATGCTGCCGCGCTTTGCCAATACGCAGTTCAGCGTAGCCGAATGGGCGCAGTTCGGGCGTAACGAAAACGCCAGCGTGCGGCGCTGGGCCTGCGCGGCCTTTACCGAGCACGCGTCCCAGGTGCGGGCCCGGATGGAAGCGGCGCTGCGCCTGCTCGACAGCACCTGGGACGACACACGCGCCTTTGCGCGCGAGTTCTTCACCACGCAATGCGCCAGCGAAGACTGGACCCCGTCCCTGCTGGTGAGCCTGTGCGACCATCTCGACCCCGAGGTGCAGCGCTTCGGCCGCACCATGCTCATGACCCATTTCGACGTCGCCGATGTCACCGAATACATGCTCAAACTTAGCCAGCATCCGTCCGCCAACATGCAGCTGTTCGTCAGCAGCTGGCTCGCCAGCGCAAGCGCGGGCGATCTGTCGAAGCTGGAACGCCTCGAACCGTACTTTTTGAACGTACTGTCGCAGGTGAACCGCGGGCGGGTGGCCAAGAACCGCGTGCTCGACTTCCTGCGCGCGCAGGCGCAAGCGTCGGAATCGATCGCCGCCTTCGTGGCCCGATTGTTCGCGCGCCAGGTGCTCACCGTCGCCATCGCCGACAAGGCGCAGTATATCGAGGGCTTGCGTGCGATCCAGGAACGCTTCCCGGCGCTGCCGGCGGTGATGACGATCGAGCCGCCGCGTGCGCACGCAATCCTGCGGGGGCCACGATGAAATTCGAATACCGCTACTACGGCGCCAGCACCGTCAGCAACAGCGCATCGAGCACCGAGATGCGCTTCGCGCCCGACACCTTGCGTGCGCCGACCCATTTCGTGGCCCAGCTGAACAAGCACATTCCCTTCCGCGAAGCCATCTGCGCGCTGCACGACGTGGTGGTGGCCGACCAGCGTTACCAGCCGCCCGACAAGACCGCGTACCTGGCATGGCGCTCCCAGAACGAAGACCCGGCGCTGGCCGAACTGATCGACCGCAATGCGGACCTGCGCGCGCGCATGGCGCCGTTGAGCGCAGAACTGAAGGAGCTGCGGGCGAAGAAGAGCATCATCCTCAAGCCCTTCCAGGCGGCGCAGGCAAAGTATTTCGACTATCTCTACAAAGCCAATTTCGACGCCTGGGTCGTACTCGACCCGGTTATCACCGTGCATCCGGATCGCGTGTTCTTCGAGTGCTTCAGCCGCGACGAGTCGAGCTACGCGTCGCTCAGTTGCAGCCACGAGGTGTTCGACCGCGTGGGCGACTTCGCCTGCGGCACCACCAATGTCGACTACTCGGAAGGCCTGTACGACGAGTTCCAGAAAATCCGCGACTATAAAACGACCCGGCTGGCGATCGATCCAAGCGGCTTTCAGGTTGCCACTGCGGGCGATCCGTCATTCAAGGAAGAGAAGATCGACGTGCCCGAAACCTGGGTGCGCGGCTTCCTGCAGGTGAGCAGCGCAATGAACCTGCCGGCGCGCCGGCTCGATCTGCATCCGATGGATGTGCATAATTTCTGCCACCTCCTGCGCCGCAAAAAGGAGCGCGTCGGCCCGCGTTCGATTCGCTTTGTGCTCACGCCCGGTGAGCCGATCCGCGCGCTGTTCGAACCGTGGAACGATGAACTGGTATGCCGCCGCTCGATCTACCAGGGCAATGCGGCCGAAGAAATCCGCATCTGGGGACGGCGCCGCCTGATGCTGCTGGAGCGCCTGATCCCGGTGACGCGCAGCTTTACCGTGCACCTGATGGGTAGCGGCATGCCGAGCTTCTGGATCGCCAACCTGCCCGACATGCAGCTCACGCTCGGCCTGTCCGGCTGGACCGCCAACGACTGGGCGCGCGCGGGCCAGTTCGACCTGCTGGCGCCGCGCGGCGCGGTCGACAACGACAGCAAGTCGCGCATTTTCGCGGCACTGGGGCAGCGCTGGTTCGCCAGCGCCGACCAGCTGGCGGCAGACACCGGCCTGACCCGCGCCATGGTCGACAGCGCGCTCACTTTATATACGCAGGCCGGGCGCGTGATCTACGACCTGACGCAGGGCGTGTACCGCCTGCGCGAGCTGTCGCGCGAGCCGTTGCCGCTGGACGTGCTGCGCTTTGCCAGCGCGCTGGAAGAAAAGGCGGCGACCCTGCTGGCCGTGCAAAGCCTGAGCGAACAGGCCAGCGAAGCGCTGCCCGACGGCGGCCTGCGCCTGCGCGCGCGCAGCAAGGAAAACGGGCGGCCGTACCAGGTCATGCTGCGGCTCGACGCCGACCGGCGCATCGCCGACGGCAGCTGCGAGTGCAATCACTACACCCAGAACCGCATGCACAAGGGGCCGTGCGTGCACATGCTCGTGCTGCGCATGGACCAGGCCAGGCGCGACGCCGCGTGAGCGTAGCGGACGCTTTTACTAAACGACGGATTCAAACCAATGCTTGAGGAGCCCGGAATTCACCTGTTATACTCGCATCAACAAGCACGGCGGGATGGCTCTTGCAAACCGGACGGCGGATCGCCGTCCACGTTGTCAGCTCTTCCCACGCGTCACTGGCACGCTCTTCACTGTGCCGTACCATCACCAGCAGCGCGACACGGTTTGGCTTCCCTGAAGCCGATCAGCGCTGCTGGTGCGGTACGGCGTCGAGTGGAGCGCTCCAGTCCTGCAGGCCCTTCGATGATTGTCCCGCCGTGCTTGTGTAGTTTGCGTTGTTCCGACAGTGTTTTCCGTGGTGCTCTTCGCGAGACCAGGACACGATGACTGCCCCTACTCCCTCTCCCTCCGAACTGACGCGCGCGCAGTTGTACGAACGCATACGCAGCAGCTCCAAAGAAGAAGTCGTGCTGACCGAGATGCAGCGCCTGGGCTTCTGGCCGGCCGACAGCGGCCAGCCATCGGTCGAAGCGGACCTGATCCGGCGCGAAACGGAGCTCACGCAAGCCTTGCAAAAACTCGGCAGCGAACTGCATCACCTGCAAAATCCGGTAGCGGCGCTGCGCATGCTGCGCAAGGAGCGCTTGGCCAAGGCCAAGGCGCGGCGCGACGAAACGCGCCAGAAGCGCGCGCTGGCGCGTTTCGACAAAGCCCAGGTGTGGCACCGGCGGCGCGAACACGAGGTGCTCTATCTCGGGGCGGGGGTGTCGGGCGGCTTGAATCACGCCGGGAGCGACGCCGGCAAACTGGCGGGGCTGGCCATGCCGGTGCTGCACAAGGCGGAACAATTGGCGCAGGCGATGGGCATCACGCTGTCGGAACTTCGCTTTTTGGCGTTCGAGCGGCGCGTTTCGCGCATCAGCCATTACCGCCGCTTTGCGATGCCGAAGAAAACCGGCGGCGAACGAATTATTTCGGCGCCGATGCCGCGCCTGAAGCGCGCCCAGTACTGGGTGCTCGATAACGTGCTGGCGCGCGCGCCGCTGCACCAGGCGGCGCACGGCTTCGTGCCGGGCCGGTCGATCGTCAGCAACGCGGTGCCGCATGTCGGCCAGGCCGTGGTCATCAATCTGGACCTGAAGGATTTTTTCCCGTCGATCGGCATGCCGCGCATCAAAGGCGTGTTTGCGCAGCTGGGCTACAGCGAACAGGTGGCAACCATCCTGGCGTTGCTGTCCACGGAAGCGGCGACCGATGAAGTGCGTATCGATGGCGAGACGTTTTTTGTCGCGCACGGCGAGCGCGCGCTGCCGCAGGGTGCGCCGAGCAGCCCGGCGTTGACGAATATTTTATGCAAGCGGCTCGATGCGCGCCTGCAGGCGTGCGCCGCCAAGCTGGGTTTTCGCTACACACGCTACGCCGACGACCTGACGTTTTCGGGTGACGCCGACGCGCGCAAAGTGGCGGGCAAACTGCTGTGGCGCGCCAAGCAGATCGTCATCGACGAAGGTTTTACGCCGCATCCGGACAAACAGCATGTGATGCGCGACGCGCAGCGGCAGATGGTGACCGGGATCGTGGTCAATCAGAAGCCCTCGCTTGAACGCGAGACCTTGCGGCGTTTTCGCGCCACGCTGTTCCAGGTCGAAAAGGACGGACCGGAGGGCAAGCAGTGGAACGGCAATACCAACGTGATCGATGCGCTGGAAGGATATGCGCAGTTCATCCGCATGGTCGATCCGGCCAGGGGCTTGCCGCTGCTGGTTCGCGTGCGCGCTGCGCGGGCACGCTGGGGAGCGGCCGGCGTCGAGATGAAGCTGTCCCAGTCGAAGCGCAGCAGCGCGTTCCGGGCGCTGTCGGCCCAGGGCAAGGCGCCGTGGGATGGCTGGTGGCAAGCCACCGTGGCGCCGGCACCGGTGCTGGAGAAAACCGCGGCGCAGCTGGCAGCCGAGAAGAAGGCGCGCAAGGCTGCCGAGGCGCCGGCGGCTACCGTCAGCCTGACGAAGCGTGCGGGCGTGGCGACCCGTGTTGCGACGCGGCCTGCAGTGCGACCGCCGGTGGCGAGCGAGGCACCCTCGGCACAGGGCCCTGCCGGCAAGCCGGCAAGCGATAATAGTTTCCGGCTCGCGATCGCCGTGCAGGCAGCGCTGGTACTGGCCTTTGCTCTGGCTACGCAGCGCGTGCTGCCAGGCATTTGCATGGCGGTCATCGTGTTTCAATCAGCCATGTTCCGCAAGCCGCGCTGGGGATGGTTTATCTTTATTGTGCTGGTGTGGGGTGCGATTACGCTGAAGTGGTAACTGCTGGCTGTCTGAATCCGGCGACCTGGTCGGGCTCGTCGGCGGCATTAATATGCTGGCGTATGCGGTTCGTACCAGACATCTTCAAAACCTTCATTGTCGATCATGAATTTGTATCCCGGCGCTAAAGCCAGGTAGGGCAACACCTGAGGCAGGATTTCTCCGATATGGCTTTGGTGAACTGGCCGATAAAAATTCACGTCGTCCGAAAACTCTCCCCCAAATATATACCAGCCATCCACGCCGTTTTGCGGTGTAATGCGTACTCCGCTGATCGGCACCAGATGAAATGTGCCCAGAGCCAGGCCGGCTTTCATACCGGCATCCGGGAAAACAGTGGCTGAACCATATTTCTTGCAGATTGCGGTCTGAATATCCAACATTATTTGACTGTCGATATCTGCATCCATTCTGTATTTTTCTCATCAGGACTAATTTTCACACGAAAAAAAACCCGCATGGCTTTCGCTCACACGGGTTCTTCTCTTATAACTAGCCTGACGATAACCTACTTTCACACTGGTTGCAGCACTATCATCGGCGTAAAATCGTTTCACGGTCCTGTTCGGGATGGGAAGGGGTG
>DASVVC010000123.1:0-7687 GCA_036386755.1 Telluria sp.
CCCGCCTGCGCCACGCTGCGCTTGTCTCAGTCACCGCTTGCGGCGCACGCCCACCAGGCCAGCCAGGCCAAGCATGAAGAGCGCAATCGCGCCCGGCTCGGGAACCATGTTCCAGCCGATCACGTCAAAATACTGCAGGTCCAGCGGCGACAGCGCGAGCTTTTCGCCACGGCCGGCGGTCGGGTCGAGCAGGCCCAGATGCAGGTCATCCTGCCAGTGGCTGGCCTGCTGGCCGTCGCCGTAGGTCGACCCGGTGGAGAAGGTCGCCAGGGTGGTCTGGCATTTATCGAGCGAGAAGTACTTGGTGCGCGTGTCGGCCGACCAGTCCAGGTCCGCCGCTTTCTTTTTGCTGTGCGACGAGCAGCGATACAGGTCGCCCGGGGCGATGTAGCTGAACTCCGAGTCGGCATAGTCGCCGTCGCGGTTGTAGTCGAGGATGTCGACGCCGCTGATGAAGCCGAGCGCGTGGCCGATTTCGTGCGCGGCCACGCCGATGAAGTCGTAGGCCTTGCCGTCGACGCCATTGTCCGGATCGAAGTCCCAGTCGAACAAGCTGCTGAAATTGATCTCGCCGTCGGCGATGTCGTCCTTGGCGCCGGCCAGGCCGACGGCGCGCGCGTTGGCGCGCGTCATGCGGATGCTGTTGTTGTTATCGTCGCAGTTATCGTCCAGGAAGGGCGTGGCGCTGCCGATGCCCGACGGGTTGGTGCCGGTGCCGTTCATGATCACGTTCAGGCAGCTGCTGGTCGACAGGTTCGACACGGCCTTCTTGTCGCTGATGCTCCAGGAATCCTTGGCCAGCGCCTTGCGGTAATCGTCGTAGCTGAACAACTCGCGGGTCGATGCGGTCGAACCGAGCACGCCGGGTTCGAGCTCCATGAAGCCGATGTTCAGGTTCACCTGCACGTTATCCTGGAACACATTGGTCCAGCGCGCGGCGGCTGCCTGGAATCCGGCCAGCGCCAGCGGGTCCATGCCCGGCGCCGGGGTGAAATTGATGACGAGTGCCTGGGCAGCGCCGGCGTAGGCGCACAGCAGGACCGGCGCGATCTTCAGTAGACGTTTTAAGGTTTTCATTTCCGCTTTTCAAGGTGTCGCTGATTTAAATCAGACTATTAATTTATTTTTAACCACGCTTGATGCGATGTGGCATTGCAAGCGCGGCTTACTCTTCAAAAACGTATTTTAAAAGCAAGTTTCGCGCCCGAAACTTAAGCCCTTGTTACTAAACATTAAATTTCAGGCAAGGGCGAATTTGACAGTTGGAGTGTAAAGAAATCCGACAGTACCGGCGTGGGCCGCGCGAATGGCTGGCCGGAATGAAAAAACCGCCATGCCTGCTGTGCGCAGGGATGGCGGTTATTTGGGGGAAGGAAAGCGGCGTGCGGTCAGGCGCGGCCTTCGCGCATGAAACGCTGGATGTGATCGAGCATGACGGCATCCGAATACGGCTTGCCGAGCAGGACATCGACACCGGCTTCGGCCGCCTTGACCTGGTAGCTTTCTTCGGCGCTGATCATGATCACGGGGATATGCGCCGTCAGCGGGTTCTGGCGCACGTGCCTGGTCAGCTCGAAACCGTTCATGCCTGGCATTTCGACGTCGGTGATGAGCACGTCGGGCATGCGCTCGGCGATCTGCTTCATCGCGTCGAGGCCGTCTTCGGCCATCGCGACCTGGAACTGGTTGTTGACCAGCAAGCGGTTGGTTTTTACCCGCACCACTTTGGAATCGTCGGCGATCATGACGACCGTCTCGGTTGCGGCCTTGGCCTGGTGCACGCGTGCGGGGCCGGCGGGGGTGGCCACTTCGGCCGGGGCCGGGGCCGCGGCAACGGCGACGCTTGGCGCCGCTGCCACGCGGGCAGCCTCTTCGGCGGCGATGCGCTCGGCGTCGAGGCGTGCCGCTTGTTCCGCCGCGAGACGTTCAGCTTCGGCGCGTGCGGCTTGTTCCGCCGCGACGCGCTCGGCTTCGGCGCGTGCTGCTTGTTCCGCCGCGACACGCTCGGCTTCGAGGCGTGCAGCCTGTTCCGCCGCGACACGTTCAGCTTCGGCACGTGCGGCTTGTTCCGCCGCGATGCGCTCGGCTTCGGCGCGTGCAGCTTGCTCGGCCGCCATGCGTTCCGCTTCGATCCGGGCAGCCTGCTCGGCCGCAAGGCGTTCGGCTTCAACACGTTCGGCTTCAAGGCGGGCGGCTTCTTCAGCGGCCACGCGTTCCGCTTCGGCTTGGGCCGCGGCGATGCGCGCGGCTTCTTCCGCAGCGGCTTGTTCCGCCTGCAGGCGTGCAGCTTCGGCTTGCGCTACGCGCTGCGCTTCCACGCGCGCCGCTTCTTCGGCAGCCATGCGGTCCGCTTCGATCCGCTCGGCTTCGGCCGCAGCCAAGCGTTCCGCTTCGCGCCGCGTCGCTTCTTCGGCAGCGAGACGGTCGGCTTCGCGCTGGGCCGCTTCGATGGCGGCGACGCGCTCGGCTTCCTGCTGCGCGGCTTGTTCATCGGCAAGACGCTTCGCTTCCAGCTGCGCCGCTTGTTCGTCGGCGATGCGCTGGGCTTCGAGCTGCGCCGCCTGCTCGTCGGCCAGGCGTTTGGCGTCGAGTTGCGCGGCCTGCTCGTCGGCCAGGCGCGCCGCTTCCAGTTGCGCCGCCTGCTCTTCGGCGCTGCGCTTGGCCTCCGCCTGCGCGGCCTGCTCATCGGCCAGACGCTGCGCTTCCAGCTGCGCCGCCTGCTCGTCGGCAAGGCGTTGGGCGTCTTGCCGGGCAGCTTCCTCGGCGGCCAGGCGCTCCGCTTCCATCCGCGCAATATTAATGGCGGCGATGCGTTCCGCTTCGACCCGAACCGCTGCGTCGAAGGCGAGACGGGCCGCTTCGACACGCGCCGCTTCTTCGGCGGCAAGCCGTTCTTCCTCGATGCGCGCCGCTTCAACGGCAGCCAGGCGTTCCGCTTCCAGGCGCTCGGCCTCGGCGGCGGCAAGACGCTCGGCTTCCTGGCGCGCCGCTTCCTCGGCAGCGGCGATGCGTTCGAGGTCGAGGCGGGCCGCTTCGCGCACCGCTTCCAGGCGTGCCTGTTCGGCGGCGGCCAGGCGCTCTTCTTCCAGGCGTGCTTCTTCCAGCGCCGCCAGCCGGTTCTGTTCGTCCTGCGCACGCGCTTCGGCGATCAGGCGTGCCTCTTCGACGCGCGCGGCTTCCTCGGCCGCTTCCTTCTCGGCCTGGATGCGGGCGAAGTCCCTGGCTTGCTCGGTTGAATCGAGCATGGTCGGTTCATCGCGCTGTTGCAGGGCCTTGATCTCGCGCTCGCGCAACTTGTGCATCACCACGCGGTATGCCACGTAGAGGAGCAATATGATCAAAACGCCTATGCCGACATTGGTTTCGTAACTTGAAGTAAACACGCGAACAGCTCTCCGTCGTTACCTGTTTTTCAAGGCAATTGGTTAATAAAAGGCGATCTTGGTCCTAGGCAACAATGATACACCGGCGCGCGGCAGAACACGATGGATGGTTGTAAGCAATTGACGTGAGCTTGTTCCGGGACAGGGCCGGGGCGATTCGCCATAACCTTGTTCGGTATCGGTTCTCGATACTTTAGTGGCATTTCCGCCATGGCTCGGCAGTAAAAAGCATATCCCGAGACTATTTTGCGCTGCACAAAAAAAGCCGGCGCATGCCGGCTTTACCACACACGCCGCCGTTTATACGGATGGCGGGTCGGTTTCGCGCCCGTATGTGCGGTGCCGCGCGAGCGCCAGCTTGAACTGGGCGATCGCCAGCGCGCCCAGGCTGGCATCCATCCTGACGATGCCGGGGTCGTCGCAGCCGTCAGGCAGGGTCAAGGGGATGCCGGCGCTGGCGAGCAGGTCGGCGCCGCTGCCGATCGCCAGGATCGGCTTGCCGTGGCGGTACTGATCGCGCACGAAGTCGATCACGCGCGCGTCGCGCGCCAGCGCGATGACGGCATCGTCACTGCCGGGAGCGACCATCGCGTCGTACACCACCGAGGGCGTGACGTCGAAGGTGGTTTCGACATGCAGCGGCTGGCCGTCCTGCGAGCTGACCTGTCCGAGGCGCTGGCCCACCAGGCGCGGCACGGCGCCTGCTTCCAGCAGGGCCGCATAGACCGCGCGCACGGTTGCCCCGTCGGTGCCCGGCGCGACCAGGATAGCGACCTGGCGCGTGCGGATCCCGGCCACGCCCGGCCGGCTGAGCAGGGACAGGGCGGGCGAGGGCGCGTAGCTCGGCAGCGGCAAGCTGGTGGCCAGCGGCAGCGGCGGCGGCACGGCGATGCCCAGGCCGCTGGCGACGGCGTGCGCCAGGGCCGGGTCCACGTTGACCAGTCCGGCGACCATGCGCACCCGGATCGCCAGCGTTTCGATGCGCGTGAGCTCGAAGCGGAAGGCGTCGATGATGTGGGCTTTCTCGGGCGCGCTCTGGCTGATCCAGAACAGGCGCGCCTGCGAATAGTGGTCGGCGAACAGTTCCGGCTTGCCGCGCACCTTGTTGCCGATCACCGGCTCGGGCACGCTGACGAAACCGGCGCGGCCGACCTGGAACGGGCAACCGCCGGCCAGCGAGTTGGGCTCGTAATTGACCCGGCCGCGGTTGACCGTCTGCCGGTGAAATCCCTCGCGCTGCTGGTTGTGGACCTCGGCCAGCGGCGCGTTGATGGGGATTTCGTGGAAGTTGGGGCCGCCCAGGCGCGTGATCTGGGTATCCGGATAGGAATGGTTGCGGCCCTGCAGGATCGGATCGTTGGTGAAGTCGATGCCGGGAACAATGTGCTGCGTGCAAAAAGCCACTTGTTCGGTCTCGGCAAAGAAATTGTCCGGGTTGCGGTTCAGGACCAGTTTACCGACCGGGAACACCGGGATCATTTCTTCCGGAATCAGCTTGGTCGGGTCGAGTATGTCGAAGGGGAACGCTTCGGCCTGCTCTTCGGTGAACACTTGCAGGCCCAGTTCGTACTCGGGGAAGTTGCCCGCTTCGATGGCTTCCCACAGGTCGCGCCGGTGGAAGTCGGTGTCGAGCCCGCGCAGCTTGAACGCTTCGTCCCACACCAGCGAGTGGGTGCCCTGCAGCGGGGTCCAGTGGAATTTGCACAGGCGAACGTCGCCGCTCGCATTGACGAGCTTGAAGGTGTGCACGCCGAAGCCTTGCATCATGCGGTAGCTGCGCGGAATGGCCCGGTCGGACATGAGCCACATCAGCATGTGGGTGATTTCGGGGCTGAGCGAGGCGAAATCCCAGAAATTGTCGTGCGCGCTGGACGCCTGCGGCATGCCGTGGTGCGGCTCCGGCTTGACGGCGTGGGCGACGTCGGGGAACTTCATCGGGTCCTGGATGAAGAACACGGGGATGTTGTTGGCGACCAGGTCCCAGTTGCCTTCGTCCGTGTAGAACTTGACGGCAAAGCCGCGCACGTCGCGCGCCGTGTCGGGCGAGCCGCGTTCGCCGGTGGCAGTGGAAAAACGCACGAACGCCGGGGTGCGCTTGCCGGCATAGGCGAAGGGCGCGGCGCGCGTGAGCTGGCCGAGGTCCTGGTAGGATTCGAAGTAGCCGTGGGCGCCCGAACCGCGCGCGTGCACGACCCGTTCCGGGATGCGCTCGTGGTCGAAATGCGTGATTTTTTCGCGCATGACGAAGTCTTCCATCGCGATCGGGCCGCGCAGGCCGATCTTGAGCGAGTCCTGGTTGCTGGACACGGGGATGCCCTGGTTGGTGGTCAGGCGTTGCTCGGTATCGTCGGCGCGCACCCGGTCGAGCGAGCTGTTCAGGGCATTGGCGCCCAGGTGCGGAATGCCGTCGCCAACCTTGGGCGAGGCCATGTTCTCGGTGCTGGTGCTGGCCGTGGCCAGCGGGGTCGAGGGGGCATAGGCTTCGCCGGTATGCGGCGTGAAGGCTTCTTCGCCATATTCGAGCGGCTTGGTGGCGTTGAACGGCCGGTCGTCGGCCAGGTCGGCTTCGCCGCCGGCCTTTTCGAGCAGGCGCTCCGCGGTGGGATTGGTGGTGCCCAGGCTGCCGGGCAGAATCGGGTCAGATGGGCCCGCGACGGTACTGAGGATGGAACCAGCGCCGTCGGTGGACGGTCCGCTTTTTTTACGTGTGACCATGGATTACCTCTTAGAAAGAGTGGGGCGAGCGCCCCTGGCCTGTCGAGTTTGCATCGCCGACGCCGTGCGTGCTTGATCATGGACAGGCGAGGCGGCGCGGGAGATCAGACTGCCGCCACGAGTGTTACCCTGTCGGTGAATCAACAACATGGAGAAGGTGCATGGGGACAATCTCGGATACGTGCCGGGTCTTGCTTGAACGCAGCAAGCGCTTCGCGCCGCTGTATGGCGACCGGCTCGCCAATCACTTGCCGATGACGCTGATTGCGCTCGAGCGCATGGGCGCGCCGGTGGAGAACATGGAGCGCGCGTTCGGCGCCAACGCGCGCCAGTTGCGCTTGCGCGACGCCGACATCAGCCCGGTCGCGGACGCGGCCGACTGGCTGGGCAAGGGCCGCAATGCCGGCGGGCTGGAGCTGTACTTCCAGGCGTGCGTCGCCCGCGACGGGCTCGGCGCCGTGCTGCGCGACTGGGCGCCGCGCCTGCTGCCGGGCGTGTCGGCCTCGGCCTTTCATTGCCTGATCCGGCTGGCGTACGCCATCGATGCCGGCGAGCAGGACGAGGTCTGTGCCGCGCTGGCGTACTGGGTCATGGAATACGTGACCCTGGACTTGCCGCTGGATACGGTGGGCCGGGTCGATGATTCGCCGGCCGCAATCGCCGCGCGCCTGGCGGTGGCGGTGGCCGGCCATGCGCCGTGGGATGGCATCATCATCGACCGCATGCGGCAGGCGGCGCGCCATCCCGGCGTGGCCGGGACGGCGATCCAGCCATCCGTATTGGACCTGCGGCAGGTGGCGCAGTTCGCGCTCGGCGCCTACCATGCGCGCGAGGATTTCACGCTGTTGCACACAGTGACGGCATGCCATGCGTTCCGGCAGGTCTTGCCGTATGCCGGCGAGCCGCGACGGGCGCTGCGCTACCTGTGGGAGGCGGTCGTGGTCGCCACGCTGACGGTCGAGCCCGCAGCGGAGGCCACCCCGGCCGCCGCTGCGGACATCGACTGGCCAGCCTGCATGGCGCAAGCGGCGCAAGCCACCGATGCGCACGTGGTCAAACTGTGCTGGTCGGCGTATTGCGAGCACCTGGCTTACGGCGATCCGCGCTACCTCGCGATTGCCGCGCGCAAGCTCGCCAACCAATGAACAGGAAGGAACCATATGACACTGCACCAACTGCTGTTGCTGGGGGCGCTGATGGGGACAGCAGTGCCTGCCTCGCTCACAAAGACCGCATCATTACCTTCTCCCCGCAAGGAATGATGGCTGCGATTCCTGCCGAGTTCGGACCTGCGCAGCTGGAGGTGGCGTTCCCCGCGCCAGGGGCCAAGCCAAGCGTCGCCAAGGTGACATTGCGGCTCGGCGAGCACGTGACGACGCTGCCGGCTTGCATCGTGGCGCTCCTGCCGTCACGACAGATGACGCAGATCAGCGCCAGCGGGTCCTGGTACCACGATGAAAGCCGTACGCTGCCGTACTACCTCGGCATCGACTTTTCCGCGCCCGAGGCAAACCCGGCGGACGGGCGCGGGAACCGTGTCGCCATCTTGTTCAATTTACGCACGGCAAAAATGATAAATATCAAAGGCA
>DASVVC010000124.1:0-26100 GCA_036386755.1 Telluria sp.
CTCGATAAAAAGAACGTGTCGCTCAAAAATCTCGGGCTCGCCCTCGGCAGCGGCATCCTGATGTGCGTGAACTGGGTGATGTTCTTCGAGGCGATTGCCCGCATCGGCATTTCGATGACCACCATCGTGTATCACGTGCAACCGTTCCTGGTGCTGGTCTTCGGTTCGCTCCTGCTCAAGGAACGCGTCAGCGCCAACAATGTCGCCTGGGTCGCGCTGGGCTTCGCCGGTCTCGTGCTGGCATGCGGACTACGCAGCAGCATGACGCTCAATTCCGCCTACCTGACCGGCATCGCCTTCACGCTCGGCGCCGCCGTCGCCTACGCCGGCGTCACGCTCACCACGCGCGCCATCCGCGGCATGCCACCCCAGCTCACGGCCCTGACCCACTGCCTCACCGGCACCGTACTGACGGCGGCATTTTTCAGCATGCCCGCTGGCGGCATCGACCCCGCCCAGTGGGGCTGGCTGGCCGGCCTGGGACTGATCCCGACCGCGCTCGCCTATGTCATGGTGTACGGCGCCACCCCGCGCATGCAGACGGCCGCCATCGCCGTGCTCAGCTTTTTGTATCCCGCTGCCGCGCTGGTGGTCGACTACCTCGTCTACGGCCACGCGATCGGCGCGCTGCAACTGGCCGGCTTTGCGCTGATCGCCTGCGCCACGCTCGGCGTCAACCTGCAATGGCAGCTCTTGCCTGCCGTGCGGAGGGCATGATGCAAGTCTACCGCACCCGGCGCGCGCAGCTGATCGCGCAGATGCACCAACACGGCGGCGTGGCCGTCATTCCCACCGCGCCCGAAGTCATGCGCAATAACGATGTCGAGTATCCGTTCCGGCACGACAGTTATGTGCATTACCTGTCCGGCGTGACCGAACCGGAAGCGGTGATCGTGCTGGTCGCCGGGGCGCAGTCGCGTGCCATCCTGTTTTGCCGCGACAAGGACGCGGCGCACGAAATCTGGCACGGCTTTCGGCACGGTCCGCAAGAAGCATGCGCGCATTTCGGTTTCGACCAGGCGTTTTCGATTGCCGCCCTTGGCGAGCACATGCCGGCGTTGCTGGCCGACGCGCCAGCCGTGTTCGCGGGCATGGGCCGCAACGCCGCCTTCGACGAACGCCTTCACGGCTGGCTGCGCGGCGTGCGCGGCATGAACCGCGCCGGCATGCGCGCGCCGGCGCTGATCCACGACGTGCACATGCTGATCGATGAGATGCGCCTGTTCAAGGATGACGGCGAACTGGCCATCATGCGGCGCGCCGCCGCCATCTCGGCCGATGCCCACCTGCGCGCGATGCGTACGGCCCGCGCGGGACTGGCCGAGTACCAGGTCGAGGCCGAGCTGCTGTACGAATTCCACCGCCGGGGCGCGGCCGCGCCGGCCTACCCGTCGATCGTGGCGGCGGGCGCGAACGCCTGCGTGCTGCACCACAATCCCGGCCGCACCGTGCTGCACGACGGCGACCTGCTGCTCATCGATGCCGGCTGCGAGCTGGATAGCTACGCATCCGACATCACGCGCACCTTCCCCGTCAGCGGCCGCTTTTCGCCGGCGCAAAGGCGGATCTACCAGATCGTGCTGGACGCGCAGCTGGCGGCGATTGCAGCGGTCCGGCCCGACGCCCACGTCATGGCGCCGCACGAAGCGGCGGTGCGCGTCCTTGCGCAAGGCATGCTCGATACGGGACTGCTGCGGGCCGACCGCGCCGGTTCGCTGGACGACGTCATCGCCAGCGGCGCCTGGCGCCAGTTTTTCATGTGCAAAACCAGCCACTGGCTCGGCATGGACGTGCACGACGTCGGCAGCTACCGCGAGCCTGGCAGCGATGCCTGGCGCATCCTGCACCCCGGCATGACGCTCACCGTCGAACCGGGCCTGTACATCCGTCCGGCGCCCGGCGTGCCGGAGCAGTACTGGCATATCGGCATCCGCATCGAGGATGATGTCGCGGTGATGCCCTCTGGCAGGGAAGTGATGAGCGCCGGCGTACCCAAGGCAGTCGACGAGGTCGAAGCGCTGCTGCGTTGACAAAGGCGCCCCTGATGGCGCAGGCTGGATATACCGAACCCATCAGGAGCGACGCGTGAATTTTTCCCCTGCCATTCGCCTCCTGCGCATTTTCTCTGAGCAGAAAGCCCGGGAGCACTATCTGAACTTCCTCGGCTTCAGCTGCGAATGGGAGCACCGTTTAACCGTTCGGCGACCGTCGTTCAAGCCCGGAAAACCGCCGCCCGTCGCGCCGTTGGCCGCGCATGCTGGCCGGCGCGGCCGCTTGCTTCTACTGTGGGTGCAGAGTCCATCACACGAAAAAGGAGCATGACATGAACTTGCGAACAGCCGCCAGCCTGGCGCCGACGGCAACGGTGGAAGCGGCCGCGCCGGCGCGGCGCAACATGGCCGCTCGCGCGCTGGCGTGGTCGGCGCGCCTGTGGTTCGCCGTGGCCGTGGCGGGGCAACTGCTGTTTGCCTTGTATGTCGCCGTGTTCTACGGCGGCGCGCTGGCGCACGGCGACCTGGCGCAGTGGAACAAGGTCATGCCGCGCGGGTATGTCCCAGGCGACACGGCCGGCAATGCCGCCATCGGCGTGCATATGCTGGTGGCGGTGGCGGTCACCATCGGCGGCGCGCTCCAGCTGCTGGCGCCGCTGCGGCGGCTGGCGCCGTCATTTCACCGCTGGAACGGGCGCGTGTACGTGCTGCTGGCAGTGGCGTCGAGCCTGATCGGCCTGTACATGGTGTGGTTCCGCGGCGCGGTGGGCGGCCTGGCGCAGCACGTGGGCATCAGCGGCAATGCCGTGCTGATCGTGCTGTGCGCGGCCTTGGCCGTGCAGCATGCGCGCGCCGGCCGCATCGCCCTGCACCGGCGCTGGGCGCTGCGCCTGTTCCTGGCCGTTAGCGGCGTCTGGTTTTTCCGGATCGGCCTGATGGCATGGATTGTCGCCAACCGTGGGCCGGCCGGGTTCGATCCGGTGACCTTCCAGGGGCCGTTCCTGAGCTTCCTTGCCTTTGCCCAGTACCTGCTGCCGCTTGCCGTGCTGGAGCTGTATGCGCGCGCCCAGGCAAGCGAACAGATGGCGGCGCCCATCGCGATGGCTTGCGCCATGCTGGTGCTGAGCATGGCGACCGCGGCCGGGGTAGTGGCCGCGACGATGATCCTGTGGCTGCCGCATCTGTAAAGGGCAGTTAGCCCGGGAACGCCTGCGCCGTGGTGCGCACGGCCAGGGTGCTGCCGGCCGGAACCGGCAGCCCTGCCCACACCCAGTTGTGGTGCGCGATGATGGCCGGCGCATCCATGTGCGGGCGGTCGGCGGTGGTGTGCGCGTCGGCCAGGACCACCACCTGCAAAGGACGCGAGGCCGCCGCGCGCACGGCGGTATCGACGCAGAACTCGGTGGCGAAGCCGCTGACATACAGGGCGGAGGTTGCGCTCGCTTCGAGCTGGGCCGCCAGATCGGTCCCGGCGAACGCATCGGCGGCCAGTTTGTGCACGATGCCGTCGGTGGCGGCCTGTTCCAGCCCCGGGATGAGTTGCCACGCGGCCGAGCCGATCGGGACATCCGCATTCGCGTGCTGGACGAAGATCACCTTGCCGCCCTGCGCACGGATGTGCCTGGCGGCGTGATTGATGCGCTGGACGACGCCATCGGTGTCGGAACAGGGGCTGGCAGGATCGGCCAGCCAGGCATGTTGCATGTCGATGATCAGGAGTGTTTGCATGGGGTTGCCTCAGGTCGGTGATGAATCGGAAGTGAGCAGTGTTATGCAAACCGCCAGTTCGATAAACGGGCATCCGGTTTGGAGATTCGTAACTGACGCTTCCGAATCGCCTGAACCCGGTTGTGTGCCAGCGACAATGTTACGAATCAGAGGTCAGACCCCGGTTGGGGAGGCTTTCCGACGCCGTTCGGATATGTCGGAGAGGGGCAGGGCGTCGGCGAGCTTCATGCCGAACGGCGTACGCGACCAGTGCTGGCGGTTGCCGATCACATAAAGGCGCCGCCTGGCGCGGGTCGCGGCGACGTTG
Source organism: Telluria sp. (assembly GCA_036386755.1). Lineage (GTDB taxonomy): Bacteria > Pseudomonadota > Gammaproteobacteria > Burkholderiales > Burkholderiaceae_D > Telluria_A. The sequence goes on from DASVVC010000124.1 coordinate 4,027, forward strand.
ATGATGTTGGGCCGCCCCGCCGCCCACTGACGCGCGCCGTCGCTCTTGCCCCCGAGGACCAGCACCACCGTCTCGCTTTCCTTGCCCTGGAAGGTGTGCACCGTGCCGACGTGTCCTTGCAGCCACTTGGCGACGGCGTCGTCATCGGCCTGGCCCGCCCATTCATCCACTCGCGCCCTGAGCAACCCGGTCAGCCCTTGCGCCACCGATTTGAACGGGGTGATCAGGAACAGGTCCGGCAGCCCGTGCGCCTTGTCGACCCAGCCTTCGCTGGCGTAGCGCAGCATGATGTCGGCCGCGAGCGCGCCTTCGCGCTCGTTGTAGTGACCGTCGAACTCGCCCGCGCCGACATCGTGCCAGCACGACGCTCCGAGCAGCGGCCGCTCGGCCGTGGCCTGCTCTTCCTCGGCCCGCGCCGGGCCGTAGACCATCTTGGCGTTGTAGGCAATCTCGTTCGACAGCGAAAACATCGGGTCGGCGCAGCGCCGGTGCACGCGCAGCGGCGCGCCCACCCACAGGTCGCTGCCGTCGTACTGCACCACGTTCGCGCCGAAGCGGTTGCCGCGGTCGGCGAGGTGCTGCGCCGAGTACGCCGTCAACTGGTGCTCGGGTGGCGCCTCGTGGTACGAGAGGATGCCGTAGTCGAGCTTCTTGTCCATCGTGATCACCGGTTCGACCTGCAGCGGGTCGCCCACGATCAGGGCGCGTTTCGAGCGCCAGATGGCGCCCAGCGCGTGCGAGGGCACGGCCTGGCCGGCTTCGTCCACCAGCAGCAGGCCGATTTCGCCTTCGCCCAGGTCGGCAAAGCAGCGCGACACCGACGCGAACGTGCTCGACACCACCGGCACCGCCAGGAAGAAGCTGGCCCACAAATGGCGCGCCATGGCCGGCAGGTGCGGCTGGATGTGGCTTTCCTGCGCCAGCATGGACAAGGCCAGCCGGAAGTTGGTCTCGAACGGTTTGCCGGCATGCTTCAGGAAGGCCTTGTGCAGGTGCATCGCCGCGATGAACACGTCGGCCCGCGCGGCATGGTAGGCGGCGTTGCTGCGCGGGAGCGACTTCTGCTGTCGCTCGACCGGCAGCGCGGCGAACGCGGCCGGGTCGAACGCGGCTTCGCCCAGGCTGGCCGCGAGCGCATCGACCCGTTGCGCGACCGTGTGCAACGCCTGCGCGCGGGTGGCGGCGTCGAGTTGGGCCGCCTGCCAGTCGGCGGCGCAGGCGCTGGCGCCGCTGGCCGCTTCAAGGCGCGCCAGTGCCACGCGCGCGCGTTCGCTGCGCAGATGGTCGTACTCGTCCGACAGCGCTTGCTGGCGCGCCACGAAGCCGGCGAACTGCGCCCTGCGGAAAAGGCGCGCCAGCAACTGGCGCCAGGCCGGCCATTCGGCCGCGTGCAGTTCGCGCTCGCGCAGGTTGACGGCGATGGCGGCGGCGTTGCCGGCCGACTGCGTCTCGAGCGCGGCCAGCGCCGCCGCCGCTTGCGCATTGCGCTGGCCGGCCGCGTCGGCGGCGGCATCGGCGGCGGCGCACAGGGATTCGGCTGCCTTGCGTTCCGGCAGCGCGGTATCGTAGTCGAGGATCGCGGCCTGCATCGCGTCGACCTTCGCCACGGCGCTGTTGAAGTGCGCGCGCGCCGCTTCCCAGTCGAGCGCCGGGCCGGCAGCGGCCAACTGTTTCGCCAGTCCCAGTTCCTTGAAGAAGCCGAGGCGGTTGGCGACCAGGCTGCGGTTGGCTTTTTTGCCGAGCGGGACCGATATCAGGCCCCAGCAGCGGATTTTGCCGTGGTCTTCTTCGCCATCGTCCTCGGGCGCTTCGCCGTCGGGCTCGCCAGGCAATTTTTTCTTTTCTTCGTTGAGGATCGATTCGGCGCTGGCGCCAAAGTAGTCGAACGGTTCGCCGTTGAGCAGCAGCGCTTGGGGCGCTACTTTCTTGATGTTGGGCAGGTCGAGCGTGATGTTTTCGACCGCCTTGTTGTTGGCGCTGGCAACCACGATGCCGGTGCCGAGCAGGCGCTCGTCGAGATGGTAGCAGCCGCCCTTGTGCGCCACGCCCTTGCTGTTGGCCGGATACTCGATGCGGTGCGGGCTGGACGAAAACGCCGCCTCCGGATGGGCGAACTCCGCCAGGATGTTGGCGCGCTCGACCACGCGGGCGGCGATCACGTCCATCAGCAGGGTGGTCTTGCCGGTGCCGGGCGGGCCGTTGACGGAAAAGATGCCGCCGTCGGCCAGGGTTTCCAAACCGATGTTGACGGCCACCTGCTGCATCAGGAACAGCGGGAAGGCGCTCGGCCAGCGTCCCTTTGGCCAGCGGCGCGGGTCGAGCGCGGCGTTGACCAGGCCCGGGCGGGTGATGTCGCGCCGCCCGGCGCTGCGCTCGTGGCCGTCCAGGTACGCCTGGATCTGGGCCGAGCCGGGGCCGGTTTCGGCGTCCTCGCGCATGCGGTCGAGGTCGTCGAGATAAAAGGAGTTGACCGGGTCCATTTCAGGCTCGCGCGAGAACTTCTTGCCGTCCCTGCCGACCAGCGCGACTTCGTGCGCGCACAGTTGGGCGCGCGCCAGCAGGGTGCGCGGTTTCCAGTCCAGCTCCGTGATGAGGAATGCGGTGACCTGCTCGAACCAGCCGGCGTCGGCGATGCCGTGGTTGCCCATGGCCAGTTCGTGCAGCTTGTTCTTCAGGCCGAACAGGGTCACGCCATAGCTGATGCGGGTCTTGTTTTTCTTTTCCGCAAAGGTGACCGCGAACGCGCCCAGTTGCAAGGTATCGACGCTGGGCCGGCCATCCGAGCCGATCTCGATGGCGCAAAGGAAGGTGTTGCCCTTGGCCGGGTGAAGATGGTTGCCGCTGAATGTGTCCTGGTGCGGGTCGAGCGGGAACATCTCGGTCAGTTCGGCTTCCAGCACGCTTTTTTCGACCAGGCCGAACCAGACGAAATACTTGTGCCGGCCGTGCTCGGCGTCGGCGGCCAGGGTGCCGTGAGGCGCGGGCAGCCACGGCAGCGGCTCGTCGTAGCGCTTGAAAAAGGCAGGCCGCCTGCCTGCCTTGGGAATATCCGGATACATGAGTGCTTCGACATCGAACCAATATCGAAGCGTGTTGACATACTGTGCAGGCATAGGATTTTTCCGGGAGTGCGGCCGGCCGATGAACGCGCGCGCCAGCCATCTTGCATGACCGTGCTGGCGATCATTTGACAAGGCGGAATTGTAACTTCACTCGCCGCAAAAAATGGCTTGATTTCACAATGGCATGCGCATCCGGCCGCCCTTGCCGCGCCGCGCAGCCATCGCTGGTGCGCGGCGCTTGCCGTCCCGGCTAGCCGACGTAGTCAGCTCACATAGTCGAGCGGGTCGCCCGCCAGCGGCGCGAACTCGCCGCTGTCGTCGGCGCTGGCCTGGTCGACCATGTGCGCGTAGCCGCTGAAGTCGGCCACCTCGAAGCCGAACGGCAGGCGCGTGGCCCCCTTGTCGTAGTTGACGTAGGGACGCACGGCCTGGGCCAGCTCGCCGCCGCGCCAGCCCATGGCGATGGCATGGGCGATCAGGCGGCCCTGCTTCTTGGCGATCGGCGCCGGGCTGCCCCACAGCGCGGGCGCGCCGGTGAACCACAGGCCGGGGTAGCGCGCGTGCAGCACGTTGCCCACCAGATGCTGCGGCTCCTCGCTGCCCTGGGCCAGGATCGCCTGGCTCTGGTAGCCGGTGCAGCAGACGATCACGTCCGCTTCGCAGGTGCTGCCGTCGGCGAAGTGGACGGTGCGCTCCTCGACATGCGAGAGCGCCGGACGCAAGGGCACCATGCCGCTGCGCACCGGCCCCAGCATGGTGTCGCTGACGGTGATGCGCTGGCGCCCGACATCGATCTCGTGGCTGCACGGGTCGACCGCATGGCCGACCGCGCCGTGCTCGCGGCAGGCGTCCCACAGGCGCGCCTGCCAGCTGTGGCGGAACGTGTCCTTCAGCGCGCGCGTGGCGACGTCAATCGGGCTGCCGTGGATCAGGTGCGGCACCAGCCAGGTCGGACTGCGGCCCGACAGCACCAGTTGCTGGGCCACCGGAAACAGCCTGGCGGCGCAGTCCATGGCGGTATTGCCCAGGCCGATGATGAGCACGTGCTGGCCGGCGAAGCGGGAGAGGTCGCGCACGTCGGACGAATGGATGATGCGTCCGGCAAAGCCGGGCGCGCCGGCGATCGCGGGCATGTGCGGCGTGTGGTACAGCCCGCCCGCGTACACCACGTGTTCGAAGTGGCGCAGCAGGGGCGGGGCGGCCTGGTCGGCGCTGGCGATCAGCAGGTCGGCGCCGCCGTCATGCAGCGAGGGCGTCACGCACAGCACCTTGGTCGAGGTGAAGATGCGCGACGCCAGGCCGTGGCGCTTGATGGTGTCGAGGCACCGTTCGGTGTACGCGGCCCAGCTGGCGGCGGGCGGGTGCGACAGCGGCAGGTGCGCGGCGCTGCTGCGCACCAGGTCCGGATAAATCGCCGACAGCGGGTCCTTGCCCCACAGCCCGCCCGGCTCCGAACGCGCTTCGAACAGCACCGGGTCCAGGCCGCGCTGGAGCATCTCGGCGGCGGCCGCCATGCCGCTGCTGCCGGCGCCGATGATGGCGATGCGCGGCCGGCTCATCACGCCGCCGGCGACGCGCGCGGCCAGGTCGGCAAAGGTGGGAAGGGCGGCGCTCATCGGCGCATCCCCGCGTGGACTGCAGCACCCGTTGCCATGTAACAATTTGGTAGTGCCAAATGCCAGGATCGGGACAGTACATCAATAGATCGAATTATCGACATCGTATTCATCACTCGCAGGACGGATCAATGAAAGCGGCAAGCGGTTTACGCATGCCGGGAACGCGTTGTTAATGCCGGATGCGGCATTTTTGCGAAATATTGTTATTTCGTCGGGGCGATTAAAAACGATTTGGCATCGGAGTGTCAATCAATATTGCGCAGGTATTAAAAATGGCAATTTGTGTCGCATAAGAAAGTGCGATAAGCGATTGAATTTAAACGATTTTGGTTTTCGCTTCTATTTCGTGGTGTTGTTGTTGCGCCAATTGAGATGTTGAAAATTTAAGCATCGCGGGGCAACTGCGCGGAGCTGTAGCCGAATACGCAGGAAACGTCGCCGATTAATTAATTGAACATTAATTGTTATGGCAAAAAGACCATAATTGTCATCGTCCCGTCATAATCGCGTGCCTGTTTATTGTGCTGATTCCGATTAAATAGGCGGACCGGTAATGAAAAAGACGGTTTCGCTATGCGAAAAGACACATTTAAAGGTTGTATTTACGCATATTCACAAAAATATTGATCTAAATCATATCGGAAGGAAAAAATTATCCATTTTGCATAAAGATGACAGTGCCTCATCCACCGGCATAGCAAAAATCCCCATCAGAAACTAGTTAATCGATTGCAAGCTATGATGAACGATCCGTTACATCCACTGAAGGAGTCATTGAATGGTTGAGGCAATCCGCGTTCCCGATATAGTTCCGCTAGAACACATCCTGCCGGACGAACCCTTGCTGATGATGGGCGCGGGCCCGGTGCCGATTCCGCCCGCCGTGGCGGCCGCCAATTCGATCGTCATCAACCACCTCGGCGACACCATGAACCAGGTCATCGCGCAGGTGAAGGAGATGGGGCGCTATGTGTTCCAGACCAGTTCCTCGCACGTGATGGGCGTCGGCGGGCCGGGCTCGGCGGCAATGGAGATGGCGATCGCCAACCTGGTCCATCCGGGCGACCGGGTGTTATGCATCTGCAACGGCTACTTCAGCAAGCGCATGGCCGAGATGGTCAGCCGCGTGCGCGGCGAAGCGACCTTGCTGCACATCGACAACAACGAAAGCGCCAGCGTCGACCTGGTGCAGCGCGAACTGGCCAAGGGCAACTACGCGGCCATCACCCTGGTGCAGGGCGAGACCTCGAACACGGTCTGCAACCACAGCCTGGGCAGCATCGCCCGCATGGCGCACGAGCACGGCTGCCTGGTGATCGTCGACGCCGTCTGCACGCTCAGCACCATGGCGCTCGACATGGATGGGTGGAAGGTCGACGCCGTCATTACCGGCGGGCAGAAAGGGCTGTCCTCGATTCCGGGGGTGTCGCTGCTGGCGTTCTCGGAACATGCCTGGGCCAGCAAGATCGCCACGCGCAGCCACCAGCCGTTTCACTGGTGCCTCGATGCGCAGCTGGCCGACCAGTTCTGGAACCAGAAGTCGTATCACTACACCGCGCCCGTGTCCGGCATCCTGGCCCTGCACGAAGCGCTGCGCCTGGTGTGCGCCGAGACCTTGCCGCGGCGGTTTGCGCGCCACCAGCAATGCTCGGAAGCGCTGCAGGCCGGCATCGAAGCGCTCGGGCTCGACTTGCTGGTGCCCAAGCAGCACCGGCTCAATTCGGTGATCGGCATCGTCACGCCAGATCACGTCTCGTCCGACGTGGTGCGGGCCCACATGTCGCGCGTGCACAAGGTGGAAATTTCCGGCGCCTTCGGCCTGAACATCTTGCGGATCGGCCAGATGGGCGAGCAGAGCCGCGCGCATAACCTGTTCCGCACCTTGCACGCCTTCGGGTCGAGCATGCAGGCCGGCGGCGCCAGCCTGGACCTGCCGGCCGGCATGGCCGAACTGGAGCGCTCGCTGTCGCGCCATGCGATCGCGCAGCCGGCCGGCTGACATCTGCGCAAGGAGACACTGACGACGATCAAACCGGCGCGGGAACTTCGCGCATGCCGCACCGCTCCAAGCTGTACACGGTTGCGCTGGCATCCGGACGTTTGCTCAAGGAGAGTGGCGATGCTCAAGGATCTCGACGCCGTATCGTTATTGCAGTGGCACGACGCCAGGCTGGGCGACGCCAGCTTGCCCGTGCCGGCGAGCATTCCCCTCTGGCGTTGGATCGAATCGAATCACCGTCACAACTGCCTGCTGTGGGATGAAGAAGACCGCGCGCGCCGTACCGACGCCGGCAGCGCCGCCATCGCCGCCAGCAAGCGCCTGATCGACCAGCACAACCAGTTGCGCAACGATGCGGTCGAATTCATCGACGAAGCCTTGCTCGCGCAGCTGGACGGCATCGCGCTTGACGACAGCGCGCGCCTGAGCAGCGAAACGGCGGGCGCCATGATCGACCGGCTGTCCATCCTCGCGCTGAAAATTTTTCATATGCACGCGCAGACGCGGCGCAGCGAGGCTGGCGAGAAGCATGTGGCCGCCTGCACGGCCAAGTTGCACCGGCTGACGGCGCAGCGGCACGACCTGGCTTGCTGCCTGGACCGCCTGCTGGCCGAAGTCGCCAGCGGACAAGCCTACTTCAAGGTCTACCGTCAATTCAAGATGTACAACGACCCGGCGCTCAATCCCTGGCTGTACGGCGCGGCGCCCGCGCAGCAGCGCAGCGGGGCCGCGTCATGAGCGACGCCGGCATCGACGTGCTGATACCGACCTGCAATCGCGCGGCGGCGCTGGCGGTGACGTTGACGGCACTGGCGTCGCAAACGCAGCGCCACTTGCGCATCGTGGTGTCCGACCAGTCCGATGGCGAAGGCGCCGCCGCCAGCGGCGAGGTACGCGCCGTGCTGCGCTACCTGGCGGCGCAAGGGCTGCGCGTCGACATGCTGCGCCACCTGCCACGGCGCGGCATGGCCGAGCAGCGCGCCTTTTTGCTGGCGCAAGTGAGCGCACCGTACTGCCTGTTTCTGGACGACGACGTCATCATCGAAAGCGACCTGGTCGAACGCATGGCACGCACCATGCGGCAACAGCGCTGCGGTTTCGTCGGCAGCGCCCTGCACGGACTCAGTCATGCGCACGACTTCCGGCCGCATCAGCAAGCCATCGAATTCTGGGAAGGGCAGGTCGAGCCGGAAACGATTGCGCCAGGCTGCCGCGCGTGGGACCGGCATCACCTGCACAGCGCCGCCAACCTGCTGCATGTGCAGCGGCGGCTGGGCATCGGGCGCGATGCCACGCGTGCTTACCGGGTCGCATGGATCGGCGGTTGCGTACTGTTCGACACAGCCGAGCTGCGCGCGGCGGGCGGCTTCGATTTCTGGCATGCGCTGCCGCCCGAACACTGCGGCGAGGATGTGCTGGCGCAATTGCGCGTGATGGCGCGTTCCGGCGGCTGCGGCATCATTCCTTCGGGCGCCTACCACATGGAATTGCCGACCACGGTGGTGTCGCGCCGGGTCGACGCCCCCAGGGTGCTGCTGTGACCGGCGTGGAGCGCGCGCCGCTGGCCGACGTGCGCAGCATTGTCGTGTTGCGTCCGAATGCACTGGGCGATTTGATGTTTTGCCTGCCGGCCTTGCATGCGCTCAAGCAGTGCTATCCGGCGGCGCACTTGTTGTACATTGGGCTGCCGTGGCATGCGGCGTTCCTGGAAGGACGGCCGGGGCCGGTGGATGCGGTGACGGTCATGCCGCCGTATCCCGGCATCAGCGTACAGGGAGAAGCCGATCCGCGCGCCATCGACGTTTTTGTGGACAAGCTGCGCGCGGGCAGGATCGATCTCGCGGTGCAGTTGTTCGGCGGCGGGCGCCACGCCAATCCTTTTGTCCGCCGTCTTGGCGCGCGCCTGACGGTGGGCATGTGCGCCAGCGACGCCGAACCGCTGGACCGCAATGTGCGTCATGAGGGATTGGTCAACCGGCGTTTGCAACTGCTGGAAGTGGCGGCGCTGGCCGGTGCGGCGGCATGGCCGATGCGGCGCGAGCTGTACGTCACCGGGGACGACCTGGCGCAGGCGGCGCGCTTGCTGCCGCATGGTAGCGAGCGGCCTCTCGTCCTGCTGCAACCGGGCGCGACCGACCCGCGCCGGCGCTGGCCGGTGCAGCGCTTCGCGGCGCTTGGCGATCTGCTGGCCGGGGAAGGGGCGCTGGTGGCGGTCAACGGCAACGCGCAGGAGGCACCGCTGGTGCGCGAGCTGATCGGGGCGATGCGCCATCCGGCGATCGATCTGAGCGGCAAGGCGTCGCTCGGCGCGCTGTGCGGGATTTTGGCGCGCAGTGCGCTGGTGGTATCGAACGATACCGGTCCCTTGCACCTCGCGCTGGCGATCGGCACGCCTGCCATCGGCATTTATTGGCTGACCAACCTGATCGAATCCGGGCCGCTGCGGCAGGAGGGCCATCGTGCGGCGGTGTCGCTGCGTGTGCATTGCCCGGTCTGCGGGGCAGAGAACATCAACACGCGCTGTGCGCACGATGCCAGTTTTGTCGACGGGGTGTCGCAGGAGGAGGTGAATGCGCTAGCGCTCGAACTGCTGCGTGAAGGAGGCAGCGTGGATCTTGCAGCGTGACAGATTGGCGCTAGTCTTGCCGTATGAACGACGTGGTGCTGGCACGACGGCATGTACGAAATGGGACGGGGGCAATGGTGCCGGGTACTTCGTCGGCACCGCTTTTTCTACCCTTTTTCCGCCATTCTCTCTGCTGCTGTCACCACTTCCACCTCCGCCTCCACCTTCACCTCCGTCGTTCTTGCGAAGGCGGGAACTCAAGTTGAGCCGCCCATGCCTGCGGTACGAACTCGGGGGAACGCATGCGTTCCCGCCTTCGCGGGAAGGCGGTTCCGGCATTGCCAGGAAGCCGCTGCCGGAACCGACGGGGCGGTAACTGGAATGACAAGGCCGTCGGCAGGAATGACAGAGGCCAATTACAGGAGCAACGGAGCCGCTGCCATCAATGGGCAAAGTTGACAGGGCGCACCATCGCACAGCACGCGCGGCAGCGTGCAGGACCCTGTGCATTCCATGAGGTACCCTCCGCCGCCCCGCTCACCGCAACATCAGCAACGCCCTCGCCTGATCGATCACCGTCTTCGCCTGCTCGCCGAACGGGTCCCACAGGCAGCGGTGCAATTGCTGGTCGAGCGGCGCCCAGCGCCGGATATCGGCCTTGCTGAAGATAACCACGCTGCGCAGCCCGAGCCCGGCCGCGATGTGCGACACACCCGTATCGTTGCAAATAAGCAGGCGCGCGCGGCTCATCAGGGCCGCCATGGCGCCGATCGACAGCGGACCGGCCGCGTCGACCGGGGCGCGCCGCATCAGGCTTGCCACGGCCGCTGTCAGCGGCGCTTCGGCGGGCGAGCCGGTCAACACCGTTGTCAGCCGCGGGCGGATCGCAAGCTGGTCCGCCACTGCCGCAAAGCGCGCGGCCGGCCAGCACTTGTCGGCCGAGCGCGCGCCGGGATGAATGCACACGTAGCTGCCCGGCGCCAGTCCGCGCGTCACGCCGCTCGCTTCCAGCTCGCGCTCGTCGTCCTCGGTGATGGGAAACTCAAGCTGCGGACCACAGGCCGGCGCACCGAGCCCGGTGGCCAGTTCCAGCAGCCGCAGCGGTTCCGCCCCGGTATCTGGAAAGGGGATCAGGCATTCGTCCTGGCCGCCTGAAGCGGTCCCGAAGCCCCCCATCGCGCGCGCCCCGAACGCCCGCACCACGGCGTTGCTGTACTGGCCGTTGCCGTGCATCTGCAGCGCCAGGTCGAAGCGGCGCGCGCGCATGCCGGCGTAAAAATCATGCAGCTCGTCCAGCCTGGCCGGTTGTTCGGGAAACGCTTCGTGGCCGGGAAAAGCGATGAACTCGTCGATATAGCGCCTGAACCGCTTGGCGAACTGGTCCGCCCAAGGCAAACCGACCAGGCTGATGCGCGCCCGTGGCATGGCCGCGCGCAAGGCGCGCAGGGCCGGCACCGCGCACAGCATATCGCCAAGCTGAAGCGCGCGGAAAATGACCACGGTACCGTTGTCGTGCTGGTTCAGCCAGGAGGATGTCATGGGGCGATGCCGTTCATGTGAGCGTCCGTGCCGCCGTCCCGCGGCACTATTCAAATATGACAAAACGCCCTCGATTGCGTTCACTGCGGCGTAGAGCAGCTTGATGCAGATCGCATCCGCAGTGCGTGGCGCTACCATGGCCCTGCAATCTGTGCTTTAAAAATGCGGTATGCTGCCTGCAGTCCACAACATCCAACAGGTCGGCCGCATGCTTCGAATGCCCTCATCTTTTACGCCGCTCATTACGGCGCAATCCCATCCTGATCCGCTCACGTTTGTGTTCCACGGCAGCCGCCTGTTGCTGCGCGAAGCCGACCTGGCGCTGCCTTCCGCAAACGAGCTTGCCCGTCTGGAGATCACCGGCACGCCACATCCGGTCGGCCTGCTGGCGGAGCGCTATTGCGAGACTTTCTGGCGCGACAATGACGAGCTGGCCTTGCCGGGTTACGCGTGGCGCAGCATGCGCTCCCTGTTCGGCGCTCTCGATGAGGATGTGCTCAGCGTGGCGGGGCGCGCCAGCCAGATTGCCGAATGGGCGCGCACGCACCGTTTCTGCGGCGCCTGCGCCCAGCCGATGCAGCTCAAGGCGGGCGAGCGCTGCTATGTATGCAGTGCCTGCGGGATGATGGCCTATCCGCGCATTTCGCCGGCCATGATGGTGCTGATCCGCAAGGGAGACCATGTCTTGCTGGCCTTGCACACGGCGTCGGCCGCCAAGCGCTTCACGCCGCTGGCGGGGTTCCTTGAGGCCGGCGAATCGGTGGAAGAAGCGGTGCACCGCGAGGTGTTCGAAGAAGTCGGCTTACGGGTGCACAACCTGCAATATTTTTCTAGCCAGTCGTGGCCGTTTCCGCACTCCCTGATGATTGCCTTCACCGCCGATTATCTGGACGGCGAGATCCGCGTCGACCCGAGCGAAATCATCGAAGCGCGCTGGTTCGGGCCGAATGACGAATGGCCCGAACGCGTGCCGCATTTTTCCGTCTCCACCATCCTGGTCGACGCCCACCGCCCGGCTTGAGGCAATTCGCGTCGGTTATCCCGTCCGGTGTCCGTCCGGTGTCAGGCGCTACGGCTTGGGCCCGGTGCCGCGTATCTGGACCGTGCGCTTCATCAGGTCGAACCAGAACGGGGCGCCGAACAGCGCCGTCGAGGCAGTCAGCGCCCAGCCCGCGACACTGAGCGCGAATTGCCGGTCCAGGACTGGAGGAAATTGTTCCCAGCCAATCGGCAAGGTCCACAGCATCTGCAGCGCCTGCGGATTCAGCATGGCCGGGGCCGCGCCGATCTGGGCCGCCAGCGAAGGATGCGCCCACAGCGTGCGGAACAGGTGGATGCTGTCGATGTTAAACAGCGCCGCCAGCAGCAGCGAGAGCAGCACGCTGATCATCATCGAGCGCCGTTTGTAGACACCCGACACGCGTTCCATCGCGCTGTCGAACCAGCCTTCCACCGACGCCTGGAAACGCCCCATGTCGCCCCCGGCGCGCTGGTAGATGCTTTGCAGCGCGCGCTTGATCTGCGGGTCAAGCAGGGCGTCGATGTCGCGCCCGAGCTGGCCGTAGTCGCCCGGAATCGACTGGATCGCGTCGATCAGGGCAATCGCAAAATGCTCGGGCTTGATGTAGGACGGCTTGGTCCCGATGTGTTCCTGCCCCGGCTCGGCCGGGTTGCCGTGCGGATTGACCAGCGCGTGCGCGTACAGGGTGCGCGCCAGGGCGGTGAAATCCGGATCGTTGAGCATGCTCTTGATACCTTCGAGCAGCCCGCGTGCGCGCATTTTCAGCGCCGAGGCCAGCGCTTCCTGCACCGTGCTGACAATCAATGCCACTGTCGCGTAGCAGAAGGTCAGGCCAATCGCCACTTCAAGGACTGTGCTGCCGAACATAGATCCTCCCGATGAGTATGAAAGGGGGTTGCCATGTCCGACGCTAGCCCAAAGCCGGGCTCTGCGGCACAGCTTTGCTCAACAAACGGCGGCGCTGTGGCGCGCCCGCCACGATCAACGCGGGAACAGCCCGCCGAGCGCATCCTTGACGCGGGTTTTCAGTTTTTCCTTGCCGCCACTCGGGATGCCGGCGGCCATCTTGCGCGCCGCTTCGCTGCCCAGCGCGGCCACGTCGACCTGCCACGCCATCTGCGCCAGCGGGCCGGTGAGCGCGACCGGTACCGTCAGTCCATCGAGCGTGCCGGCGGCGGGACCATCCTGGCCGGCCAGGCTCGGTACGACGGTGCAACGCAAGCGCAGGTCAATGGTCTCGTGCGCGAGGTCGAGCTGGCCTTCGCCGCCGATCCGCAGCAGTGGCGTGCTCGCCGACAAATCCTTATTGTGGGCAACGCCATGCTCGATCTGGAAACTTGCGCTCAGTTCACTGAAGCTTGTCGACTCCGTGCCGCCGCCCACGCCCGCGGCGGCCTTGGCCTCGCGCACCAGCCGGCCCAGGTCGATGCCGGCGATAGCGCCGTCGCGCAGGCGCAGCGCCGCCGTGCCGTTCAGCGCTTCGCGCAAGGCCGTGGTGCCGGCGCCGCGCGTGGTCAGGTCGAGCTGCACGTCGCCGCGTCCGGTCAATGGTGTCTTGCCGGTGGCGTCAAACAGCAGGGGGCCGAGCGAGATGCCGCGCAAGTCTTGCACCAGAGCCATGCGGGGGGCGCTGGCGTCGTCCTTGAAATCGATGCTCAGCGAACCGGTGCCGTTGCCGCCATATAGCGTGGCCGAGAGCGGTTTGATGGTGGTCTTGCCGGCGTCGGCCAGTAACACCGCGTGCACGTTCGCGGCGCGCAGGCCGCCCACGGTCAGCTCGCCCACCTGCAAGGTGCCGCTGGCGCGCAGCCGGGCCAGCGCCGACAGGTCGATGGGCTGGTCCGACGCGGTAACCGACGTGCCAGCTGGCGGGGTAGCGGCATCCGCAGCAGCCGGTCCCGTGCGTGCGCGGTAGCGCGCCAGGTCCACGCGGTCGATATCGATGTCGAGTTGCAGCAGGCCGCCGCGCAGCGCGCCTTTGCCGCTCACGGCGCTGTCGTCGATCTTGCCTTTGAGCGCGGCCACGATCGCTTCCTTGCCGAAATCGATTTCGATGCTGCCCTTCAGTTTGGCGCGCGATTCGATGCCGGCCCGGCTCGACAGGTCGACATTGGCGTCGAGCTCCGTCATCGCTACCCGGCGCGTGTCGCGGTCGAGCGAAAAGCCGCTCTCGAAAATGAGCACGGTGTTGAGCGCCGGCTTGTCGACGCCGATATTGGCCGACAGCGCGACCCGGCTCGGCACGCCATGCGCGATCGGCCCGGAGTCGATGTTCAGGCGCCCGATATCGACAACGCGCCCGGCCTTGCGGTCGTCGAAGCGCAGGTGGGCATTATCGACGCGGATGCTGTCGACCGCGAAGCGGACCTTGGCCGGGCCGGCACCGGCATTGCCGGCGGCGCGCGGGTCCACGCTTGTCTTGACGCGCGCAGCGGTCAGGTCGTCGATGTTCATGCTGCCGTCCATCTGGCGCACCAGGGTGGCGCGCATGCCGCGCAGTTCGATGCGGTCGACCACGACTTCCTGGCGCAGCAGCAGCGGCACCAGCGCGAACGACAGGCGCACGCTGTCGAGCGCGGCGAATTCGCCCTGGCCGCCCCGTTCCGACAGGCTCGCCTTGCCGAGGTTCACGCCCAGGCGCGGATACAGCGCCAGCTTGATATCGCCGCCGATGGTCAGCGTGCGCCGGGTTTTTTCGTGCACCCGCTCGACGATGGCGCTCTTGTAGGCGTTCGGGTCGAAGCGGGCCGCCACGATGCCCAGGGCGCTGCCCAGCACCAGCACGGTGGCGCCCAGCGCGATGACGGCGATCCTGATGCGTGCTTGCATGTCGAAACTCGGAGGCTGGAGAGGCGTCGAGTGTAGCATCGGGCAAGCCTGCTGGGATGGCCCTGTTTTCGATATACTCTGGCCACTTTCAATACGCTCGGGATAGAAATATGGCGAACGACGCCTTCAGTGACGCCAACACGCAGGCAACCGCCGTCATCGGCTGGCATCACGACGCCGATGCCGCGTTCGCCCAGGCCCGCGCCAGCGGCCGGCCGGTATTCCTGTACTGGGGCGCCGTGTGGTGTCCGCCGTGCAACCGGTTGAAAGCGGCGGTGCTGTCGCAGCCAGCCTTTGCGGCGCTCGCGCCCGCGTTCGTGCCGCTGCACATCGATGGCGACGCTCCCGGCGCGCAGCGCGCCGCCGATCGCCTGCATCTGCGCAGCTACCCGACCCTGGTGCTGTACCGTTCCGACGGCGCCGAAATCACGCGCCTGCCGTGCGAACTGACCGGGCCACGCTTTTTGCAGCTGCTGCAACTGGCGCTGGCGGCGCCGTTCACCGCAGCGCAATCGCTGCAGGCTGCCCTGTCGGGCCAGCGCGCGCTGTCCGCCGACGAATGGCGCCTGCTGGCTTGCTATTCCTGGGATACCGACGAAGGCCAACTGCTGGCCGGACGCGACCTGGCCGCCACCCTGGCCACCTTGCGCGCGGCCTGCGACGAACCCGGATCGGCATTGCGCCTGGACTGGCACGCCTTGCACGCTGCCGTGTCGGCCAAAACCGCAGTGGACGAACAGCACGCCAGTGCCATGCTGCTGCGCACCCTGGCCGATCCGCAGGCGGTACTGGAACAGCTCGACCTGGTGACCGGCTACGCGCTCGAGCTGGTGCGCGCGCTGACGGCGCCGCAGTCGGCGCAGCGCATGGCGCTGGCGGCGGCCTGGTCCGGCGCGCTGGAACAGCTCGAATCATCCTGCGTCCTGGGCCTGGACGACCAGCTGGCCGCCTTGCGCGTGCGGGTGCGCATGGCGCGCCTGGGCACGCCGGTGGCCGGCCTGGACGCGCTGCTGCGCGAGCGTGTTGCCGCAGCGCTGGCCGGCGCGCAAGAACCTGCGCTGCGCCATCAGGTGCTCAACACCGCCGCCGGCATGCTGCTTGATGCCGGCCTGCTGGACGACGCCGAGGCTCTCCTGCACGCGGCCCTGGCCAGCTCCCACGCGCCGTTCTATTTCATGCACAACCTGGCGGGCGTGGCTAAACAACGCGGCGACACCGCAGCGCTCCTCGACTGGTACCAGCGCGCCTGGGAGCAAAGCCGCGGCCCCGCCACGCGCCTGCAATGGGGCGCCACCTTCCTGCTGGCGTTGCTCGATGCCACGCCGCTCGATGCGGCCCGCATCGGCGCCCTGGCCGCCGCGCTGCTGCCCGAGGTGGACGGCATGTTCGACGCCAACTGCCGCCGCAACGGCACCCAGCTGGCGCGCATGCTGGGCAAGCTTAACGGCTGGAACGGTCCCAGCGAGCAAGTCGAAACATTAAAAAAGTGTTTGTCGGCGCGCGTCAAGGAATAAATTTAGGGAACCTGTTCCAGATCAGACCCTCAAACAAGATTTGAGGTTAAAGACGATGGCACGACCCGAGTTCGCGAGCGACGTTTCGCGCGAAGAGTTTGAAGCGGTACGCGGCATGCTGGAAGCGGCGCGGCGCAAGACCCGTCCGCGCAAGCACGATCTGTACGATGTGTTTTGCGCAGTGTTGTACTTGCTGGAAACTGGCAGCGCCTGGCGCAGCGTGCCGGAGGGCTTCCCGCCCTGGCGCACGGTGCATGAATACTTTACCCAGTGGACGGCGGCGCGGCCGGGCGAGCCGATGTTGCTGGAGGTCGCGCTCGAGCAGGTCGGCCGCCCGGGCACCGTCGCGACCCTGCACAAGGTGCTGGGACGGCGTTAGCCGCTAGCTGCTAACCGGGCGCCTGGTCAAGCCCCAGCGGCACGCGCCGCTGGGGCCGCCGGTGCGGCCGCCTTTTCGAACGTCACCGTTTTTTCATCGATGAAAAAGGTGCCGACCGGCTGCCCCAGCGCAGTCGGCTTCGGCTCGGCCAGCTGGGTGCAGGTGAGCGTGTCGATCTGCATCAATTCACCGCTCGAACGCACCGAATACACATCGTCGCCGTTCGAGAACAGTTCGACCGACACCTCGTCGAGCGGTACGCCGGCCATGGGAAACGCGCGCTGGCATTCCGGCATGTGCGAGGTGACCAGCGTGAGCGTCATTTCCTTCTTCCAGAAGTATTCCTGCTCGGCGCGCACCGTGATCACGTGCTCGTTGCTGCTCTCGGTAATATAGTAGGTGGCCGAGCCCTTGATGCAGGCGGCCAGCAGCAACGGCGTCAGTACAATCGAGAACCTGCGCATGATCGCTTCCCTGTGGAGTAATGCCAGCAAGTATAGATCAGAACTCGGTGCCCATGGTCAACGAGACGCCCGCGCGGCGCGGCCTGGGCAACGTGCTTTTGAACTCCGACGAACGGCGCGACACGCGCAGTTGCATGAACCAGGGACCGTGCTGCGCGGTGCGCGTGTACGGAAAATTGAAGCGCATGCCGGCGCTGAGCGCATGCACCAGCGTGCGCCGGCCGGCCATGGCGTCGTCGCCGGCATGCCGCCCGTTCAGAAAGGCATGTTGCTCGCGCATGCGCGCTTCCAGGCTGCCGAAGGCGGAGCACTGCAGCCACGGCACCATGCAGGGCGGGGACGATGCGAGCGATGAGGACGCGAACGGCGCCGGCGGCGCGTCCAGGGCGCTGCGGGCCAGCAGGCGGGCAATTTCGACCGGCGCGGCGGAGGCGCCGTCGTGCCCCAGCATGACGGTCACACCGCCCACCGCGTAGTTGCTGTCGTTGCCGTTGGCCATGCCCCACCAGGCGCCGGTGGACAGGCGCAGGTCGCGTCCCAGCCCGGCCGGCCTGGTGATGCGCGCAGCCGCGCCGGTGTAGTAGCGCGGCGGCTCGGTCAGCCAGGCGCTGTCGGCGATGCCGAAGCGGGCCAGGTCGTCCGGGAAGCGCGGCTGCGCCAGCGCGGTACCGCAGGAAAGGGTGAGCGTGGCCGCCAGCCACGCTAAAGATGCACTGGGTAAAGTTGCCATGACCGTCACCGCCTCGTGGAGAATTACTACGGAGGAGTTCGATTGTAGGCGTGGCGCGCAGGCATGGTTTGGCTTCGCTCATGCTGGCGCGATGCTTGCGGGCAGCGCCGTGCCGGCATTGACACTCTCGGCATTGATACTCTCGGCATTGATACTCGCGGCATTGATGCTAGCGCGGCTTGCGCTTCCAGAAGCGGTCGAGCAGCGGCTTGACGCTGGTGCCGTGCACGACGATCGAGAGCATGATGACGACCACCGTAATCTGGATCAGCTCGCGCGAGAGCGAGGCCGGCAAACCGTGGTTGAGGGCATACATCAGGTAATACAGCGAGCCGATGCCGCGCACGCCGAACCAGGCGGTGATGCCGCGGATGCGCATCGAGCTGTCCGAGCCGGCCAGGCCGATCATCACGCTCAGGGGCCTTGCCACGGCGAACAGGAACACGGCCGTGCCGACGCTGCGCCAGTTCCAGTCGTGCATCGAGACCATGCCGCCCAGCAGCAGTACCAGGGTCAGTTCCGACAGGCGTTCCAGATGCTCCTTGAAGACCAGCGACTCGGCGCTGACGGTCAGCGGCACTTCGACCGGCGGCGCTTCGGCGCCCGGATCGTCCTTGGCTTTTTCGGCCACCAGCAAGCCCTGGCGGTCCTTGTGGGCGCCGGAGAGCACCAGTTCGGTCTGGCGCAAGGCCACGCCGGCGAAAAACACGGCCAAAAAGCCCCAGGCCACAAGCACCACGCTCAGGCCGTAGACGACGGCGATCAGGCCCAGGCCGACCAGGTCGTCGAGCACTTCGTGCTTGGGGTCTTTGCCGCGCAGCATCCATCCGAGGCGGCCGAGCGCGGCCCCGCCCAGGGTGCCGATGGCGATCGCGGCCAGGGTGGCCCAGAGCACGTCGACCAGCACCCAGCGCCAGCCCAGGTCGCCCAGTTCATGCGCGCCGAGCAGGCCCAGGCCCAGCATCACGAAAGGGAAGGCCGAGCCATCGTTCATGCCCGCTTCGCAGGTGAGGGTAAAGCGCAGTTGGTCGCGGTCGTCGGGATGGCGCACCTGGACGTCGGTGGCCAGCACCGGATCGGTGGGGGCGAGAATGGCGCCGAGCAGCACGCCGGCGCCCAGCGGCAACTTCAAGACGTAGTAGCAGAAGGCGGCGATCAGGCCCACGCTCAGGCTCATCGACACCCACGCCAGGCGCACCGCCGGCATCCAGCGCTGGCGCGAGATCGGCACCGGCATCTTGACCCCGGCCGAAAACAGCGAGACGAGCACGGCGATTTCGGTGAGGGTTTCGAGCAGGTGCGATTGCTCGACCGGGCTGAAGGAAAAGACCCCCAGCACCATGGGTCCGAGAATGAGCCCGACGCCCAGGTAGACGATGGCCGACGTGAACGGCAGGCGCGAAATGCTGGTGGTCATCAGGCCCCGCGCCAGCATCAGGCAGCCGATCAGGATGAACCAGTGGGTAGTCGTCATGGAGAGCTTCGGCGCGAGGGTGGGAGTGGGCCGATTCTACAGAATAGAATTGTTTCGCTACGCCCTGTTGCCGTACGGATTGCCCCTCGCCACCCCTGCGCTGGTCCCCGCGTTTAAAACGCGAAACTGCCGGCGTCGAGCACCAGCGCCGCCGCGCCGCACGCCGGGCTGGTCGCCTGGCGATTGCCGCTGGCGCTGGCCTGGTTGCGTTCCCACACGTCGGCCACCGCGCCGTGCTTGAGGAATTTGTACTCGATCGCGGTCGACGGCGGCAACTGGAGCGTGCGCGACCATGGTGCATTGGCCCCCGTGCCGGCAATCGCCAGCTGGTTGCCGTTGGTCGCGGTCCAGTTGCCCAGCTCGTTGCGGTTGCCCGTCACGTGCACGTTCTGGCCGGCCACGGTATTCGCATTGGCCACGCGGAAGGTCACCGCCACCGTGCTGCAGGCCGGCGGCGTGCCGCCGCCGCCGCCCACTTTCTGGTTCACATGCAGGGCCAGCGCGGGTACGCTGGCGCCGCCGTTGCCCGCAATGCTCACGCTGACGATGCCGTTGCCGCCGACGGTCACGCTGTCGCCGCTGCAGCCTGTCTGCGCGGCATTGAGCTTGCCGGTCACCACGTTGCAGTAGGTTCCGGCGGGCAGCAGCGTCTGCAAGGACGCGTTCCAGGCTGCCCCGTCATTGTTGATCGCGACAAAGCCCTTGCTGCCGCGTGCGAAGGCGATCTGGCTCGGCGTGCCGTTGACGAAATGATCGACGCCTTGCCCGGCCGTGGCCGCGCGGAAAGCGACCATGTTCGAAATATCCGACCAGCGGTGGATGAAGTCCCACGACTGGTTGATCAGCGCGTTGCCGTTGGCATCGAACGGACTCGCTCCCGGCGGCCCCTGGTCGTAGCTGTTGAAGCGGAAGCCCGAATGCACCTGGGCGTGTCCGTACGGCCATGCGAGCATGAAAATATTCGCCAGGTCGTAGCGCTTGCTGCCCTGGGTATCGTTGGGCTGCCCCGCTACATAGTTGCTGGCGACCAGAGAACTGCCGTTGCGTTCGGTGTCCCAGTTGTTGACGAACACGGTCGCCTTCTCGCTCGGCACGAATCCCCAGGTCCCGCCCCAGTTGCCGGGCGTGCCCATGATGGCGCGGATCTGCGCCAGGTTGGCGCCGTTTTCGTTGCGGAACACCGCTTTCATGGCGTAGGCGTACTGGAATTCGTTCAGGGTGCCGTTGTCGAAGTAGCCCGAACGCACCACATTGCTGTCGGGGATGACCTCCTGCGTCAGCCACAGCGCTTCGCCAGAGGTGGTGGTGCGGTTGGTGCCGGCCAGGATGGCGCCGATGTCGCCCGGCGCCATGTGCTTGGCGGCGTCGATGCGCAGGCCGTCCACGCCCATCGCCACCAGCTTGTTGAAGAAGGTGCGCACCTGGCCCTGGACGTAGCTGCTGCCGGTCCGCAGGTCGGGCAGGCCGCTCAGGCGGCAGCTGGTGACGTTGTTGCGGTTGCCGGGCGAGCCGTAGTCGCCGCCCTGGATGTCGCAGGCGGGATGGAAATCCTGGCCGCTGAAGTTGGGGTACGCCAGCGACGTCGAGTTCCACGCCGAGCCGTTGGTGGCCGTGCCGGCGCCGGGCGCCATGTGATTGACCACCACGTCCGCATATACGCGTACCCTGGCGGCGTGGCAGGTGTCGATCATGGCCTGGAATTGCGCTTCGCTGCCCATGCCGCTGTTCAGCGACGTGAAGTTGACCGGCTGGTAAATATCCCACCACGTGCCCAGGCTGGCCGATGCCTGCGGCGGCGACACCTGGACTGCGCCGTAGCCTTGCGGGCCGAGCCAGTTGGTGCACTCGCGGGCGATGTCGTTCCATTTCCAGCGGAACATTTGAACCGAGGTGTCGGGGGCGTTGAAATCGGCCGCGCCGGCCTGGCCGGCTGCCGCGCCGAACAGGATGCCGGCGCCGATCAGTGCGCGAACGAGCGGGGAGATGCGAGGTGATGTCATGTTGCTTCCTTATGGTTTTTGGTAGTGGAATGCACAACAGTGATAGCGACGGTATGCATACCCATCTGTCTCCATGCATGGGATACGGCCGTTTGGAACGAGGACGTCGATGCGGCGCCGGGTGGGCGCCGTCAGGAGGCGGCGGGCTCTGCCCTTGTAGGTCTCCGGAGTGCGAATGTAGCACAACTACATAAAATGTAAACTGACGTTTTGGGCATGTATCATTCAAACGGCACTTTCAATGACTATGTGGACTCGATAGTCAATTTATGTAGCAAACCTACATCAACATAGCGCTTCCACAAACGAAAAAGCCGGGGAATCATCCCCGGCCTGCGGCAAGTGCGGTGCGCCGATCGGGCGCGCTAACGCTGGAAAGCCCCGATATCGATGGCCGCTTCCCTGGCGCGCGGCTTGCCGGCGATATCGGCCGGGGCCGCGTGCTCGCTGGTGCCGTTGCCGATCCCGGGCGAGCCGGGGCGCAGGCGGAAGTCGGGCAAGGCGCCTTTGCCGTAGCGCATGAACTGCGGCGCTTGGGCGACCGTGCCAATATGCTTGAGGCCGTTGTTCAACTGCCAGTCGGCGGCGACGTTCAGGTAGACCAGGTTGTTGCGGTAGCTGTTGTGCACGCCGGTCGAACCCTGTTCCGAAATGCCGTATTTGTTGTCGTAGACGATGTTGTTATGGACGTTGGTGAAATCGTTCGGCCCCTTGATGTAGTACGGGTCGCCGCCGCCGACCAGGATGCCCGTCATCGAGCGCGCGATCGTGTTGTGGCTGACGATGACGTTGGTGGCGTCGTGCCACATCTGGATGGCGGCGCCGCCGATGGCGAACAGCACATTGTTGGTGACGCTGCCGGTGGTGCTCATGTTGAT
>DASVVC010000125.1:0-33302 GCA_036386755.1 Telluria sp.
TCACAGCGCCCAGCGCGGGAGTCAAAGCTTGCAAACCTGCCGAAAGGGAGGGGATGCGGCTTTGGCTCTTTTGTCGTCCCTGAAACAAACGTTTGCGTCAGGTGCTGATAAGCAACACTAGTAGTAAGCGCAGCAAGCAGCAGGCAGGAAGCAGTAAAAGCAACAACAAGCACCAGAAGCACCGTTGTACCTGAGTTGTACCTGAGTTGTACCCAGTCGTACCCGTCCCGCAGTACCCCTAGTCCCGACGGAGATGGTAGTGCCTTGAGGTTTCGCCTGTAAGCCCAGTCCAGTTCCACTGATTGCAAGCATACAAGTTGAAACCTGAATTTTCTACCCTTTCCTGTCACTCACGGAGTGTCCATGCACTACTCATTTACTGAGAAGAAGCGCATCCGCAAATCATTCGCGAAGCGCGCCAACGTCCACAACGTTCCGTTCCTGCTGGCGACCCAGCTCGAGTCGTACGAAAACTTCTTGCAAGAGCACACCCCGGTGGCAACCCGCAAGAACGAAGGTCTGCAATCGGCCTTTACTTCCATCTTCCCGATCGTTTCGCACAACGGCTTTGCACGCCTGGAGTTCCTCTCCTACGTGCTGGGCGATCCCGCCTTCGACGTGAAAGAGTGCCAGCTCCGTGGCCTGACCTTCGCTTCCCCGCTGCGTGCGAAAGTGCGCCTGGTGATCCTGGACAAGGAATCGCCAACCAAGCCGGTCGTCAAGGAAATGAAGGAGCAGGAAGTCTACATGGGCGAACTGCCCCTGATGACGACCACCGGTTCGTTCGTGATCAACGGCACCGAGCGTGTCATCGTGTCGCAGCTGCACCGTTCCCCAGGCGTGTTCTTCGAGCACGACCGCGGCAAGACGCACTCGTCCGGCAAACTGCTGTTCTCGGCCCGTATCATTCCTTACCGCGGCTCGTGGCTCGACTTCGAGTTCGACCCGAAGGATATCCTGTACTTCCGCGTCGACCGTCGCCGCAAGATGCCGGTATCGATCCTGCTGAAGGCCATCGGCATGACGCCGGAACAGATCCTGGCGAACTTCTTCGTGTTCGACAACTTCAACCTGCGCTCGGAAGGCGGCGAACTCGAGTTCGTGGCCGAACGCCTGCGCGGTGAAGTCGCGCGCTTCGACATCGTCAATCCGAAGGATGGCAAGACGATCGTCACGAAAGACAAGCGGATCAACGCCAAGCACGTGCGTGAAATCGAAGCTGCCGGTATCGCTCACATTTCCGTGCCGGAAGACTACCTGCTGGGTCGCGTGCTGGCCAAGAACATCGTCGATCCAGAAACGGGCGAAGTGGTGGCCTCGGCCAACGACGAGCTGACCGAAGAGCTGATGAACCGCCTGCGCGATTCGAACATCTCCGGCATCCAGACGCTGTACACCAACGACCTGGACCAGGGCGCCTACATCTCGCAGACGCTGCGCATCGACGACACGGCCGACCAGTCCGCCGCGCGCGTTGCCATCTATCGCATGATGCGTCCTGGCGAACCGCCAACCGAGGAATCTGTGGAAGCGCTGTTCAACGGCCTGTTCTACAGCGCCGACCGCTACGACCTGTCCGCCGTCGGCCGCATGAAGTTCAACCGCCGCATCGGCCGTGACGAACTGACCGGCGCGATGACGCTGGCCAACGAAGACGTGCTGGCCGTGATCAAGATCCTGGTCGAGCTGCGCAATGGCCGCGGCGAAGTCGACGACATCGATCACCTGGGCAACCGCCGCGTGCGTTGCGTGGGCGAACTGGCCGAAAACCAGTTCCGCGCCGGCCTGGTGCGCGTGGAACGCGCCGTCAAGGAACGCCTCGGCCAAGCCGAAGCGGACAACCTGATGCCGCATGACCTGATCAACAGCAAGCCGATCTCGGCCGCGATCCGTGAATTCTTCGGTTCGTCGCAGCTGTCGCAGTTCATGGACCAGACCAACCCGCTGTCCGAGATCACCCACAAGCGCCGTGTTTCCGCACTGGGCCCGGGCGGCCTGACGCGCGAACGCGCCGGCTTCGAGGTGCGCGACGTGCACCCGACCCACTACGGCCGCGTGTGCCCGATCGAAACGCCTGAAGGCCCGAACATCGGCCTGATCAACTCGCTGGCACTGTACGCCCGCCTGAACGAATACGGCTTCCTGGAAACCCCGTACCGCAAGGTCGACGGTTCCAAGGTGACCGACAAGATCGACTACCTGTCCGCCATCGAAGAAGGCCGCTACATCATCGCCCAGGCGAATGCGCGCATCAACGAAGAAGGCATGCTGGACGACGAGCTGGTATCGGCCCGTGAAGCCGGCGAGACGATCCTGGTTTCGCCTGAGCGCATCCAGTACATGGACGTGGCACCTGGCCAGATTGTTTCCGTGGCGGCGTCGCTGATTCCGTTCCTGGAACACGATGATGCGAACCGTGCACTGATGGGCGCCAACATGCAGCGTCAGGCCGTGCCTTGCCTGCGTCCTGAAAAGGCGCTGGTCGGTACCGGTATCGAACGCACCGTGGCAGTCGACTCCGGCACCACCGTGCAGGCGCTGCGTGGCGGCCTGGTGGACTACATCGATGCGGGCCGCGTGGTGATCCGCGTCAACGACGAAGAGGCGCAAGCCGGCGAAGTCGGTGTGGACATCTACAACCTGATCAAGTACACCCGTTCGAACCAGAACACGAACATCAACCAGCGTCCGATCGTGCAGGTGGGCGACCGCGTGGCCAAGGGCGACGTGATCGCCGACGGCGCATCGACCGACCTGGGCGAGCTGGCACTGGGCCAGAACATGACCGTGGCGTTCATGCCATGGAACGGCCTGAACTTCGAGGATTCGATCCTGATCTCGGAAAACGTCGTGAAAGACGACCGTTACACCTCGATCCACATCGAAGAACTGTCCGTGGTGGCCCGCGACACCAAGCTTGGTGCCGAAGAGATCACCCGCGACATCTCGAACCTGGCGGAAAACCAGCTGGCTCGCCTGGACGAATCGGGCATCGTGTACATCGGCGCCGAAGTGCAGGCCGGCGACACGCTGGTCGGTAAAGTGACGCCGAAGGGCGAAACGCAACTGACGCCGGAAGAAAAGCTGCTGCGCGCGATCTTCGGCGAAAAAGCATCCGACGTGAAAGACACGTCGCTGCGCGTGCCTTCGGGCATGGTCGGTACCGTGATCGACGTGCAGGTGTTCACCCGTGAAGGCATCCCGCGCGACAAGCGTGCCCAGCAGATCATCGACGACGAGCTGAAGCGCTACCGCCTGGACCTGAACGACCAGATGCGTATCGTCGAAGGCGATGCCTTCCAGCGTCTCGAAAAGATGCTGATCGGCAAGATCGTCAACGGCGGTCCGAAGAAGCTGGCGAAGGGCGTCGCGATCACCAAGGACTACCTGGACGATCTGGACAAGTACCACTGGTTCGACATCCGCCCGGCGGATGACGATGCGGCCACCGCGCTCGAAGCGATCAAGGAATCGATCAACGAGAAGCGCCACCAGTTCGACCTGGCCTTCGAAGAGAAGCGCAAGAAGCTGACGCAGGGCGACGAACTGCAGCCTGGCGTGCAAAAAATGGTCAAGGTGTACCTGGCCGTGAAACGCCGCCTGCAGTCCGGCGACAAGATGGCAGGCCGCCACGGCAACAAGGGTGTGGTCTCGCGTATCGTGCCGGTGGAAGACATGCCTTACATGGCCGACGGCACGCCGGCGGACGTGGTGCTCAATCCGCTGGGCGTTCCATCCCGGATGAACGTGGGTCAGATTCTCGAGACCCACCTGGGCTGGGCGGCAAAGGGCCTGGGCATCCGTATCGGCGAAATGCTGGCACAGCAGATCAAGGTCGAAGAGATGCGCAAGTACCTGACCACCGTGTACAACGAGTCCGGCGCGAAGGAAGACATCGCCAGCCTGACCGACGACGAGATCATGAAGCTGGCGGCCAACCTGAAGAAGGGTGTGCCGTTCGCAACGCCGGTGTTCGACGGCGCGCACGAATCCGAAATCCGCCGCATGCTGGACCTGGCGTATCCGGACGACGTGGCCGCGAAACTGGGCATGACGCCTTCGAAGAACCAGGTCACGATGTACGACGGCCGCACCGGCGAAGCGTTCGAGCGCAAGGTCACCGTGGGCGTGATGCACATGCTGAAACTGCACCACCTGGTCGACGACAAGATGCACGCGCGCTCCACCGGCCCGTACTCGCTGGTGACGCAGCAGCCGCTGGGTGGTAAAGCCCAGTTCGGCGGCCAGCGCTTCGGTGAGATGGAAGTGTGGGCACTGGAAGCGTACGGCGCATCGTACGTGCTGCAGGAAATGCTGACCGTGAAGTCCGACGACGTGAATGGCCGTACCAAAGTGTACGAAAACCTCGTCAAGGGCGATCACGTGATCGAGGCCGGCATGCCGGAATCGTTCAACGTGCTGGTGAAGGAAATCCGTTCCCTGGGTATCGACATCGACCTGGAACGCACCTAAGCCGCACGAAGCCTGCCGGCTCCCGATGGGAACCGGCAGGCAACTTCAAGAATTCATCACTACCTGGAGTGATACATGAAAGCCCTGCACGATTTATTCAAGCAAGTACAGACGAACGAGACTTTTGACGCGATCAAGATCGGTCTCGCCTCGCCTGAAAAAATCCGTTCGTGGTCCTACGGCGAAGTCAAGAAGCCGGAAACCATCAACTACCGTACCTTCAAGCCGGAACGCGACGGCCTGTTCTGCGCCAAGATCTTTGGCCCGATCAAGGACTACGAGTGCCTGTGCGGCAAGTACAAGCGCCTCAAGCACCGCGGCGTGATCTGCGAGAAGTGCGGCGTCGAAGTCACGCTGGCCAAGGTGCGCCGCGAGCGCATGGGCCACATCGAGCTGGCCTCGCCAGTCGCCCACATCTGGTTCCTGAAGTCGCTGCCGTCGCGCCTGGGCATGGTGCTGGACATGACGCTGCGCGACATCGAACGCGTGCTGTACTTCGAAGCATATGTCGTGACCGATCCGGGCATGACGCCGCTGAAGAAGTGCCAGATCATGTCGGAAGACGACTACGCCGCCAAGTACGAAGAGTACGGCGACGACTTCACCGCATTCATGGGCGCCGAAGGCATCCGTGAACTGCTGCGCTCGATCGACATCCACCGCGATGCCGAAACGCTGCGCGTGGAACTGAAGGAATCGAAGTCCGAAGCCAAGATCAAGAAATACGCCAAGCGCCTGAAAGTGCTGGAAGCGTTCCAGCGTTCCGGCATCAAGCCGGACTGGATGATCATGGAAGTTCTGCCGGTGCTGCCGCCGGAACTGCGTCCGCTCGTCCCGCTGGATGGCGGCCGTTTCGCCACGTCCGACCTGAACGACCTGTATCGCCGCGTCATCAACCGTAATAACCGCCTGAAGCGCCTGATGGAACTGCGCGCACCGGAAATCATTACGCGTAACGAAAAGCGCATGCTGCAGGAAGCGGTCGACTCGCTGCTGGACAACGGCCGTCGCGGCAAGGCGATGACCGGTGCCAACAAGCGTCCGCTGAAGTCGCTGGCTGAAATGATCAAGGGCAAGGGCGGCCGTTTCCGCCAGAACTTGCTGGGCAAGCGCGTCGACTATTCGGGCCGTTCGGTCATCGTGGTGGGTCCGCAGCTGAAACTGCACCAGTGCGGCCTGCCGAAACTGATGGCCCTGGAACTGTTCAAGCCGTTCATTTTCAACAAGCTGGAACTGATGGGTCTGGCAACGACCATCAAGGCCGCCAAGAAGCTGGTTGAGCAGCAAGAGCCAGTGGTCTGGGACATCCTGGAAGACGTGATCCGCGAACACCCGATCATGCTGAACCGTGCGCCGACGCTGCACCGCCTGGGTATCCAGGCGTTCGAGCCGGTGCTGATCGAAGGCAAGGCCATCCAGCTGCACCCGCTGGTCTGCGCGGCGTTCAACGCCGACTTCGACGGTGACCAGATGGCTGTCCACGTGCCGCTGTCGATCGAAGCGCAGATGGAAGCACGCACGCTGATGCTGGCGTCGAACAACATCCTGTTCCCGTCGAACGGCGAACCGTCGATCGTGCCGTCCCAGGATATCGTGCTGGGTCTGTACTACGCAACGCGCGAGGCGATCAACGCCAAGGGCGAGGGCATGCTGTTCCCGGACGTGTCGGAAGTAATCCGCGCGTACGACAACAAGGAAGTGGAACTGGCGACCCGCGTCACGGTGCGTATCGTCGAGAACCCGCGTAACCCGGAAACGGGCGAGTTCACCCGCACGCTGACCCGTTACGAAACGACCGTCGGCCGCGCGATCCTGTCCGAGATCCTGCCGAAAGGCCTGCCGTTCAGCGTGCTGAACCGCTCGCTGAAGAAGAAGGAAATCTCGAAGCTGATCAACACGTCGTTCCGCAAGTGCGGCCTGCGTGCCACGGTGGTGTTCGCCGACCAGCTGATGCAGTCGGGCTTCCGCCTGGCAACGCGTGCCGGTATCTCGATCTGCGTGGACGACATGCTGGTGCCGCTCGAGAAGAAGACGCTGATCTCGACCGCCGAATCCGAAGTCAAGCAGATCGAGCAGCAGTACGCTTCCGGTCTGGTGACCGCGGGCGAGCGCTACAACAAGGTCGTCGACATCTGGGGCAAGACCTCGGACGAAGTCGGCAAGGCCATGATGGACCAGCTGAAGGTGGAAGACGTCGTCAAGCGCGATGGTACCAAGACGACCCAGGAATCGTTCAACGCGATTTACATGATGGCCGACTCGGGCGCCCGCGGTTCCGCGGCCCAGATCCGTCAGCTGGCCGGTATGCGCGGCCTGATGGCGAAACCGGATGGCTCCATCATTGAAACGCCGATCACGGCGAACTTCCGTGAAGGCCTGAACGTTCTGCAGTATTTCATCTCGACCCACGGCGCCCGTAAAGGCCTGGCCGATACGGCGCTGAAGACGGCAAACTCGGGTTACCTGACGCGCCGCCTGGTCGACGTGACGCAGGATCTGGTCGTGATCGAGGACGATTGCAACACCACCAACGGTGCGCTGATGAAGGCGATGGTCGAAGGCGGTGAAGTCATCGAGGCACTGCGCGACCGTATCCTCGGCCGCGTGACGATCAACGACGTGGTCAATCCTGAAACCCAGGAAACCGTGTACGAAGCCGGCACGCTGCTGGACGAAGACATGGTCGAGGACATCGAACGCCTGGGCATCGACGAAGTCAAGGTCCGCACGCCGCTGACCTGCGACACCCGTTTCGGCCTGTGCGCGAAGTGCTACGGCCGTGACCTGGGCCGCGGCCAGCTGGTCAACACCGGCGAAGCTGTCGGCGTGGTGGCGGCGCAGTCGATCGGTGAGCCGGGTACCCAGCTGACGATGCGTACGTTCCACATCGGTGGTGCGGCATCGCGCGCTGCGGTGGCCTCGTCCGTCGAAGCCAAGTCGAACGGCATCATCCGCTTCACGGCGACGATGCGTTACGTCACGAACGGCAAGGGTTCGCAGATCGTCATTTCCCGTTCCGGCGAAGTGCTGATCACCGACGACCATGGCCGCGAGCGCGAGCGTCACAAAGTGCCGTACGGTGCGACGCTGATCGTCAAGGATGGCATGACGGTGAAAGCCGGCATTGCACTGGCAACGTGGGATCCGCTGACCCGTCCGATCATTACCGAGTACGCCGGTACGGTGCGCTTCGAGAATGTCGAAGAAGGCGTGACCGTGGCTCGCCAGGTCGATGAAGTGACCGGCCTGGCCACGCTGGTGGTGATCGATGCGAAACGTCGTGGCTCGCTGACCAAGACCGTGCGTCCTCAGGTGAAACTGCTGAACGAAGAAGGCGCGGAAGTGAAGATCGCCGGCACCGAACACGCCGTGGCGATCGGCTTCCAGGTCGGCGCGCTGATCATGGTGAAGGATGGCCAGCAGGTGTCGGTGGGTGAGGTCCTGGCGCGTATTCCAACCGAATCGCAGAAGACCCGCGACATTACCGGTGGTCTGCCGCGTGTTGCCGAGCTGTTCGAAGCACGTTCGCCGAAAGACGCGGGCATGCTGGCCGAAGTCACCGGTACGGTGGCGTTCGGCAAGGAGACGAAGGGCAAGCAACGCCTGGAAATCACCGACATGGACGGCAACAAGCACGAGTTCCTGATCACCAAGGACAAGCAGGTGCTGGTCCACGACGGTCAAGTCGTGAACAAGGGCGAGATGATCGTGGACGGCCCGGCCGATCCGCAGGATATCCTCCGCCTGCTGGGCATCGAGGCACTGGCGCGCTACATCGTCGACGAAGTGCAGGACGTGTACCGTCTGCAGGGCGTGAAGATCAACGACAAGCACATCGAGGTGATCGTTCGCCAGATGCTGCGTCGTGTTCAGATCACCAATGCCGGCGACACCGACTACATCGTCGGCGAGCAGGTGGAACGTTCGGAACTGCTGGGCCAGAACGACAAGATGAATTCGTATGCGAAGCTGCCGGCCACGTATGAAAACGTGCTGCTGGGTATTACCAAGGCATCGCTGTCGACCGATTCGTTCATCTCGGCCGCATCGTTCCAGGAAACCACCCGCGTGCTGACCGAAGCGGCGATCATGGGCAAGCGCGATGGCCTGCGCGGCCTGAAGGAAAACGTCATCGTCGGCCGCCTGATTCCTGGCGGTACCGGCCTGGCGTTCCACCGCGCCCGCCGCGAGAAGGAAGTCTGGGAAGCGGAAGAACGCACGGCACTGCTGCAAGCCGAGCGCGCAGCCCAGGCCAGTTCGGATCTGGAAGCACTCGAGACGCCTGCCGAGCAGCACCACGAAGGCGGCGAGGGCTGATCCTCACCGACCTTGCGCGAGCCTTCGGGCTCGCAATGAAAACGGCACCGCGAGGTGCCGTTTTTTTTCGTCCCGGCCAATCCGGCCAGCCTGCGCAGGCCGGCGCCGAGGTTGCGCCGATATTGCCGCCATATTGCCAATTCAGTGCAGATTCGATCGTATCTGTCCTGCCAGCGTACCGCGCTCCTGCTGCGCGCGGCCGGAGCCCATGCCATCGGCCGCGGACGAAGAGCCCGGCGCGACGATCACCAGGTAGTTTCCGGCATTGGCCGGCTCCCAGCGCCACTCGGCGGCGGTGAAGGAGATCGCGGCGGTCACCATCAGCATGGCGATGACCTGGAGGTATGTTCTGTTCATGACGGCCTTTCGAGATTGACGAATCCCGCTTCGCCCCGGAACCTGGTCCGGGTTAATTCCTGCAGGAAACGTCATCCTACGCAGCCGTGCGCCCGCGATATTGATCTGGCGCAAACCTGGAAGTCGCGCGTTGACCAATGGCAACGGCCGATCGCACTGCGCCGCTTATCGTACCGGTTTGCCGTCGTTGTCCAGCACCACCACCTCTCCCCAGCCCAGTTCCCGGATTCCCGGCTCGATCCTGCGCAAGTCGCCGACCACCAGCCACACCACCTCGTCCGGCCGGATGAACTTGCCGGCGGCGCCGGCCAGTTGCGGCGGGTTCAAGGCGCGCATGCCGGCCGCGTAATTCGCCCAGTAATCCTCCGGCAGCCCCAGGTTGACCGTCTCCAGCGCGGCCGATTCGAGCGCGTTGATGGTCTCGAACCGTCCGGCCAGGCGCGACGTCATGTTGCGCATGATGCTCGTGAATTCCTCGCCCTGGATCGGCCGCGCGCCGGCGATGTCGCCGATTTCCTTCTTCACTTCGGCCATCGCTTCCCTGGTCTTGTCGGTCTGCACCGGCGCCAGCACGAAGAAGTTGCGCGGGCCGCGCACGCTGGTCATCCGCCCCGTGCTGCCATAACTCCAGTGCTTGTCGAGGCGC
The DNA here is from genome assembly GCA_036386755.1 of Telluria sp. Taxonomy (GTDB): domain Bacteria; phylum Pseudomonadota; class Gammaproteobacteria; order Burkholderiales; family Burkholderiaceae_D; genus Telluria_A. Next base: position 9,794 of record DASVVC010000125.1, read on the forward strand.
AGGTTGCGGTTCAGGCGCGATGTCGCCATGCCGCCGAAGTTCTGCAGTACCGGTTCCAGCGCCAGGTCTTCCGGCTGGCCGGGCGGAACGGACAGGTGGCCGGCCAGGATGGTCGACTGCTGCGCATCGGGCTTGTCGATCAGGTAGAGGCGCCCGGTACCAGGTCCGGTCGTGGACGGTGCCACGACCGCCGCTTTCGCCGGGGCGCGGCCGGCCGGCCATTTGCCGAACGACGCTTCCAGCAGCGGCACCGCCTGCGCCAGCGTGGTGTCGCCGGTGACCACGAGCGTCGTGCTCCCCGGCCTGAACCAGGTGCCGTGCCATGCCACCAGGTCGTCGCGCGACAGGCCGGCCACCGAAGCGTCGTAGCCGGAAGCGGGCAGGGCATAGCTGCTGCCGGCACCGTACAGGAGCGCCGGCAGCGTGCGCAGCGCCAGCGCGTTCGGCTGCGCCTTTTCCTGGGCGATCTGGGCCAGGCGGCGCTGCTTTGCCAGCGCGAACTCGCTGGCGGGGAAGGCCGGCGCCAGCGCAGCCTCGGCCAGCAGCGCCAGCGACGGCGCCAGGTTGGCGGCGGTGGCCTGCAGCCGCACCAGCGACATGTCCGACCCGGTGCCGGTGAACAGGCGCGCGCCCAGCGATTCGAGTGCATCGGACATCTGGTACGCATCGCGGCCGCCATTGCCACCGCTGTTGCCACCGCTGTTACCACCCCTGGTGCCCTTGTCGAGCAGCTCCAGCGTCAGCGAGGCCAGGCCGGCCTTCGCGGGCGTGTCGGCCGCCGTGCCGGCATCGATCGCCAGCGCCACATTGACGATCGGCGCCGAGTGGCGTTCCAGCAGGATCACTTTCAGGCCGTTCGACAGCGTGGCTTTCTGCATTGCCGGGAATTTCACGTCCGGCGCCTCACCCAGCGCGGGCAGCACCTTGCGGTCCAGTGTGGGTGCGGCAGCGGACACGTTCGCGAACGGCTTGACCGTCATCGTGTAGTGGGGCGCCCGCAGCCACTGCGCCGCCGTGGCTTTCAACGCGGCCGGCCGGGCGCCGGCCAACGTGTCGAGCTGCTTCAGGTAGGCGTCCGGTGCGCCGCCGTAGGTCATGCTTTCGGCCAGCAGGTCGGAACGGCCGCCAAAGCCACCCAGGCGTTCGATGTTGCGCGCGAACGATGCCAGCGTGCCGGCCTTGACCCGTGCCACTTCGGCGGCGGTCGGCCCCTTGTCCAGCAGCTCGGCGAGCACGGTATCGAGTTCGGTTTCCACCCGCGCCGGGTCGACCCCGGCGCGCACCGTGACGACGATGTCGAATGTACTCGACAGTTCATTGGCGTCCACGCCGGCCGACACCGCCGTGGCCAGCTGCTTTTCATCGATCAGGCGGCGGTTCAGCCGCGCGCTCTTGGAATTGGCCAGCACGTCGCTCACCATGCCCAGCTCCGTCATGGCGGCATCGCGCCAGCCCGGCGCATGCCAGCTGCGGTAGATGCGCACCTGCGGCACGCGGTCTTCCATTTCGTCGCGCACATTGCCATCCAGCCGCGGAATCCAGGCCGCGGTGCGCGGCAGCGGCGGGCCCGGCGGGATCGATTCGAAGTATTTCTTCACCAGCGCCAGGGCCCGCTCCGGCGTGATGTCGCCGGCCAGCGCGATCACGGCATTGTTCGGCCCATAGTAACTGCGGTACCACTCGCGGATATCGTCCAGCGATGCCGCGGCCAGGTCGTCCATGCTGCCGATCACCGGCCAGGAATAGGGGTGCGAAGCCGGGTACATGCGTGCCGACTTTTCCAGGTGCACGCGGCCGTACGGCTGGTTCTCGCCCTGGCGTTTTTCGTTCTGCACCACGCCCCGTTCGCGCTCCAGCATCGCCTTCGAGATGACATTGCCGAGAAAGCCCATCCGGTCCGCTTCCAGGTACAACGTGCGCTCCAGCGCGGACACGGGAACGTCCTCGAAGAAGTTGGTGCGGTCGGTACTGGTGGTGCCGTTGCGGTTATTGGCGCCCAGGTCGTCCATCGCTTCGCGGAAGCCGTGCGGGTAATTTTCCGAACCGTTGAAGAAAAAATGTTCGAACAGGTGCGCGAATCCCGTCTTGCCGCGTTTCTCGTTGCGCGAGCCCACGTGGTACCAGAGATTCACGCCCACCACCGGCACGCTGTGGTCCTCGTGCACGATCAGCGTCAGGCCATTTTGCAGCACGAATTTTTGATGGGGGATCACATAGGCCTGCCGCTGCCAGGGGGCGGCGGTACCATCCGTGGCGTTTTTCGGCGCGGCCGGCGCGGTCATCGGCGCGGCGCCGATGCAGCCCAGGGCAAAAGCGAAAGCGATCATGCGGTTCATGGGTTCCCCGAGGTGGACGGTCGGGTCATTGTAGCGCGCAGGTTCGGCAACGGCGCTGCCATGCCCGGGCCAGCCGGGTAACACAACGCAACGGCAATGGCCGGGTCACCATGCTAATATTTGGTCCATGATTCCTTCCGCCCTGTTTACGCCCGCCCAGCAAAAACTGCTGGGCTTGCTGTTCGTGCAGGTCAACGATGGTTTCCACCTGAACGAGATCATGCGCCTGACAGGGCTCGGCAGTGCATCGGCGCAGCGGGAACTGAAGCGCCTGCACGACTCGGGGCTGATCCTGTCGGAGCGCATCGGCAATGTGCGCCAGTTCCGCCCGAACAAGGCCAGCCCCGTCTATGAGGAACTGGCCAGCATCGTCAGGAAGACCTTCGGTCTGCTGAGCGTCCTGCATTCCACGCTGGGGCCCCTGCGCAAGTCGCTGAACGTGGCATTCGTGTATGGCAGGACGGCGAAGGAGGGGGAGCCGACAGCCGATGCCATCGAGCTGTTGCTGATCGGTGAAAACACCACCTATGGCGAATTGCTGAGCCGTTTGCCGGTCGCGGAGCGTATCCTGCGCCGCAAGATCAACCCCAATCTTTATTCCCTGCCGGATTTCAGGCGGCGCGTGCGCGAGCAGCAGGGCTTCATCCTGAACGTGCTGCAGGAACCGAAGATCTTCGTGCTGGGTGATGAAACGGAGCTCGCCGATATCGTCAGGGGCGCACAGGCCGAACCACCCGCCGGTGGCTGATGGCCGTTGCAAGGGGCTGGTGGCGCTATCACCACCATGCTGCCTGATGCGATCCGGTTATTTGGCCCGGCCCGGCAGCGGGAAATCCCCCAGGTGCTGGCCGGTTGCCTGCGCCGGCAGCGCACGCTCGAGCGGGAAGCCAAGCGCGAAGCGGGTATAGCTGCCCACTTCGGATTCGCAAGCGATGGTGCCGCCAAAGGCCGTCACCACTTTATGGCAGAACGCCAGCCCCATGCCCGTGCCGCCGCCGGACTTGCGCGTCGTGTAGAACGGTTCGAACACATGCGGCAGCACGTCGGCGGCAATGCCGTGGCCGGTATCGGTCACGATCAGCATGTTCTGGTCGAAATCCCGGTAGCATTCGATTACCACCGCGCCGTTGCCCTTGGTTTTCAGCGCATGCAGCGCATTCTTCAGCAGGTTGTACAGCACATAGACAAGCAGCGTGTCGGAGCCGTAGAAGCGGAAATCCGCGCTCAGCCGCAGGCTGACTTTTTCCCGTTCCCGCTCCGTAAACGGGTAGCAGGCCAGCGCTTCGTCGACCACCTGCTTGACCGAATGCAGCGCAAAACTGTCGCGTTCGAGCGAGCCCACGCGGGCCGATGCGAGCAGCATGTCGACGATGAAGTTGGAGCGCGACACCTCGGCTTCGATATGCCGGGCAATTTCACTCAGGTATTCCAGTTGCTCGTCGTTCAGGCCCGGCGCCTGCGAGCGCCGGTAGCCGGCGATCAGCTCGGGCAGGTTGCGCGCCAGCACGCGCGACTGGCTGCGGATCGTGGCCAGCGGCGTGCGCACCTCGTGCGCAATGCTGGCCGCGGTGGCCAGCGGATCAGCCAGCAGGTTGTGGCGCACCATGGCCTGCGCGATCAGGCCCAGGCTGGCGGCAATGAACAGCACGCCCGGCGGGTAGAACTCCACCCCGTAATTGCACAGGTAATCGATGGACGCCACGGCATAGATCAGGATGCTCACGAAGCAGTAGCGCAGCCGCGCCTTCTCGGTCGACAGCGCCACTTGCTGGCGGCGATACAGCAGGAACAGGCCACGCAGGATTACCAGGGTTGTCTGCAGCAGGTGCGCCGGGTGCAGCCAGCCGGCCTTCGGATAATAGCCGTAGAAGTAAGGATAGAGGCCGGACAGCAGCCAGTCGGTGGTGGGCACCAGCAGCGCCAGCACGCCGGCCAGCGCATAGCTGGCCTGCACCAGCGGGCGCTCGGTGCGGCGGCCGGTCAGCTCCGCAATGAAGTGATACAGCGTGGTGGGCAGGAACAGGATCGGCAGGTAGCCGAGCCGTGCCAGTACCAGTGCCGTGTCTTCATTGTGCACCTGGAACATCAGCGCCCATGCCGCCTGCCAGCTGAAGGTCGTGATACAGATCAGGAAGAAAGTCAGGCTGGCGCGGTTGACGCCCCGTGAGTTCAGCACATACACGCCGTAGCTGATGAACACCAGCGATACCAGGCCCGGCAAGATCGAATACATGTGCGCTCCGGTGAGAGTTCAGTAGACAGGCAAGCGATCTTAGCAACAGAAAACGTCAAAGTGGATGCCCAGTACCGTGTATTCGGCCAACAGTTGCGCTGAGTCAAAAGCAAATAATGCTTTAAGGCAAAAAGTAGAGGTATTCGGCATCGTGTCGAAAACCTGCCGGCGGCCGGCAAGCACACCTGAGGAGATAGCCATGTTTATGCACGCCAACGTTGAAAACGCAGCCAACGGCAACTCGGAGCTCACTTTCCATCACCAGCTGTCGATCTATCTCAAGGATTCGAACGCGTATGGGAACACCTATTTTGCGCGTTATTTCGAATGGCAGGGAATTTGCCGCGAAAAATGGTTTTACGAGTGCATTTCACGCGACATGTTGCAACAGGAAGGGGTATTCATCACCAAGCATGCCCAGCAGGACTTCCTGCAGGAAACCTTTCCTTTCCAGGACATCACGTGCGAAGTCAACAGCTACGATATCAGGCGCTGCTCGTTCTGGCTCGAGTTCCGGTTTTACGCAAACGGCGAGCTGGTGGCAAGCGGCCGCCAGCAGCTCGTGTTCGCCAGCCATACCAAGCAGATCAAGGCATTGCCCGAACTGGTCCTGAAACGCATCGGGCGCTATGCGTTGAAGAAGTAATGCAACAGGCAGAAGGAATGAACGAGCCGCGCGTGCCCAGACAATGCACCGTAGCGTCCGCAGCAACCATCACCATTCACACGGCGTCATTGCATGGACGTCACGGCACCAACGTCACGGCACCAACGTGACCGTACGACCTGTCATTGCGTGCGCTGCTGCGCGATCCAGTGGTCGATCTTCGCTTCCAGCAAACTCAGCGGCAAAGTACCGTCGCCCAGCACCTGTTCATGGAAAGCCGGCAGGCTGAACCTGTCGCCCAGCGCTTCCTGCGCCCGCTGGCGCAACGCCATGATCTTCAACGCACCGATCTTGTACGCCAGCGCCTGGCCCGGCCACGCCATGTAGCGTTCGGTCTCGCTGCGTGCCACCGCGTCGTAGCCCAGCGTATCCTTCATGTACTGGATCGTCTGCTCGCGTGTCCAGCCTTTCGCATGCATGCCGGTATCGACGACCAGCCGCGTCGCCCGCAGCAGTTCATCGTTCAGATGGCCGAAGTATTGCGCCGGATCGTCGAACAGCCGCATCTCGCGGCCCAGCGTTTCCGCATACAGTGCCCAGCCTTCGGTAAATGCCGTGTTGCCGCCGAATTTGCGGAAGTTGGGCAGGCCGAGTTCCTGCATCAACGCGATATGGAAGTGATGCCCCGGCTTGCCTTCGTGCAGGAACAGCGTCGTCATGCCCGTGTTGCCGTACTTCGCGGGATCGGTGACCACGGACCAGAACACACCCGGCCGCGAGCCATCCGCGGCAGGCGCCGTGTAATGGTCGGAGGCCGTGTCCCGCGACAGCTCCGGTTCCAGCCGCAGGTCCAGCTTTGCCTTCGGCAGCAGCGTGAACATCGCCGGCAGCTTCTCGTCGAGCACGCCGTCGAGCTTGCGGTAGACGGCCTGCACTTCGTCCTCCGTCTTGAACGGGAAGAAGCGCGGCTGCTGCGACACCCACACCGGCAGCCCGGCCGGCGGGCCGTCGTAGCCCAGCTGCGGGCCCAGTTTGGCGAATTCGGCCTGGATGCGCGCCACTTCCTTCAGGCCGATCGCATGGATCTGCTCCGGCGTCAGGTTGGTGGTGGTGCGCACCGCCACGCTCTTTTCGTACCACTCCTTCCCCTCGGGCAGCGCGCTCCAGCCGGTGCTGGTGCGCGCCGCCGGCAGGTATTCCTTCTCGATGAACGTGGCCAGGCGCGCCAGCGCCGGCGCCAGCTTGCCGTCGATCGCCTTGCGGTAGCCGGCCGCCAGCTGCGCCTTGTCGGCAGCCGAAAAAGCGGCAGGCATTCTGCGGATCGGGGTGTAGTAAATGCTCTCTTCGGCCTTGGCGCTGACCAGCTTCTGGTACTGCGGCAGCATCGATGCCACCGCCGCGCGCGGCAGCGTCACGTTCACGCGCATCCCTTCGCGCATGTTGGCGATGGCCTGGTCGATCCATGCCGGCAGCTGCGCCAGGCGGTTCAGGTAAGCCTTGTATTGCTTGACCGTGTTCAGTTGCTGGGCGCCGTCGCCGCTGGCGTAGTTGGCGATGGTGACCGGGATGGCATCCATCTGGTTCAGCGGCAGCATCAGTTCCGGCAAGTTGGAAAACGATAAAAGGCTGTTCAACTCGAATTCGAGCACGTCGTAGTTGGTCTGCGAACGCAGGTCGAGCGCGCGCCGGTCCAGTGCGTGCAGGCGGTTCAGGAAGACGTTGTAACGGGCGTTCTGGCGCGCGCGTTCCTTGGGGCCGATGCTCATGCCGATCTGGTCGTCGAAGCGATTGTCGCCACGCTCGGTGGCCTCGACCGGGTCGAAGCGTGCCACCGCTTCGTAGTAGTCGGCGGCGAGCGCGTCGAGCTGCTTTTTGGCCTGGGCCGATACCACGCCCGAGACCTTGCCGGCCGGCGGCGCGGCCAGCGCCACGGCGGGTGCGAAGGTCAGGGCAAGCGCGGTCCACAGCGCGGTCTGGGCAAGAGTTTTATGCATGATCAATATCCGGTGGAAAAATGAAATCGGCAGTCAGGATACGCGATTTTCTGGTCGGGTAACGCCCGGTCTGGAAGCGATAGATTTGCCTGATCGGCGCCGCCCGCACGAACGGGAATTTGTATTGTCGCCCTGGCGCGGGCGGGCGTATGATCGACGCCAGACGATCTCTCCCGCCGAGCCGGCAAACTGCGAGAATGCCGACCGGCCCAGGCAAGAGCGCTTGCTGCGCCTGCGCCGAGCATGTGGCCTCTGCCATTCGAGCCGCTCTCCGGTTGTGCCGGGAGCGGCTTTGTTTTGTCAGCGCGCGGCGGGGTGTTCGGTCAGCATGCCGCGCCGCTTGAACCAGATTTCCAGCGGAATCGTCACCAGCGGCGGCAGCGCGGCCAGCATGGCGACCAGGGTCGCCCACCACGGCCAGCGCAGGCGCAGCGCGGCCAGCACGGCGGCGAGTACATAGAACAGGAAGGCGGCGCCATGCAGGCGCCCAAAGAACCACACCCCCAGCTCGGTCGTCCCGGTCACGTACTTGAGGAACATGCCGATCAACAGGCCGGTCCAGGTCAGGCCCTCGACCAGGCAGGCAAAGGCGAACAGCTTGCCGATGCCGGTGGGTTTGTTTGTTGTCATGCCAGCTCCGCGATTATTCGATGCGCGAAGCATAGACCACTCCGGCCGGGTCCATCAAGCAGGTTGTTGCAGCGGCGCGATCCGGTAAACACAGCGCGTGGCGCCCGCCAGCACATGCTGTTCGCGCGTCACGCTCGCATCGGGGCCCGCGATCTCGGCGAACAGCTGTAACTCGGAGCGGCAAAAGCCCTGGCAGGCGCGCGCCGCCGCGCAGATCGGGCAGTGGTCTTCGATCAGCAGCCAGCCCTGCGCGTCCGTTTCGATGCGCGCCATGTAGCCTTCATCGGTGCGGATCGCGGCCAGCTGGGCCAACCGCTCCGGCAGGGTGGCGCCGCCGCAGGCTTGCCGGTACAGCGTGCGCGCTTCGCTTTCGCGCTGCGCCACCAGTTTATCGAGCCCTTCCTCGCCGAACAGCTGGCGGATCGATCCGATCAGCTGCACCGTCATCTGCGCGTGCGTATCCGGAAAGCGCCGGTTGCCGGCCTCGGTCAGAACCCAGTCCTGGCGCGGCCGCCCGACCCCGCCCCCACCCCCACCCCTTTCCTGCTGGCGGCCCTCGATCAGGCCTGCCGCGACCAGCTTTTGCACCTGCTGGCGCGCCGCTTCCGGCGTCATCTCCAGCATCTGCGCCAGCCTGGCGGTGGCGCTCGGCCCCTTGGACTTGAGGAAAAACAGGATGCGCTCGCCCGGCTTGCCATCGGCCGAGTTATCCAACGATTTGCTTGCGTAATTCACGGCTCAGCCTTATTATCCAAACGTTTTCTTGCATATTAAGCCAATCCTGAAGCCCTGTCGATCATCAACCATGTCCACTGCCTCACCTGCTGATCCATTATCGACCGCTTCCTGGGGCGACCTGCTGTCCGGTCAAAACGGCCTGCTGGCCCTGGCCCTGACCGGGGGCGTGGCGCTGCACGCGATCAACGTCCACATCGTCACCACCGTGCTGCCGTCGGTGGTGCGCGATATCGGGGGACTGGATTGGTACGCATGGAACACCACCCTGTTCGTGGTGGCGTCGATCATCGGTGCGGCGCTGTCGGTGCGCCTGCTGGCCGGCGCCGGTCCGCGCGGGGCTTGCCTGGCGGCGCTCGGCATTTTCGCGCTTGGCTCGGCCGCCTGCGCCGGCGCGTCGTCCATGGCGTGGATGCTGGCCGGGCGCAGCGTGCAGGGCCTGGGCGGCGGCGCCCTGGCCGCCCTGAGCTATTCGCTCATTCGCGTGGTGTTCCCGGCGCCCCTGTGGCCGCGCGCGGTGGCGCTGGTGTCCGGCATGTGGGGCGTGGCCACCTTGTGCGGGCCGGCCGTGGGCGGCCTGTTCGCCCAGGCCGGGCACTGGCGCTGGGCCTTCTGGACCCTGCTGCCGGTGGCGCTGATGCAGGCCTTGCTGGTGGCGGCAAAACTGCGCCCGGCCGCCGCATCGGCCAAGCCGCTGATTCCCGTGCCGCAGATCGCGCTGCTGGCCGCGTCCGTGCTGGCGGTGGCGGCGGGCGGCTTGTCGCGCGCGCTGGCGTGGCAGGGCGCAGGCGTGGCGGCCGGCATCGCGCTCGGCGTGGCGGCCATGATGGTGGAGCGCCGCTCGCCGGTGCGCCTGCTGCCGTCCGGGACCTGCGCGTTCGCCTCGCCATTGGGCGCGGTGTACGCCAGCGTGGCCTTGCTCCTGGTCGGCACCACCACCGAAATCTACGTGCCCTACTTTTTGCAGACCCTGCACGGCTACACCCCGTTGGCCGCCGGTTATCTGACGGCGGCGATGGCGGCCGGCTGGAGTTTGAGCTCCATGCTCTCATCAAGCCGCCAGGGCGCAGGCGCCGTGGTGATGCTGCGCGCCGGCCCGGTGCTCGGCGCCGCCAGCCTGCTGGCCCTCGCGCTGCTGGTGCCGGCCGCCGGCGCGCTCTCGCCCGGCATGCTGATGCTGCTGTACGGCGTGGCGCTTGCAGGCGCCGGCGCCGGCGTGGGACTGGGCTGGCCGCACCTGCTCACGCGCGTGCTGACCCTGGCGCCGGCGGGCGAGGGCGGCCTGGCTTCGGCGGCGATCACCACCGTGCAGTTGTACGGCATGGCGATCGGCGCGGCGGTGGCGGGGCTGGTGGCCAATGCCGCCGGCTTGAGCGAGCCAGGAGGCAAGGCAGGCGCGCAATCGGCGGCGCTGTGGCTGTTCGCCAGCTTTGCGGTGGCGCCCGCACTGGCGGCGCTGCTGGCGCGCGCCATCGGCAGAAAATAGAAGAGGACCAAGGATCGAACGATGCGCGAACAACTCGAAAAACTGCTGGCGGCGGGGCGCGATAACCCCCTGCTGCGCTTCGGCCTGGGCAACGCCTGCCTAAAAGACGGCGATAACGCGGCGGCGCTGACGCACCTCGAACAGGCCACGCGGCAGAACCCGGCCCACTCGGCCGCCTGGAAGCTGCTTGGCAAAGCCTTGCAGGCGCTCGGGCGGGCGGACGACGCCGAAGCGGCATGGAACAAAGGACTGGAGGTCGCCGTTCAACAGGGCGACATCCAGTCCTCGCGCGAGATGACGGTGTTCCTCAAGCGCTTGCGGCGCTGAGGTTCATCGTCAACCCTACTTGTAGAAACGCCAGCCCGGCTTGAAGTCGCGCGCTACTTTCTCGTTTTTCAGGCGCGCGCGTACCAGTTCGATCGGCAGCATGCCGCCGTCGAGAATGCGGTCGTGGTAGTCCAGCAGCGACATCTTGCCGCCGTCGACCAGCTCGCGTTTCAGTTCGCGCAGCTGCAGCGCGCCGACCATGTAGCCGGCCTGGTACAGCGGCGGATAGTCGCCGTTGAAGGAGCGCCGCACCTCGGCGCGCGCGTTGTCCGGCTCATGGCCGACGCGCTGTATCAGCATCTCGACCGCCTGCTCGGGCGTGACTTTCCCCATGTGGAAACCGAGCGAAAACAGGATGCGCGCAGCGCGGTGATTACGCCAGAACATCATGCCGATGCGGTCTTCCGGCGTGACCGCGAAATTGCGCTCGTAGAGCAGCATCTCCCAGTACACGGCCCAGCCTTCGACGTAGAAGGGCGAATCGAACAGGCGGCGCTGCGGCTGGTAGCGGTCGGCCATGAACAGCTGCAGGTGGTGGCCGGGAATGAGCTCGTGCTGCACGGTGGCGCGCGAAAAGTGCGGGTTATTGCCGCGCATGGACATCATTTTCTGCTCGTGCGTCATGTCGGCCGTGGGGTAGGACACCAGGATCGTGTCGCCGCCCAGGAAGAAGGGGCTGATCAACTGGCTCTCGGGCGAGAGCATGTCCATGCGCCAGCTGCGGCGCGCCACTTCCGGCACCGTCACCAGCTTGTTGGCCGCCATGTAGTCGATCGCTTCCTTGGCCAGGCGCCGCACCATGGCCGGCTGCTCGCCCGGCGCCACGTACATGGTTTTCACCTTTTCCATGGCTGCGTGCCAGTCGGACCCGAACCCCATCTCGGCCGAGGCCTTGCGCAGTTCGGCCTCGCCCCAGGCCAGTTCCTTTTCGGCCAGCGCCATCAGTTCTTCCGGCGTGTACGGGATCATTTCGCGCTGCAGGGCGCTCATCAAGCCGTCGCGCCCGATCGGGTCGCCCGTCACATTGAGCAGCTTGGCCGAGGCCTTGCCGACCAGCCGCTCGTTCAGAGCGGCCGCGTACTCGCCCATGGCCTTGTCCAGGTCCGCGTACGGACGCTTGACCCACCAGGTCAGCTGCGGATCGTAGCCTTCGTAGTAGCCGTACCAGGCTTTCAGGTCGCGCGCGGTGGTGGCCAGCACCTGCGCGGCGCGGTTGGCCACGCTGCGGGACGCCATCGGCTTGCGCGCATTGATGTCCGGCCCGGCCAGCAGCGCTTCATGCGCCTTGCGCACCGCCACCAGCGCCTGCTGCAGGATCGCCGCGCTGGCCGCGCCGTCCTGCGCCAGCATCAAGCGGCGCGCTTCGGCCATGTCGATCAGTTCACGCGCAAACGGCACCAGAGGCTCGGCTTCGGCAAAGCGCTGGCGCTGGGCGGCCAGTTCGCGCAGTTCGAAGTCGATCTGGTTGCGCATCATGACCACGTCGATGCGGTCTTCCACGCCATAGCTGTCGAACGGCAGCGCGTCCAGCGCCGCGCGCCACTGGGTGAAGAATTCCTGCATCTGGCGCGCACGCGTGCTGCCGTTGGCCACCGTGTACAGTTTGTCGAGACTGGCGTAATCGAGCTGGTAGCGCTGGATAAAGGCCGGCATGGCCTGCTGCGCGATGCCGAAGTGCGCCAGCGGCGGCGTGAGCGCGGCCGGTGTCTGCGCCACCGCGTGCGTGGCCAGGCCGGCCGCGGCCAGCGCCGCCGCCAGCAGCAGGGAGCCGCGCATCAGTAGGTGGCCAGCGCGGAAGGCACGCCGTTCTTGAAGGTGTAGACCGTGACGGCCGACTGCTTCATGTTGCCCTTGTCGTCATAGGCATAGGTGCCGACCACGCCCTTGTAGCTGCTGGCGCGCATGGCGGCGGCCACCACCGACGGATCGAGCGAATTGGCCGACTTCATCGACTGCGCGATGAACATGGTCTGGTCGTAGAACGAGGCCGCGTAGACGTCGGGTGCCTGCTTGAAGCGCGCCTTGTAGCGGGCCTGGAAGGCCGGACCGTCGGCCTGCTTTTCCAGGATCGCGCCGCCTTGCGCGCACAGCACGTTCTCGCCGACGGCGTCGCCCCCGAGCTTGGCCATCTCGGGGCTGCACAGGGTGTCGCCGCCGAGCAGTTTGGCTTTCAGGCCGAGCGCGCGCATCTGGCGCGCCATGGGTGCGCCCTGGGGCGCGTAGCCGCCGAAGAAAATCGCATCGACATTCTTCGATTTGAGCTTGGTCAGGATGGCGGCGAAATCGGTCGCCTTGTCGGTCGTGAACTCGTGGCCCGCGACCACGATGCCGGAAGCCTTGGCCTGCTTGACGAATTCCATGGCGATGCCCTGGCCGAAAGCGGTGCGGTCGTCGATCACGCCGATGGTCTTGAGTTTCAACTGCTTGGCCGCGTAGCCGGCCATCGAGGCGCCGAGCTGGGTGTCGCTGGCGACGATGCGGAACACGCCGCTGTAGCCGCTCTGGGTCACCTTGGGATTGGTGCCGACGGTGGACATGATCGCGCCGGCGTCGTTGTACACGCGCGAGGCGGGAATGGCCACGCCCGAGTTATAGGGGCCGAGCACGAAGCGCACGCCGGCGTCGACCAGTTTTTGCGCCACCACCACGCCGGCTTTCGGGTCGCCCTGGTCATCTTCGGACTTGAGTTCGAACTTGATCGGCTTGCCGCCGATGCTGATTTTTTTGGCGTTCAGTTCCTCGACAGCGAGGCGCACGCCGTTTTCGTTATCCTTGCCGGCAAAGGCGTTGGCGCCCGACAGCGGGCCGGTCACGCCGATTTTCACGACCTGTTCCTGCGCCAGCGCGCTTTGCGATACCAGCAGCAGGGCTGCGGCGGTGAAGGCAATACTGTGTTTGTTCGATGCCATGCGTTGTCTCTCCTCTGGTCTGGACAGCGGCATCATCGCACGATTTTGCGCAATTTTATATGCTGTTTTAAGCGGGCAGCCGCTTTGAAATCAGATCGAGCGGCAGCGCCGTGGTGTACTTGATCTGCTCCATCGAAAACGCGGACGACACGCCGGTGATGTGCGCCGTCTTGATCAGTTTTTTGTAAAAACGGTCGTAGCCGCCGATGTCGGTGGTGACCACCTTGAGCAGGTAGTCGACGTCGCCGCTCATGCGGTGGAACTCCATCACCTCGGGCAGGGCGATGACGGCGGCGGCAAAGCGGGTCAGCCATTTCTCATCGTGTTCGGTGGTGCGCACGCTGACGAACACGGTGACCGGCAGGCCGACCTTGTCGCGGTCGATGATGCTCACGCGGCTGCGGATATAGCCTTCTTCCTCCAGCCGCTTGACGCGCTTCCAGCACGGGGTGCTGGACAAACCCACCTTTTCGCTCAGGCCGGCGATCGACAGGGTGCCGTCGGCCTGCAAGGCCGCGAGGATGGCGCAATCATACTTATCGAGAGAACTCATTCTGCTTTCTGCGGAAATGTGAGATGAATATGCTAAACGAGTACGAATATGAGCAAAGTTTGGCATATTTTCTCACGTTTTAGCCGATAACATATCACGCAAGAATGACACACCTATTTTCAGCCATGCATACCGACATCTACCTTGACGCAAACGCCACGTCCGCCGTCCATCCCGCCGCCATCGCCGCGGCCAGTCAGGCCATGCGCGACTGCTACGGAAACCCCAGCAGCAGCCACGCCACCGGCCTGAAAGCGAAGGCGATCCTCGACGGCGTGCGCGCGCTGGCGCGCCGGGTGCTGGGCGCGGGGCAGGGCAGGCTGACGTTTACCAGCGGCGCCACCGAAGGCATCCAGACTGCGGTGCTGTCGGCGCTGTGCGAGGTGCGCGCGCGCCGCGCCAGGGGCGAGGCGACGGGCGACTTGCTGCTGTACGGCGCCACCGAACACAAGGCGGTGCCCGAGAGCCTGGCGCACTGGAACACGCTGCTCGGAACAAACCTGGAACTGCGCGCGCTGCCGGTCGACGGCGACGGGCGCCACCGCCTCGACGTGCTGCGCGAACTGGCGCCGCGCGCCGCCTTCGTGTGCACCATGGCGGCGAACAACGAAAGCGGCGCCATTTCCGACCTGGCCGGCATCGACGCGGTCCTGCGCGAGTGCGCACCCGGCGCGCTGTGGATGGTCGACAGCGTGCAGGCGCTCGGCAAACTGCCGCTCGACCTGGGCGCGAGCCGCATCGACTACGCGCCGTTTTCGGGCCACAAGCTGTACGCGCCCAAAGGCATCGGCATGCTGTATGTGCGCAACGGCGCGCCCTACACCGCCTTGATGATGGGCGGCGGGCAGGAGTCGGCCCAGCGTTCCGGCACCGAGAACATGAGCGGCATCGCCGCCCTCGGCGCGGTGCTGGCGGCGCTGGACGATGGCGCAAGCTTTCGCAGCCATGCGCAACTGGTGCGCATGCGCGAGCGCCTGGCCGCGGCGTTGCGCGAGGCGCTGCCCGGCATCGTGTTCAACGCGCCGTTCGAGACCAGCCTGCCGACCACCCTCAATTTTTCCGTGCCCGGGCTGGCCGGCAAGGAGCTGCTCGATGTGTTCGACGCCGCCGGCGTGCGCGTGAGCGCGGGGTCGGCCTGTTCGGCGGCCAAGGCCGCGCCCAGCTACGTGCTGGCGGCGATGGGCCTGGCGCCATGGCGCTGCGCGGCGGCCGTGCGCATGTCGTTCGGGCCGATGGCGGACGACGCCTTCATCGACGCCGCCTGCGAGCGCATCGCCCGCTGCGGCGCGGCCTTGCGCGCCAGCTGCCTGCTGCCGTCGGCCATGCCCGCCCAAGATGGCGACGGCGTGATGCAATTCGGTAGCGACGGGGCGTGCACCTGGCTGCTGCTCGACGCCGCCAGCCGCACCTGCGCCATCGTCAATCCGCTCGCGCCGCTGGCGGCGCGCATCAACGATGTCGTGCGCTGCCAGGGCTACCGCGTGCGCGCCGTGATCGACACCCATGGCGACGGCGCCGGCCGCGCAGCCCTGGCGGCGGCGCTGGGTGGCCAGCTGGCCGGCGCCATCAGCCACGAGGCGCTGGGCTGGCCCGCGCTGGCCGACCGGGTGACGCTCGATAACGGCCAGGCCGCCAGTGCGCTCATGTTCGGCAGCCGCCTGCTGGCGCGCGTCGAGCATGGCGAGGGCGCGAGCTACCTGTTCGGCGAACGTTCGGCCGCGGGCCTGGCCGCTTGCGACGTGCGCTTCGCCTTCACCGCGTCCGGCGCCGACATCGAACAACTGGCCGAACTGGTGTCGCGCCAGACCATCGTGTGCCAGGCCAGCGAGACCGGCAGCCTGGCCTGCACCACCCTGAGCGCAGAACGCGGCGGCGCCATCCCGGCCGCCAACCCCTTGGCGATGCAGCTCGAGGCGCATGGCCTCGAGCGCTTCTTCAACGACCATCCCGACGCGCTCTTGATCGACGTGCGCGAAGCCTACGAACACGCGGCGGCCGATGCCGGCCGGTGGCACGGCCGCGCCGTGCACAGCGTGCCCTTGTCGCGCCTGGCCGACAGCCTGACGCTCTGGCTGCGCGCGCAGGAGCGTCCACTGGTGTTTTTCTGCCGCAGCGGCGCGCGCAGCATCAGGGCGGCGCAGTGCCTGCACCGGCTGGGTTACCGCAATGCCTGGCATGTGGCCGGTGGGGTGGCGCTGGGAGGCGTGCTGCCGCTGGGGGCATGAGGCGCCAACGCCCGGAGCCGTGTCCGGTCAAGTCAGCAGCAGGATCTGGATCATGCGGAACTGGCCGACGGCCAGTCCGATGACCACCGCAGCTACATGCAAAGGGCGCGCGCCGTACTTGTGGAGGAGGTCCATGCCGAGGATCACACAAGCGAACGCCAAGATGACGCCGATCGGAAAGAACGCCCCGTAATTCCACATGAACTCGCCTACCACCAGCGAGAGGGCCGAGCTCACGCCAAGGGGCAGCCAAGCCCGCAGCGGAGCAACTTGTTTGTTAGTGCGGCGCATACGCCCTTTCTCTGTTGACGAAATTCATCGCCTGATGACTAGTGTCATCGTTATGATACGGCACGCAATCTTTCTAATGCTTTCCGATTAAATTGCTCAGTCCGCTTCTGGCCGAGCAGCCTCCAATGTTCGCTGGCGCACAGTCGCCAACGTGTCTTCGTTATAAGATTGCAACAGCCGTACGACCCGGTCGCAACTCGCTGTCCCGCAGCGTGTTGGCTACTCATGCCCACGCGAGGTCTCTGTTGAACCAAGAAACTACTAAATTAGCCGACACGCTTCATGCGTGGCGCAATGTCCACGACGGCGAACCGAATGCCGGCGACGAATTCCCCCTACGTTCGGAACTGTTCAGTGCCGCCCAGATGGCGACGCACGGCAAGTACCTGGCCTCCACTCACCAGCTCAGCGAGCGCGGCGGTCCCGACCGCCTGCTGGCGCGCCTGACCGAAAACGCCGCGATCATCACCGACACCTGCTCGGAGCTGACCGCCGCCATCAAGGCCGGGCGCCAGATCACGCCCGCCTCCGAGTGGCTGCTCGATAACTTCTACCTGGTCGAAGAGCAGATCCGCATCGCGCGGCGCCACCTGCCGAAGGACTATTCCAAGGAGCTGCCGCGCCTTGCCAATGAAGAGGCGGACGGCAATCCGCGCGTGTACCAGATCGCGCTGGAGATCATTTCGCACGGCGATGGCCGGGTCGATCCCGAAAGCCTGTCGCGTTTTGTGGACGCCTACCAGGAAGCGGCGACGCTTAAACTCGGCGAACTGTGGGCCATCCCGATCATGCTGCGCCTGGCGCTGATCGAGAACCTGCGGCGCGTGGCCGCGCGCGTGTACGACAACCGTGCGCAGCGCGACCGCGCCAACGACTGGGCCGACCAGATGGCCGAGACGGCCGAAAAAAATCCGAGCGACCTGATTTTGCTGGTGGCCGACATGGCCCGCTCCGGCCAGCCGATGAACAGCGGTTTTGTGGCCGAACTGGCGCGCCGCCTGCAGGGCCAGAGCCCCGCATTGACCCTGGCGCTGCAGTGGGTCACCACGCGCCTGGCCGACGCCGGCCTGACCATCGAACAGCAGATCCAGGCCGAAATCGGCCAGCAAGCGGCCGACCAGGTCTCGATCAGCAACAGCATCGGCAGCCTGCGCTTTCTCGGCACCATGGACTGGCAGGAATTCGTCGAGACCATGAGCGCGGTCGAACAGACCTTGCGCCTGGACCCGGCCGGCACCTACGGCAAGATGGAATTCGCCACGCGCGACAATTATCGCCACGTGATCGAAAAGCTGGCCAAGCGCAGCGACTTCACCGAAGTGCAGGTCGCCGAAACCGCGCTCGAACTGGCGCTGGCGAACCGCTCGCCGGCCGCCGGCGGGCTCGATGAACGCACGCGCCACATCGGCTACTACCTGGTCGGCAGCGGCCAGGGGCAACTCGAAAAGCGTCTGGCCGTACGCAATCCGCCGCTCGAAGCGCTGAATAAAAGCGGCCGCGCGTCGCCCTTGTCGACCTATTTGGGCGGCATCGTGGTGCTCACCTTGCTGTTTGCCGGCACCGCCATCATCCACGCGCGCGCCGACGGCGTCGACGACTGGATGCTCATCGTGCTCGGCATCCTGGCCCTGCTCGGATCGAGCCAGCTGGCGCTGGCGCTGGTCAACTTCATGGCCACCCAGCTCACGCGCCCGCACCCGCTTCCGCGCATGGACTTCAAAGAAGGCATTCCGACCGACGCGCGCTCGATGGTGGTGGTGCCGACCTTGCTCTACAGCCGCGACAACGTCGCCTCGCTGTGCGAAGCGCTGGAAGTACGCTACCTGGCCAACCGCGATCCGAACCTGCGCTTTTGCCTGCTGACCGATTTTGTCGACGCACCCAAGCAGCACATGCCGGGCGACGAGGAGCTGGTCGAACAGGCCCGCGCCACCATCGGCGAACTCAATGCCAAATACGGCTGCGACGTCGACGAGGAAATCCTGGGGCCCGATGGCGAGCCGGCCATGTCGCGCTGCCACCTGCTGCCGTTCCTGCTGCTGCACCGTCCACGCGTGTGGAGTCCGAGCGAAAACGCCTGGATCGGCTACGAGCGCAAACGCGGCAAGCTGGCCGCGCTGAACGCTTTCCTGCGCGGCGGCGCGCGCGACCAGTTCTCCATGGTCGCCGGCTCCACCGACGGCCTGGCCCACGTGCGCTACGTGATCACGCTCGATACCGACACCCAGCTGCCGCGCGACGCCGCGCGCCAGTTCATCGCCACCATGGCGCACCCGCTGAACCGCCCGACCCTCGACAAGGACGGGGGCCGCGTGGTCGAAGGCTACGGCATCCTGCAACCGCGCGTGGCCGCGGCGCTGCCGGGCGACACCGCCTCGCGCTACGAGCACCTGTGCGGCGGCGAACCGGGCATCGACCCGTACACCCGCACCGTCTCGGACGTGTACCAGGACGTGTTCTACGAAGGCTCGTTCGTCGGCAAGGGCATCTACGATGTCGACACCTTCGAGACGGTGCTCGGCCACCGCCTGCCCGACAACCAGATTCTCAGCCACGATCTGCTCGAAGGCTGCTACCTGCGCGCCGGTTTGCTGAGCGACGCCCAGCTGTACGAAGAATACCCGGCGCGCTACAGCGACGACGTGAGCCGGCGCCACCGCTGGATCCGCGGCGACTGGCAGCTGGCCGGCTGGCTGCTGCCGCGCGTGCCCGGCGCGAACGGCAAACGCGAGCCGAACCCGTTGACCGCGCTGTCGCGCTGGAAGCTGTTCGACAACCTGCGCCGCAGCCTGATCGCCACCACGCTCACCGCCTTGCTGGTGTTTTGCTGGGCGCTCATGCCGACCCCGCTGTTCTGGACCCTGGGCGTGCTGTCGGTGATCTTTTTGCCGACCTTCTTCAGCACCATGTTCGACATCGTCGAAAAACCGCACGACGTGCTGTGGCAGCAGCATCTGGCGACCGCGTTCAAGAGCGCGCGTTTGATGTTCGGCCACTCGGCGCTGCAACTGGCCTTCTTGCCGTACGAAGCGCACTTCAGCCTCGACGCCATCGCGCGCGCCTCGTGGCGCATGCTGGTCACGCGCCGCCGCCTGCTCGAATGGCGTCCATCGAGTCTGAACCGCTCCAGCACCGACATGCAGGGCAACTGGAAGATCATGTGGATTTCGCCGGTGCTGGCCGTCGCCACCGCGCTCATGCTCGGCTACTTCCACCGCGCCGCGCTGCCGGTCGCCGCGCCCGTGCTGCTGCTGTGGTTCTTCGCGCCCGTCGTGGCCTGGTGGATCAGCCTTCCGCAAGAACGCGCCGCCACCGCCCTGTCGTCGCCGCAAACCATGTTCCTCGAAACGCTTGCGCGCAAGACCTGGAGCTTCTTCGAGACGTTCGTCACGGCCGAAGACAACTGGCTCGCGCCCGACAACATGCAGGAGCACCCGGTCAAGGTGGTCGCGCACCGTACCTCGCCGACCAATATCGGCATGGCGCTGCTGGCCAACCTGACCGCGTGGGACTTCGGTTTCATCACCACCGGGCGCCTGCTCAAGCGCACCCGCGACACGCTCAATACCATGGCGCGCATGGAGCGCTACCATGGTCACTTCTATAACTGGTACGACACGCTGACCTTGAACCCCCTGCACCCGAAGTACGTGTCGGCGGTCGACAGCGGCAACCTGGCAGGCCACCTGCTTACCCTGGCGCCGGGCTTGAGCGCCCTGGCCGACCAGCCGATCGTCGGCAAGCAAACGCTGGACGGCATTTCCATCACCCTGAACGTGGTGCAGGAGTACGCGGCCGAGGCAGGACCTGCCGTCAAGGGAGCGATCGACGCCATGCGCAGCCATTTGTCGGCCGACCGCGTGCGCGAAACCGAAAGCCTGCCGGGCATGGTCGCCGAACTGGCGCGCCTGTCCAGTTGCGCCGACGCCATCCTGGCGGCCCTGCATCCGGTGGGCGAACCGACCCTGCAAGGCTGGGCCGACAAGCTCGCCGAGCAGTGCCACGGCGCGCGCGACGAACTGCTGCAACTGGCGCCATGGATGCGCTCGGCCCAGGAATACGTGGTCGACACCAGCCTGACCCGCATTCCGACCCTGCGCGAGCTGGCCAACTTTGCGCTGACCGGCAGTGCCAGCACCGACCTGGCCCCGAGCGAGCGCGAACGCCAGCAGACCCTGACCGAACTGGTAGCCCAGGGCAGCGCCCGCGCCGCCCAGCGCATCGAAGACATCAACCGCATGGCGTTTGAGGCGCGCGAGTTCGCGAACATGGACTTCCGCTTCATGTACAACACCACGACCAACCTGCTGGCGATCGGCTACAACGTGTCCGAGCGCCGCCTGGACACGGCGTATTACGACTTGCTGGCCTCCGAGGTGCGCCTGTGCAGTTTTGTCGGCATCGCCCAGGGCCAGTTCCCGCAAGAGCACTGGTTCGCGCTGGGCCGCCAGCTGTGCATCATCGGCAACGAGCAACTGCTGCTGTCGTGGAGCGGCTCGATGTTCGAGTACCTGATGCCGCTGCTGGTCATGCCGACCTACCAGAACACGCTGCTGGACCAGACCTACCGGTCGGTCGTGAACGCGCAGATCGAGTACGGCAAGCAGCGCGACGTGCCGTGGGGGATTTCAGAATCCGGCTACAACACCGTCGACGCCAGCCTCAATTACCAGTACCGCGCCTTCGGCGTGCCGGGCACGGGCCTCAAGCGCGGCCTGGCCGACGACCTGGTGATCGCGCCGTATGCGACCATGATGGGCCTGATGGTCCATCCCGACGCCGCCGTGGAAAACCTGCAGCGCATGGCCGACCTGGGCTTCATGGGCAAGTACGGCTTCTACGAGGCGATCGACTACACCGCGGCGCGCCTGCCGCGCGGCCAGACCTTTGCCGTCATCCGCTCCTTCATGGCGCACCACCAGGGCATGGGCTTCCTCGCCTTGAGCTACCTGCTGCACGACCGTCCGATGCAGCGCCGCTTCGAGTCCGACCCCTTGTTCCAGGCGACCATGCTGGTGCTGCAGGAACGCGTGCCGCGCGCCGGCGCTTTTTACTCCAACACCGCCGAACTGGCCGCCATGCGCGCCCCGGCGCAGGAAGTGTCGACCGCCGCGACTCGCATCATCACCCAGACCACCACGGTGCAGCCGGAAGTGCAGCTGCTCTCGAATGGCCGCTACCATGTGATGGTCACCAGCGCCGGCGGCAGCTACAGCCGCTGGAAAGACCTGGCCGTGACGCGCTGGCGCGAAGACGGCACCTCCGACAACTGGGGCAATTTCTGCTACGTGCGCGACGTCGACAGCGGCCATTTCTGGTCGACCGCCTACCAGCCGACCCTGGTCGAGCCGGCATCGTATGAAGTCATCTTCTCGGAAGGGCGCGCCGAATTCCGCCGCCACGACCGTGGCCTGGACCTGTACACCGAAATCGTGGTCTCGCCGGAAGACGACATCGAGATGCGGCGTACCCGCATCACCAACAAGTCGAACGTCAAGCGCACCATCGAGTTCACCAGCTACGCCGAAGTGGTGATGGCGCCGGCCGCCGCCGACAACGCCCACCCGGCGTTCAGCAAACTGTTCGTGCAGACCGAAATTTTGCGCAACGAGAATGCGATCCTGTGCACCCGCCGTCCGCGCGCCAAGGACGAGCAGATGCCATGGATGCTGAACCTGATGACGGTGCACGACGGCGCGCTGCTGGACGTCTCGTTCGAGACCAGCCGCAGCGAATTCCTCGGCCGCGCCAACAGCACGCTCGCCCCGCGCGCCATGTTGGAGGCCCAGCCGCTCGGCGGGGGCGAAGGCTCGGTGCTCGATCCGGTCGTCGCCATCCGCTACAAGGTCACCCTGGAACCGGACCAGATGGTCGTTCTCGACGTCGTGACCGGCATGACCGACACGCGCGAGCAAGCCGTGCACCTGATCGACAAATACCAGGACCGCCACCTAGCCGACCGCGTCTTCGAGCTGGCATGGACCCACAGCCAGGTCGTGCTGCGCCAGCTGAACGCCACCGAATCGGACGCGCAGCTCTACAGCCGCCTGGCCAGCACGGTGATCTACCCGAACGCCTCGCTGCGCGCCGACGCCGGCATATTGATCCGCAACCAGCGCGGCCAGTCCGGCCTGTGGGCGTACGCCATTTCGGGCGACCTGCCGATCGTGCTGATGCAGATCAAGGATCCGGCCAACATCGAGCTGGTGCGCCAGATGGTGCAGGCGCACGCCTACTGGCGCCTCAAGGGCCTGGTGGTCGACCTGGTCATCTGGTACGAAGACCAGTCGGGTTACCGCCAACTGCTGCACGACCAGATCATGGGCCTGATCGCCTCCGGCATCGACGCGCAGGCGATCGACCGCCCGGGCGGCATCTTCGTGCGCCTGCTCGACCAGATCGCGCCGGAAGACCGGGTGTTGATGCAGTCGGTGGCACGCGCCATCATTTCCGACAGCAGCGGCACCCTGGCCGACCAGGTCAAGCGCGCCACCCCGGTGGTGGCGAAACTGCCGTTGCTGGTGGTCGAATCGCGCGGCGAGCAATACCAGCCGCGGGCAAATATTCCTGAGGCCGCGCGCGACCTGATCCTGTACAACGGGCTGGGAGGCTTCAGCGCCGACGGCACCGAATACGTCATCCGTACCGACGGCAAGAACCGCACGCCTGCGCCGTGGGTCAACGTGCTGGCCAACCCGAACTTCGGCAGCGTGGTGTCGGAGAGCGGCCAGGCTTACACCTGGAGCGAAAACGCGCACGAGTTCCGCCTCACGCCGTGGGACAACGACCCGGTGTCGGACCGCAGCGGCGAGTCGTTCTATATCCGCGACGAGCAGACCGGCCGCTTCTGGTCGCCCACCGCCTTGCCGGTGCGCGCAGCGGGCGAATACATCACGCGCCACGGCTTCGGCTACAGCGTGTTCGAGCATAGCGAGGAGGGCATTCACACCGAACTGTCCACCTTCGTGGCGCTGGACGCGTCGATCAAGTATTCGGTCATCAAGATCCGCAACGACAGCACCGTGGCGCGCCGCCTGTCGGTCACCGGCTATGTGGAGTGGGTGCTGGGCGACCTGCGCGCCAAGTCGGCGATGCATGTCACCACCGAGCAGGACCCGATGAGCGGCGCGATCTTTGCGCGCAATGCCTACAACACCGAGTTCACCGGCCGCGTGGGATTCTT
>DASVVC010000126.1:0-35305 GCA_036386755.1 Telluria sp.
CGCGGCGTGGTGCAGCCGCGCGAGCCGATGGTCTCCGCCCTGCCCCAGTTCAAGCAGCTGGTGGCGGCGAAAACCGAGGACAGCATCTTCTACACGCCGGTCAAGAACATGCCGGCCAAGCTCACGGCAAGCGACAAGCGCAGCTTGAGGCAAGCCTACCGCAAGACCATCGCCAACAAGCTCAATCCGGCCTTGAAGCGCCTGGCGACCTTCCTCGAAAAGGAATACCTGCCCAAAACGCGCACGACTGCCGGCTGGAACGCACTGCCGAACGGCGCAGCCTGGTATGCGGCGCGCGCGGCCGCGATGACGACGACCAGCCTCACGCCCGACCAGATCCACGAGATCGGCCTGAAGGAAGTGGCGCGCATCCAGGGCGAGTACGGCGTGGTGGGGCCGAAGATGGGCTACACCGGCCCGGCGGCGGCGCTGCCGGTGTGGGTGTCGCAGCAGGCAAAATACAAGCCGTTCAAGACCGACCAGGAAGTCATCGACGTGTACCGCAAGCTCGATGCGCTGCTGCGCACCAAGCTGCCGGCCTTGTTCACCTTGATGCCGAAGGCGCCGCTGGACCTGCGCCTGGAACCGGAACTGTCGCGCGCGACGGCGTCCGACCATTACTCGGCGCCGGCCATGGACGGCTCGCGCCCGGGCGTGTTCTGGTCGGTGGTGAACGACCCGACGCAGTACGGCAGCACCGGCATGGTGACCCTGTTCCTGCACGAGGGGCAGCCCGGCCACCACTTCCACATCGCCCTGCTGCAGGAGCTCGACTTGCCCAAGTTCCGCAAATTCAGCGGCAATACCGCCTACACCGAAGGCTGGGCGCTGTACGCCGAAACGCTGGGCAAGGAGATGGGCCTGTTCGACAAGCCGGAAGACTATTTCGGGCACCTGAACGACGAAATGCTGCGCGCGGTGCGGCTGGTGGTCGATACAGGCATGCACGCCAAGGGCTGGACGCGCGAGCAATCGATCCAGTACATGCGCGACACGCTGGGCTATCCGGAATCGATGGCCAAGAGCGAGACCGAGCGGTACATGGTGTGGCCGGGCCAGGCGCTCGGCTACAAGATCGGCGCGCTCAAGATCACAGAACTGCGGGGCCGCGCGGAAGCGGCGCTGGGCGACAAATTCAGCCTGCCCAAGTTCCACGAGATCGTGCTGGAAGACGGCACCTTGCCGCTGTCGCTGCTGGAAGTGAAGGTCGATCGCTGGATCGAAAAGAACCAGTAAGAAGGCCGATGCATGCGGCCGGGCCGCATGCATCGGACACGCTTCGTCGGCGCACGAACTTGAGCAGCGCGCACCACACCGCCATTTCTTCGATTGGCATAGCCATCCGCCTCATGTAAGATTTACGCACTTTCCACTTGGAAATTTACAGCAGTCCGAGATACTGCGGAGTCGCCAACATACCGTCGGCTTCCTCGCTGCGCGCTTTCCCATCAATCAAACTGGATTCTTATGCACCGCATTTCGTATGCCATTGCCAGCGTCATGCTGGCCACATTCAACGTTGCTTGTACCTACTCCGCTCCAAATTATGTAACCGCGGAAAAGAATGTGGCACGCCTCAAGGAATTGTCGCCATCGGAGACCAAGGTTGGCACATTCAGCGTGCGCGACGGCCTTCCGGAATTATCCGTGCGCGGGCACGCGGTCACTTCCCCCTATGCGAATTCCTATGGTGCGTACTTGGCGGAAGCACTGAGGCAGGAATTGGCGGCGGCCGGGCATTTGTCCGACAAATCTGGCCTCGAAGTGTCCGGCCAGTTGCTGAAGAACGACATTACCAGCTTCACCGATGCATCAGTCACCGTCGAGGCACGTTTTGTCGTGCGCCGAAACGAGACTGTGAAATATGACGCGGTCAAATTCGTCAAACGCCCATTCCCGACAGCCTTTGAAGGTGGCACTGCGATCCCCCGCGCCATCTACGAATATCAGTTCGCCGTACAGGATTTGCTGACGGAGCTGTATGCCGATGCAGACTTCGCTGCGGCGATCAAATAAGGGGCATCATGTTAAAACCCGCAATCATCTATCCGCTCACGGCAATGATCGCGGCGCTTTGCAGCGCCTGCACTGTACCTTACGTCGCTCCGGCCAGCGGCCCGGTGGCGCGCTTGCGCCTGGTGGACGTCTCTCCCAACCCGGATGCGCGCATTTCCGTTTTTGGCCAACCGAGTTGTAACGATACTCCGGCAACGCTCACAAATTTTGGGAGCGACAGTAGCAGCGTCGACCCTGTCCTGATGCAAAATCTGGATATGCCGATGCAAGTGACCAAGAAGAAAAACACCGAAATCCTCATTCCCGCAGCCGCTTCATACAATGTGCGCCTGTATGCGGCGAAAAGTGGCATGGGCGGAAATGGAAACTGCATCGTTGACGTGCAATTTTCCCCGCATGAAAATGGGAACTATCAAATCGATGTTGCCGACATCTGGACCACCTGCGAAATGAAAGTCTTCAACATCGAGAAAAACGACACCGGAACGGGGTATATAAAAATACCTCATCCGGGAGTTCGTCCAAAAAAATGCAGTTGAGCGGCTTACTGCGACTGCCGCCTCTCGCGTAAGTTGACTTAACTTAGGAACGACAGGCGTTCACCAGGGGCGCCGAACCCTGCGCGGGCGGGCGCCCGGCCGTCCGCAGGATCGACTAAGGCGCGCCTTACATCACCGACAGCACCGGATAACGGCGCCACTCCGGCTCCACATAGCGCGCGCAGTTGGCGAAGATGAAGTCGAGCACCGCGCACTGGTCCGATAGCAGCGCCGGGTTGGCCGCCTTCCAGGCTTCGAACTTCGCCTTGAGCGCCGGCTCATCGCGCAGCAGTTCGGCCGCATGGTCTTCGAACACGTAATCCGAATACGCTTCCTTCTTCTCCAGCACACTATTAAAGAAACCCCAGCGGAAAAAGCTGTCGTGGCCCTGCGGCTCCAGCGTTTCGATGGCGTAGCGCGCCATGTCCTGGTCCAGGCTGATCCACCAGTCGCCCGCGCGCAGGGTCACGGCCTGGGTAGATGCTTCGAGCTGCACATCGTCATGGAACATGTGGCCTTCGTAGGCGTTGGCGCGCGAGTCGACCGACACGATGCGGTAGCAGCGCACCTGTTCCACGCGGTCGGCCTCGATGCGCTGCATCGCCACACCGTTCCACTGCAATCGCTCGACGACTTCGCGCCAGGCTTGCGGCACCACGTACGCGCGCGGCGTGGCCACCACGATATCGGCCGGGAAGCTGTTGAAGTAGGCGATGTCGCGCTCCCACGGCTCGTTGCGGTCGTACGACAGGCGCGTGTAATTGCCGATCACGCTGGGCGTGTACTTGGCCGCGTAACCGCGAAACGGAAAGGTCGACGGCTTGTTGGCATCCATGGACCAGTGGACCGGCCACTCGCGCCGGGTCTTGCCCTCGTCGCGCGCGGCGCGGCGCAGTGCCTGGATCGTGGGCGCCTGCGCCACCGTGAACCCGAGCGCCGTTTCCACCAGCGCGCGCATCGAGTCGTAGCGGTCGGCGAAGGGTTTGAGCATGTGCGTCTCTGGCATGAAGCCGATGGTGTGGTGCAGCGCCGCGAAGCCGGTCGAAAAGCGCGGCGTCTCCAAAAATTCGGCAATGCCGTGATCCGGGCTGTCCGCGACCGGATTGACGTACGGGCAGGTCGGCCAGCCGCGCCGCGCCATCTCGCTGAACATATGCGGCAGCATGGCGCCTTGCAAAAATTCGCCGAGCGCGCCGCCGAGTTTATCGGTCTGGGTGTGAATCAGGGTCATCGTGTACGGATAATCGGCGCCGTTGGAGGTGTGGGTATCGACCATCACGTCCGGGTCCCAGGCCGTGAACAGTTTGTTGAAGACTTGCGCGGTAAGGCTGTCGCACTTGATGAAGTCGCGGTTCAGGTCGAGGTGGCGGCTGTTGCCGCGAAAGCCGAACTGCTCGGGGCCGTCCTGGTTCACGCGCGAGGTGTCGGCCCGGTTGATGCTGCCGTCGACGTTGTAGATCGGGACGAACAGAAACACGGTCTTGCCCAGCGCGGCCAGGCGCGCTTGGTCGGTGCAGAAGTCGCGCACCAGCGCCATGCAGGCGTCCACGCCTTCCGGTTCGCCCGGATGGATGCCGTTATTGTTGAAGAAAACCGGGCGCCCTTCGTCCTTGATGCGCTGGCGCTCGAACACACCGTCGCTCGAGACGACGCCGGCGTGGATCGGCAGGCCGGCGTCCGAGGTGCCGACCACGCCAAAGTGCAGCACACCGGGGTAGCGGCGCGCCAGCTCTTCATACCATGCGATGCAGTCAGCCCAGGTCGTGGTCTGGTTTTTGTTGCCCTGTTCGTAGGGCGTTTTCAATTCGTTCGACATTGTGTGTTGTGCGATGAAGGTTAGGACGGTGGGACTACGGATACAGCGATAGAGCAATACAGCAATACGGCAGTCATGCGGTTTGTGCGATCGGCAGGGCGATGCCGATCACGGTGCCTTTGTCGGGCTCGGAGCTGAAGTCGATGGTGCCGCCCAGCGCGTACACGCGTTCGCGCATGCCGATGATGCCGATGCCCGAGGAAGCGCTGGCGGTGCTGAAGCCGGCGCCATCGTCGGCGATTTCGATGTGCAGCGTGTCGTCCTGCTCGGACAAGGTCATGGCCACCTGCGCATGCGTGGCGCCGGCGTGCTTGAGCACATTCGACAGCGCTTCCTGCACGATGCGGTAGGCGGAAATGGCCAGTTCGCTCTCCAGGCCCGAAAAATCGCCGTCGGAGTGGAACTGGAAATGGCATTCGGGATGGCTGGCGTCGTAGTGGCGGATCATCTCTTCGACCGCGCCGTGCAGGCCGAGCATGTCGAGCACCTCGGGACGCAGGCGCCGCACCAGGCGCCGTCCGCTGGCGTACAGGTCGAGCGTGAGCTTGGTGATGGCTTGCGACTTCTGCTTGATCTCGTCGATCATCGGCCCCTGCTCCACCTTGCCGGCCAGGTGCAAAATACTTTGCGACTCCAGGCGCGCGGCGATCAGCGAGGCGTTGAGTTCATCGTGAATCTCGATGGCGATGCTCTTGCGCTCATCTTCCACGATCGAGTTCACCTTTTGAATCAGCTTGCGCTTGTCGGCATCGGCCTTGAGCGCTTCGTTGCGCGATTCGACCAGGTCCTTGGTGCGCTCGGCCACCTTGTTTTCCAGGTCCTGGCGCGAGCGGCCCAGCGCCACCGACATTTCGGTGATCGATTCCTGCAGCTCGCCGACCTCGCCGCCGGTGGTGACGGGCAGCGCCACCTGGTAGTTCCCGCCGCGGATTTCGCGCAGCGCGCCGATCGAGGACTTGAGCGGAATGGTCAGGCTGCGCGCCAGCACGTAAGCCAGGGCGCCGCTGACCACCAGCGCCAGCGCGGCCATCGCCAGTTCGACCTGGAAGCGGCGCGCCTGCTTGTGCAGCATGTTCGTGGGCGACATCGTCACCCGCACGTAGCCCACCACCTCGGTCGGCACGGTGGTCGGCTTGGTGTCGCTCGAACCGGAGACGTGCGGCACGCCGTTGTCCGAGAACAGGTTAATCCAGATCATCTGCTTCTTGATCGGCGCTTCGTAATAACGGTCCTCGCCGATGGCCGAACCTTGCGAGATGACGCTGATGGCACCTTTCTGGCTGGCGTCGACCACTTCGATGCGGTGGATGCTCTTGTCCGACTGGACCAGGCCATTGATGGTCAGGCGCAGGTCCGACAGGTTGCCCGAGATGACGTTGTATTCGCTCGTTTCGGCCAGGGCCTTGGCCAGGATGCGGCCGCGCTCTTCGAGTTCGAGCGCCACCTGGGCGCGGTGCGAGTACCAGGAGTAGCCCACAAAGGAGGTGAACAGGAACACCACCGGCAGCATGGTGATGAAGGCCATGCGCGTGCCGATGCTCCAGCTTTGCCAGAATCTCAGGTTCATTGTCGCCTCACCGGTGGACGGCGCGTGAAATTGCGGGCGGCGTCGTCGACCGCCACGTCGAGCGAGCGCGCCACGCCCTCGTTGATGACGGTGCTGAAGTAGCGCGGGAACTGGGGCGGCGCCAGCTCGCCCGTGGCCACGAATTCGTTGGCCACGTCGGCCACCTGGGCGTTGATCTGCTCGATGGTGGAATACGTGGTGGCCAGTGCGCCGGCCATGACCATGTCGGCCGAAAAGCCGATCACCGCCTGGTTGTGGCGGTAGGTCGAGAGCAGGATGTTGCGCACGTTCTCGGTGTTGTAGACGCTGCGGTCGGGCATGGCCAGCAGGACCTCGGTTTTGCCGATGCGGTTCAGGACCACGTTGATATCCTCACTGGGGTCGTAATGTTCGATTTCGGCGATGCCTTGCAGCGTCGGCTTGAGAAAGCCGGTATTACTGCTGACGATGGCGGCCACCCGCACCGGGCGTTTGTAGAGCAGTTCGATGAGGCGCAGCTGGTCGACCGGGGCCGGTTCGGCGTAGATGGCGGTCATGGACAGCGCGCGCGCCGGCAGCAGGCTTTCGGTGACGGAGCGCCAGACCTGGCTGGAGGTGAAGGCGGCGATGACGACGCAATCGCACTTGCGCGCGGCCACGTTGCGCAGCGCGACCGGGCCGATGGCCACGTACACCATGCGCCGGTGCTGCGCCAGTTCGGTGCGAAAGCCGCCGAAGATCGGCACCAGCTGCTTGTACAAGTCGTCGGCGATGCGGCGCGTGACGCCGGAATCGTCGGCGGTGACGATCTGGAAGCGAAAGCCGGTGGGATCGGTGGAGTGGGTGGGGCCGGTGGGGCTGACAACGCCGGCGGCGCCGGCGCTGGTGGACACGGTGAGGCCGATGGCAAGGGCGCATGCTGCCGCCACGCGGATGCCGATCGGCCCACAACGCGCATCCGCGATCAATCTCCTCAAACCTGCGAACACGCGAACTCCCACTACGGTTCGATCAAGCCGTACTTGACGGCCAGCTTGGTGATATACGCCTGCCGGTGCACGCCCAGCTTTTCCTTGACCGACTGGCTGATATTGCTGATGGTCTTGGTCGACAGGTTGAGCTTCTCGGCGATTTCTGCGTTGGTCAGCCCTTCGGCCATCAGCTTGAAGATCTCCAGTCCGCGCTGGTCGAGCTGCGACTGCGGCGAGGCGTCGCCGCGCACCGACAGGTTGGCCAGGCGCTCGGCGATCTGCGGCAGGAAATACAGCTTGCCCTCGTGCGCATGGCTGACCGCCGTGGCCAGGTCGGCCGGATCGCAATCCTTGGTGACGAAGGCGCGCGCGCCCAGGCGATAGGTCTCCTTGATCAGGCTATCCTGGTCGAACTGGCTCAGGAACACGATGCGCGCCGACGGGAATTTGGCCAGGATGCTCTTGGCCGCGTCCAGTCCCGTCAACTCGGTACCGAAGCGGATATCGAGCACCAGCACGTCCGGATCGAGGGCGGCATACATCTCTTCGGCTTCATCGGGCGTCTTGGCCTGTCCCACCACATCCATGCCGACACCGGCCAGCGACATGGCGAAACCGGTCATCACGATGGGATGGTCGTCCGCCAGCAAGACCCGAATCGATTTTTGCTCTGTCTGCACTTGTACTCTCCACGGGTAAAGGCTGCGTCCGCTTAGTCCGCCTTGCCATTGAATCGCATCAATATATGCGACCCGACGGCAGGCACGCCGCGCCTACCAGATTATTTCACACATCCGCCCCCGACGCGAGCCATGCCCTCCAGGGCAAGATTTACCACGAGAATGACCAACAGAAAGGCAATCACAGCAAAATAATTACTACGAAATCCCTTTTCAATTGCTAGGACATAGCATATATTCAATCCATGGACTGGAAAATGGCAGTGCGGCCTTCCACCATGCGACCCATTTCGTGAACACAACAATACGGAGCACATCATGCACTTCTCTCAACAGCACATCGGCACCAGCAACAAATTCACCAAAATGGCCATCGTCACCGCGCTGCACCTCGCCGTTGGCGCGGCCCTGATTCACAATATGAACCGGGTGCCGTCGTTCACGGTCACCGAAGCGGGGCCGATCGAGGTGACGCCGGTGATCGAAAAACCGATCGACAAGATCCCGGAGCCCATACCGTTCGAAGACAAGACCATCGCTCCGCCGCCGCTGGCGATTCCGAAAACCGAGGTCGAGGTAAAGCCGACCAATGAACCTGCGCTGGTCGGCACGGTCATCGACAAGCCTTTGCCGTCGGTGATCAGCGAAACGCCGGTGCGCAGGGCCGATCCGGTTGTCCCGCCGTCCGTGGCCCGCCCGGCCATCCAGAACCGCACCGCGGTGCTGGCCGACGCCTCGGCCTGCGTCAAGCCGGACTACCCTGCGCGCGCCGCCCGCAATGGCGAGACCGGCACGGTCAACCTCGCGCTGCTGGTCGGCGTCGATGGCAAGGTGACCGATGCCCGCGTCGACAAGTCGAGCGGATCGCGTGAACTCGACAAGGCAGCCATCGCGGCCCTGAGCCTGTGCAAGTTCAAGCCGGCCACCAATGGCGGCGTCGCCGAACCGGCATGGGCGCAGATCGCCTACGTCTGGACGCTCGACTGAACAATGCCGCCCGGGGTAGACCCGCCCCGGCGCGACCACGACCGACACCCGAAGGCGCTCCGGCTGCCTGCGAAAGGCGCCCATGCATATGAACAGGTTCATCGCCATCAACGCCGGCATGGCGGGACTGGGCGCCGCCCTGCTGCTGGCCGCAGCGCTGGCCTGGCTCGCGTTGCGCCCTGCCCCGCCGGCGGGGGCGCGCGATGCCGGTCCGGCGGCGTTTTCGGCCAGCCGCGCGCTGGCGCATGCCGGCTTCCTGGCGCAGACACCGCGCCCCATCGCCAGCGACGCCAACCTGCGCGCCCGCGAATACCTGCTCGAAAAGCTGCGCGCACTCGGCCTCGACCCGCAGGTGCAGACCGCCACCGTCACGGCCAGCACCCAGGGCGCCGCCGGCGAGGCCCATCTTACCGTGGCGGTGGTGCACAACATCGTGGTGCGCATGCGCGGCAGTGCGCTGGTGCGGCGCTATCCGCTGATGCTGGCCACGCACTACGACAGCGTGCCCGATGCGCCTGATGCCGCCGGCGCAGTGGCCGCCTTGCTCGAATCGCTGCGCGCGTTGCGCCAGGGCCCGCCGCTGCGCAATGACCTGATCGTACTCATCGCCGACGGCGAGCACGCGGGCTCGCTGGGCGCGCGCGCCTTTGCGGAGCAGCATCCGTGGGCAGGCAATATCGGCCTGGTGCTGCGTTTCGAGGGCGCGGCGCAACAAGGGCCGCTCACGCTGCTGGGCACCCATGGCGGCAATGGCGACACCGTGGCGGCGTGGGCGCGCCTGGACGCGGCGACGGCCGGCTCCTCGCACGCGCCGGCGGCCGATTCGTCGCCGCTGCGCGCGCTGGGTCTTGCCGGCATGCGCTTTACCGCCTCGGCGGACAGCGACGCGATACTGTCGCTGGCGCGCACCTTCGGCGCCCGGCCGCTGGAAGCGATCGCCGCGCCGCAGCGGGTGTACTTCACCGTAGCGCTGGCCGGCGTGCTGCACTACCCCGAACGCCTCGTGTGGGACATCACGCGCGCCGCTTGCGCGCTGGGCGTGGTGGTGTGCTGGGCGCTGCTGCGCCGTGGGGGGAAACGCATCGTCCCAGGTGCGCTGGCGGGCATGCTGGCGCTGCTGATCGTCATCAGCGCGGCCAGGCCCGGCGCAAGCTACCTGCTGGCGTGGCCGCTCCTTGGCATGCTGCTGGGCGCCGGTGCGCTGCACCTGCCGCAAGCGGCGGCCCTGTCGCGGCAGGCGCGCGGCGCCATCCTGGCCGCCGGCACGCTGCCGGCGATCGTGCTGCTGGTGCCGCTGGCGGCTTCGCGCCCGCCGCCGGCATCGCAGCCAGCGGCCGGCATCACTTACCTGGCCGACGCCACCACCTGGAAATCGTACTGGCTCGATGACGCCGGCGTGCGCGCGCCCACGCAAGCGCCGCGCACCGGCATCGCCTTTCCGCACGTGCGCATGCTCAAGGATGACGATTCCCCGGCACGGCGCAGGGTGGCGTTCGTGCTCGCTTCCAAAAACGCCGCACCGACCATCGAACTGCGGGTCGAAGGCGCGCGCGTGCTGGCGGCGCGTCTGAACGGCCGCGCGCTGGCCACGCGCCGCGCCGGTGGCTGGACATTGACCCTGCACGGCATGGGCGAGCGGCGCCTGCCCATCGACCTGGAGCTCGAAGGCGGCAGCTCCGTGCGCGTATCGATCCAGGAGTCGATCCCCGGCCTGCCTGCCGATGCCGTACCCGCGCGCCGCATCGACGCGCGGCGCAATGGCCGCACGCTGGCCACCGACATGCTGGTACTGCGTTAGCGGGACGCGATTTCGTTTGCAAACGGCCCCGGGGAATGGCATACAATGTTTCGCTCCGCCCCCCGTGGGCGCCGTATTTACCAATCCACTATCGCACTAGGAACCCATGCAAAAGATGCTTTCCTCCCTCGTGAGCACGGCCATCGCTACCAGCGTCGCCCTCGCTTTCCCTGCGTACGCCGCCGGCGCCGCCTCCGTCCCCACCGTTAAAGAAGCGCCGCTGCGCGCCCATCTGTCGTTCCTGGCGAGCGACCTGCTCGAAGGACGCGGCACCGGCCAGCGCGGCGGCGACCTGACCGTGGCCTACCTCGAAGCGCAGGCGCTGGCCGCCGGCCTCAAGCCGGGCAACGGCGATAGCTTTCGCCAGTCGGTCAAGATCGCGGGCGTGAAGGCCACGCCGGACGCCAGCAGCGTGGGCCTCGAAGCCGGCGGCAAGGCGCAGGCACTCGCCTTCGGCAAGGACTGGGTCTGGGCGCCGGGCGACGCCAAGGACGTGCACGCGATGGATGCGGAACTGGTCTTCGTCGGCTACGGCATCACCGCGCCGGAAGAAGGCTGGGACGATTACAAGGGCATGGACGTCAAGGGCAAAGTGGTGGTCATGATGGTCAACGACCCGGCGCCGACGGCAACCGAGCCGAATCGCTTCAACGGCAAGGGCCTGACCTACTACGGCCGCTGGACCTATAAATTCGAAGAAGCCGCGCGCCAGGGCGCCGCCGGCGTGCTGCTCATCCACACCGACGCCTCGGCATCGTACGGCTGGAGCGTGGTGCAAAACAGCTGGCTCTCCGAACGCTTCCAGCTGGCGCAGGGCAAGCGTGGCGCGAGCATGGAAGGCTGGATGACCGAAGCGGCCGCGCGCACCCTGTTCACCGCCGCCGGCGAAGACCTGGACCTGCTGCGCACCGCGGCCGAGAACAAGAACTTCAAGCCGGTGGCCCTGAAGGCGAAGGTCAAGGGCGAGATGAAGGCGGCCGTGCGCATGGTCGAGCAGTTCAACGTGGCCGGCGTGGTGCCGGGTACCGATCCGAAGCTCAAGGACGAAGTGGTCATCTACAGCGCCCACTGGGACCACCTGGGCAAGCAGGGCGAAGGCGCCGACACCATCTACAACGGCGCGGTCGACAATGCCTCCGGCAGCGCCGGCCTGCTGGCGATGGCGCAGGAAGCGGTGCGTTCGCCGGCCAAACGCAGCCAGATGTTCCTGTGGGTCGCGGCCGAAGAACAGGGCCTGCTGGGCAGCGCGGCCTACGCCAGCAGCCCGCTGTGGCCAGCGAATAAAACCGCGGCCAACCTGAACCTGGACAGCCTTAATTTCGTCGGCGCGGCCAAGGATATCGGCACCAAGGGCAGCGAACGCACGGAACTGGGCGCGATGGCCGACGCCACCGCGAAGGCCATGGGCTTGGCGGTGCGCACGCCGGAGCCGGACCTGGCGGGCGGGTACTTCCGCAGCGACCATTTCAGCTTCGCCAAGGCGGGTATTCCGGCCTTCTCGATCGAGGGCGGCAAGGAGTACGTCAAGGATATCGAAGGCGCGAAGGCCAAGCAGGCGTCGTACCGCGCGCGCTACCACCAGGTAGGCGACGAATACGATCCGACGTGGGATTTGTCGGGCATGGTGCAGCAGGCGCAGTTCACGCTGAACCTGGGCCTGCGCGTGGCGAACGCGCCGAAGATGCCGGCCTGGAAAGCCGGCGACGCCTTCGGCAAGATCCGCGCGTCAGCCAAGTAATGCAACATGGGGTGGGCTTGGCGCCCACCCCATTTTTTTATGCCAGTTCGAATTCGGACGGGGCCACGCCCAGTTCCTTGCAGATCTTGATCGCGACCGCTTTTTCGCTGTCGTCGAATTTGCCGTCGGCCGAGGCGATGGCGATCACCATGCGCACCAGCAGGCGCGCCGCTTCGGCGTTCGATTTCATCTTGCCCAGTGCCTGGTAGGCTTTCGATTCGCCGATATCCTTGTCGAATTCGAGCTGGCTCACATGGTCCTGGAAGGCCTTGATCACGTCGCTGGTCGTGAAGACCGACAGCGCGTCGTGGGTCTCGATGAACTTGACCATTTTTTGCTTCTCGTCCGACGTGATGCTGCCGTCGGCCATGGCGATCAGCGCCGAACCGGCCATCGCCGCATCCATGAAATTCTTGTTCTTGAATTTCAGGGCTTCCGTTTTCATTTCACCGGCTTTGGTTTTCAGGCGAGTCAGAAAATTGTCGAAACTCATGGTGTACTCCGGTTTGCAAGGTTGATAAGAACGGCAATCTTACTCCGATTTTCGGCTTCGCCACAGCAAACCGGCGTGCCTTTAAGCCAGCCATCACGAAGTCGGCTTAAAAGCGCGCGTGATACGTCAGGTCGGCGCTGCGCGGCGCCCCCAGGATGACCTGGCTGTTCACGTTGGCGCCGCTCCAGCCGGCATACAGCTTGTCGCCCAGGTTACGCACGCGCAGGGTCAGGTCCCCTGAGCCGAAGCGCCAGCTCGCGTACACGTCGGCCGTGGTGAAGGCGTTCATGCGGATCGTGTTGGCGTTGTTGGTGTAGCGCTCGCCCGTGTAATTGAGCGCGGCGCCCAGCTTGAGCGGTAGTTGGTCCACCTTGTAGTCGGCCCACAGGTTGCCGGTTTTTTTGGCGACGTTGGGCGGCAGGTTCCCGGCGCGCGATACATTGCCCGCCTCAAGCAGCTGGTCGAAGCGGGCGTCGAGCACGGCCACGTTGCCGTTGATGCTCACCTGGCGCGTCGGCCGCCATGCCGCCGCCAGCTCCACGCCACGCGAGGACTGCTTGCCGCTGTTGACGGTCAGGGTCGGCACGGCCGCGTCGCGCGAGAGAATGTGATCGAGTTCGATGCGGTACAGCGCCAGCGTGTAGTCGAGCGCGCCGCCGAACAGCGACTGCTTGACGCCGATTTCGCTCTGCGTGCCTTTCGACAGTTCGAAGGCGGCATTCGCAGCCGACAGCAGCAGCAGGTTGCCCGAGCCGACCGGTGCCGAGGCATTGGTGTGCTGCGCGTAGACCGAGACGTCCTTGTCGACCGCGTACACGGTGCCGATGCGCAGCGAGCGCGGATCGTAGGTTTGCGCATATGCGGTGGCTACACCCGTGTTCAGGTCCGCCGTGCGGCGGCTAAGCTTGACCCGGTCCTGGCGCAGGCCAGCCACGATGGTCCATTTGTCGGTCACCCACAGCGCGTCTTCCGCATACAGCGACACGGTCGGGATGCTGGTTGAAAAATTGGTGCGGTTGCCGGCGCCGGTGTACAGCGCACTGTTGGCGCCCAGTGCGTCGTAGCTGCCGTAGACAGGATCGAACAGGTCGACCGTCAAGGCGGCATTGGCCGCACTGGCGCCGTTGGAAAAGCTGCGCTGCGTGGCGAAGCGCGTCTTGCTGTATTCCGTTCCAAGTGCGAAGCGGTGCTTCATGCCGGCCAGGTTGCCGGTGTACGACAGGTCGAGCCGGTTCCCGAACACCTGGTGGTCGTGGGTGACGCCGACCAGGTCGCGCACCACCTGGCGCGGCGCGCTGACGGTATAGCTTTCGGCGTTGCGCCAAGTGCGGTCGGCCGTGTAATACGACAGCTCGTTGCGCAAGGTCCAGTCGGGAGCGATCTTCCAGGTCAGCTTGGCGCGCGCCCAGGCGCTGTCGGACTTCATCACCGCGTCGTCGACGTTGTAGTTCTTAAAAGCCAGGCGGCGGTCGATCACGCGCCCCGCCGCGTCGCTGACGGCGCTTGTCGGGTCAAGCGCCAGGGCACGCGGCACCAGGGGCGAGCCCTGGTAGGACTTCACGTCATCGGACAACAGGTCCAGGCTCAGGTCGAGCGTGATGTCGCGCGCCAGTGCGCTGGTGCTGGCCACGGTCAGGCTGTCGTAGCGCTGCTTGTTGCGCTCGATGTAGCCGTCCGTCTGCTGGTGGCTGTAGTCGATGCGCACCGCACTGGCCTGACCAAACGGGCGGTTGATGCCCGCACCGATCCGCCATGTATTGAAACTCCCGTACGACAGCATCGCCTCGCTGGCCGGCAGCGCGCGGTCCGGCCGCTTTGTCACGAAATTGATCGCGCCGCCAATGGCGCCGTCGCCCGACATCAGCGAGGCCGGGCCCTTGAGCACTTCGATGCGCTCGAAGTTCCATGCATCCTGGGTACGCGCGCTCATGGTGGGCACGGCGATGCGGCTGCCGTCGTACAAATAGCTCACAAAGCCGGAACTGAAACCGCGCGACGACGTCTGCGACGGCGAGGTGGCGTTGCCGCCCTGGGTGATGCCGACCGCGCCGCGCACCGCTTCGTCGAGACTGCGCGCGCCGCGTACTGCCATCAGGTCGCGGTCGATGACTTCGACCGAGGCCGGCGTCTCGCGCAGGGTCAGGTCGAGGCGGCTGCCTAGCGCGGTGCTGGCGCTGCCGGCCGGCGCGCGGGCAGCGTCGATGACGACCACCTGCATCGGCGGCGGCGCATCGTCGGCGTAGGCGGCCAAGGGGCTGTACAGGCAAAGCAGTGCGCAAGGCAGCTTTCTGAGTTTCACGGCAAGACTCCTATTGATAATAAGTTCTCATTATCGTATAGTCCCCGACACTTTCGCAATCTTTTAGTTAAGCCAACCACATTAAGCCAACCACATGGACATGATGAAACCAGCCCTCCAGATGGATAACGTCACGCGCCGTTTCGGCGAGCGCGTGGCCCTGAACGGCCTCTCGCTCACCTTGCAGGCGGGCGAGGTGTACGCGCTGCTCGCACCCAACGGCGCCGGCAAGACCACCACGCTCAATCTGATCCTCGGCTTCCTGCAGCCGGACGGCGGCAGCATCCATGTGTGCGGCGAGCCGGTGGCCGGCGACGCGGCCCGCACGCGCAGCGCGATCGCCTACCTGCCCGAACAGGTGGCGATTTATCCGGAACTGAGCGGGCTGGAAAACCTGCGCTACTTCTCGCTGCTGGCGTCGCGCGACCTGGATGACGCCACCTTGCGCCGGCTCTTGAGCGAGTCCGGCCTGCGCGCCGACGCGCACGACCGCCACGCGCGCAACTACTCCAAAGGCATGCGCCAGAAGGTCGGCATTGCGATTGCGATGGCGCGCGAAGCCAAGCTGCTGCTGTTGGATGAGCCGACATCGGGCCTGGACCCGCTGGCCGCGTCGGAATTATCAAGCCTGTTGCGCGCCGCATCGCAGCGCGGCGTCGCCATCCTCATGGCCACCCATGACCTGTACCGCATCAAGGAAGTGGCCACCCGCGTCGGTGTGCTGCATGCGGGCCGCATCGAGCGCGAGATCGATCCGCAGACGACCGAGCACGCGACGCTGGAACAGGTCTACATCGCGGAGCTGGCGCGATGAGCGCGAAGTTCGATGCGACCTTGCACGCGGCGCTGCTGCGCGCCGAAGCCCAGCGCCTGTGGCGCGAGCCGCGCCTGCGCTGGGTCGCCATGCTGGCGCCATTGCTGCTGCTGATCGTGTTTTTCTCGTCGATGAACAGCGCCGCGCGCATGGCCGACGAACGCACGCGCTTTGCCGCATCCGAGCGCGCACGCTGGGTCGAACAAGGCCGGAAAGACCCGCACAGCGCCGCCCACTTCGGCGTGTGGGCGGTCAAGCCGTCCTCGCCGCTGCAGGTGCTCGCGCCCGGCATCGAGCCGTTTGTCGGCCTGTCGGTGTGGCTGGAAGCGCACAAGCGCAACGAAATGATTTTCCGCCCCAACCAGGATGCCGATCCGATCATGCGCAGCGCCGCGTCGGTGGCGCAGGTGCTCGAAGTGCTCGGGCCGATGTTCGCGATCCTGCTCGGGTTTGCCGGCTTTGCCCAGGACCGCCAGCGCGGCACCTTGCGCATGGCCTTCGGTAACGGCGCCACGCCGGGGCGGCTGCTGCTGTCGCGCTTCGCGGTGATGGTGGGCCTGCTGGTGTGCATGGCGTTGGCGCCCGTGGTGGCGATGGGCGGCTACGCGTTGCAGGCGCTGCCCGACGCCGGCTGGGGCGGCGCCGGCCGCCTGGCCATCTGGAGCCTATTGAACTTCTTGTACCTGCTGGTATTTTTGCTGATCGCACTGGCGGTGTCGCTCAAGGCGCCGAGCGCGCGCGCGGCGCTGACCATCATGCTGGTGCTCTGGCTGGTGCTGTGCGTGGTGCTGCCGCGCGCCGCCGGCAATGCGGCGCAGGTGCTCGCGCCGGTGCCGTCGTACCAGGAGGTGCGCAGCCGTACCGAGAGCGAGTCGCCCGCATACGAAGGCGCCGACAAATGGGAAGCGCGGCGCCAGGCGCTGATCAAGTCCGGGGCGGTCAATGTGCGCGCCGCGCAGCTCGACCAGTCCGAGCGCGAGTCGCATGCGGTGTTCGACCGGGTGCTGGGGCGCTTCTACGACTCGGTCGAACAGCAGGACCGCACCTTCGGCTGGCTGGGAGCGTTGTCGCCGACCGTGGCGCTGCAAGCGTCCGGCGCGGCGGTTGCCGGCACCGACTTTTACCAGCACCGGCATTTCATCGAAGCGGCCGAAACCTACCGGCGCGCGATGGTCAACCGCCTCAATGGAGATTTGATGCGTCATACGGAACACGAGGACGCGAGCGCGTCGACCGGCAAGCAGTTCTGGGAATCGGTGCCCGCCTTTGCCTACCGCGCGCCGCCCCTGAAAAGCGTGCTGGCCAATGCCGCCGCGCCCTTGTTGCTGCTGTTGGGATGGTGCGTCCTGGCCGGCCTTGCCGCCTGGCGCGCGGCGAAAGGAGTGCAGCCATGACGCGCGCACTGTTCCGGTTCGAACTGGCGATGCTGCTCAAGGCGCGCTTCACATGGGTCATCGGCGCGCTGCTGTTTGCGGCGCTAAGCTGGGGCGCGGTCAACGGCCAGGCCAACGCCGACGCGCAGCAGGCCACGGTCGACCGGGTAAAGGTGCATGCGGCAGCCAAGGTGGCCAAGCAGCAGGCCGACGTGGCGCGCTATCGCCGTCCGGCCGATGCGGTGCTGCCGTACTGGCAGGACCCGTCCGACGCCGCCGGCTACATGCGTTACGGCCTTGGCGCGTACGCGGTCAAGCCGCCCTCGCCGCTGGCGGGCATCGCCATCGGCCAGTCACGGCTGCTGCCGTTCTATATCAAGACCGATCTCGATTACGTGGCGCCGCCGGCGGCTGCGTTCGACTTCATCAACCCGCGCATCCTGAGCCTGGGCGACTTCGACCTGTCGTTCGTGCTGGTGTATGTGCTGCCGCTGGCGTTGATCGCCATCGGCGCCTCGCGCCTGGCGGCCGAACGCGACTCCGGCGCGCTGCGGCTGATGGCGGCGCAACTGCCGTCGTTCCGCCGGCTGGTGATGCTCAAGTTCGGCGTTCTCGCCCTCGTGTGCGTGCCATTCACGCTGGGGGCGACGGTGCTGGCGCTGCTGGTGGCGGGAACGCCCTGCTGGAGCAGGCAGACGATGGGGACGATGCTGCTCCTTGGCGCAGCAACGGCCGGCTTTACCTTGTTCTGGGTGGCGCTGACGGCGCTGGTGGCCAGCCGCATCGGGGTGGTGGGCAGTTACCTGCGGCTGGTATCGGTGTGGATCGGCTTCACGTTCTTCGTACCGGCGGCGGGCGCGCTGGTCATCGACATGGCGCATCCGGCGCCGTCACCGCTGCGGTACCTGGACGACCTGCGCCGCGCGAACGACTTCAAGCCGGCCGAGCGCGATGCGCTGTTCGTTGCGTTCGCGCGGGCCGATCCGGCATATGCTGCGGCGGCGGACCGGGTCGGCAAGGTGTCGTATGCGACCAAGCAGATTGCGGTGCAGCAGGCGGTGGAGCGGCAGGTGGCCGAGCGCGCTGCGGCTGCGGCGCGCCAGAACGATGCGGCTGCGGGCAAGGCCGCGGCGCTGCGCTGGCTGTCGCCGGCGATGGTGTTCGACGCCTTGCTGCAGCAGGCGGCGGGCAGCGGCGTGGAACGGCACAAGCGCTTTTTGAAGCGCACCGGCGAATATACGGACGAACTGCGCGCGTTCTTCTGGCCGCGCGCGCTGGCCGAGGCGGCCAATCCGGGCACCGCGTGCCAGGGCTGTGCGGGGCGGATGAACTTTACGGACCACGACAAGATTCCGCGCTTCGAGGCGGACCGGCCGCTGGAGGGCGTGGCGGCGGGTATTGGCGGGGCGGTGGGTTATTTGTGGGTGCTGGCGTGTGGGGTGATGCTGATGCTGTGGAGCGGGAGAAGGTTCAGGGTGTGAGCGATACCCACCCTCGTCATTCCCGCGCAGGCGGGAATCCAAGCTTGTTCCGTAGTCGTAGGCGGCTTAACGAACTTGGATTCCCGCCTGCGCGGGAAGTCGGTTCCGGCAGTGCCGGAGACGACGAGGTGGAGGCAGATTGATGGGGTAAAAGCGAATCGACGGGTCAGTGCGTCTTCGGCGCGCGCGCCCGGCGCTTCGGCACCGGAGCCGCCTTCGCCTGCTCCGCCGAGCAGTCGGCGCACACGCCGTACAGAGTCAACTCGTGGCGGTCGATCACAAACCCTGCCGGCGCCAGATTGTCCATCGAACCCGGGCAGCCTTCGACATCGAACACCCGGTCGCACGGCACGCAGTGGAAGTGATGATGGTGGTGATGCGCCGCATGGCTCATCTCGTAGCGCGCGTTTTCGCCCGGCAGGCTCACGGACTGGATCGTGCCGTCGTCGAGCAGCAGCTTGAGGTTGCGGTAAATGGTCGCGATGCCGATTTCGGACACGGTCTCGCGTACCCCGGCGAGAATTTCCTGGGGCGTGAGCGGGCGGGCCGCCGCATCGATGACAGTACGAATCGCTGTCCGCTGGCGTGTAGAACGTTCCATGGCAAGGCTATTGAAGCAAAAACCCATTATCCCATAAAGCCGAACAAACGCTTGCGCCGCTAATGATAATGAATTATCGTTAACGCCAAGCGGTCACCGAACTGTCTCTCTTTCTCTCTCTCGACCTCCACCACGAAAGCCAAGATCCCGTGCCTTCCATCGACTTCGCAGACAGCAGATACACACCAGCGGCGCGACCCGGCTTCGCCTGGCATGCCGACACCGCGGGAACGATCAGCAGCGGGATCTGCCACGGCACTTTGGGCGAGCTGATTCAAGGCCCGTACATCGACGATGGCGCGGCGCATATCAGCCTGATCTCGCTGCCGGTCAAAAAATACAGCTGCATGCACTTCACCCATGGCGAGCGCGCCGGCGCGGATCACGCGCTGGCGACCAAGACCAAATGCCGGCAGGCGATCGGCCATTACCTTGCGCTGCACGGCAAGCACCTGCCTCCCGGTACCTGGAGCCACGATTCGGAACTGCTGGAAGGCAAAGGCATGGCCAGTTCGACGGCCGACATCGTGGCCACCATCCGCTGCCTCGACGCGATCTTCGGCATCGACTCGCCGGGCGAATCGATATCGGCCATGCTGCGCGCGATCGAGCGCTCCGACAGCGTGTTCCTGGACACGTACGCGCTGTACCTGAGCGCTCGCCAGCAAGTGGTGCAGTGCTTCGGCAGCGCACCGACTTTTCACGCCTGCTATATCGACGAGGGCAACCGCATCGATACCGAAAAGACCGGCGCGCGCCTGCTCGCGCTGTACCAGGAACGGCTGACGCCCTACACCGCCAATCTCGATAACGCCGTCGACGCCTTCTTGCGCAACGACCTCGGTGCGATTGCCGCCTGCGCCACGGTCAGCGCGGTGCTGGGGCAGGACGCCATCCCCAAGCGAAACCTGGGCGTGCTGCTCAAAAACCAGGCGCGCTACGGGGCGGACGGCATCTTCGTCGCGCATACCGGCAGCCTGGCGGGCTACCTGTTCATCCACAAACCCGGCCCCACGCAAATGGGGGCGCTCTCGTCATTTTTTCGCGGCCTGGGCTTCCAAAGCCGCTTCGTCCAGACAGGATTCTGACCATGTTCGATCACATTGCGGACGCCATCAAGGCGCCGGACTTCGTACGCCTCGGCCCCAACCTGTACGTCGCCCGTTTCGAAACGATGAAGGTATATTCGACCTTGGTGGCGGTGGAGCGATTGCTGGCCGCCGGCGTGGTCAAGCGCGGCGACACCCTGCTCGACAGCTCCAGCGGCATCTACGCCTACGCGCTTGCGCTGGCATGCCACAAGTTCGACATGCAGTGCCACATCATTGCCTCGAAAACGGTGGACAAGACGCTGATGGTGCAGCTTCAGCTGCTCGGCGCGAACGTGGAGCAGGTGCCGCCATCGGCCACGCTGAAGATGGACCAGAGCCTGCGCGTGGCGCGCATCGGCGAGATCCGCGCGGCCAATCCGCACGTGCACTGGATGCAGCAGTACCACGACGACATTCACTATGCCGGCTACGAGCCGATCGCCAATGACATCGAACGCCTGCTCGGCACCGACGGCCTGACTATCGTCGGCGGGGTGGGCTCGGGCTGTTCGACCGGCGGCCTGGCGCGGGCGCTGCGCCATACCGACGACGCGGTGGAGCTGGTCGGCGTGCAG
This sequence comes from Telluria sp., assembly GCA_036386755.1. GTDB lineage: Bacteria > Pseudomonadota > Gammaproteobacteria > Burkholderiales > Burkholderiaceae_D > Telluria_A. Next base: position 20,819 of record DASVVC010000126.1, read on the forward strand.
CCCTTCGGCAGCGTCACCTTCGGCTGCGCGCACATTGAAGACCCGGGCATCATCATCGCCGGCATCGGCACCGGCATCCCGTTCCGCAACGTGCAGCACGCGCTGTACGACCAGATCCACTGGATCGGCTTCGATTACGGCCTGGCGGGCGCGATTGCCCTGCTGCGCCGCCACGCCATCTTCGCCGGCCTGTCGAGCGGCTGCTGCTACCTGGCGGCCGCGCGCGAAGCGCAGCTGCGCCCGGAGCGCAACGTACTGTTCATCGCGCCCGACACCGGCCACCGCTACGTGGACGCGGTCTTCGCGCAGCACGACAGCGCGCTGGAACTGCATGACCTGGCACCCACCCACGTCGACGCGCACGCCGATCTTGTGCTGCCCTGGTCGGTGATGGCCTGGAACCGCCGCGGCGCCACCGAATCAATCAACTGAAAAGGGAGTATTCAACCATGGCACACCTGTTAATGATCGAAAGCTGGGTCGGCGGCACCGGCCGCATTTTTCCCGCCACTATCACCGGCGCCGGCCACACCTATACGTTTGTCACGCGCAACCGCGGGCACTATCTGGACGGCCTCGATGCACCGATTCACCCGGTGCTGGCGCATGCCGCCAACGTGCTCACCACCGAGACGAACGACGTCCCGGCGCTGATCGCCTTCCTGCGCGCCCAGCATCGGGTGCTGAAGTTCGACGGCGTGGTGACCATTTGCGATTACTACATCGACACCGTGGCCCAGGTGGCGCAGGCGTTGGAACTGCCGCAGGCATTCTGCAGCAATGTGGCCATGGTGCGCCGCAAGCACCTGGTGCGCGAGGCGCTGGAAAAGGCCGGGCTGCCCAACCCGGCGTTTACGGCCGTGACGTCGTGGGATGCGGCGCGCGCGGCGGCGCGCGAGATCGGCTATCCGCTGATCCTCAAGCCGTCGGACCTGGCGTCGAGCGCCTTCGTCAAGCTGGTCAAGGATGAAACGGAACTGCAGGCGGCGTTCGCCGCGCTGGAGGCATTCCCGACCAACTTCCGCGAACAGGCGCGCGAGCCGCTCTGGTTGCTGGAAGAGTACATGAAGGGCGAGGAAGTGAGCGTGGAAGCGTGCACCTTCGGCGGGCAGACGACCATCATCGGCATTACCGACAAGAGCCTGACGGGATTCCCCTACTTTATCGAGGACGGCCACATGTTCCCGGCGCGGCTCGATGGTGACGTGAGCGAAGCGGTATGCGCGCTGGTGAGAGCTGCGCTGGAGGCGGTGGGCTTCGACCATGGCATCAGCCACACGGAAGTGAAAATCACGCGCAAGGGGCCGCGCATCGTCGAAATCAACCCGCGCCCGGGCGGCAATTACATTGCGGAGCTGATCGAGCGGGTCACCGGCATCGAATTCCTGTCGGCCCAGATCGACCTGGCGCTCGGCCGCCAGCCCGACCTCACGCGCAAAGAGACCGGCGTGCAGAGCGCGGCCATCAAGTTCCTTGTGCCGACAGGCGTGGGCAAGGTCAGCGCCATGACAGGCATCGACAGCGTGGCCGGCGCACCGCACGTGGCGCGCGCGCTGATCGCCAACGCCACCGGCAAGGAACTGGCCGCGCCGATCGACAACGCCTGCTACCTCGGCCACGTGGTGGCGCTCGACCCGGACGGCCTGGATGCGCGCAAGTATGCCGAACAGGCCCTCTCCCGGGTCGAGATCAGCTTCGCGGGCAAGGCCAGCGAGCCGGCCGCGCCATGGAACGTGGCGGGCCTGATCGAAGACGTGCAGTGCGGCCTGTACGGACCGGCGCCGGCGTCGATGCACGTGGTCGGGGCATCGTGGATTTCGCAAAGCACGCGTTTTCCGGGCACCCAGCAAACCTATCGCAACTACTACCTGGTGCTGCGCGTGGGTGCGGCCTTCGGCGCCTGCTGCATCGAGCGCGATGCGCTCGACCCGACGATTGCGCCGGCACTGGCCGGGTCGAGCGTGGCCGACCTGCTGGTCGATCCGCGCCTGCCGGTACGCATCGCCGCGCTGGACGCGTACCTGAACGCGGTGCGGCCGGCGCGCGAATCGGCGCTGGCGCAAGCGATGCTATTACCGGCCGGTGCGCCGCCGGTGCGGGCCGTGGCGCGCGACAATGCCATTGCCGCGCTGGTGTCGATCAAGCCGGGCCAGCGCGTCGGCCTGATCGGCGTGGTCAACCCGCTAGTGGAAGCCATTACCCAGAACGGCGGCATTTGCCTGCCGTGCGACTTCAACATGGAGCGCACGCAGAGCGGGCTGGAAGTATCGCGCGACATGCTGCCGATCCTGGAGACGGCCGACATGATCATCGCCACCGGCATGACCCTGTCCAACGGTTCGTTCGACGCCATCCTGATGGCGGCGCGCCGGCGCGGCATTCCACTGATCGTGTATGCGCAGACCGGCAGCGGCATCATCCCGCGCTTTCTGGGCGACGGCGTGGCCGCGGTGTGCGCCGAACCGTTCCCGTTCTCGCAGTTCAGCGCCGACCCGACCTCCGTCTTCCTGTACCGTGCGCCATGACCGTGCTGTCCGACCAGGTCCGCAAGCGCGGACTCAATGCGCTGCTGGTGTACACCTTCCTGATGGTGGTCGGCTTTGCCATGCTGATGCCGCTGGTGAGCGTGCATTTTGTTAGCAATGCCGGCATGGCGGCGGCCGTGGTCGGAGGCGCGCTGGCGCTGCGCCAGATGACGCAGCAGGGGCTCGCGCTGGTGGGCGGCATGCTGGCCGACCGCTTCGGCGTGCGTCCCATGATCTGCCTGGGCGTGCTGCTGCGCGCCGCCGGTTTTGCCAGCCTGGCATTCGCCGACGACGGCTTGACACTGTGCGTGGCGATGGTGGTGTCGGCGCTGGGCGGCGCGCTGTTCGAGGCGCCCTACCAGGCGGCGATTGCGGCCTTGACGACGCAAGAAACGCGGCCGCGCTACTACGCGCTCAGTAACTGGGTCAGCGGCATTGCCAGCACCATCGGCCCGCTGGTCGGCGTGGCGCTGCTGCACGTGGACTTCCAGATGGTGTGCCTTGCGGCGGCGGCGTGCTTTGCGCTCAACTGCGGCATCGCCCTGTGGATGCTGCCGCCGCTGGCAAGCCCGGAGGCGCCGCGCCCGATGGCGCACCGCTTGGGTCTCGTGACGCGCGACCGCCCGTTCCTGCTGTTCACCGCCCTGATGATGGGCTACTGGTTCGTGGCGGTGCAGATCAATATCAGCTTCCCGCTGCTGGCAGAACGCCTGAGCGGGAACCAGGACAGCGTGGGCATCATGTTCGCGCTCAGCGCCGGCCTGACGGTGGTGCTGCAATACCACCTGCTGCGGCTGGCGGAGCGCTGGCTGTCGACGCAGCAGATCCTGGTGCTGGGCGTGACGATCATCGCGCTCGGCGCCGGCGCCATCGCCCTGGCGCAGTCCTTTGCCGGCTTCCTGGTGTGCGTGGCGGCGTTTTCGATTGGCGCGATCCTGGTGCGGCCGACGATGCAGAACCTGATCGCCAGCATGGCCAATCCGCAGGCGCTGGGGACCTTTCTCGGTTTCAGTTCGCTCAGCCTGGCGCTGGGCGGCGCGATCGGCAACGTGACCGGCGGCTGGCTGGTCGAGTTCTCCAGCGCGCGGCAATGGCCGCAACTGCCGTGGATAATTTTTTGCGCGGTCGGGCTCCTGAGCGCCTTCGGCCTGTTTCGCCTGGCCCCACGCGCGCGGGAGACCACATGAACAGGCAGCATGCGATTGCGATGCTGTGCGGCGCGCTCGCCGTGGCCAGCGCGGCGCGCTACTGGAGCACGCCGGCACGCGCCCAGGCTGCGGCCCCTTCCCCGCCCGAGGTAGTGGTGAACACGGTGGTGCCGGTGGTGCGCGATGTGCCGGTGGTGCTGCGCGCGAATGGCACCGTCACGCCGACCAGCGTGGTGGACCTGCACGCGCAGACCACCAGCACCGTCACGCACGTCCATATCCGCGAGGGCCAGTTTGTCGAGAAAGGCCAGCCAATGTTCTCGCTGGACGGGCGTGCCGAGCGCGCGAACGTGGAGCGCGCGCAGGCGCAGGCGATGCGTGACGAGGCGGCGCTGGCCGGCGTGGAGCAGCGCTACCGGCGCAGCGTGGACCTGCTGGAGAAGCAGTTCATCGCCGTCACCGCGGTCGACACGCTACGCAGCGAAGTCGACGCGGCACGCGCGCTGCTGCGGGCGGACCAGGCGGCGCTGCGGGCGGCGCAGGTAAGCGCCAGCTACAACGCGATCCGCGCACCGATGGCGGGCCGGGTCGGCGCCATCAAGCTGTATCCGGGCAGCCTGGTGCAGGTCGGTACCCTGCTTGCCACGGTCACGCGGCTCGATCCGATTGCGGTCACGTTCACCCTGCCGGAATCGACCGTGGGGGAGCTGCTGGCGGGCTACCGGCGCGGCGCGGTGGCGGTCGAGGCCAACGAGCGCAGCGGAACCTTGAGCTTCATCGACAACAGCGTCGACCCGGTGGCCGGTGCGATCCGGGTCAAGGCGAGCTTTGACAATGGCGACGCTGCCATGTGGCCGGGGCAGTACGTGGACGCACGCGTGACGGTGCGCACTTTGCGCCGCGCGGTCGTGATTCCGCAGGCGGCGATGATTGTCAGTCGCGCCGGCACCTTTGTGTACGTGGTCGGGCCGGACCGGACGGTGAAACAGGTGCCGGTCAAGCGGCTGCATGCGTTCGGATCGAGTGCGGCGGTGACCGGCCTGGCCGGCAGCGAGACCATCGTCACCGAGGGCAAGCAAAACCTCAAGCCGGGCGCGCGCATCAAGGCGGGCCAGGGATGAACTTGTCCGCCTTGTGCATCGAACGCCCGGTGATGGTGGTGCTGCTGTCGGCCAGCCTGGTGATTGCGGGACTGCTGGCGGTCCGCTTCATTCCGGTATCCGCGCTACCGAGTTACAACACGCCGGTCATCAACGTGCAGGCCAACCTGCCGGGCGCCAGCCCCGCGACGATGGCGTCGTCGGTGGCGCTGCCGCTGGAAAAGGAGTTTTCGGCGATTACCGGCGTCACCTTGCTGACCTCCACCAGCACCCTGGGCGCGACCTCGCTGACGCTGGAATTCGGACCGGCCATCGACATCAATGCCGCCGCAGTGGACGTGCAGGCGGCGCTGCTGCGGGCGCAGCGCGTACTGCCGCGCGAGATGACCGAACTGCCGTCGTACCGCAAGGTCAATCCGGCGGAGGCGGCGGTGCTGTCGATGGAGATGACGTCGCCGTCGATGGACCTGTCGGAGCTGAACGACTACGCCGAAAACCTGATCGCGCCGGCGTTATCGAGCCTTCCCGGCGTGGCGCAGTTGACGGTGCTGGGCCAGAAACGCTTCGCCGTGCGCGTGCGCACCCATCCCGGCCGCATGAAGGCGCGCGATTTGTCGATGGACGAACTGTCGGCCGCGCTGCAGGCGGCCAACGCCAATTCGCCGCTCGGCATTCTGGACGGGCCGGCGCAGACCATGGTCATCCAGGGTAATGCGCAACTGCTCAAGGCCGCCGATTTTGCGGGCCTGATCGTGGCGATCCGCGCCGGCCAGCCGGTGCGCCTTAGCGACGTGGCCGATGTGGAGGACAGCTACCAGTCGGTGCGCTCGGCCAGCAGTTTTAACGGCGCGCGCTCGATCGTGCTGCTGCTGTACCGCCAGCCGGATGCGAATACCCTGGCCGTGGTCGACTCGGCAAAGAAGGTACTCGAACGCATGCGCGGGCAGTTGCCGCAGTCGGTGGCGATCGACATGATCAACGACCGTTCGGTATCGGTGCGCGAGGCGATGATCGACGTGAACATCACGCTCGGGCTGACCATCGCGCTGGTGATCCTGGTGATCTTTCTGTTCCTGCGCCGCGCGGCGGCCACGCTGATTCCGGCGCTGACGATTCCCGTTTCCCTGCTTGGTGCGCTGCTGCTGATGTACTGGCTCGGCTACAGCCTGAATAACGTCTCGCTGCTGGGGATCACCCTGGCCGTCGGGCTGGTGGTGGACGACGCGATCGTGGTGCTGGAAAATATCGTGCGCCATATCGAAGCCGGCAAAAGCCCGGTCGATGCCGCCATGACCGGCGCGCGCGAAGTAAGCCTGACCATCGTGTCGATTTCGATCTCGCTGGCGGCGGTATTCATGCCGATCTTCTTCATGCCGGGCGTGATGGGATTGCTGTTCCACGAGTTCGCGGTGGTGGTGTCGCTGGCGGTGCTGGTGTCGGCGCTGGTGTCGCTCACGCTCGTGCCGATGCTCGCGAGCCGCCTGCTGCGCGAGGACGCACAGCAGGCGGCCGACAAGACAAGCGTGTTCGCCCGCCTGGAAAGGGCGTATGCGGCGTCGCTGGACCGGGCGCTCGCGCACCGCACCATGGTGCTGCTGGCGGCGCTGGCCATCCTGGCGCTGACGGTGGGGCTGTACGCGGCCATTCCCAAGGGCCTGCTGCCGGAGGAAGACCTGGGCCAGGTGCGCGTATCGACCGAGGCATCGGAAGATATCTCGTCCTCCGCCATGCTGGCATTGCAAGGGCAGGTGGCGGACGCGCTCAAGGCAGATCCGAACGTGCGCGATGTATCGTCGTCGGTCACCGGCGACAACAGCGGCAGCATGTTCCTGCTGCTCAAACCGCGCGGACAGCGCGCGCCGATGGCCGGCGTGATCGAGAGCCTGAAACGCGCCACCGGCGGCATTGCCGGCGTGGCCGTGTATCTGAAACCGGTGCAGAATTTCCAGGTGGGCGGGCGGCCCAGCAAGAGCCGCTACCAGTACACGCTGCAAAGCGTCGGCGCCGTGGGGCCGGATGAATGGGCCACCAATTTCCTGGAGCGGATGCGGGCCGACCCGCGCTTTGCCGACGTGACCAGCGACGCGCGCAACCAGGGCTTGCAGGCGAGCCTGAAAGTGGACCGCGACAAGGCGGCTGTGCTGGGCGTGCGCATGCTTGATGTGCGCAGCGCCTTGTACTCGGCCTTCGGGGAGCGCCAGGTGGCGACCATTTACGGCACCGCCGCTACCTATTCCGTCATCCTGGAATCGGCGCAGGCCGAGCGCCAGTTCGAGGATGCGTTGGGCCACCTGTCGGTGCGCAGCAAGGCGGGCGAGCTGGTGAACGTATCGAGCTTTGCGACGGTGGAGCGCACCATCGGGCCGCTGTCGGTCAATCACCAGGGGCAGCTGCAGGCGATCACGCTCTCGTTCAACCTGGCGCCCGGCGTGGCGCTGGGCGAGGCGACAAACGCCATCGACGCGATGGGGCGGGACATGTTGCTGCCGGCGTCGATCGTGGCGCGCTATGGCGGCGACGCGGCGGTGTTCCAGGAAGCGCAATCGAGCCAGGTGTGGCTGATCGTGGCCGCGCTCGCAGTCATCTACATCCTGCTCGGGGTGCTGTACGAAAGTTATATTCATCCGCTGACCATCCTGGCCGGATTGCCCTCGGCGGCGGTTGGCGCGCTGCTGACCTTGTGGATGTTCGGCATGGAGCTGACCATGATCGCGGTGGTGGGCATTTTGCTGCTGATCGGGATCGTGAAGAAGAACGCGATCATGATCATCGACTTTGCCCTGCACCTGCAGCGCGAAGAGGGCATGGCGCCGGAGCTGGCGGTGCGGCGGGCATGCCTGCTGCGCTTTCGGCCGATCATGATGACGACCATCGCGGCGCTGATGGGCGCCCTGCCGCTTGCGCTGGGATGGGGCGCCGGGGCGGAACTGCGCCAGCCGTTGGGGCTGGCGGTGGTGGGTGGACTGGTGTTTTCGCAGTTCATTACCCTGTACCTGACGCCGGCGATGTATCTGGCGCTGGACCGGTTTTCAGTCCGGTCCGTGTCCGTTTGTCAGACCTGACAGCGGCGGTGTTCAGGCAAGCTGGCGGGCAGCCGGGGCGCCGGATCTGTTATCGAAGCTATACGCACCGGCGCCAAAGGCCACCACTTGCAGCAGGCCGCCAGCCATGGCCAAGTTTTTGAGCAGGTGAATCATCTGGTTCTGGTCGCCGATCGCATGATGGAAGATCAGGCCGGTGACGATCGAGAACAGCGCCAGGCCCAGGGCCACCAGGCCGGTCCTGATGCCGAAGGCGAGCATCAGGCCGCCCACCAGTTCGACCGCAATCGCGATGACCAGGCCGGCGGAAGCGAGTGGCAGGCCCATGGCTTCGATGTAGCCGATGGTGGCGCCCGGCGCCATGATTTTGCCGACTCCGCTCAAGATGAAGATCGCTGCCATCAGTACGCGGCCGATGACGGGGATGACGGAGGTGTTGTTGGTCGTGGTGTTCATGATAAGTCCCTTCAATTAATTAATTAGTCGGATGGTCAAGTGCAGCGCTTACATCAGCTTTGCCGCGCGCAGCTGGGCGCCGATGCGATCGATTTCCTTCTCTCCCTTGGCCAGCGCTTGCGCGTTGGTGTGCACCGAGTAGGAACCCGTTACCAGGTCATGCGGATGCTTGGGAGCGGAGCCGAGCACGAATTCGGTGGCACCCTGCGCCACGAAGTCGATTGCGCCTTCGCCTTCGTCGAACACCGCCACTTCGCGCTGGACGACAGTGCCGGCTGTCTGCAGGGCACCGCTGGCGACCGCGACCCAGGCCACGTCATGGCCGGCAGGCGGCGTGTAGGTCCATCGTTCGCCGTCAGCCAGTCTCACGTGCAGATAGTTGATCGGGGCGCGTGGACGAATCAGGCTGCTTGCGTTGCCGTAGTTGCCGATGATGACCCGGACCGGGCCATGGCTCTGCACTTGCTGCGGCGACAGGTACTGGCTTTGCGCGGGGCCGTTTTCATCTTCTTCCGGCAGCGCCAGCCACAACTGGAAACCGGTGACGGGCTGGCCGGGAACCGCCCCGCCGTCGTGCCAGACGCCGCCGCCGGCGCTCATCCACTCCACGCCGCCGGTCGGCAACACGCCTTCGCTGCCGGTGGTTTCGGTGTAGGCCATGGCGCCGTCGAGCACCACGGTGACGGTGGCGATGCCAGAGTGCGGATGCATGCCCATGTTGCTGCCGTTGGCGCCGAGCTGGAACAGGTCGAGGAAGACGAATGGCTTGATCAGCTGGCCGATATCGCCGGGGCTGACCAGGCGGTTGATGCCGCCGCGGCTGCGGCCTGCGGAACGCACCGCCAGTTGCCGTTGGCCTGCCGCGGTTTGCTTGAGTTGCGCTTGATTCATGTTCATGAGGTTCTCCGTGTTGATTAGTAGTGCATGAGTAAATCTTATGCCTTCTTTAAGCATCCAAGAAGCCTATATAATTAGATCGATAGTATCCAAGGAGTAGATATATGCTGGACGGGATGTCGATGGACCAGTTGCGCACTTTCATTGCCGCAGCCGATGAAGGGAGTTTTTCGGCCGCCGGGCGCAAGCTGCGGCGCGCGCAGTCGGTGGTGTCCACTACCCTGGCCAACCTGGAGGGGCAGGTGGGCTTTGCGCTGTTCGAGCGTACCGGCCGCTACCCGCAGCTGACCGAGGCGGGCCGGGCCCTGCTGGAGCTGGCGCGCGCGGCCGCGCACAGCATGGATGAGTTCAAGGCCAAGGCGCGCAGCCTGGCGGAGGGGCTCGAACCGGAGCTGTCTGTCGCAGTCGATGTGATGTACCCGATCGCCAACCTGACGCGCGCGGTGCAAGCGTTTCATCAGGCGTTTCCGTCGACGCCGTTGCGGCTGTATGTGGAAGCGCTGGGCGCGGTGTTGCAGCCTTTGCTGGATGGGAATTGCCGGGTTGCGGTGATCGGTTCGCTGCCGGAGATTCCGGCCGGGTGCGCGTCCGAGTTCCTGCTGAGCGTGTCGGCGGTGACGGTGGTGGCGCCCACGCATCCGCTGGCGGCGCTGCAAGGGATGGTGCCGCGCGCCGCTGCGGCCGAGCATGTCCAGCTGGTGCTGACGGACCGTTCATCGTTGACGGCGGGGCGCAATTTCGGGGTGGCGTCAACGCGCATCTGGCGCCTGGCGGACCTGGGCGCCAAGCATGCGTTCCTGCGCGCCGGGCTGGGCTGGGGGCACATGCCGCTGCACATGGTCGAGGCCGACATCAGCAGCGGCGCGCTGGTGCCGATTCAGCTTGACGTGTTCGCCATCGCGGGACCGGGGTTTTCGATGCATGCGATCCACCTGGCGGACAATCCGCCGGGGCGGGCCGGCCGCTGGTTCATCGATCAGCTGAAACAGGGCTGAGCGGCTGGCTATGGGCGAATGCTGACCTTGTCGCCGGGTCGCACGAGGTCGTACAGTTCGCGCATCTGCTTGTCGTCGAGGGCGACGCAGCCCCAGGTCCAGTCGCTGCGGGCGCCTTTTCCGTGGATAAAAATTTCGCCGCCGAGCGGCGTGTGCTGGGATGGCGCGCGGCCTTGCCTGATGGCCGCTTCGATCGCTGCGTACTGTGTGCCCGAAATCACGCCGGATTTGCGGCCCAATGCGGCGTCGTTCAGGTTGGGGTAACTGATGCCGAGCGACAGGTAGTACTGGCTGTGCGGATTTTTGTGCGTGATGACGTAACTGCCCTCGGGCGTCCTGCGGTCGCCCTGGCGCAGCTTGCGGCCGACGGGCGAGCCGCCCAGGCCGACCTTGTAGGTGCGTGTGACGCCATCGGCCTTGTATTCGAGGACGCGTTTGGCTTTAAAAACGGTGATCTGCGCGGCCCATGCGGGGATGGTGAGCGTGCAGAACATCAGCGCCGCCGACGCGGCCCACCCGGAGTGACTCATCATGTTGACCTTAATTGATCATGTGCATTGCCGGATTACCCTATCACCACCACGCGCTGCGGAACCAGTCTTTGCGTATGCCGATGAGCAATGCGGGCATCAGGATCAGGATCGCCGTGGCGACAATGCACAGCCATGCTGCCCATACCGGGAACATGAGCATCTGGTGAAGAATGGTTTCCTGTACCGGCTGCTCGTCAGGCGGAATTGTCGAGAGCGAAAAGAGGAACGCCGCCAGCACGCTGATGCAGGAGACGTAGAAACGGCCCCATGCCACGCGCCGGTACAGCCCGACGATGGTGGCGCACAGCCAGATAAAGAAAACCAGCATGATCGCATTGCCCTTATCCGAGAGAAAACGCCATCCCGAATACGCAGCCATATACGACAAGACGGCAAAGAGAAAATACTGGGCGAAACGGGCATACAGGGGCATGGTCAGAGGAATCGAAGGCGCTGCGTGGATGAAGGCGAACGGGCGGCTTATGCCGATGTCCGCGCGGCGGAAAACCGGCTACTGACGGGCGAGTAATACGCCAGCGCCAAAATGGCGCCCCAGACCATTGCTGCCATCTCCACCAGCGTGTAATCGAGCCACGAAAGGACCGATGTTCCCATAAAGCGCAGCACGATCATGCCGGCCACCGTGCACGATAGCGAGAAGGTCCGTGCCCACGATTTGAACATGAACATGCCGATCAGGCCTGCGAGGGAACCGACGGCCAAGGGAAGAATGATCGATATGGATAGCGGCAGATTGGCGATGTCCCAGGCTACCGGTTCGGCTTCCCATGCCGCCTGCATTGCAGGCGAGATCAGGCTGGAGGAAAAAAACCCGGCGACGAGCGCCGTGCCACACAGGATGATGTACAGGGAGAGAAGGAGGCGAAAGCGATACGCGGTCATGTTGATTCATGAAGTGAGTCCTGAAATTGCCCCGTGACGGACGACTGCCGGTATTCCAATCTTATTGGAACAATAAGACGCACCTTAGCATTGAGCCATCCAAGAGCGCAAGCTGGTCATTTGCCATCAGGTCGTTGCCACAATTCGAGTTTGTTGCCATCCGGGTCGAGAACCCATGCGAACTTGCCATGTTCGGATTCGTCGACCTTGTCGGCCACCTGGCATCCTTCGGCGCGCAGTGCGGCGATCAGCGCGTGGAGGTCGTGCACCCGGTAGTTGATCATGAACGCGGACGAGCTCGGTGCGAAGTGCTGCGTGTCTTCCTTGAACGGACTCCACACCGTGGTGCCGGTGCCTGTCGGATTATCCGGCCCGGACCATTGGAATGCGGCGCCGCCCCATTCTTCGAGCGCAAAACCCAGATGCACCCGGTACCACTCCGCCAGCCTGGACGGGTCCGGGGATTTGAAGAATACGCCGCCAATGCCGGTGACTCGTTTCATATGGACTCCCTCATCATGGTGGTTTGGGTCAGGCCAGCGTCGACGCGTGCCCGATGACCGCGACGGCAGCCGGTCAGTACGGCCACGGCAGCCTGTCGGCAATGATGCCCTATTTCGGCGCCAGATCGGCGGTCCACGTGCGCAGCGCGATTCCCTCGGGGAAGCCGCGACACAAGCTCGCACGCGTCGCCGTCAGCAGCTTGAAGCCCTGCGCCGTCCATAGCCAACTGGACGACATTCCGCATTCGACGGTGGCTCGCCACTTGTCGTAGGAACCCAGTTGACCATCGTTAAATCCTCCGTTGGCAACGTAGTTGCCGGTGCGGCCTTCGTCGGACGGCAAGACGGCGGGGACTGGCGCAAAAGGCGGTTTGTCATTGGCAATCCAGACGTCGGACGCGGATTGATAACGGCCTTGCCCGCACTGGATCATGACCAGCACTTTACCGCCGGACAGCCTGTCCAGGCTGCGCTCCATGCGGTCCGGGTCTTCCTCGCCGCGACTGCAATCGCGCTTGCCGATCGCCTTAAGAATCGCCGCGAGCAGGCGCTTGTCGCCCAGCCGAGGCCGGTCCAGCCGTGCGGCGCGCAGCACCGGGGCGGGCAACACAGGCAACACTGACGATTCGCTTTTCCTGCCTTTGCACACCAGGGCGCTCGGCGTTCCCACGCGACCCTGGATGTCATCCATCTTGAGCAGGGCGGCACTGGCGCCGTTGAGCGACACGGCCCAGCGGCGCGTACCGGCCTGAACCTCGACAAGCTCGCCTTTGAGCAGCGCGGGGATCAGCCTGTCGGCCTGGTCTCTCGGGATACCCTGCTCGGGAATCACGTCGTGCAGGACCACCTGGCCGACCGTGATGGTGACTTTATCAGGGACGTTGCCCCTGCCCGTGTCGAGCATCAGCGTGAGCGATACAGGCTGGCCGGGGCCGGCTTCTCGCTCCAAATACAGGGCGACGGGCTCCTCGCCGGCAGCCTCGCGCTGGTAGCCGACAGCCTCGCAGCGTCGGGTGTTATCACAAGCGACGGTCCAGTCGTCGTAGTCGAAGCCGATGGCGTTTGCGGCACTGCCGGCAAGGCCAAGCACGATGCCGATCCAGTGAACTGTTTTCATGTGCGCTCCATGTGGATGCATGTTTTGAAAGTGTCAAGTAAATCGGGGGAGGCATCAACGCGTAAAGTTGCCAGCAACGGTCGTGGGATGACCATGCGCGGTGTAAGTATGCTTGATAGCTGCCGCTTGTTTGCTGTATACCAGGTTGATAGACGAGGCATGGAGATATCAACAATTCCCTTCAGAATCAATCACTTGGAAACGCTGCAAAAGTGGCACGGCGCTTGCATATAGCTGAGTACGCAAAACTTCAGCAGGCGAGGACACGATGACAGCAGCAGCATACGAGCATTTAAGGACCGAAGGCTATGCGCTCGCGGGGCAGGTACACGATCTGCAGCAACGCGTCAGGCTGTATCAGCGTGTCTACCAGGATTCCGGCAAGCGCTTCACGTTCGCCTTGATCGCCGCGCACGGTACCTTGTGGGCGTCGGGCTATTTCAAACTGGGAGCGCTGGGAGCGCGCATCGCTTCGTTACCGTGGCTGTGCATTCCAGGCATGCGCGCACGGAAACTCGAAGCCCTCGATGCGTTTATAGACGGCTTTCGCAGCATCAATCGCCAGGTTTGCGCCGAATCGTATGCCATTTTCTATTACACCAAACAGCATGGTGGCAGCGCCTTCATCCGCTCGAGGATCGGTGAGCGTTTTACCGATCTGATGGTCGAATGCCATGCATCCTGCGCGGCCGGTACCGAATATCCCCGGCAAAAACGCGAAGCGTTGTTCCATGCGCTAATCGACTGGGAGCAAGACCATATTGTCGTTGGGGGTGTGGAGAAAGCCTTCGCCGGCTTCGACTGGCCTGTGATTGCGTGGCTGGCCAGGCGTCCAGTGATCCGGTTCGCCTATTTCGGCAAGCACGACCGCCTGCGCTTTAATGATTTTTCCCTGAAAGAGGAACGCCTGTCCTCAGGTTTGCACGCATGCCAGCTCGCGGAAGACCTGGGCCTACAGGCTGTCGAAGATGCGCTGGACCAGCACAAGTCAGCTAGAACGCCGCTATCGGCCAGCGTGAGGAGGTTGGAGAGCATGTGGGAAGGGTGGGCGAGATCCGCATCGTGATCCAACTTGCGCCCTTTTGCTATCAAAAATCGCGCAAAACTGCACTATCCAGGAATCTGCGGACGAAAAAAAACCCGCATGGCTTTCGCTCACACGGGTTCTTCTCTTATAACTAGCCTGACGATAACCTACTTTCACACTGGTTGCAGCACTATCATCGGCGTAAAATCGTTTCACGGTCCTGTTCGGGATGGGAAGGGGTG
>DASVVC010000127.1:0-46779 GCA_036386755.1 Telluria sp.
AACGCGGCGATTGATGGGGGTCAGAGGGCGTTGCTTAAGTCGTATTAAGTGGGAACTTTCACCGAAATTTGACGACTTGTCCAGACCTACCACGTTCAACCGAAAAATTCCGAAAATCTTGCGGTAGTTTGCGCTACATCAAACTTTCGTAGATCACCGCTCGCAAACTCAGCGAACTGGACAATAGCAACACACCTTCAGATTGTTAAATTTCTGCAATAAAACGGGCCTCAGTCCCGCTACCCTCGAAGGCCGCCTTCCAGAGAGCGAACGCCCCCGGCTTGCCCGCGTTCGGGTGGAAAAATAAATTTCCTACCATAAATAATTTTCAATTATGCAATATAACACGCCTTTTTTCAAGGCGCGTTCAATAGCTATTTCCTTATCAAAAACGGTAGTCGGTAAATGTAGACTTACGGTTCTTTATTTTTCAGCAGGGGGCTTTGAATGCGTGTTTCCCTTTATTACCGGCGTGTCTGGTCGCCAATACTCGCGTTGTCGATGGGCCTGCTCTCGTCCTTCATAGTTTTTTTCTATTCCCTCGAACAAGAACTTGCATTTCAGAAACGTGATTTCGCCTTATGTACATCGCATTATTTGCGTGAGGTCGGCAAAGGCATGGAGGGTGCGCTTCAGGCGTCGATTTTGTTAAACCAATCGTTCGATACGTTTGGAAATATGTCAGCCCAGCAATTCTCTGCCTATGCCGCTCCCCTGAAGCAGTGGTTTCCTTACATCACTGGCCTCGGTTATCACCGGCTTGTCAAGCATGCGAACTGTCCGCAGCTTGAGCGCGGCGCGCAAAGCGCCTTGCCAAAAAACACGATCAGCACCCAATCCCCAGCCGGCCGGGCAGTCGCCCCCACCGGGGAACCCGGCGCCTTGATCGATGATGCGGTCGCACCCTGGACCATCGGTATGGCGGCATGGAGCCGGCCGGAGAACGACGAGACGGCGCAGCGTGCGATAGCGCAAGGCCGGCCAGCCGCCAGCACCATATTTCCCCTGCCTGAAGACAACGGCCGCACACGCGGTTTCCGTCTCGTTTCACCCCACTTCAGCGCCAGGACGCCGCAATCGCAGGAACCGCGCAAGAGAGAACTGCTGGGGCTGACCGTCATGGCGATCCGCGCCGACGCCCTGTTTGCGTCGATATCGTCTTCCCTGGCGCCGGCAGGAGCACATACCGTGGACCTGTCCGTGTACGGCAATGACTGGCCCGATCCGGACGCCCTGCTCTACCAAACCCCGGGAGCGCAAGAGGCCGCGCCGCGAGCGAACGGCTCCTGCCGGATTTTCTGCGGCCCGGCCAGCAGCGCCAGGACAGTCGACTGGGCCGGCAGACGCTGGCATGTCGTCATCAGCGAGCGTCCCCAGCCGTTTTCCAACGCGCATCAAGGCTCCCTGACCTTGCTACTCATAGGGCTACTCTTCAGTATCGCTGTGACGCTATATATACAGCAGCAACAACGTTTGGCGAGCCGCATGCGCGATCTGGTCGTGCGCCGCACTACAGAGTTGTGCTCGCTAAACACCATTCTGATCGGCGATATCGAAGCGCGCCAAAAGCTGAACGACGAGCTCGAGCGCTCCCGCCGGCAGTTGCGTGAGCTTGCCGAACACAACGCCCGGGTCAAGGAAAACGAACGCAAGCGCATCGCGCGCGAAATTCATGACGACCTCGGCCAAAACATGCTTGCGCTGCGCATCGACCTGGCAATGCTGAGCCAGGGCGACCTGCACCAGGGCACGCGCTCCGGTATCGACAAGGCGCTTGCCCACATCGACACAATGATGGCCGCCATGCGCATGATCATCAACGAGCTCAGGCCGGCCGTGCTCGATCTTGGACTCGATGCCGCCGTGGAATGGGAGCTGGCGAAATTCCAGCGCCGTACGGGAATCGAATGCCATCTAGACATACAGAGGGACGCGTTGAACCCGGGCGACGAGATCTCGGCCGCCCTGTATCGCATCGTCCAGGAGTCCATGACCAACATCATGCGACACGCCCGGGCCACCAGGGTGGAGCTGGCCTTGTGGAGCGAGAACGGGTGGATATTACTGAGGCTGTCGGATAACGGCGTCGGGATGACCGAACAGTGCCGTCGAAAGACGACGTCGTTCGGCCTGATCGGCATAGCCGAGCGCATTCATGCGCTCGGCGGGACATTCGATACGGACAGCAGTACAGGAAACGGCACCACGCTCACCATCGCCGTGCCTGTCGCGCCCGATGTGGCCTTGGCCTTGGCCGCGGCATGACGGCCCCGGCCAGCGTGGCGTATCGAAACGGATTGACTTTCAACTGTGCAGGCAATGCAAATTCAGGAAAGGTGCGTACCATGGGTGTATTCAAGAAGCAGAACGCCGTCGATCGGCGTAGTCACGAGAATCTTTATATGTCATTGCTGGTCGATGTCGGGACGACGTACCGGCGCACGCTGGGAGTCGAGCCCGCACGAACGTTCCTGCGGGAGCAAGCGGTCCCGGCTTGCCTCGTCAAGCGCATCCTTGCACAGGATGCGCGCTGCCGCGCGCCCGGACCCGAGTTGCCAGGCTCGGCCATAGCGGCACAGGCGGCAACGCGATGAGGCCGGCAACAAACCCTGCCATGTCTGGCGGCAAGGAACGCGAGATCGGAATGGGTGCCAGCTGCACCGAGCCCGAGCTCATGCAACGCGCGCAGCCCGATACGCAGTGCGCCTGGCAAAACGCGCGTACTGCGGCGCAGCGGCGCATCTGGAACACGCGCGCCGAGGATGACGTTATCGTCGCCCGGTTCCAGGCCGGAGACAGCACGGCATTCGGGCAATTGGTAGAGAAGTACCAGCACAGACTAATGCGGGTTGTGTCGAGGCTGATACACAACCAGGCTGACGCCGAGGATATTGTCCAGGAGGCGTTCATACGCGCATACCGCGCGCTGCCCGAGTTCCGGGGCGAAGCGGCGGTCTACACCTGGCTGTTTACCATCGCAATGAACGCCGCCAAAAACTTTCGGGTAACGGCCGCGCGCAAGGCCGATGTGTGGGTCCAGCCCGACGTCGACGATCACGATGAGGAGCTGCCGGTATCGGTTGACCTGCATACACCGGTTGCCGAGCTGGAGGCCAAACAGCTCGTCGTTGCGTTCAACAAGCTCATCGATGTCATGCCAGAGCATCTGTCGATGCCGCTGATCCTGCGTGAATTGGAAGGCATGAGCTACGAAGATATTGCGGCAACGATGGAATGCCCCATCGGTACAGTGCGCAGCCGGATTTTCCGGGCCCGCGAACTGATCATGGTGAAGTTGTCGCCCTTGCTCGATTCCCAGCTGACGCTGAACAGGGAGCGCGCATGATCCGGGTCGTGATTGCCGATGGTCAGCGGCTCATGCGCGAGGGCCTGAACCGGCTGGTGTCGGCGCAGCCGGAATTCGAAGTGATCGGCGAGGCGGCCAACGAGGCCGAGGTCCTCTCGCATGTTCGTCGCGGCGGTTTCGACGTCCTGATGATGGACCTGTCGATGCCAGGGCGTTGCGGAATCGACCTGGTGCGCCGGGTGCGCAGCGCGTCGCCGCGCCTGGGCATACTCATCCTGACCATGCATGACGAACAGCGCTACGCGGCGCATGCAATCAGTGCCGGCGCGCAGGGTTACCTGACCAAGGAAAACGCTGTTGCCGAGGTCATCCGGGCCATCGCGCGCATCGCCACCGGCCGCCCCTATATCAGCCAGCAAGTGGCGGAAGAACTGGCGTTAAGCATGATGCCTGCACGCAAAGGCGCACTGCACGCGGCCCTGTCGAACCGGGAACGGCAGGTCTTTTCATGCATCGTCGCCGGCGACACCTTGACCGCCGTTGCCGCCGCACTGAACGTGAGCGTCAAGACGATCAGTTCGCACAAGGCACGGATTCTTCAAAAAATGGGCATGAGCAGCGTATCGGAACTGGTTCAGTATGCGATCGCCAATGGCTTGCTGGGGTCGTCCGCCATGGGCAAGGCACATGCTCACGGTGAACCGGCAGTGCATGCGCGGTAAACGCGTCAAAAAAAATCGCGGTTAAGGATAGCCCTTGAGCAAGACCTGTTCACCCAGGCTGGTCATCGATTGCTGGCGCTGGTCGGCCTTTTGATCCTCGGTCAGGCGCGTGTGGCCGCTCAGGTAAGGCGCCAGCGCCGCCAGCAGATCGCGCTGAAACGATTGCTGGCCGGGCGTGAGCGTGTCCGCCACCAGGTTGCCCATCACATAGCTCATCACCCGTGCCGACTGGCTGGCGGACTGGTTGAGCGTGGCCTTGACCAGGCGCCCGTCGCCGTAGGCAAGGTTCATGTCGCTGCTGGCGGCATCCTTGATCTGATGATAATCGTAATTCTGCGACTGTTCGGTGTAGTCCAGTTTCAGCGCGGTGCCGGGCGTGCTCGGCGTGTGGAAGCTCGCGTTCAGCTCGGACTTCTGCTGTTGCGAAACGGTACGCTCGCCCTGGCTGCGCCCGCCGACGCTGGTGCTTTGCGATACCTCGTAAGCGAAGCTGTCCTGCTCGCTCGGGCGCATCGGATTGGTTGCGCTCGACGCATGGCTCACCGACGCGCTAAAATCGGCCAGCCCGCTCAGCGCGGCGTGGTCGGCGGCCGCCAGCTCCCACTTGCCGCCCGCAGCGGCGGTGCGCGGCTGAGCGCCCCCGGCATTGGTGTGCAGGCCGGTAAAGGCTTCCTTGAACATCGTCATCAGGCCGGCGTCGGCACGCCCCCTGGCGGCGGCCTGGTCGAACTGCTTGAGGTGGCTGGCCAGCGCCCTGGCCTGCTGTTCGGCGCTGCCCAGGCCCGACAGATTGCTGGTGTCGACGCTGACCGAGGCCGTGCCGGCCGGTCCGCTCAGGCTGACCTTGCGCTGCGCGCCGTCGGCGTGAAAGGCCAGCGACTGCGTCGCGTCCGCTTCGCTGCCCAGTTTGACCGTGGCGCGCATGTCGACCGAGGCCAGCACGGCCGGATCGAACTGCGTCAAGCCCTGCAGCCTGACCGACGGCGGGTCCTGCGTCATGCCGTCGATGGCCTGCTGGAAGCCGTCGGCCAGGCCCGCCAGCGCGCCGCGTTCGGCATCGCTCAGTTCCGCGCTGGTATTCATGCGCACCGCCAGGCCATCGTCCGTGTTATCGAGTGACAAGGTGACGTCGACGCCGCTTTTGGTCGTGATGCTGAGCGAAATCTTGTCGCTGCCCAGGCCGTGCAAAGCCGGCGGCGCGGCGGCGACGCCGTAGGACGACGATGGCGATGCGGATGGGGCCAGCTGCACGGACTGCGATACGTTGCCGGCCTCACCCCGGAACTGGGTCAGCAGGGCCGCACCCAGGCCGCCGAAGCGCCCCGCCACCGAGCGCGCGGTAACGTTCGCCGCCATCAGCGCGCTGACGTTATCCTGCGCCGCCGACTCCCAATGCAGGGCGGAGCGCCCGGACACGGAGGCGCTCAGGCTCTGCGCACTCAGCTTGACGATGGTCGACGGCGTCGGCCTCTGGAGTCCCGGCGCATCGCTGCGCTGGGAGCTGGACACGAGGCTGCGCGCAGGGGCGGCGTTCCAGCTGGGAATGGAAGAGATGGCGGTCATGTTCGAGAACCTTGAGAAAATGGTGTATTCGTCATCTGGACACTTCAAGACGGCCTGACCGCTGAAGAAACATTGACATAAGGTTATATCGGCAGCGAATGACAATGCATGAGGGCGGGCTGCAAGAAATCGCTGTTCTCCGGATGACTTGCCTGATGCGCACGCAAGTGTATCCATACTGAAATTAAAAGTGATGGAAAGAAAATTTACCTGGACGCCCGGCTTGGCTAACCGGTAGCATTGCACATTAATTAACTGTAAACTCTTCCCGGAGCCGCTCGTGAGCAATGTCTATGCAGCACCCAGCACCACCTTTTCCGATTCCGATCCTGATGTCGCCGCGAAAACGACACTGTTTGCGTTCAATGGCCGCATCGGACGTGCCCGCTGGATTGCCTACACCTTGGCTCTGTGGATGCTCGGGTCCATCGTCCTTAGCATTGTCTTGCAGCTCCTCGGGCTCATCAACATCAAGCTGGTGGAATCGGTTGGGTTCGGACTGTCCCTGGCCCTCTGGTGTATTCCGGCGCTCGTGTCGCGCCGCCGGCTGCAGGACCTGGGCTTGAGCGCATACTATCTCCTCGGCCTGGTTGTTCCCTTCGTCAACCTCTACTTTTTCTTCATGCTGA
The DNA here is from genome assembly GCA_036386755.1 of Telluria sp. Lineage (GTDB taxonomy): Bacteria > Pseudomonadota > Gammaproteobacteria > Burkholderiales > Burkholderiaceae_D > Telluria_A. The sequence continues at coordinate 6,222 of DASVVC010000127.1, forward strand.
TGTTCAAACGCGGCGATGAAGGAAGCAACGAATATGGTCCGGTGCCAGCACCGAACGATCGCGTGGTATTTTGGCTGGCCATGATCATCCCGGGCATTATGCTGGTCGGTATCCTGGCCGCCATCGCACTGCCGGCTTACAAGAGCTACACGGACAAGGCACGTGCCCACGCAGCATCCGTGTCGCCGCCATCGCAGCGTTAAATCCGGCCAGCCGGCTGCCGGCCGTGGCCACAATTGTATGCGTGACCGATGCGGCGCCGCCGGCTTGTGACGACAACGCCGCCCCATAGCATCGAATTGACAAGGTATAAATCCACGCCCCACAATGCCGGTCATGCATACCTCTCCCCTCATTGACATCGGACTGAACCTCGCCAGCCACCGCTTCACGCGTGACTGGGAACAAGTGATCGCGCGCGCGCAGGACGCCGGCGTCGAGCGCTTCATATTGACGGGCACCTCGCTCAAGATTTCCAGGGAAGTAGCGCTGCTGACGGAAAAAATGACTCCGGGCAGTGCCTACTTCACCGCCGGCATTCATCCCCATCACGCGTCGGAGCTCGATGCCGACGCAGTAGCCCAGTTGCGCGAGCTGCTGTCGCATCCGCATGCCGTGGCCGTCGGCGAAGCGGGCCTGGACTACAACCGCGACCTGTCGCCGCGCCATGTGCAGCGCGCTGCGCTCGAAGCACAGGTCGAGCTGGCCTGCACGGTCGGGAAGCCCTTGTTCCTGCATGAGCGCGAAGCCGCATCGGACCTGCTGGCCATCCTGGACAACTTCCGGGACCGCCTGCCGAAATGCGTCGTGCACTGCTTCACCGGCGACGAGACGGTCGCGCGGCAGTATATCGAACGAGGGTTTTATCTGGGCATCACCGGCTGGGTCGGACAGAAAAACCGCAATCAGGACCTGCTGCGCGCGCTGCCAGCCATTCCGCCCGAGCGCACGATGCTGGAAACCGACGCGCCCTACCTGACCCCGCCCGGCTACGCCCCCAGCATTGCGGGCAGAAATGAACCTGCCGCGCTGCCGCGCGTCGCCGAACTGCTGGCCAGCGCGCGCGGCGTGCCGGTCGAGCAGGTGCGCGCCGACGCGTATGCGGCAACCTTGGCGTTTTTCGGGTTACAAGACTCCCGCCACGCGATCGGCTCGCTCCACTCGGCGGCCGACCTGGCCGCGCCCGATGCTACCCTGTCGCACCAAGCCGGCGTGCCCGAGCCCGGCGCGTAACCGACGCAACCGTGGCAATCAAGCGCGTGCCCGCTGCCAGGAGGCGGCGCGCAAGAACTGGTGCGCCAGTGCAGCCAGGGTAAGGCAGCCGACCGCGCACAGCACCATCCAGGGCAGGCTCGGCAGGCCGAGCGACTTGCCCGCGTCGAGCAGATATCCGCCCGCCACGTAGCCAAGCAAGCCACCAAGCGCCAGCCCGATCCTGGAAAGTCCGATGTAACTGGCGCGCGCCCGCAGCTTCGCATGGCGCGCCACGATGGCCTCGCGCGCCGGCTCGGCGATCAGCCCGCCGACATAGAACAGCGCCAACACGCCAAACACGCCGGCGGCGCCCGATACCAGCGCCATGGCCGCAAGGCTGGCCGTCATCACACCGATCCCGAGCAGCAGGCGCGCTTCCTCGCTCAGGTAGCTTTCGCCCAGGCGCGCCATGGGATAGAGCAGCAGCACGGCCAGCAGCGCATCCATGCTGTACATCCAGGCCACGGCCTGGGTCGTCCCGGTCACGTGCGTCACCAGCACCGGCAGCAGCAGCATCAGCTGGACCTGCATCACGTAATAACCGCTCAGGGTCAGCACCAGGGTCAGGAAGGGCTTGTCGGCGAGCGGCACCCGGATCGCCACCAGCGCAGCCGTGCCGGGAACGGCGACCCGGTAGGCAGGCAGCGCCAGCGCATTGACCAGCGCCGCCAGCAAGAACACCGCGCAGCCGCCCATCGCGACCCAATAAAAATCCAGGCCGAGCAAGGCCGTACCGAGCAGCGCTCCCAGCACGGCCGCCGCGCTTTCGACCATCATCAGCAGCGCGTAGAAGCGGCTGCGCTCGGCCGGACGGGTCAGTTTGACGACCAGCGCCCCGCGCGCGGGTTCGAACAGGCTGCCGCCCAGCCCTGACAAGATGCAGGAAATGAACAGGTGGGCCGGGCTGGTGGCGTACGCGAGCAAGCCAAACCCGGCTGCCCGCAGCAGCATGCCGCCCACGATCAGGGGCTTGGCGCCGAACCGGTCCGAGAGCGAGCCGCCGAGCAGTCCCAAACCCTGTTGCGATACTTGCCGCAAGCCGAGCGCCAGGCCGACCGCCGCCGCGGCCCACCCAAGCTGATCGATAAAATGCAGGCCGATGATGGGGAACACCACATAAAAACCGGCTACTACCAGCAGATTGTCCGCCATGATAAAGCGCTTGCCGCGCAGCCTGGCGCCGCTTGTTGCTGCCATGTTCCTACTCCCGCGTCATCGTCGAACTTTCATCTTAGGCAAGAACAAGACATAATAGAAGACACCAAATTTGGATGTTTGATATTGGAAATCCTTATGTCTGTGAGCTTTGACGATCTGCGCTTGCTAATTGAAATCGTGGAATACGGCAGTTTTACCCAGGCCGCCGCGCGCCGCCGCTGGTCGCAGCCGCAAGTAAGTCAACGCATAGGTGCGCTGGAAGAACAGGTCGGCGTGCAGCTGTTTCGACGGCACCGCCGCGGCGCCGTCCCCACCGAAGCCTGCGCCACGTTCCTGCCGGCCGCGCATGCCGCGCTCGCTGCGCTCGACCTGGGATTGCGCTCGGTCCAGGACGTGCCCGCGCTGCCGAAAATGCTACTCGCCTGTGTGCCGTCGCTCGCGTCCATGCTGTTCGGCCCGATCCTGCTGGCCCTCGCGGAGGCGCCGATGGAAATTCGCTGTACCACGAATCATTCGCCGGTCATCATGGATATGCTCCTCACCGATCGCGCCCAGCTTGGCTTTGTATTGAGATCCCCGGCCATTGCCGGCATCCGGCTGGAACGCATTTGCGTCTCGCCCATTATCGCCGTGGTGCATCGCGATCATCCCCTTGCGCACTCCCCACCATGCCTGCTGGCCGATATCGCGAACGCGCAACTGGCCCCGCAGTTCTGGGGCGCGGAATGCGATGAATTAATTGAGCGCCTGCATGCTTATCGCACGACGAAGATGCCGATTCATGCGATACAGCCGGCCACTGCCGCACTTGAGCTGGTGCTGGAGCATGGTTTCCTGACGTTCATGCCTGAGATGGCGGCAGCGAAACAGTTGCGGGACGGGAGCCTGGTCAAAGTCAATATCGCCGATTTGCCGCTGTGGGAGTGGGAAGTCATGATGGCCTGGCGTGGCGGCAAGCGCGTCGATGCGGGAAAACAGATGGTATTGCAGGTTGTGCGGGAGATCGCGGCCGGCTGGACCCCGGGGAAATAAGCCTGGCTTCAGGTGCAGCACCGGTGTTGCCTGGAAGGCTCGGCATCCACAAGGCGGCGGCTGGTCGCCGCCATCAGCCGGAAGTTCAACGCCTGCGTACATGTGCCGCAAATTAGGATGGCAAATCCGTCCCGCAAGCGGGAATCGGGTGGGCTGCGGCAAATTCGCGACGCATTATTTTGTAGATGTATTCATCGCTGCTGGCCCCCTTGAACCAGTCGGCCGCCTCGATCTCGCCGGCGCGCGTAAATCCGATGGATTCGAGCAATCGCCACGAGGCCTCGTTGCGGGTGTCGAGCAGGGCGGTCACTTCATCAACCTGATCGTAGCATGCGAAAACGTGGGCTACCAGCGCGATGCAGGCGGTGCGTGCGTAACGCCGGCGCCAGTGGGCCGGAAACACTTCGTAGGCGATAAAAGCGGTTCCGGAACTGTTCACGGTGGCCTGCAGGGTGCCGACGTACTGCTCGCTTGCGGGACGATAGATCGCGTAGTTGAGCCATATTTCGCTGCCGTCGGGCGCCTGCCGCGCAGACCAGCGCTCATAGCGCGACGCCAGCTCCTGCACCGACGCCGGCGCTTCATGCGGAATGAAGGTGTACAGCTCGGGCGCTTGCAGATGATCGAACAACTGTGCCGCGTGCGCTGGCAGGATCGGTTCGAGCAACAAATCGCCGGCGCGCAGCGCCTGCTCGGGACGCACTGGTATCATACTGACTCCCCCTGGTCGGCCAGCACCGGCCGAAAACTCAGCAACAGCGAGTGTACCGTCTCGTGCGGCCCGACCGGCGAACGGCCGTGCAGTACGCTGGAGCCGAAAAACACCGCCAGCTCGCCCGGCGCGAGCCGGTACGCCATCGGTGCACTGTCCTGCCAATAGACAATGCTGGCCGACCCGGGCGTCGCCGCGTCGTCATGGTCGTGTCGCAGGCCGATCATGACTGTCAGCGACGTAAATGCATTATCGACATGCGGCTTGCTGCAATGTCCCGGTGCGTCGTAATAGATATAGCTGGTAATGTAACTTGGAACGCAGGCTCCGGCATGCCGTGTTACCAGGCGCAGCATCTGTTCGGATGAGGCCAGCCGTTCGCAGAGCGCGTCTTCCGCAGGCGTATCGATGGTCGCGATAAACTGATCGTAGTTTTCTCTCGCGTAACAACGAAATTGGCGCGCCTCGTCACGCAAGCCCTGCACCAGCTCATCGGTCATGAACTGCGGCCGCCCAAGGTAGGCAATGCCGTATTTGGGCACGCGACGATGAAACGGCTGAATCGCCAAGGTATAGCGCAGCAGGTCGAAGAACTCGAGGCGCCGCTGCGGATCGCCGCTGATGTCGAAATCGCGGTCGAGCCTGGCAGTGCTGGCGAGCGACAGCCGGAACTTCAAGCAATCGCGTTCTCCCGGACTCAGGCGCTGGGAGAACGCGAGCAGTTTTGCCCGCAGGCTGGCCTCGGCCGGTGCGTTCATCGTGTCCATGTCCCTCAGATCCGGTTGAAACCGAGCGTTAGCAAGTGAATCCTTTCACCCGGCTGCACCAGCGAGCGGGTGTGGATCACGCTACTGCCATGCATGAGCATAACCTCGCCAACCTCAAGCCGATAAAATTCAGCGCTGCAATAGGCCGGAAACACCACCGTCGCCGAGCGCTCCACATCCGGCGCGTGATCGTGGCGCAGCATCAGCATCATGTTGACCGAAAAAACCTCGGTGTCGACATGCGGGCGAATGCCCAATCCAGCGCGATCATAATACATATAACTGGCAATTCCGGTTGGCGCCACCGAACCGACCTGCGCGCCGACGAATGCCAGAATCTCGGGCGACACCGACAACACATCCGCATGGCGGCCGCCGCAGCCGAGGTAATGATCGATCCGGTCGAGCGGCAATTCCTGCCGATGCTCGGCTTCCTGCTGCAGCTTGCCCAGCAAATCGGGCGTGAGCCAATCAGGCCGGCCGCGGTAAGCGATGCCATTGACAGGAATGGTCTGCGCATTCGGCGTCAGGTTGCGCAGCGTTTCGGCCAGCATGTCGAACCGTTTCTTCATCGCTGAGTCAGCGCCGCGCAGCGAATTGCTGTCGTCGAAAAATTCGGCGATCCGGTCGCTCAAGCGCTGCTTCATCTCGCGCCGCTCGTCGACCGATAACGAAGAGATGAAATTGGCGATCCCGGCCGATCCGGGCAAGGGTGCGCCGCGCCGGCCGACGTCAGCGGGGCGATGGTCATTACTCGGGGGACTGAAGGAATCGAGCATGATAAATCCTCCTGTGGGTACTTCATCGTTTGAAGCAGTCGCCATGGCGAGCCGCACGCTGGCCCCGGCGGAGCGGCGCCTGCGACTGTGTTGCGCCGCGCCTGCGACTGTGTTGCGCCGCCCGGTGCGAGCGCTTGCAAATGGCCGTCGCGGGCGGCGCCGGTCCGGCACCGCCGTCTCGCAACGATCAGCGCTGCATCGGCTTGAGGAAGGCCTCGGTGTGGGGTACTGCCTCGGCCCGCTGCATCGGCTTGAGAAAGGCTTCGGGACTCTGCATCGGCTTGAGGAAGGCCTCAGGCTGCGTTACGGCTTCGGCCCGCTGCATCGGCTTGAGGAAGGCTTCGGCTCGTTGCATCGGCTTGAGAAAGGCTTCGGGACTCTGCATCGGCTTGAGGAAGGCTTCAGGCCGCGTTACGGCTTCGGCCCGCTGCATTGGCTTGAGGAAGGCTTCGGCACGCTGCATCGGCTTGAGGAAGGCCTCGGGCTGCGTTACGGCTTCGGCCCGCTGCATCGGTTTCAGGAACGCTTCGGCCCGCTGCATCGGTTTCAGGAACGCGCTGGCGGGGGCCATGGTTGTTGCCGCGGCCGGCGCGTTGCCCATCTCGAGCAGCCCGCTCAATTCGTTGTATTCGACATCGCTGAGCGATGCCTTGAAATTATCCAGCTTGGATGTCAGCGAAGCCCGGGCCTGGTCTTTTGCCTCTTCGAAGGCCTTCAGATCGTCGACCGTCCTGCGCTTTGCCTGGACCGCCTCGTCCGCCAGCCCGTTCGACGACGCGCCCGCAGCGACAGGACGGCCGGCCATCACCGTTTTTTGCACGGCACCGGACAGATCGACCAACTCGATCGCGGCATTCGAGTAATAACCGATCTCGATATCTTCGGTGACCACATGAGTCGTGGCCAGGCCGCCCGCCTGCATGACGCCCGACAAATCCAGGCCCCAGAAATGGTGGCCGTTATACGGATCGCTGTAGTTGATGGCGACCGTGCCGGCGATGCTGGCCAGATAGGTGATCCGCACCTGCATGACCCCGCGCGATGCAGTCAATCGCGCCTGCACCCGTTGCCCGGGGTCGAGGTTGACGTTAACCCCCTGGCTCGATCCGACCGTCATGGACTTGCTCTCGGAACCGCCTTGCCCCCAAGAATAACTGTAATCGAACGAGGTACTGCCGCCGCCCCCGGTGCCGAGAAAACTCACGTCGTAGCTGATCGTCTGGTTGACGTCGATGGTATTCGATTCCGACCAGTTCGTTTCCACGGTATTGGTCACGTCATCGGTAATGCCGCAGTTGAAATTTCCGGGATATGCCGAGTTATTTACAAAGTCACTGGTGGCGATAATCACCGGCTCCGATGTAATACCGAGAATCTCGGCCTTTTGCACCACCAGCGTGGTCTGGACCTGCGGCCAATGATAGGTATTATATAGACCACCCCATGGCGTTGGCTCGCATAAATAAGCATCATCCGGCGCCTCGCCGAAATACCTGGCCACAGCTGCCTTGATGGAACCGTCCTGGATGTTGAATGTGCTGCGTTCTGTCGGGGTAATGATATGCACGACATTGCCCGACGCCTGAACGGCGGAGCTGTTAACGGTTGCACCGGCTTGAACGCTGATTGATATGCCTGCCATATTCACCTCGTCTGTAGTTTAACTGCCGACGCCAAAAAGGTAGCCGGTACCGTGAGAAAAACCAACTTATTCAATCCGTCATCCTGCCGCACGACCGGGAGAAGCGCGAAAATATTTTTTGGGAAATACACCTCGATCCGCAGGTCACCCTAACGCGTAATACTTCGGCTTTTACTCTGCCTGGGGGTTTTTTCGGAAGTAATTTCATAATACGCCCGAAGGCCGCGAACAAAATATCGAATAATCACACATGGTGGTTTCCGCCACAGGCAAATAAAACCCGAGGCGTTTTACAATTCCAGTTCAGTGGAATCTACGCCTCGCACTTTTAGGGAATGTAAATTGGCTCCATAACGTTTCCGGTAAAACTTGACAACCGTCGCGATATCGCCCGGCTGGACATTGCTGCGACCGCCAAGCATGCCATGGACCAACCTGCCAATGCGTTCCTTGAGCGTGGCGGCCAGTTTCTTGCATGGCCGCCGCCACGGCGTGCCACATTGACGGCAATGTCCCGGCGTGGCGTTCCTTCGCGCCGTCAAGGGCGCGCTCCGGCCCCTGACGGCGCTTCCGCACGGACAAACCACGACGAATATCGCCTGTCTGGCTTGGCCGGAAACGTCATCTGACCTCGCTGGTTCCTGTCCAAATCCACGACATGATGCAATTATATAAACGTTAATTTCAACAAGCAATTAATAATTGTCTAACTACTCATTTTATTCCATTCCCCGGATATCCATCGCGTCATGCCCCTGTAACTTTTGGACATTAGAATCATTACCGTTCATTACAGACTGCGCGATTGCAGTCCGTATCGGAACGCTCAACGATGTAATAATTTATTTGCTTGTCCGTGACATAGCGCGTTAGCCAAGAGGCCACCATTGCAATCGACATTCAGCTTCATTGGCTCATTTATTGCCCTTACCGCTGCAATCGTGCTTAGTGCGTGCGCATCGAGTGCGACGACCAAAGCGTCGCCCTATCGCATCGAATTCCAGGCCGCCCGCGACATGAATGCCGATAGCCGCCAGCGTGCGTCCCCGGTCCTGGTCAAGGTATATGCGCTGCGCTCGCCGGCCAGCTTCCAATCGGCCGATTTCTTCGCGCTGCAAAGCCAGGCCGACACGGTGCTGGGCAAGGACCTGGTTGAAATCGAACAGATCGTGCTGGCGCCAGGCGAAAGCCGAGCGATCAAAAAACCGGGCAATCCTGAGGTCACTGCCATTGGCATCGTCGCTGAATACCGGCTATTGGAGAAGAATAAATGGCGCGAAATAGTTACTTTGCCGGATCCGAAACAATTGAATGCCTTTAAGTTCTGGCAAACCTTGCCCGATCAGTTCCTCCTGCAGGTCGGCATTAACAAGGGCGGTATCGCCTTGATCCAACAAGCCAAATGAAACCATATTCACCCAACCCGAATATCGCCAGCAGCATGCATCAGCGCATCGTCTGGACCGAAGGCATGTTTCTGCGCCCGCACCACTTCCAGCAGATGGAGCGCTACCTCGAAAACTTCGTGCAATCGCGCGTGCTGCCGATGCAGGGTTTTCACTGGGGATGGTCACGCCTGGTACTGGACCGGGATGCGCTTGCCCTCGGAAAGCTGGCAATCGGCAGCGGCGCCGGGGTCATGCCTGATGGAACGCCATTTGCCTTTGAAGCAGACAATGCACCTGGCATGCTGGACGTGCCGGCGCAGCTCAAGGACCAGAACATCGTGCTCGCCCTGCCCCTGTGGCGTGCCAACCGGCCCGATTTTTCCTGGTCCGACGAGGCCGCGCCACAAGACGCCGCCGGCAGCACCGGCTGGACCCGCCATGACATCGGCGAATTCGAGATTGAAGACGCCAACAGCGATGCATTCGGCCCGGCCGTGCTGCAATTCGGCCGCTTGAACCTGCGCCTGATGCCCGCGTCCGCGCTCAATGCGGACTGGCAGTCGGTGGGCGTGGTGCGCGTGAACGAACGGCGCAACGATGGCCAGGTGCTGCTCGATGAAAGCTATATCGCGCCGATGCTCGCTGCCACTGCTCATCCGGTGCTGGAAGGTTTCGTCTCGCAACTGCACGGCCTGCTACAACAGCGCGGTGACGCCCTGGCCGAGCGCTTGTCGCAGCCCGGCAGCAGCGGCGTGGCTGAATTTGCCGATTTTCTGCTGCTGGAAGTGATCAACCGCTACACCGCCGTCACCTGGCATGCAGGTCAAAGCAGCCGTTTGCATCCGGAGATGCTCTACAAGGACATGCTGAAACTGGCGTGCGACCTGGCCACCTATACCTCCGACAAGCGCCGCCCGACTGTCTATCCGCCGTACCTGCACGACGACCTGCAGGCCACTTTTACGCCACTGATGGTTGAACTGCGCCGTGCGCTGTCCATCGTACTTGAGCAGCACGCCATCGCCATCCCCCTGCAGGAACGCGGCAATGGCATTCGCGTCGCGCAGATTCCTTCGCTGGAATTAATTCAAACCGCCGGGTTTGTATTGGCGGTCAATGCCGATATGCCGTCCGACCTGCTGCGCACGCGCTTTCCGGCGCAACTGAAAATGGGCGCGGTCGAGCGCATCCGGGACCTGGTGCTTCTGCAGCTTCCCGGTATTGGCGTGCGCCTGTTGCCGGTGGCGCCGCGGCATCTGCCGTACCACGCCGGCTTCACCTATTTTGAGCTCGACAAGACCGGCGAGTTCTGGAAGCAGCTCGAAAAGTCCGGCGGCCTGGCGCTGCACGTGGCCGGCGATTTCCCCGGCCTCTCGATGGAATTCTGGGCCATTCGTCAATGAACACCACCAACACCCTCGGTTTCGATCCGCTCGGCCAGCTGGGCCGGCGCGGTGAGCATTTTGTCGCGCCCAATCCTGGCGGCGCGTCGGCCACGCCCGGCGCTGGAGCCGCTGGAGCCACTGCGGCCGCGCCGCCTCCCGGCCAACGCATCCACAGCGGCAGCAACCCGCTGGTGGCGCTGGCCAACCCGCTGCTCAATCTCATTCCACAGATTCGCACGACCGTGCACCACGCCGATCCGGCCATGCTGCGCGAGCAGCTGGTGGCCGAATTGCGCCAGTTCGAAACCCGCGCCCGGGAAGCGGGCATTGCGAACGAAACCATTATCGGCGCCCGCTATTGCCTGTGCACCACGCTCGATGAAGCGGCCACGCTGACGCCCTGGGGCGGCGGTGGCGTCTGGTCGGCCAGCAGCCTGCTGGTGACGTTTCATAACGAAACCTGGGGCGGAGAAAAGTTTTTCGAGCTGCTGTCGCGCCTGGCGTCCTATCCCGCCCAGCACGTCGATCTGCTTGAACTTCAATATTTCTGCCTGATGCTTGGCTTCGAAGGACGCTACCGGGTGCTCGACCAGGGCCGTTCGCAGCTTGACGTGCTCAAGCAGCGCCTGCTGCAACTGATCCGCACCCAGCGCGGCGAGCACGCCGACGCCCTGTCACCGCATTGGCATGATCCGGTCGTGCAAGCGCGTGCCCAGCGCAGCGTGCCGCTGTGGGCAGTGGCAAGCGTGGCGGCGCTGGCCTGTGTCGGCCTGTTCATCGCTCTGCAATGGTCGCTGTCGTCGCGCTCCGACGAGGTCTATGCCGCGATTGACCAGCTGCGCGTGCCGCGCGTGCTCGCCAGCGCCGCCAAGCCCTCCCCCGCGCCGCAAACGCGCCGCCTGGCGCAGTTCCTGGAAACGGAAATCGCCGAAAAGCTGGTCAGTGTGCTGGACCTGAGCGACCGCAGCACGATCATCATCCGCGGCGACAGCTTGTTCGAGTCAGGCGCCGGTACCGTCAGCAGCAACCCGGCGCACGCAGCCTTGCTGGCGCGAATCGGCAAAGCGCTCAATGCCGTCCCTGGCGCCGTGCTGGTGGTCGGCTACACGGACGATGTGCCCACCCGCGGCTTGCGTTTTGCGTCCAACTGGGAGCTGTCGGTGGCGCGCGCAGAGAGCGTCAAGAATTTACTGCAACCGCTGCTCGATCAAAAGGGACGCCTGCGCGCCGAAGGCCGCGGCGCTGCCGAACCGGCCGTGCCGAACGACAGCCCGGCGAACCGGGCGCGCAACCGTCGCGTCGAAATTACCTTAATGGTGCCGCCGGCGGCACCGGCCACCGAGTCCGCATTATGAATTTTGTCATGAACCTGCTCTACAGAGTGGCCGGTGTCGTCTTCGGTCGCCAGCTATGGATATTTTTTGGTTTGCTTGCCTTGTGCTGCATGATCTGGCTGCTCGGGCCGATCGTCGCCATCGGCCAGATGCGCCCGCTGGAGAGCGAACTGGCGCGCTGGTGCGCGATCGGCCTGGTGTTTGCCATCTGGCTGCTGCGCGCGCTGTACCGCAACTGGCGCGCCGCCCGTCTGAACTCCCAGCTGCTGACGCAAATCCGCACGCCCAGCGCACGTACCAATGCAGCGCCGGCCGCCGCTGCTAACCCGCACCTGGATGAACTCAGCCAGCGCTTTCAGGACGCGTCCGAGAAACTGCGGACGGCCAAGTTCGCCACCGACGGCGGTCAAGGCAAGCTCGCTTTCCTGCAGCGGTTCTCGGGTCAGTATCTGTATCAGCTGCCGTGGTACGTCTTCATCGGCGCGCCCGGCTCGGGCAAGACCACGGCGCTGGTCAATGCCGGCCTACAATTCCCGCTGGCCGAACAATTCGGCAAAGCCGCCATTCGCGGCATCGGTGGCACCCGCAACTGTGACTGGTGGTTCACCAATGAAGCGGTGCTGATCGACACGGCCGGCCGCTACACCATGCAAGAGAGTAACCGTGAACACGACCAGGGCGAATGGCAGGGTTTTGTCGACCTCCTCAAGAAATTCCGGCCGCGCCAGCCGTTGAACGGCGCCATTCTGACCATCAGCATCGCCGACCTGCTCAGCAGCAGCGAACAGGAACGCGCACTGCATGCGCTTACCTTGCGCAAGCGCATGCACGAACTACGCGATCAGCTCGGCATTCAATTCCCGGTCTACGTCCTGATCACCAAGGTCGACCTGCTGGCCGGTTTTACCGAGTATTTTGCCCAACTGAGCAAGGAACAGCGCAGCCAGGTTTGGGGCCTGACCTTCAAGCTCGACGCCGTGCGCGACAGCAGCTTCGACTTGCCCGGCGCTTTTGCAGCACAGTACAAGCAACTGCTGGAACGCCTGTACGCCAGCCTGCCCGAGCAGCTGCTGGCCGAGCACGACCCGCGCCAGCGCGAACTGGCCTACCTGCTGCCGCAGGAATTTGCCGGGCTGGAGGCCATCCTGAGCCAGTTCCTGGCGCACGTCTTCGTCTCGTCGAAATTCGAGTCGAACGCCTTGCTGCGCGGCGTGTACTTTACCAGCGGCACCCAGGAAGGCACCGTGTTCGACCGCGTCCTCGGCGGCATCAAGAACTTCTTGCAGATCAATACCGGCCAGCGTTCGCCGCAGATCGGCGAACCCGGCCGCAGCTTCTTCCTGCGCAGCTTGTTGCAAGACATCATTTTCAAGGAAGCCGGCCTTGCTGGCACCAATGAACGCTGGCAGAAGAAGCAAACCTGGCTGCGCACAGCCGGTTACGCCGCCACCGGCGTCGTGGCGGTCGCGCTCTCGCTCGCATGGATCAACAGCTACCGCGCCAACCACGCTTACGTCAACGATGTCGCAGCGCGCCTGCCAGCGCTCGAAAAACGCCTCGGCGCAGTAAAACTGAGCGACCGTGAACCGATCACCGCCGTCATGCCGATGCTCGACGCCTTGCACGCCGTGCCGGTCAGCACCGTGCTCGACGTGGAAAATGCACCGCTGGGTTACCAGCTGGGCCTGTATCAGGGCGGCAAGCTGCAAGCTGCCTCCACCCGCGCTTACGAACGGGCGCTGGACGACATGTTTCTGCCACAACTGGCGCGCCGCCTGGAAGACAGCCTGCGCCAGGCCCCGGCAAGCGACGTGGAACTGAGCTACAACGCGCTCAAGGCGTATCTGATGCTGTTCGACCCGGCGCATTACGACGCCGATTTCCTTCAAGCGTGGTTGTCGCTGGACCTGGAACGTCAATTGGGCAGCGCCTTGTCGAACGCCCAGCGCGACGAACTGCGCGCCCACCTGAAGCGCCTGCTTGCGGAGCGGATCGTTGCGTCGCCGTTTGCGATCGACGAGCCACTGGTGGCGCAAGCGCGTGAACGGCTGCTCACGCATACCCTGGCCCAACGCGCCTACGGCACCATGAAGCGCATGCTGCAAGGTAACAAGCAACTGCCGACGTTCAATGTCGGCACCGTGGTCGGCCCCCAGGCGCCGCTGGTGTTTCGCCGCGCCAGCGGCGCCAGCCTGAATCAGGGCGTGGCCGGCTTGTACAGCTATCGCGGTTACTGGGAACTGTTCGCTCCGGGCCTGGACGCACGCATCGCCAAGCTGGCGCAAGAAGAGAAATGGGTCCTGGCCCAGCCGAAAAGCGCGCCGGCGAGCGTCGCGAGTGTGGACAATCTGGCCGCATGGAGCGCCGAAGTACGGCGCCTGTACCTGACCGACTACATTCGCGTGTGGGAAGACTATCTGGGCGACCTGCGCCTGAAGACCGGCGGTACCTTGGCCCAGAATATCCAGGTCGCGCGCATCCTGTCGTCCCTCGACTCGCCGCTGGTGCGCCTCATGAACGCCGCTGCCAAGGAAACGACCCTAGTGCGCCTTGATGAGATCAACGGCGCCACCATCGTCGACAAGGCCCGCGACAAACTCGACAGCACGCGCTCGTCCCTGAGCCAGATCTTCGGCCAGAACGACCTGGCCAGCGGCAAGCGGGAGGCCCCGGCTGCGGAACGCGTGGAAATGCTGGTCGATACGCGCTTCGCCGCGCTGCGCGCATTCACGACAGCGCGCGACAAAGGCGGCAAGGCGCCGATCGAAGGCATTGTCGAGACCCTCGGCGAGCTGTACGCCCAGTTGACCGCCACCGAAACGGCCCTGCGCGACGGCGTCACGCCGCCACCGAACCAGGTGGTCAGCAAAATCCTGGCCGAAGCCGGCCGCCTGCCGACGCCGTTTCGCGGCATGCTGGGCGAACTGGCCAATTCGTCCGACAACAACGTTACCCAAGTGCTGCAACAGCAGCTTGGCAAGAATGTTGCCGCCAACGTGGGCCACTACTGCGAGCAAACCGTGGCAGGCCGCTACCCTTTCGTGCGCGGCTCATCGCGCGACATGGCGCTTGGCGACTTTGCCCAGATCTTTGCGCCCGGCGCCCTGATGGACGAGTTTTTCCAGAAGAACCTGGCAAACCAGGTCGACACGGCGGTGCGGCCATGGCGCTTCAAGGGCGAACAGAAGGCCAGGGCCGGCTACCTCGCGTCGTTCGAGCAGGCGGTCGTCATCCGCGACGTGTATTTCGCCGGGGGCGCCCGTACGCCCTCCATCCGGCTCGACATCAAGCCGGTGCAGATGGACGCCTCCATCGCTCAGTTCGTCATGGACATCGACGGCCAGGCTGTGCGCTACGCCCACGGCCCGCAAGTGTCGACGCCGATTCAATGGCCCGGCCCGGCAGGGCGCAACCAGGTGCGCGTGCAGGTTACCGGCAGCAACGGCAGCAGCGGTTCGTTGACGACGGAAGGCGCCTGGGCGCTGCACCGCATGTTCGACCGCGCCAGCCTGGCGCCACAGCGCGACGCGGAAAAAATGCTGGCCACGTTCGACGTCAATGGCGCCAAAACCGTGTTCGAAGTGACCGCCAGCAGTGCGCGCAACCCGTTCCGCCTGGCCCAGCTGACCAGCTTTTCCTGCCCGGGAGGGGTGTAATGAACGGCCCATTGAACACCCTCGTCCAGGGCACCGCGAGCGCGCCGGTCGGCTGGTTCGGCAAGATCCCGTCCGCCGGCGACTTCGTCCGGCAGCAACTGCCTTACGCCCTGCTGGGCGGCTGGGAGCACTGGCTGCAAAACGGTCTGGCGGCCTTGCAGCAAGCCGGCCCCAACATGCTGGCCACGCACTATGCCGTGGCGCCGCTGTGGAATTTCCTGCTCCCGGCGGGACTCGGCCACGACTCGGTTCAGCTCGGCGTTCTGGCGCCCAGTTGCGACCGCGTTGGCCGCTACTACCCGGTCGCGGCGCTGTGGCCGGTGCCGCTCAAAGCGTTCCATAACGGCATGCTGGAGTGCTGCGACGAATTTTACGCCGCGCTCGGCCAGGCGCTGCTCGACGCAATCCGCCACGGCCACGCCATCGACCGCCTCGGCGCCGCACTGGCGCAGGCCAACACTGCGCCGATGACAACACGCCCCGCCATCGACCAGGACGCGTTCTGGCGCCAGGCGCAGGCCGGCACCCGCCGGCACGCCAAGTCCAGCCCCGACCTGGCGCTGTATTTCGACGCTGCCAGCGCCACCAGTTTCTGGTGGACCAATCAGGGCGACGGCTCGCCCCTGAACACCTGCACCCACACCGGACAGCTGAACAATGCCCTGTTCGCCCGCCTGTTTGGTCCCCAACAAGGATCCGTATGACCGATTTTTCCAACGCCAGCGTCCTGATCGACCCAGCGGCAACGCCAGGCGCCTCCACGCTTGCGCTGCCCAACGGCCACCGCATGGAAGAATTCGAAATCACCGGCGTGCTCGGTATCGGTGGCTTCGGCATCGTGTACCGCGCGTTCGACCATGCGCTCGCGCGGGTGGTGGCGATCAAGGAATACATGCCGGCCATGCTGGCGGTGCGCCAGGGCGACCTGAGTATCGCGCTACGGGGCGAGCGTTTCGCCGCCACCTTCAAATCCGGCCAGGCAGGCTTCATCAATGAAGCGCGCCTGCTGGCCAAGTTCGACCATCCGGGCCTGATCAAGGTGCTGCGTTTCTGGGAAGGCCATGGCACCGCCTACATGGCCACCCCCTACTACGAAGGGCTGACGCTCAAGCAGCGACTGGCAGGCGGGCGCGCGCTCTCCGAAGCGGAAATCATGCGGATGCTGGCGGCCCTGCTGGGCGCGCTTGAAACCTTGCACCGCACCCAGTGCTTCCACCGTGACATCGCCCTCGACAACATCATGATGCAGCCGGACGGCACCCCGGTCCTGCTCGATTTCGGCTCGGCCCGCAAGCTCATTGGCGACCTGGTTGACGATTCGAGCATCATGCTCAAACCCGGCTATTCTCCGATCGAGCAATATACCGACGACCCGGCCTTTCCCCAGGGACCGTGGACCGACATTTATGCGCTCGGCGCGGTCATTCACATCCTGGTATCGGGTCAGCTGCCGCCAGCGGCGGTCGTACGCAGCATTTCAGACAACTACCAGCGGCTCGAAGGCAGCACCCAGCGCTACAGCGCCACCCTGCTGCGCGCCGCCGATGCGGCCCTGCGCCAGCGCATCGAAGATCGGCCGCAATCGGTCGGCGCGTTCGCGGCGCTGCTGGGCCTGACTTCGGCAACGCCAGGACACTACAGCGCTGTCGATACCATGGCCCCGTCGGCCAGCTTGACGGGCTTGGCAGCGCCGGCGACAACAGCAACTGCGGCAACCGCGGCAACTTCGGCAACTGCGCAAGCCGCGGTTCCAGCCAGCTCACCGTCCCCGCAAGGCACGCCGCGCGATGCACTTGTCAACTCCGCGTCGGTCACGCCGCAAGCGTCGTCTAGCGCGTCCGTCGCGTCAACAAATAAGGCACGCTGGTGGATGCTCGGCGCGAGCGTATCGGCTGCGGCCCTTGTCGCAGTGCTGTGGCTGGCGAACGCTGCGCCCGACCCTGTGATGGCAAACGCGCAGCTGCCTCAATCCCCAGCAGGCACGAACGCCGCAACGCCGCCGGAGGAGCCGCCGCTGATGCCCACAACGCCGGTCACCACCCCGCCAGAGCCGGTAGCGCCTGCGCCAGAGGCCAGCAGGCCAGAAGCAAACAGCAGCGAGGTGTCGGTGACCGCGCCGCCGCCAGCGCAGAACAGCGAACCCCTTGCGCCGGCGCCCGTCGATGCCGAGCCCGCGCCCAAGCTTGCTGCCGCGCCAGTGCCAAAGCCGCTGCTCAAGCCGATACAGGTCGCGCTGCGCATCAGCCCGTGGGGCGAAGTGTATGTGAACGGCAAAAAACGCGGCATCAGCCCGCCCATGAAGTCACTCCAGCTCCTACCCGGCGACTACAAGATCGAAGTGCGCAACGGTTCGCTGACGCCGCACCGCCTGCAACTGCAGGTATCGGCCGATGCAGCCGCGCCCGATGTCGTCCACGCTTTCAAATCGGGCCAGCCATGAACCTGTTTGACGCTCCCTGCGCCGAGTCGGACCTGCTGAGCACCTTGCTCGCGCCAGTCGGTGACGCGCCGCCTTGCGGCCCCAACCTGGAATATGCCGCACCGTTCCTGGCGCTGATGCAAGCAGCGCAGCCGCGCGCCGAGCAGCAATACGGCGACACCATCATCGCGGCCGAACCGCCGGACTGGCGCGAGGTCGCGCGCCAGGGCGAGCAGCTGATCTTGCAAAGCAAGGACCTGCGCATCGCCTGCCTGCTGGCGCAAGCCTGGACCAACCTGCAAGGCATGCCGGGCTACGCCCAGGGCCTGCGCCTGGTAGCAGGGCTCCTGAGCCGCTACTGGACCGAACTTTACCCGCGCCTGAAGGAAGAGGACGAAGACGACGAGGACATCGACCCATTCCCACGCACCAACGCGCTGGCGCCGCTGTTCGAGCCGCAGAGCGTGCTGCGCGACTTGCGCGCGGTGCCGCTGCTCGGTCCTGGCGCCCTCGCATTGCGCGAGATTGAATCGGTATTCAATAACAGCGCCTCGGAGCACGTGAACTACGCGGGCGGACCGGACCGCCTGCGCATGGAACTAACGCGCGCGCGCCACGACAATCATCCTGCCCTGCTGGCCGTGGGCGAAGCGCATTGGGCGCTCGACACGATTGTCGCGCTGCTGGAGGAGCACCTGGGCGCGGATTGGCGGCCGGAAGACCAGTACGTCACCAAGCTGCTGCGGCGCCTCGCCGAGGTCAGCGGCAGCAGCGGCCACGCCGACGCTGCCGTCGAGATCGCGCCTGAGCAAGCAGCCGGCCTGCCTGCCGCGCCGGCGGCGGCGGGCACGCGCGCCCTGGACTGGCGCACGCAGGAGCTCGACAGCCGCGACGACGTGCGCCTGATGCTCGAAAAAATCTGCTTTTACCTGGAAAAGCACGAACCGAGTCACCCGGCGCCGCTGTTGCTGCGGCGCGCCCAGCGCCTGATGCAGATGAGTTTTTACGACATCATGCGCGACCTTGCGCCGGACAGCGTCAGCCAGATCGACCTGCTGATGGGCACGCAGACATGACACCGCATTCCTCCCTTTTAGCGCATGTGCACCCCGTTTTCGACCAATTGACAGCTTTTACAAGGAGTTCTTTCCATGGCTAACCCACGGCCCGCAAGCAGCGGCCAGAAATTCATCGCACGTAACCGTGCACCGCGCGTGCAAATCGAATACGACGTCGAAATCTATGGCGCCGAACGCAAGGTACAACTGCCGTTCGTCATGGGCGTCATGGCCGACCTGGCCGGCAAGCAGCTGACCCCGCTCCCAGACTTGGCCGAGCGCAAATTCCTGGAAATCGACATCGACAATTTCGATGAACGCATGAAGTCTCTGCAACCGCGCACCGCTTTCCAGGTACCAAACACGCTGACCGGCGAAGGCATGCTGCAAGTCGACCTGACCTTCTCCAGCATGGACGACTTCTCGCCGGCCAATGTGGCGCGCAATGTCGATTCCCTGGCACAGCTGCTCGACGCCCGCACGCAGCTGTCGAACCTGCTCTCCTACATGGACGGCAAGAGCGGCGCCGAGGAATTGATTAACAAGGTGCTGAAGAATCCGGCACTGCTCGGCAGCCTGGCCGCCCGGCCGGCCAATGACATCGTGACCGGCCCCGCGGCCGCGCAGGGAGACGCACATGAATGATTTCGCCGCCTTGCTGGAACCAAGCGCCCTGCCCGCCCAAGGCACCAGCACCGAAAGCGACTTTGCGCTGCTGCTGCAAAAGGAATTCAAGCCCAAGAGCGAGCAAGCCAACCACGCGGTGCAAAACGCCGTGCGCACGCTGGCCCAACAAGCACTGGCGCACACGGTGACGATGTCGTCGGACGCTTACAGCTCGATCCAGGCCATCATCGCCGAGATCGACCTGAAGCTGTCGGAGCAGATCAACCAGATCTTGCACCACGCCGACTTCCAGCAGCTCGAAGGCGCATGGCTCGGCCTGCATCACCTGGTCAGCAACACCGAAACCGACGAACTGCTGAAGATCCGCGTGCTGCCGATCTCGAAACGGGAACTGGCACGCAACCTGAAACGCTACAAGGGCGTCGCCTGGGACCAGAGCCCCCTGTTCAAGAAAGTCTACGAAGAAGAATACGGCCAGTTCGGCGGCGAGCCTTTCGGCAGCATGATCGGCGACTTCTACTTCGACCACAGCCCGCAGGACGTGGAAACGCTGGCCGAACTGGCGCGCATCTCGGCGGCCGCCCACTGCCCGTTCATTTCCGCCGCCGCCCCGACCGTGCTACAAATGGAATCCTGGCAGGAACTGGCCAACCCGCGCGACCTGACCAAGATTTTCCAGAACACGGAATACGCCGCCTGGCGCAGCCTGCGCGAATCGGAAGATTCGCGCTACATCGGCCTGACCATGCCGCGCTTTCTCGGCCGCCTGCCCTACGGCGCGCGCACCAATCCGGTCGACGAATTCAGTTTTGAAGAAGACACCGACAGCGCATCGCACGAGCGCTATACCTGGGCCAATTCGGCCTACGCCATGGGCGTGAACATCAACCGCTCGTTCAAGGAATTCGGCTGGTGCACCTCGATTCGCGGCGTCGAATCGGGCGGCGCGGTCGACAACCTGCCGTGCCACACCTTCCCGACCGACGACGGCGGCATGGACATGAAGTGCCCGACCGAAATCGCCATCAGCGACCGCCGTGAAGCGGAACTGGCCAAGAACGGCTTCATGCCGCTGGTGCACCGCAAGAACTCGGACTTTGCGGCGTTTATCGGCGCCCAATCGCTGCAGCAGCCAGCCGAGTATTTCGACGCCGACGCGTCGGCCAACGCGCGCCTGTCGGCCCGCCTGCCGTACCTGTTCGCGTGCTGCCGTTTCGCGCACTACCTCAAATGCATCGTGCGCGACAAGATCGGCTCGTTCAAGGACCGCGATGAAATGACCAGTTGGCTCAACAGCTGGATCATGCACTACGTCGATGGCGATCCGGCCAACTCGTCGCAGGAAACCAAGGCGCGCAAACCGCTGGCCGCCGCCGAAGTACAAGTGGAAGAACTGGCCGATAACCCGGGTTATTACGCCGCCAAGTTTTTCCTGCGTCCCCATTACCAGCTCGAAGGCCTGACCGTCTCCCTGCGTTTGGTATCGAAATTGCCGTCGCTGAAGAAAGTGGACGGCTAAACAAGCACCAACTAAGCACCAACTAAGCAACAAGCAACCCCGCAGGTTTTTTCTTCATTTAGGAGTTTCACATGGCAGCAATGATGTTTATGAAAGTAACTGGCGTCACCGGCGAAGCAACCGATGACAAGCACAAGGATTGGAGCGACATCAAATCGTTCTCGTGGGGCGCCAGCCAGCCGGGCGGCATGGTCGTCGGTGGCGGCGCGGGTCGCGCCAGCTTTAACGACCTGCAAGTGGTCGCCTACATGGACAAGGCCACCCCGGCCTTGATCAAGCACTGCGCAAGCGGTTTGCATATCGGCAGCGTGATTGTCCACGTGTGCAAATCCACAGGCACGAAAAAAGAGTTTTGCGTCGTCACGCTGGAAGATGTACTGGTGACGTCGGCGCAGATCATCGGCGTCGATCCACAAGACGGGCTTGAGCGCCTGGTCATGAACTATGGCTTCCAGTCTGCAAAAGTGCGTCAGGCTTATACCGACAAGCAAGGCAACGGCGCAAGCAGCCCAATGGGCTGGAACATCACCGAAAACATCGAAATGTAATGTTCGGGGTTCATTGCGTCGAGGCGCAATGAACCCTATCTGAGCAAGGTTGAAAATGAATCAAAGCGCGATCGCTGAAGTAACAAGTCTGGATGAAGAACATGCGCAGCTCAAGGAGAGCATCCGGCGCAAACCGGAAGACGCGGACTTGCGGGCACAGCTGTTCCAGGTGCTGGCATTGCGCGGCGACTGGCTGCGTGCGCAGGCGGCGCTAAAAATGACGCTGGAACTCAATCCCAACGCCCATTCGCTGGCGGGGATTTACCTGCGGCCGCTGATCTGCGAACTGGCGCGCGCGGAAGTGTTCGCCGGCGCCCGGCGGCCAGAAGTGTGCGGAGCCGATGCGGCAGTCGAACGCCTGGCCGATGCCTTGAAACTCGACGTGGATGGCAGCGCGGAAGAAGCTGGCGCATTGCGCGCCGCCGCCATGGCCGAACTGCCGGCGCGCAGCGGACAGGTGCGCCTGCACGGCAGCGACACACTGGTCCCGTTCGCGTGGCTGGCCGATGGCGACAGCCGCCTTGGCCCGGTGCTCGAACTGTTCTCAGGCGAACGCTACCTCTGGCTGCCACTGGCCCAGGTACAGCGCATTCGCTTTGTGCCGGCGACCAGCCGCTGTGCGCTGGTCTGGTCGCATAGCGCCATCACTCTCGTGACCGGCAAGGAAATCCACGCGGCTTTGCCGGTGCGTTACCCCTTGCCTGCCGGGGTGACCGACCAAAAAATCCTGAGCGCCGCGTATACCGAATGGCTGCCGCTGGCGGGCTCCGACCAGTACGCGGGCATCGGCCAACGCATGCTGGTGACCGACCAGGGTGAATACGCCCTGCTCGATATCGCCGACATTGTCTTCGAGACCGAGACCGACTTGGCCCCGGTGAACAATGCTTAAGTCAGGCAATCAGGTCTCCCGCGCCCTCCAGGGGCGCCACGACGACGCCGAGCGCCTGCGCCTCGGTGCGCGCGACCGCCTGCGCCCGGCCCTGCTGGAACGCCTGACCGACCACGATCGGCTGCAAGGCATCGAACTGGAGCCGCCCGGCACGTCCAGCGCGGCCCTGCGCAGCGCCGTCATGCGTGACCTGGTGTGGCTGCTCAATTGCACGGCAATGGCTGCCGACGTCGATCTCGAAGCGTACCCGCAGGTGCATCGCTCGGTGCTTAATTACGGCATCCTGCCGCTGTCGGGCAAGCATTTGTCCGAGCTCGATAGCCAGGAACTGGCCGGCAGCCTCCGCCGCGCGATTCTCAAATTCGAGCCGCGCCTGCTGCCGGACACGCTCCAGGTGCGTTGCGTGTCCGACCCGGACAGCCTGTCGCTGCACAACGAACTGGCGTTCGAGATCCGCGCCCAGTTATGGTCGCAACCGTATCCGGTGGAGTTTCTCGTGCGTTCGGACGTGGACATTGAAACCGGCCACACCAAACTGCACAACCTGGTGGCCGACTGATGGATGCACGGCTGCTGGACTACTACAACCGCGAACTGGCCTACCTGCGCGAGATGGGCGCGGAATTCGCGGAACAGTTTCCCAAGGTCGCTGGCCGCCTGGGCATGCACGGCATCGAAGTGGCCGACCCCTACGTCGAGCGCTTGCTGGAAGGCGTCAGCTTCCTGACGGCGCGCGTGCAGCTGAAAATGGATGCGCAGTTTCCCCGCTTTACCGAGCAGCTGCTGACGTCGATCTACCCTGGCTATCTGGCGCCGACGCCGTCCATGGCGGTGGTACAGCTGCAGCCGGACCTGACCGTGGGCAGCCTGGCGTCGGGCTTCACCTTGCCGGCCAAGACCTCGCTGCGCGCCGGCCTGGCGCGCGGTGAGCAGACCGCCTGCGAGTTTCGCACCGGCCACGCCGTCACACTGTGGCCGCTGACCCTGGACCAGGTCCGTTTCGGTCCCGCACCGGCCGATGTGCCGGCACGCTTGCGCAACCGGGCCAAGGCCGCGCTGCGCATCAACCTGCAATTTGGCGGCGGTCAGCGCTGCGAAGTCTCGCCGCTCGACAAGCTGACCTTCCATCTGGCCGGTCCCGAGCAGCGCGCCTTGCGCCTGCTGGAACTGGTGGCAGGTCACACCGTCGCCGTGCTGTGCCGGCAAACCGACAGCGGCAATGGGGCCAGCCGTCCATGGGGCGAGGTGCTCGACGCGGGCGCCGTGCGCCATGAAGGCTTCGATATGGAGCAGGCCCTCCTGCCGAGCGACCAGCGCCACTTCCAGGGCTACCGGATCTTGCAGGAATATTTTGCCTACCCTGCCCGCTTGCTGTTTTTCAGTATCGCCGGCTTGCAGCGCGCCTTGCGCGGCGTGACCGGCACCCATGTCGAAATCACGATCCTGCTCGACCAGGATGACGCAACGCTTGAGCGCGTGGTTGGCACCGCCGACCTGGCCATGCACTGCACGCCGGTGGTAAATTTGTTTCCAAAACGTGCGGACCGGGTATTGGTCTCGCCCAAGGTCAATGAATACCAGCTCGTGGTCGACCGCAGCAAGGCACTCGACTTTGAGGTCCATAGCGTGACATCCATGCTTGGCCACGGCAGCGGCGACGATCGCCAGTTCCGGCCATTTCATGCATCGTTCGCTCGCGATGCGCGCGACCATGGCGCCTACTACTGCCTGCGGCGCGAAGCACGCCTGCTGTCGCAGCGCGCCCGCCAGCATGGGGCGCGCACCTCGTACAACGGCAGTGAAGTCTATATTTCGCTGGTCGACCAGCACGAGGCGCCGTTTGCGGAAACGCTGCGCCAACTGTCGGTCGATACGCTGTGCACCAACCGCGACCTGGCCTTGCTGCTCAGTACCGGTAGCGGCAGCGACTTCACGCTCAACGTTTCCGCCCCGGTTGGTGCGATTACGACAGTGCGCGCGCCTTCGCGTCCGCAGGCGCCGCTGGCCGATGGCAAGCTGGCCTGGCAGTTGATCAGCCACCTTGGCCTGAATCACCAGGGCCTGTTCGAGCAGGATGGCGAGCAAGGCGCGGCGATTTTGCGTGAGTTGCTGGGCCTGTATCTGGACGACAGCCAGGCTGGCTTGCAGCGCCAGGTCGAAGGCGTGCGTTCGGTGGTGCACCAGCCGGTGTTCCGCCGCCTGCCCCAGCCTGGCCCGCCGGTGCATGGCCGCGGCGTGAAGATCGCCGTGACCATCGATGAGCAGGCATTCTCCGGCGACAGTGCGTATTTGTTCGGCGCGGTGCTGGAACAGTTTTTCGCGCGCTACGTGTCGATCAACCTGTTCGCCGAGCTGGAACTCCATAGCGCCAACCGGGGCCGGATCGCCAGCTGGCCGCCCCGCCTGGGTAACAGGCCGCTGCTATGAACGCGGCCTGGACCAGTCAAGCGCCGTGGCGGCAGCTACGCGAAGCGCCCTACGAGCACGACCTGTTCGCGCTGCTGCGCTGGATCGACGCGCGCGCGGGCGCCGCGCAGCTGCTGGGCCGGACCGGTCACCCGGCCGAGGAACCGGTGCGCCTGGCGCAAAAGGCGTCGCTTGCCTTCGCGCCCGCCTCGCTCGCTGACCTGCGCGAGCAGGAAGGCCGCGCGCCGCAACTGAGCATTTACGGCTTCGGCCTGTTCGGACCGAACGGTCCGCTGCCGCTGCACCTGACCGAATACGCGCGTGAACGCGAGCGCATGGCGGCCGATCCGACCTTGGTCGCTTTTGCCGACCTGTTTCATCATCGCTTGATTACACTGTTTTACCGGGCCTGGGCCGACAGCCAGGTGACCGCCACGCTGGATCGTCCCGGCGAGGCGCGTTTCGATGCGCACCTGGCCAGCCTGCTGGGCATGGGACTGCCGGCACAAAAACGCCCTGGCGCCATCGGCCTGCATGCGCGCTACTGCCAGGCCGGCCATCTGGGCCGGCAAAGCCGCAATCCGGAAGGCTTGCGGGCCATCTTGCGCAGCTATTTCGAGATCCCGGTCAACGTCATCGAGCATGTGACGCATTGGGTCAGGCTGGCCGATGCAGACCGCCTGGCGCTCGGTCACGCGGGCATGGGACTAGGCCAGGGCAGCACGCTTGGCGTAGCCGTGCGCGACGCCCAGTCGCGCTTTCGGCTGGTACTGGGGCCGCTGACCCTGGGCGACTACCAGCGCTTTTTACCGGGCGGCGAACATGTCGCCGCGCTGGTCGAATGGGTCCACGAATTTGTCGGCATGGATTTGAGCTGGGATGTCCAGCTGCTGCTGGCCGACGACCAGAAGCCCATGGCGGCGCTGAGCCAGATGCAGCCGCTCGGCCTGTCGACGTGGCTGGGCAGGCGGCCTGCCGGCACAGCGCGCGCGACGAGCGCTCATCTCATTATCGATTACACGGCACGCGCGGCCAGCAAGCGCGGCGCGCAGCGCGCCAACTCTCACCTTCAACGAGGAACACAACATGTCTGAAATCAGCCGCCTGGCCCTGTTCGGCAAGCTCAATCCCAACCTGTACGCGGCACTCGAAAGCGCGACCGCGTTCTGTCGCCTGCGCGGCAATCCGTACGTCGAGCTGGTGCACTGGATTCATCAGCTATGGCAGGCGCCTGACGGCGACTTGCAGCACGTCGCCAGCCACTTCAATGTGGACCAGGACCAGCTGGCGCGCGACTTGACGGCAGCGCTGGAACGGTTGCCGCGTGGCGCCGGCGCGGTGAGCGACCTGTCAGGCCATATCGACGAAGCCGTTGAACGCGCGTGGGTCTACGGTAGCCTGACGTTTAACGCCGAGAAGATCCGTGGCGCGCATCTGTTGCTCGGTTTGCTTAAAACCAGCAGCCTGCGCCATGTGCTGATCGGTATCTCGCGTCAGTTCGAGCGCGTCTTGCCGGACGTACTATCGGGCAGCCTGGACCAGATCCTGGCCGGCTCGCCGGAACAGGCCAGCGCGAGCGCCGGTGCCGGTACGCCTGACACCTTGCCTGCGGCCGGCAGCGGCAAGGCCCTTCAGCTCTACACGGTCGACCTGACCGCACGCGCACGTGCCGGTGACATCGACCCTGTCACCGGGCGCGATGAAGAAATTCGCCAGATGGTCGACGTGCTGCTGCGTCGCCGCCAGAACAATCCGCTGCTGGCCGGCGAAGCCGGGGTCGGCAAAACCGCCGTGGTCGAAGGCCTCGCGCAGCGCATCGCCAACGGCGACGTGCCGCCGCCGCTGCGCGACGTCGACCTGCTGCTGCTCGACATCGGCCTGCTGCAAGCCGGCGCCAGCATCAAAGGCGAATTTGAAAAACGCCTGCGCGAATTGATCACCGAGGTCCAGGCCAGCGCCCGTCCGGTCATCTTGTTCATCGACGAAATTCACACCCTGATCGGCGCCGGCGGGGCGGCAGGCACCGGCGACGCCGCCAATCTGTTAAAACCCATGCTGGCGCGTGGCGAACTGCGCACCATCGGCGCCACCACCTGGGCCGAATACAAGAAATATATCGAAAAAGACGCCGCCCTCACCCGCCGTTTCCAGGTCGTGCAGATCGCCGAACCGGACGAGGCGCGCGCCGTCACCATGATGCGCGGCCTGGCCGACAAGCTGGCGACCCACCACAAGGTGCTGCTGCTGGACGACGCCATCGTTGCGTCGGTGGCGCTGTCGCACCGCTACATTCCGGCGCGCCAGTTACCGGACAAGGCCGTCAGCCTGCTCGACACCGCCTGCGCCCGCGTGGCGGTGAGCCAGCACAGCCAGCCGCCCATGCTGGAAGACTGCCAGCGCCGCATCGACGCCATGCTGGTCGAACAAAACATCGTGACAAATGAATGCAACGTCGGCGCCGGCGACGCCAGTCGGCTTGAGCCGCTGGCCCTGCGCATCGCCGCCGAGCGGCACGAGTTCGACACCATCAGCGCGCGCTGGCACGCCGAGAAGCTGATGGCGGAGAAAATATTCACCTTGCGCGAAGCCTTGCAGGCGGCCGCGCCGGGCGAGCGCGCCGCGCGCCTGAGCCAATTGCAAGCGATGCTGGTGCAGCTTGAACTGCACCAGGAAGAACAACCGCTGATCCTCACCGCGGTGGACGCCCATGCGGTGGCCGCGGTGGTGGCCGACTGGACCGGCATTCCGGTCGGACGGATGGTCGGCGACGCCGTCGAAGCGGTGCTGGAACTGGCCGACACGCTGGGCCAGCGCGTAATCGGCCAACAGCATGCCCTTGAAGCGATTGCGCGCCGCGTGCAGACCGCGCGCGCACGCCTGGATGATCCGAACAAGCCGGTGGGCGTGTTCCTGCTGGCTGGTCCGTCGGGCGTGGGCAAGACCGAAACCGCGCTGGCCTTGGCCGAAACGCTGTACGGCGGCGAGCAAAATCTCATCACCATCAACATGAGTGAATTCCAGGAAGCCCATACCGTCAGCACCTTGAAAGGCGCGCCGCCAGGTTACGTTGGCTACGGCGAAGGAGGTGTGCTGACCGAGGCGGTGCGCCGGCGTCCGTACAGCGTGGTCCTGCTCGATGAAATCGAAAAGGCGCATCCGGATGTGCACGAAATCTTCTTCCAGGTGTTCGACAAGGGCTGGATGGAAGACGGCGAAGGGCGCTACATCGACTTCAAGAACACCGTCATCATCCTGACCTCGAATGTCGGCAGCGACCTGTTGATGCGCCTGTGCCAGGACCCGGACCTGATGCCGGACGTCGATGCACTGGCCGGCGCGCTGCGCGAGCCGCTGCTGAAAGTGTTCCCGGCCGCCTTGCTCGGCCGCCTGTCGGTGGTGCCGTACTTCCCGCTGTCGGACAGCATGCTCGCGCGTATCGTCGCGCTGCAATTTAATCGCATCCGCAGCCGCCTGCTGGCCAACCATGGCATCGTGTTCACCTATGAAGACGCCGCCGTGGCCCTGCTCGGCCAGCGCTGCACCCAGCTCGAATCGGGCGGGCGCATGGTCGACGCGGTATTGACGCAGACGGTGCTGCCGCACATCAGCCGCGAGATCTTGCTGCGCTTGTCGGCGCCCGAAAAACTGACCGGCGTGACGATCGGTGCGCAGGCAGGCGAGTTCACGTATCGCTTCGAGCATGCGCACGCCGCGCCGGCCACCCCAAGCGCGCGGGCCGACGACCAGCACGTCGAACTGTCGGCACTCCCGACCTAACATTGCCTCACCTGTTACGAAAGATTTTTGATGAACCGTATCTTTACCGTCAGCCCTCCGGCATCCATGTTTAGAGCCGCCATGTTCAGAACTGGCGCGCTTGTAATGGCGATCAGCGCCCCGCTTTGGCTGAGCGCGTGCGCCAGTGATGCCAGCGCACCGGTTGTGACTCCTCCCGAGCCAGCCGCCAGGCCCGCGTCAGTGATATTGAACGCAATGGAGCAGCGCGGGCAGGCTGCCATTGCGGAAGCGAACAGGCAATTTACTGCCGGTGACTTCAAGGCAGTCATCGCTCACCTGAACACCAGCAAGGCCATCGATTTTTCAAGCACCGCAACGCAAGTCCAGGCGCACAAGCTGCTGGCGTTCAGCTACTGCCTCACCAAGAAAACCGCGCTTTGCAATACAGAAGCCGAACGCGTGATGCTGCTCGATCCGGGCTTTCAGTTGTCCGAAGCCGAGCGTTCGCACCCGATGTGGGGGCCGGCGTTTGACGCCGCCCGCAAAAAAGTCGCACTTCCAGCCAAGCCATAATCGGGAACACGCATGCGATTGACCATCCTCGAACACGCCGGACAGCCGGTACGCCCGCCGGTCGGCAAGGACTTCTCCCGGCCTGGCGCCACCATTGGCCGGGGCGCGGACAACCATCTGGTGCTGGTCGATGAAACCCGGCAGATTTCGCGCTTGCAGGCATCGGTGCGCATCGATGACAGTGGTACTTACCTGGCCAACCTGAGTACGGTCTGCCCGGTTGAAGTCAATGATGCCGCATTGACGGGCGACCAGTTCTGGCGCCTGCAGGATGGCGACCAGGTACGGATTGGTTTGTATCTGCTGCAGGTTGGCGAGCAGCGGGTGGCCGATACGGGCGACGTCTTGGCGCCACCTGTGGCCGGCGTGAAGGATGCAATCAGCATCGAGCGGGTGAATGTAGCGCCGCCCCCGGCCCCGGCCCCGGCCCCGGCCCCGCCAGCGGCGACGGTGGCTACCGACGACTCTTTCTGGGACAACCTTGTGTCCGACTTCGCGCCGGCACCGAGCGCGAAGCTCTTTGCCGCCACTGCGCCGGTGTTGGCGCCCCTGGCGGTCGCGCAGGCGGCAGCGCCAGACATGCTCTTGCCCGATGACGCCCTTGCGACGCTCAGCAATCCCTCGGTCGATCCGCTCGATTTCTTTGCCAATCCTGGCGCGGAGTCGCACAGTAATCTGTTCGCCGACAATGCCAGCACCCTGCCCGACACCAGCACTGCGCTGCTGGAACTGGCTCAACAAGAACATGCGGCTAGCGCTCCCTTCGACACCGGCTCCCTGTTTGGCCGGGCGATTGCCGGCGGCGCGCAAGCAGATCCCGCGCCGGGCCGGTTCGCTGCCGACATCGCTTCGTCGCCCGTCCGGACGGCGACGCGGCCCATGTCCTACGACCCGGCGCCGCCGCCAATGCCGGCTGCCGCTAGACCGGCGCCCCTGACGCCGGACGCGGCAAGCATGGTCGCAGCGTTTCTGGATGGCGCCGGCTTTACCCCAAATGAAGGCACCTTGACCGAGGCGCACTTTCATCAGGCCGGCCGCCTGCTGAGCAAACTGGTCGGAGGCTCCATGAACCTGTTGACCAGCCGCACCATCATCAAGCGGGAAGTCAAGGCAGAGCTGACCATGATGCTCGACAAGGAAAACAATCCGCTCAAGCTGCTGCCGGACGCCAAGACCGTACTCAAGCAAATGTTCGGGCCACCGTTTTCGGGCTTCATGACGTCCGAGCGCGCCGTCGACGACACCTTCCATGACCTGCAGGCGCACCAGATGGGCATGCTGGCAGGCATGCGCGCCGCGCTCAATCAGTTGTTGCGCAATTTCAGTCCGGAAGTGGTGGACAAGCAGATGGGCGCCGACGTCTGGTACGACCGCCTGATGCCGAAGGGGCGCGACGGGCGCGCGTGGGTGCGTTATCGCGCGCTGCACCAGGCGGCGGTAACAGCCGTGGAGGAAGACTTTCATACCGTGTTCGGGCAGGTATTTTTGTCCGCCTACGACGCCGAGGTCGAACTCTACCGCGCACAGAGGATGCAACAGGCATGCTGACCTTGACCACGGCGCAATGCTCGCATCGAGGCGGCCGCGCCAGCAATGAAGATGCCTTGGGTTCACGGGTGCGCGATAACGACGGCTGCTTCGTGATCAGCGACGGCGTCGGTGGCCAGGCCGGCGGTGCCTTCGCATCGAAGCTGGCGGTGCACTGGGCCTTGCAGCAACTCGACGACAAGCAATCGTATGGCCTGCAAGCGATGACGCACGGCAGCGTGGATGCCGCCGACGCTGCCATCGTCGCGGAACAGCGGCGCAACCCCGAACGCTCGCGCATGGCGGCGACCATGGTGGCGCTGTTTGTCGACCGGCGCGAGCGGATGGCGCAGTGGATTCATGTCGGGGACAGCCGCCTGTACCTGTTCCGGCGCGGATATCTGTTGCGGCGCACGCAAGACCACAGCCTGGCCGCCCAACTGCAACAGGCCGGTTTGTCCTGCAGCCCGGACAAAGCGCATTTGCTCAGCCACGCGCTGGGCCAGGCCGATACCGACACCATCGAGCCAGGGGCGGCTTGCACGCTGGAAGATGGCGACGCCTATCTGCTGTGCACCGACGGCTTCTGGAATGGGCTCGATGACGCGGCGATGCACCGCTGCCTGCAAGTGGCAGGTAATGTGGCAGATTGGATCACCCTGCTAGCCGAGCAAGTGCGTCGACGCAGCGACGGCGACGGCACGCAAGACAACTACTCAGCGCTGGGCGTATGGGTCGGCGACCCGCAACTGGTCACCCGCGCGCACGGCATCTTATAAGCGCCCGATTGCAAACCATACGATATGTATATTACCTGTTGATGACCGAATTAATATATTTAAAACCTTGGAAAACATGATTGACCGGGCCGCTTCAATAACGTTAGCATGGTTCGCCAATTAAAATAATTGCAATCTTTTATTATCAGATTCGAATTTATAAAATATCGCCCGATCTATATTTATTGTAGTTCCAGCGTCACCGGATAAACAAGCAGCGTATGAAGATCATCAAACCGATGCGCTTAGGCGTATTGCCCCGGCCCTTTACCTGGCAGAAAAAGCATTTTTTATGCGTTACGGCGTACGCGCATGTCACGCTGGGCGCCGATCCCCAACTATTGAATGAGCAAGGATTGTGGCCGATGCTGGCAAACGAGCTGGGAGAAACCAGCATCCTCGACCTGGGCTTGCCAAAGCAATATCCGGAGTTCCTGGTATCCGGTTTCGGCTACACCCATCATCAGCAAGACAAAACCCGTTGCGCCGTCTCCGCGCAGGTTGGTGATATAGAAAAACGCCTGACTGTCTTTGGTGACCGCTATTGGATCGCCGGTGGCGCCAGTGCGCCGGCGCCGTTCGATTCCATGCCGCTAAACTGGACTCATGCGTTCGGCGGCGCGGCCTGCGTTACCAACCCGCTTGGCCGCGGCATTGACGCCGACAATATCGGCGGTCAAAAGGTGATCCGGCTGCCCAACATCGAGCTCGCCGGCGAACTGTACCAGGCGCCAGGCAGGCCACCGTCGGTGCCGGCCGGCATGGGACCGATCGACGTGGCCTGGCAGCAGCGCCAGTCGCGCATGGGCGTGCACGACCAACACTGGTTCGAACATGACTTCCCCGGCCTTGCCCCGACCATGGACTGGCGCGCATGGAACGCCGCGCCCGACGATCAGCACTTTCCGGCCGGCTTCGAACTTGCCGGCGCGCCGTACCTGCTCCGCAACATGCACCCGGAGCACCCGGTGTTGAGCGGGACCATTCCCGACTGGGTCGGCCGTTGCCTCGTGGTTAAACGCCAGCATGGCAAGCTCATTACTGCCGACATCGACTTGCGGCTGACCACGGCGTGGTTCTTCCCGCACCGGCTGGAAAGCGTACTGATTTATCACGGCGTGGTCGAGATCGACCAGGACGATGCCCACGACGTTGTGCAGCTGATGCCCGCGCTGGAGCATCGCCATGCAAAACGCGATCACGCCCACTTCCTGAAGGTGCTCGCACAGAGGCTCGATACCAAAACCGGCAGCAACTATGCCTTTCGCGACGGCGACCTGCTGCCTGAAGGCGTGGCGCTGGGTCCCCTGTTTCCGGGCGAGGACACCATGTTCGACAAAGTGCCGGGCCCGCTGGAACGCAATCATCGGCAGCGCATGCAAAACGAACGTGACAAGAGCGCGCAGACGGCGCGTGAGGAAGGGCTCGACCCGGACGACATACTTCCGCCGATCAACGCCGCGCCCGACCTGCCCCGCCGCCTGGAAGATTTGCCGCAATTTATGGAAAAGATGGATCGGCTGCACGCCGCCGACATGGATCAAGCCCGCGCGACACTCGCCACGACGCGCCGGGAAATGGCGAGCAATCTCCCGCCCGAACATCAAGGACAGTTGGCGATGCTCGATCAGTTGGCGCCTCTGCTGGGCAGTGATGCCGGCGTTACGCGAGCGCCGATGGCGCCCACCCACAGCTTCGCCGAGGTCGGCGCCAGCCACGCCCACATGGCAGCCTTGGGAAAGACATTTCCCGATACGCCCGTGCCGGAGATCATGCCGGCCGCAGAGCTGAAATCGAAAATGCACGCAATGTACCTG
This sequence comes from Telluria sp., assembly GCA_036386755.1. Taxonomy (GTDB): domain Bacteria; phylum Pseudomonadota; class Gammaproteobacteria; order Burkholderiales; family Burkholderiaceae_D; genus Telluria_A. The sequence continues at coordinate 39,232 of DASVVC010000127.1, forward strand.
CATGGCGTGACGGGTTTCGCCCCCGCCGCCGTGCTGGTCGGCGATGCGGCCCGGCGCATGCGCGACCAGGTGGCGGCGATCTACGCCAGCACGCGCGACTTTGCCGGCCTGGACCTGACCGGAGCGGATCTGTCAGGCATGGATTTGCGCGATGCTAATTTTAGGGGCGCCATGTTGGAAAGCGCCGACTTGCGCAACGCGAAACTGGACGGTTGCGACTTTGCTGAAGCGATCCTGGCGCGCACGTCGCTGGCCGGCGCAAGCTTTGCGCACGCCAGGTGCGATGGCGCCAGCCTGGCGCAGGCTGACGCCCGTTACGCCTCATTTGCGCACGCCGTACTGAACAAGTGCGCATGGGAGGAAGCCAAACTCGATTATTGCGACTTCTCCCACGCGCAAATCGGTGAAGTCATGCTGACAGAGACGCAGATCGAATCGGCCAGTTTTGAAAATACGCGCTTTTTCTCGGTGACTTTCTACAAAATTGGCCTGCGCAATTGCAGCTTTATGCATGCGCATTTCGAGAAATGCGTCTTTATCGAAGGCCAGCAAGAAGATCTGTGTTTTGACAGGGCCACGTTGCAAGACTGCGCATGGGTCACGACGAATGCGGCAAGGCTGAGCTTTCGCGGCAGCGTCTTGCGCACCTGCGCGGTCACCGATAAAACCGCACTGGACGAAGCCGACTTCACCGATGCCCAGCTATCCCAATGTAATTTCCGTGAAATCAGTATGCAACGGGCAAATTTTAGCGGCGCGACAGCCTCGATCACGGATTTTTCGGAAGCCAATCTGACCGGCGCCAATTTGCAGCGCATGAATGCCAGCGGCAGTTTTTTCAGCCGTTCCATCTTGCTCGCCTGCGACCTGCGGGGCGCCAACCTGATCGGCGCAAGCCTGCAGAAAGCCGACTTGCGATCGTGCGACCTGCGCGGTGCCAATCTGTTTCGCGCCGATCTGGCGCAAACACTGGGGGACGGCGGGACCCTGTTCGACCAGGCCTACCTGGAGCAAACCAAATTTTTGCCCCGGCTGGTGCTTGACGCCGCTTTGGCCGACTAACGCAGCGATTAATGCAGATTGACGCCGATGCTTCTCTTACACTTCAAGCAGGACGCCCCATGTTTTTGAAAACCCAACTTGGCCTTTCCCTGGCGCCGGTCGATGTGAAGATTCCCATCACATCGCCCAACGTCGCGCTGGCGCCGATGCACATCCCGAATGCCTTCAACATCCTCGTTGGCGGCACCCCGGCCCATAACCTGGCCACCTTTGCGCCGATGACCATGACCTTACCCGGCGTTGGCGTGGCCAGCGGTACGGTCATGGGACCGTCGCGTGAAGTGACCGGCAAATACAACCTGCTGATCAAAGGGACGCCGGCGACGCGCATGACCAGCATGTCGATTCAAAATTCCACCAACGCGCCGGGTATGTATCTGGTGCCAGGGCAGTTCAAGGTGCTGGCGTTTTAATCATGGCCTCCAGAAAGGGTTTTCCTTGAAGTACCGCAGCGTCGTCGCCAGTCCGGCCTATTGCACGCCAACCCGGCGGGCCTGTCGCATTCTCCATATCGCCACGCGCGGCGCCGACCCGGTCATGATGGTGACCACCTTGTACCTGCCAAGCGGTCCGGGCCCTTTTCCGCTCTGGGTATTTAACCACGGCAGGAATTTCGGCAATACCGCGGACCAGGCGCGCAGCCGGCCGGACGCCTTGGCCAAGGTGCTGCTGCGCCAGGGCTATGCGGTCGCCGCCCCCAACCGCAGAGGGTTCGCCGACTCGGGCGGCCGGCATCTGAGCCACTGGTCCAACCCGCTTTCCGGCGGACTGTGCTGTGCGCGCGACATCGAGACCGTGGTGCTGGCCATGTCCGGCAAGCCCTATATCGACGCCAGCCGCATCATCGTCAGCGGGCATTCGTATGGCGCGCTGGGAACGCTGGCCTACGGCATGAAGCCACACGCCGGCGTACGCGCCCTGGTGAACTTTGCCGGCGGCCTGCGCGGAGAGTCGGACGAACCCTGGCAACAGCCGCTGCGCGAAGCGTTCCGGTATTACGGCCGGCGCGCCAAGGTGCGTTCGCTGTGGCTGTACGCCGAAAACGACAGCTTTTGGTCGCTGGATTATGCCAGCTCGCTACATGAGGCCTACTGCGAGCACGGCGCCAGCGCGCAATTTGTCAACCTCGGACACTTCAAGGAGTGCGCCCACCGCTATGTGCTGGACCCGGATGGCGTTGACTTCTGGTGGCCGAAGGTGGCTGAACTACTACGTGAAATCGAAGCATCAGCGACCGGGATCCCGACTGGCCGCATCCGGAAATTGTGTTTAAGCCTACAAGGAAATTGATATGGAACGCATTGTAAAAGCCCACACTCCACTCGGTGACGAGGTGCTGCGCTTTAGCGCCATGCGCGGCACCGAAGCACTGTCGCAACTGTTTGAATTTGAAGTGGACATGATTGCCGATAATAACGCGCTGGACCTGAAGGCGCTGCTGGGCCAGCCATTGACGGTGGAAGTACAAACGCGCGACGGCGCGGTGCGCTACCTGAACGGCATCGTCGGGCGCGGCATGCTGGTGGGCCGCGAAGGGGCAACCGCGCGCAGCTGGCGCTACCGGGCCATCGTGCGCCCGTGGTTGTGGCTGCTGACGCAAACCAAGGACTGCAAGATTTTCCAGAACAAAAGCGTGGCCGAGATCTTGCAGGAAGTACTCGGAGAATATGGCTTTGCCCTGGAACTTAATCTGACCGGCAATTACCGCAAGTGGACCTATTGCGTGCAGTACCAGGAGACCGACTTCGACTTCGTCAGCCGCCTGATGGAGCACGAAGGCATCTATTATTACTTCAAGCATGCGCTGGGCAGTCATACCTTGGTGCTGGCCGACGATATCGGCGCGCACGACGTACTGCCCGACTACGCATCGATCCCCTTCTTCAAAGCCGAGCGCGTGGCCACGCCGCAGGAAGAGTTCATCGACCGCTACCACGTGGCGCAAGAAATCGCGCCGGGCAGCTACGTGACGGACGACTACAATTTCAGCAAGCCGCGCGCCAGGCTGCAGAACCAGCGCGCCAACGCCGGTTCGCACGAGCATGGCGACATGGAAGTCTACGACTGGATGGGAGGCTACGCCGAGATGGGCGATTCCGACCATTACAGCCGCATTCGCCTTGAAGGATTGCAGTCGGAGCGTGAACGCGACCATGGCCACGCCACCGTGCGCGCCCTGGCGCCCGGCTACCGTTTCAACCTGACCAGCTGCCCGCGCGACGATGCCAACCGCGAGTATCTGCTGGTGAGCGTGACGTACCGGTTCCAGGAACCTTGTTACGCCAGCGACCCGACCCCGGCGTGCTACGAATGCGATTTCGTCACGCAACCGACCAGCCTGGCATTTCGCCCGCGCCGCCTCACGCCCAAGCCGCGCACCAACGGGCCGCAAACGGCGACCGTGGTCGGCCCGGCAGGCGAAGAAATCTGGACCGACGAATACGGCCGCATCAAAGTGCAGTTTCGCTGGGACCGTTACGGCAACATGGACGAAAACAGTTCGTGCTGGCTGCGCGTGGCAACGAGCTGGGCTGGTTCGAATTTCGGCACCTTGTACATCCCGCGGGTGGGTCAGGAAGTCGTGGTCGACTTCATCGGCGGCGAAGCCGACCGGCCGATTGTCATCGGCAGCACGTACAACGCCGACCAGATGCCCCCGTTCGGGCTGCCGGGCGCCGCCAGCAAAAGCGGTATCGTGTCGCGCTCGACCAAGGGCGGTTCGCCCGCCAACGCCAATTCGCTGGAGTTCGAGGACGCCATCGGCGCGGAACGGTTGGCGCTGCATGCCGAAAAGGACTTCCTGATCGAAGTGGAAAACAACAAGACCAATACGGTCGGGGTCAATCAGGTCGAGACCATCGGCGCCAACCATACGGAGTCGATCGGCGCCAACGCGATCCAATCGGTGGCGGCCAACCTCACTGAAAGTGTCGGCGCCAATAAAGCGACTGCCATTGGCGCCAATCATGCCCATGCGGTTGGCGGCACGAGTACGCGCACTGTCACGGGCGCGAGCACCGAGCAGCATCACAGCGGCCATGCGCACAAGGTCACCGGGGACCACGAGCATGTCGTGACAGGCGACTACAACGAAACCATCTACGGCAATCACAATTATGTTTTGCACGGGGACCATAATTACACTGTGCATGGACATCGCAACTACGATTTGCATGGCAACCAGGCGCACATGTTGAACGGAAACCAGGAACAAAATGTCATCGGTAATTATTTGCGCGCGGTCAGCGGAAACCAGGACCACGTCGTCGATGGCAGTCATGTTCACGTTGTGCATGGCGGACATAAGGTAACCGCGAGTAATGCCGATCACCATACGACCGGTGTACATAATATTATTGGCGGTAACGTATTCATCAAAGCGGGCGGCGGCGGCGGCGGTGCTGCCACCCCCGCCCCAACTCCAGGCCCGACGCCCACCCCCGCCCCCGCCACACCTAAAAGCACCACTGGTGGCGGCACTTACGATAATAAACTTGGCATGACGTCAACCTACTCCGTCGACTTTGTCGGCGTCTTCAAATTAACCTATGCCACATCAGCGTTATCGGTGGTGCCACTCAATACAAACATGCGACTTGTCCAAGTCGCCTTTTTGGGGAAAGCATTAAGCTTTTTCGGTATAAAAACCGACCTGTGCGGGTGGAAGCGCGACATCAATGGCGTGAAAATTGAAGGAAGCATTGCGTATAACCAAACTTCTACAGTGTCCACCGAGAATGGCGGAGTACTGATGAATAGCAGATTCATGAACCTGATATTTTAAAACTGCCATGCAAGCACAACATCTGCAATCGACAATCAGGAACGGCGAGGGGTTGGAGAAACTCGACCTGCGCGGGGCAGTGCTGACCGGACTCGATCTCTCAGGCGGTCAGTTCGACCGGGTCGACCTGCGCGGTGCCCAGCTCGGTGGTGCCGATCTGAGCGAGTGCGATTTCATGAATTGCCAATTTGAGCAGGCCGACCTGCGGGAAGCCAAGCTGGCTAAAACCAGCTGGCACGACTGCAATTTGAGCAAGGCGCAGCTTGCAGGCGCCAACGCCGACGGCGCCACCATGCTCAATTGCGATCTGCGCTCTGCGCAGTTGCAATTATCGTGTTTCAGCAATGCCACTCTGCTTCGCTGCAAGCTCGACGGTGCCACCCTGGCCGGTCTCAGGGCGCAATTGCTGTGCGTCACCGAATGTTCGGCGCAAGACTGCGATTTCTCCGAAGCGCTGCTGGAAAAAACCCTGTTCATGGAGGTCGATTTTGCCGGTGCCCTGTGGCGCGCGGCCAGCTTGAAGAACGTTGTCTTCGCCAAAGCGAAGTTGACCGGGAATGTGTTTGCGGGACTGTCCATGCCGATGTGCCAGTTCGTCGAAGGCGATCTGGCCCGGTGCGATTTCACCGAGGCCAATATCGAGCACTGCATGTTCAAGGGTGCGCAACTGCAGGGTGCGCTACTGCGAGGCGTCCAGGCACGCTTTGCCTTGTTTGCCGAGGCCAACCTGGACGGCGCCGATCTGTCCGGCGGTTTTTTTGAACAAACGCTGTGGCCGCGTGCCAGCCTGCGTAGCGCCAACTTGCGCGGTGCCCGGCTCGCTTACGCCAACTTCCAGGCGGCGTGCTGCGAAGGCACGGACTTGCGCGATACCGACCTGCGCTTCGCCGATTTTTCCTATGCCGACCTGCGCGATGCCAGCTTCAGCCACGCCAGCTTCGAGCGCACCCGGCTGCATCGCAGCGCGCAGGATGGCGCGACATGGACCAACCGCCGCGGCGTCATCGAACACGATGAGCCACTCCTGCAGGCCGAACTGTGGTCGCGCTGAGCCTGCCTCAGCGCGTTGCCCCCTATTTTTTAAAGGATTTTACGATGCCTACCGTACTCGAACACGCCAGCGCCCTTGACGCGGCAATTCACACCATTGCCACGGTCGCCGCCGATCTTGGTCATGGCAATTTTTTGTTGGACCTCACTGGTGGCACGCTGACCTGCAAGCGCGCCGCCAGTTGCCTGCTCCATCCGGAAACTGGCGACAAGGTGCTGGTCTCCGGGCCGAGCCGCCAGCAAAGTTACCTGATCGCCGTGCTGGAACGCGATAGCGCGCGTACCGCCCGGGTCGGCGTCGAGGGCGCCATGACAATCGGGTACGGGGGCGCGGTGCAGGTCCTCAGCGACGATGCCATCAGCCTGGAGAGCGCATCGCTGTCCTTGACATCGGGGCAGTTGGGCATCCGCGCCGAGAGCGCTGTTGTCGTCGCGCAGGAACTGAGCTACCAGGGCCGGCAGTGGCAAGGCGCGCTTGGCGTGCTGCGCCATACCGGGCAGGCGCTGGAAATGCTGCTGGACAAAGTACGCCAGGTCGCGCGCGTCTGCCATCGCCAGGTCGAACAGACCGACCATGTGCGCGCAGGTCAGCTCGATTATCAGGCCAGGGACTATGTGCGGCTGCATGGCGACCACGTCATGTTGACCAGCGACAAGCTGTTGAAAATGGATTCGAAACAGATTCATTTAGGCTGACGCATGAGCGACTTCACCCCGATGGCGATCGCAGCGGCAATCATCTTGGTCGCTGGCGGGCACATCGCCTGGGAGATCCGCGGCTTGCTTCGTGCAAAGGCTGCCGACGCCAGGCTGCTGGCGCACGGCGATATTTGCTATGCCAAGGTGGTCAGTGCGCGCCAGAGCGGCACCCTGATCAATGACCATCCGCTGTGCGTGGTGCGCCTGGTGGATGTGCAGGCGCCTGCAACCGAGCGCGACATCGCCCAGCCCATCGAACCGATCAATCTGCCGGCAATACAAACCGGCTGTACGGTCGCCTTGCGGGTAGACCGTTCAAGCGGGCGGGCGCTGATTGATTTTTCTCGTTCCTGAAGCTGGCATCGACCTGATGCTCGCTCTCGGCAAGCCAGAGATTGCAATAACCTGGGAGCAAAACTTGATTCCCCGTATCTTCCGAAAGATATTGACGGTCACCGCTTATCTACGTTACTGTCTAACTCCATCCCAGATAGTCCAGGGACGATTTCCGTACTTTTCCGTGTTCGGAATCGCGGACCAGCCAAGCTCAGAATATATTTTTACTAACTCGCCTGCTTTTGCGGAGTCGCCGAATAGTTGGTACGCAGTAATTTGCGAAATGTTTAGCTTATTTGCAATCCACTTTCTAAAAGTTGAGGTTTTTCCATCCCCGACTTTTCCCCAGATCGAAAATTCAATTGGATTAAGTACGCAAGAGGCGACGATCGCGACAATGATCACACGAAACTGAACAAGTGTTTAGTTTCGTGTGATCATATTCCTCGTCGCAGCATGGCTTTGTTCCGCGCCAAGGCCGTGCTTGACGAGTTGATCGCCGGTTTGCCGCCGCGGTCGTCCCATCGGTTGTAGCACATCGCATAAACTTCAGTCTATGAGCACACGCATTCATCCCCAAGCCCGCACTACGCCGAAGATCCGGCAGGAAATCAAGG
>DASVVC010000128.1:0-4369 GCA_036386755.1 Telluria sp.
CCTGCGTGCCGGGTTGCTGCCGGCCCACCCGGAAGCCATGGTCTTCGTCAAGCCCGGCGGCGGCGCGGCGCGCGGCCAGCCGGTTTTCCAGGCCGGCCCTGGCGGCGGCAGTCAGCTCCTGGGCCGGTGCGGCCATCAGGCTGTCGGGCAGGATGCCGCGCGATTGCGCCGAGGCGCCGGCGAACGGAAGAATGGCGATGGTGGCGGCCAGGATGCTCAAGCGAAGGTTCATTTCTTCTCCAATGTAAGTGGCGGGCCCGCTGTTCCACGGGTTGTCTCGACACTAAGCAATGGGCGCGGGCGATGTCAAAAAACTCCCGAAATGAGTCACGCCGGGCGGATTTGTCCAAAATGAGACATTGTTAAGAAGCACGAACGTTCGGCCGCAGGCGCACGATTGGCGCCGATGTATGCAGCATGCAACGGTCCTGAAATGTGCCGTATTTTCCTGCATCCACGACACAGTCCGGCCTTACACTAGAGCTGCACCGATGGGCCATGCATGCCTGGCGGGCTTATAAATCAGCGCAACCGGGGAGGTTGGACATGATGACAACCTCGCGAGGCAAGCGCTGAGGCACATTTCAGGGAAGCAATCATGAGCAAGCAAGCACACCGCCGCTTTACCCAGGCCCCGCAACGCCCGCCACCTGCCTAGCGCTTCCACGTCCCCGCATCCCCAGCTTCCGTTCGCCCCATCCGTGGCCGAACGGTCCGTGACATACCAAGGAGTGCCCTCGCGGGCATCGCGCCATGCTGTCCATCGCCAACAGAGTAGAACATATCGTCATGGAGTCGGCCTTCCTCAGCGAGGGCCTGCGCCGTGGTCTCATCAACCTTTCGGAGCTGGCACGCCAGCTGCAGCCGCAGCTCGAGAACGATCTTTGGAAACCCGTCGGGCAGGCCGCCGTCGTGATGGCGCTGCGGCGCGTATCGGAACGCCTGCCGCAGCAGGATGCCGGGGAAGGGCAGGAAATCGTGCTGGCACGCAAGACCGGCCAGTTGACCGCACGCACCGACCTGGTGGAGCTGACCTGGCGTGAATCGGCCCGTACCGATGCCTGCCACCGCGAACTGCTGGCGCAGCACGATCGGCGCAACGAGCTGTTCCTGACGGTCACGCGCAACGTCAACGAAGCCATGGTGGTCTGCAGCCGGCCGCTGATCCCGCTGGTGGAAGCGGTGTTCCAGGGCGAGACCCTGCTGGCGCGGCTGGACAACCTCAATGCGGTGACCCTGCAGCTGACGGCCGATTCGCACCGCACGCCGGGGATCTACCACGCGATCCTGAAGAAGCTGGCGTGGGACAGGATCAACCTCGTCAACCTGATTTCCACGCACTCGGAGCTGACGCTGATCCTCGACCGGCAGCATACCGGCGCGGCCTTCGCGGTGCTTTCCTCGCTGGTGGCGCATTGAGCGCACCGGCGAGGCCGGTCGCTCAGGTGGCGGCCTGCTCCTGCAGCACCTTGCGCAGGCGGGCAATCGCCGCCCGCACCTGGTTCGGCGCGGTGCCGCCGACGTGGTCGCGCGCGGCCACGGAGCCTTCCAGCGTCAGCACCTCGAACACGTCTTCGCCGACCAGCGGCGAGAATGCGCGCAACTGCTCCAGCGACAGGTCGGCCAGGTCGACATTGCCGTCCACGCAGGTGCGCACGGCGTGCGCCACGGCTTCGTGCGCATCGCGGAACGGCAGGCCCTTCTTGACCAGGTAGTCGGCCAGGTCGGTCGCGGTGGCGTAGCCCTGCAGCGCGGCGGCGCGCATCGCTTCCGGTTTCACGGTGATGCCGCCGGCCATGTCGGCGAAGATGCGCAGCGTGTCGACCACGGTGTCCACGGTGTCGAACAGCGGCTCCTTGTCTTCCTGGTTGTCCTTGTTGTAGGCCAGCGGCTGGCCTTTCATCAGGGTGAGCAGGCCCATCAGGTGGCCGTACACGCGGCCGGTCTTGCCGCGCGCCAGTTCCGGCACGTCCGGGTTTTTCTTCTGCGGCATGATCGACGAGCCGGTGCAGAAGCGGTCGGCGATGTCGATGAAGCCAACGCGCGGGCTCATCCAGATCACCAGTTCTTCCGACATGCGCGAAACGTGCATCATGATCAGCGAGGCGGCGGCGGTGAACTCGATCGCGAAGTCGCGGTCCGACACGGCATCCAGCGAGTTGTGGCAGACGTCGTCGAAGCCCAGGCTTTGCGCCACGCGCAGGCGGTCGATCGGGAACGTGGTGCCGGCCAGCGCGGCGGCGCCCAGCGGCAGGCGGTTGACGCGCTTGCGGCAGTCGGCCATGCGCTCGGCGTCGCGGCCGAACATTTCGACATAGGCCAGCATGTGGTGGCCGAACGTGATCGGCTGGGCCACCTGCATGTGCGTGAAGCCGGGCAGGATCGTGTCCGCATGCTGCTCCGCCAGGTCGACGAGGGCCGTGCGCAGCTGGTTCAGCAGGCCGGTGATGTCGTCGATCGCCGAACGCACGTACAGGCGGATGTCGGTGGCCACCTGGTCGTTGCGCGAACGGCCCGTGTGCAGGCGCTTGCCGGCATCGCCGGCCAGTTCGGTCAGGCGCTTCTCGATATTCAGGTGCACGTCTTCCAGGTCCAGCAGCCACTCGAACTGGCCGCCTTCGATTTCACTGGTGATCTGCGCCATGCCGTTGCGGATCGCTTCCAGGTCGGCGGTGGGGATGATGCCCTGCGCGGCCAGCATTTCGGCGTGGGCCAGCGAGCCCTGGATGTCGGCCTTCCACATGCGCTTGTCGAAAAACACCGAGGCGGTGTAGCGCTTGACGAGATCGGAAACGGGTTCGGAGAAGCGGGCAGACCAGGCTTCGGCCTTCTTGGAGAATTGTTCAGTCATGATCAGTGGGTCCGGGTAATCCGGCGATTATATCCGGCCGCGGCGGCCGGCCCCCGGCGGCGGCCCGCGCCGGCCGTTCGCGGGGGCCGCCATTGTTGTGTTTTTGATGACGCGGTCATCGCTCCAGGACCCGGGCCGCCAGGTCCGCAATACCATGGCGCCGATCGCAAACGACGTTTGTGCGCCACGCCCGAGCCGCGTTCATTTGAGTTTTATTGCTGACCTGAGTACATTAGGGCGCAAATGAATATTTTGGCAAAAAACTATCAAGAATCGGAGCGCGGGAACCATGGGCAAGTCGCAAGATCAAAAAACACAAAATAATGTTCGCTATTGGGATCGAAACCGGCTCGCCGCCGGCACCGTGCTGGCATTGGCCGTGCATGGCGCCTGGGCGCAGGATTCGGCCATCGCCAAGGTCCTGCCGAAGGTGGAAATCACCGGTTCCGCGATCAAGCAGATCGAATCGGAAACACCGCTGCCGGTGCAGGTGATCACCCGCGCGGAAATCGACAAGGCCGGCGTGACCACCGCGGCCGAGCTGATGACGCGCATCTCCGCCAACGTGGGCGGGCTGACCGACGGCGTATCGATCAACGTCGGCGGCGTCGACCAGCGCGGCATGAACAGCGCCAACCTGCGCGGCATCGGCACCTCGTCCACGCTGGTGCTGCTGAACGGGCGCCGCATGGCCAACTTCGCTTCTCCCGGCGACGACACGGGCGTGGACCTGAACAACATACCCGCCGCGGCCATCGCGCGCGTCGAAGTGCTGCTCGATGGCGCCTCGGCGCTGTACGGCACCGACGCGATCGGCGGCGTGATCAACTTCATCACGCGCAGGGACTTCCAGGGCCTCGAACTCAATGCCTACGGCGGCGGGACCGACGAAGGCGGCGCCGCCAAGCGCCAGGCCACCATCAGCGGCGGCATCGGCGACCTGCAGAAGGACGGCTACAACGTGTTCGCCACGTTCGATGCGCAAGGCACCCAGGCGCTGCGCTCGTCGCAACGCAAGTTCATCGGCGAGCTGCGCATTCCCGAGCGGCTCGGCCACCTGCTGTCCGGCTATACCAGTCCGGCGAACATCCGCCTGACGCGTGCCCAGCGCGACTACCTGAACGACAGCGGCTTCACGCTGAACGGCCGCCAGCTCACGAACCAGACATTCAACCCGTCGATCCCCGGCTGCAAGCCGCCGGCCAACCTGTACCTGCCGGCCGGCACCGGCGGCGTCGATGGCTGCACCTACGACTACATGGGCGACACCGAGCTGTATCCGAAATCGAACAAGCAGAGCTTCCTGTCGCGCGGCGTGCTGGACCTGGGCGGCGGCCACCAGCTGTACGGTGAAGTAATGCTGAGCCGTGCGCGCACCAATTACGTGGGTTCGTCGACCCGTGTCACGGGGACCATCGACTACGGCCTGGTGCCGGCGCTGGCGGGGACCGGGCTCGACTCGGTGGAGGAGGAGGACGAGGTCCCCGGCGAGGTGCAGCTGCGCATGCGCCTGACCGA
>DASVVC010000129.1:0-43327 GCA_036386755.1 Telluria sp.
CATAAATCCACATGACATCAAGCCGCTGCTTGATGTCATACACGATGTTCGGATCCTGCACATCGGCCATCTGGGCATCGCGATAGAAGGTTTTGAAGGCAGCCAGTATCTCTTTGGCCTCATTGGCAAAGTCAACCACGAAGGTTTTATCTTTGCCTGGATACGTACGATTCAGGCGCGACAGGGTCTGCACCGCCTCGACACCGGAAATCTTCTTGTCCAAGTACATGGCCACCAGTTTCGGCTGATCGAAGCCTGTCTGGAATTTGTTCGCTACGATCATGACCCGGTAGTCTCGGGTATTGAAGGCCCTGCGCATTTCGCGCCCCTTCAGGCCGGGATTCATGTTGATTTCGTTGAACTGGTAATCCTGAGCGAACTTGCTATCCTCCACCTCGGTGTTCGGCACTTCCCCGGAAAACGCCACCATCGCCTGGATGCCCTGATAGCCGCGGCTCTGGCAGTAATGCTCCAGGGCTAGCTGATATTTGACGGCCGCTGCCCGGGATGGCGTCACCACCATCGCCTTGGCTTGGCCATTGAGCAAGTGGGCGACATTGGTGCGGAAGTGCTCGATGATCAGCTCAACTTTCTGCGCCACATTGGTCGGGTGCAGCGACAACCACTTGGCCAGCGCACGCTTGGCGCTTTTCTCGTCAACGCGCGCATCGTCGCTCTCGGCAAACTCGGCGCCGATCCGGAACGCGACGTTATAGCTGGTGTAGTTTCTCAGCACGTCGAGAATAAAGCCTTCCTCGATCGCCTGCTGCATCGAGTACAAATGAAAAGGCACCGGCGGATTGTCTTTCGAGGTAGGCTGCCCCGGCTGGCGCGGACGGCCGAACAGGCTGAGTGTGGAATGCTTGGGCGTGGCGGTGAACGCAAAGTAGCTGGCGTTGCCAGGCCGCTTGCGAGAGGCCTGCCAGACCGATAGCTTCTCTTCCTTGCCGAGCTTGTCCCACTCTTCTTCGCTCTGGCCAGTCAGCACATAGCGCAGATCGTCGGCGCTGCTGCCTCCAGTGGAACTGTGCGCCTCGTCGATAATGATCGCAAAGCGCCGCTCGCGTAGGCTCTGCTCGGCGAGGATTAGCTTTTGAGCCCAGGGGAAAGTCTGCAAGGTCACTACGATGATCGGTACGCCGGCCAGCATAGCCTCGGCCAGTTGCTGGCTTTTCGGCTTGCTGGAGGCTTGGCGATCAATCGCGCACACCACGCCGTGCTGATGCTCGATCTGCCCGATGGCATCCTGAAGCTGCCTGTCTAGCACCGTGCGGTCGGTTACCACAATCACGCTGTGGAAGTACGGGGCGCCATCGGGCCGGCGTATCCGGATCAGCGCATGCGCGGTCCAGGCGATTGTATTGGTCTTGCCAGAGCCGGCGCTGTGCTGGATTAGGTAGGGCTGTCCAGGGCCCTCCAGGCGTACCGCGTCGAGCATCTTGGTCACGCCTTCCCACTGGTGAAAGCGCGGGAAGATCAGGTTTTCCTTGAAAAAGGTGATGCCGTCGGCGTTTTGCGCCTCTTTACGCTCGAGCAGAACGAAACGGTGGAAGATGCGCAACCAGTGATCCTTTTGCAGCACCTGACGCCACAGATAGCTGACCGGGTAGTCGCCGTGCGTCGCTGGTGCGTTGCCCGCCGCGCCATTGTTGCCGCGGTTGAACGGCAGGAAGAAAGTCGCCTCGCCGGCTAACCGCGTGCTCATGCGGATATCGCTGTCACTCATTGCAAAATGCACTATTGCGCCTCGTCGGAACGTCAGTAATGGTTCGATGCGGCCGGTCTTCTCGTTCTTTGGACGTCGATCGTGGCGGTACTGGTCCATGGCCACCTTGACCGACTGCGTAAAATCGGTTTTGAGCTCTACCGTTGCCACCGGGATGCCGTTGATGAACAACACCAGGTCGATCTCGTCGGTCTTGTCGAGCGAGTAGCGCAGCTGCGGTACCACGCGCAGGCGGTTGGCAGCATAGCGCGCGCTCACCGTTTCGTTGCGGGCATCTTCGGGCAGTGCCTGGCTCATCGCCAGCGTGCCGGCGCCGGCGATCGCATAGCCGTCGCGCAGCACGTTGATCGTGCCGCCATCCTTGCTTTCCAAGGTTTTGGCCAGCCGGTCGAGCACTGCCGCTTCAGTGCCGGCGCCATTCATGCTAGTTAGTTTTGACCAGGCCTCCGGCTGGCTATCCTGCAGCCAGCCGGTCACGTCTTCCGAGAACAATGCGCGGGCGCGGTCGTAGGCACTAGACTTGCCCACCAGCCATCCAGCGGCTGTTAGTTGTTCGACGATGTGGCGTTCAAGTTCGCATTCATGGTGGATCTGGCTCATAGTGGCTTTCTATTCGTTCTTCTTGTCGGATCAGGCGTACGCATACGATCGCCATCGCGAGATGGGTGCTCGTAACCGTCCTGGTGTGGCTCAAGCGGCCAATTGATCTTTGTGTGCGGCGTGGTCTCTCACGTCGATCTGGCCAGTAACGGCGGCGGTGATCAGGGCGCCGCAACGTTCCTTAAGCAGATCAATGCTTCGCATTACTGTACTGATAAGGGTATCGATGCGAGCAGTTTCATTATCAACCACCATTTTTATGGCTTTACGCTCAAAAACCGGTGGCAATGCGACTACCATATTGCCAATTTGCTCGAAATTAAGCCCCTCTCGGCCTGCGCCATTTTGTATAAGTTCTATTTGAGCCTGTATTACGTCACTCACGAAATAAGTTGAGATCCAGTACGCCAATTCAGATTGGCAAGTGCGGATGATGCATACATGCTGATTAACATTGGCAGAGGATATACTTGCAGGAACAATGCAGCTTCTGCCGATCGACGCACCGGTAATGTTCAACAGGACGTCATTGGGTTGCACCCTTGATCCCTTCATTTCTACATCAAGCGCAGAAGAAATATAGGCAACGTCGTCAAGTCTTAAACCGTCATTGTACACGTTCTGGCTACGGAGAAACAATACCCCGGATTCTTGATAAACTTCCGCTCCACCGGGTGGTGTTTTACCACTACCAATATGTGTAGTAAAGTATTTGATAGGAGCTACCGTCCAATGTATAGGCACATCTCCCATCCAATCGAAACCAGAACTTTTAACCTGCACATTTGGATCGATGCCTTTAGTCACAGCGTGAGTTATCATAGCCCGCCGTTTTTCGCGTAACAGCTCGATAAAGAGGTTTTTCTTATTGATCAAATTATAAAGACGAGCGATTTCACAGTCTAAGTGTTCAACGATTGCTTCCTGTTCAACCTTCGCCGGCAATGGTGACTTAAAATTGCGAACAAACTCATCAGGTACCCGTTTCAATCCACCAGCTCCAGTCATCGAGCCTACACCCAGCTTGCGAAATCGATCGCTGCGCAGGATGTAGTTAATAAACCGGACAGTAGCAGTTTTTTTTGGTCGAAGCACGGTGATTTCAGTTGTTCCAAAACCGCAACCGCCGATTAGATCGCGCATGACCGCGCCCTTTCCGTTCTCAAAACAGGGCGTCACTTTGGCAAATACAACGTCGCCGTTCTCAAAATATGAATACCCATTTTGGACATCAGCCACGGGACGGGTCATTTTTAACCGAATAGATCCTTCTTCACTTATAGCATCCATTGGTAAAAATGATACTTCAGTTTTAGGGAGGGCAAGTAATTCCAACTTAATAGCGGGATTGATTTTTGCGAAGAAGCGAAGTCGTTTCACTTCCCAGTGACTGGGCACATCCCCCAACCATTGCACCCCGGTGTGTTTATAGGCTGGGTAGGCTTCGTACTGGCTCATGCTGTCACCTGACTCAGCAGAGCGGCAATATCCGCTTCCACAGCCTTCAAGTCAGAATCAATATCGATTAGCTTGCGCGGCGGTACATACTGGTAGAAGTAGCGGTTGAAGTTGATTTCGTAACCAACGATGCCAACTTGCCCATCCTTCTCGTCGCACTTGTTATCGTCGATCCATGCATCCGGTACATGTGGCAGCACCTCACGCTTAAAATGTTCGCGGATGTCCTGATTCAAAGGCACGTTTTCGTTTTCGCGCAGATCGGTATCGGGCAGTGACTTGCCGTCGGCATCCATCACGATGTTCGCTTCCGGGCATTTGCTGCCAAAGCAGGCCAGTACAGCTTTCTGCGCACCTTTGCCCAACTTCCTGACCTTGGCTGCACCAAGGAAACCGGGCAAGTCGTCAATATGGTCCTGTCCCAGCAGGGCAGCGAAAGCGTCGATCTGTTCGGCGCTCTTAGTGCCGCGATAGGTGGCAAGATTTTCTTCCGTGACGACGAAGCGCAGGCGCAGCGGGCGCTCGATGGTGATGCGGCGGTAGCCGAAGTCGGTCGTATCAAACAGCTTGCTCGTCGCCGCCTCTTCAAAGGCGTCGTACAGGCGGGCGATCTCGGCGATCTGCGCTTCCGACAACATTTTGCGCTTGCTGCCCAGCGATTTGCGCATTGGCGCATGCATAGCGGTGGCGTCGATCAGCTGCACCTTGCCCTTGCGGCTTGCAGCCTTGTGGTTTGACAGTATCCACACATAGGTGCCAATGCCCGTGTTATAAAACAAATCGTTGGGCAAGGCGATAAGTGCTTCCAGCCAGTCATTTTCCAAAATCCAGCGTCGGATCTCCGATTCGCCCGAGCCGGCGCCGCCGTTGAACAACGGCGAACCTGAAAGCACGATGCCGATGCGGCTGCCGCCCAGCTCCACCGGTTTGCGCTTGGACAGCAAGTGCATTAAGAACAGCAGCGAGCCATCGCCAACGCGCGGCAATCCGGCACCGAAACGGCCCGCAAAACCCAAGTTGGTTTGCTCGTTCTGAACGTGCTTTTGCACCTTTTCCCATTTCACGCCAAACGGCGGATTGGCCAGGCAGTAATCGAATTGCTCGCGGGGCAGCTGGTCGTTGGACAACGTGTTGCCCAGCTTGATGTTCTTGGTGTCGTAGCCCTGGATCAGCTTATCGGCAACGGAGATTGCATAGGTTTCCGGGTTCAGCTCCTGCGCGTACGGCACTAGCAAGGCATGGGGATTCCATTCAGCCACCTGCTCGATCGCGGAGGAAAGGAATCCCCCGGTACCAGCAGCGCAGTCGTACACGGTACGCACGACGCCTTCCCCATTGAGTGCCTCATGGTCACTGGAAAACACCAGCGTCGTCACCAGCCGGACCACATCGCGCGGCGTAAAAAACTCTCCGGCCGTGTCATTCGAAGATTCGGCAAACTTCCGGATCAGGTGCTCGAACACCAACCCCATCTCGTGGTTGCTGATCACCACCGGGTGCAGGTCGATGGCGGCAAATTTCTGCGACACAAGGTACAGCAGGTTGGCGTTCTCCAGCTTGGCGAGCCACCCGTCAAATGCAAAATGTTCAAATACTTGGCGCGCGTTGCTTGAAAACTTTGCAATATAATCTTCCAAGTTAGCGCGGGTACTTGTGGCGCCTACTGTCCCCAAGCTAAATTTAGAGGTGTTGTAAAAGCTTGCCTTTGCGGTCGTAGGCAATACCAGATCAAGATCGATTTGCGATCCTTTCAGGATCGCCAAGCGCTGCAGTACCTCACTGCGGGTTGGCTCTAACACACACTCGAGGCGGCGCAGCACCGTAAACGGCAGGATGATGCGGCCAAATTCGGACTGTTTAAAATCGCCGCGCAAAGTGTCGGCAACGTTCCAGATAAAGTCGGCAAGGTTTTGTTGGTTCATGCTGTTGCTCCATTCTGTTCGTGATGTTCAAGGTCTAGTGACCAGCAACGCGCCGCAAGCGATGCCTGACGGTGTTGCAATGCATTGATTTGTTGTTGGAGTTCCTCTTCCCCAGCTAAAGCCGCAATAGCCTTGTCGCTTTCATCCCGCGACGGAAGAGGGATTGCCAGCTGTTTCAGTTCACGCAATTGAACGAATGTGATGGCCGAGCCGGATGTCAGGGTGCTTACCAGTCCCTTGCCGAATTCGGAGCGCAGCATCATGAACAGAGCAATTGGATCGATCGCGCATGAAATTTCCAGCCGTATCACGACGGCCGATTGCCCCGCAATCCAGCCATTCTTTCCTGGCGCCGGCGCGTCGTGACCGACGATGCCAACCTTCCCAAGGCTGCCTTTGATAATCAGCACGATATCGCCCGGTCGCAGAAACAGATCCTTTGTTTTATCAGCTCTCGGTTCAATAAGGATTTGTTTACTCGCGGTATGGATATAACCATAGTTCGGCAGGTCGGACGCGCCGACTTCATAGACCGGCATACCATTTTCGGAAGGGAGATTTGCCACTGGCTTGACCAGAGTTGCAATCTCATCGAGACGTCGAAGTGGCTTCAAAGCCAGTAGGGTGGCAATCTTTTTCTCTCTGGCCCCGAGCACGTAGCGACTCACCTGCAGTTGTGCATCGTTATTCAGGATTTCTTCTGCGCTAACATTTTTAGTGATCTCGCTATCCGACGTGGCCAAGACGACTTCAAGCAGCTGATTCACGTTAGTTAAACGCGACTTGGTGCGCAAAATCGACTCCTTAAACTGGGCTGTGTCGGCATTGACGAAGCGTACTGTCTCGCATGGCCGCTCTGTGTTCAAAACCAGGATGGTGAACGGGATAGCGGTCAGGCCAAGCAGGCCAGCCGGCATTGCCACCACTGCCTCGATTTGCCGTCTGGCAAGGAGATCTTCACGCAGGTTTCGCTCGGCCCCTGATCCAAACAGCAGACCATTTATGACGGTGACGACTGCCCGCCCCCGCGTTTGCGCCAGAATATGGCGTACTGCCAGCACCGACAATGAGCGAGTTTTTTCCTTAAATCGCCCGAATAAATCCTGCTCGACAATTTTCGGTCCGGCATCGATGTTGATGCCAAATGGCAATAACGCGAGCGTGTACCTAAATGTTTTCAAGCGGCCGGCATCCTGATAATACGGATGGCGCAGTGGATCGTTGTGCATAATCCCGGTTCGCTCACCGTATGAGAGAATCGAGAGGACTAGCTGCAAAACGCCGGTGTTCCAGTTGGTCTCGATCATGGCCGCCGCTTGCTTCTTTAGTATGCGACCTACTAGCTGCCCGTTCGACTCCCATGGCAGGTAAACAACCTTGTTTGCAAGGTCGCCCGCCAAGCCGACCATGAGCTCACAGACCTCCTCTGGGAAGCAGATCAGTTCAGGTTGATCAATTGAGAGGATTGCGTCAGTTGGATCGTATTGAACAAGCAAGCCCGAGTCCCCCATATTTAGGCACCAATTGATTGCAGCACTGATTGTTGTGTGACGCATCCGAGCTATACCACTATCGCCGATAATAAATGCTAAATCATGCATGGTGCCACTAAGCGCATCCATGATTTTGATGAGTCCATTGCCGTCGATTCCTTGACAATTTTGTATTTGCAAGTGAGAGGGGCAGATTGGGTTTTTCGACGCTTTATGCCAAGCAATCATCGTCAATGCCAGTAAAAGATTTTGAGATTCAGTGGTTGGCTCACTTCGAAAAATATCCGTGAGTTGCCGCAAAATTTTATCGTTCATATTATTTATTGAGTGAGTAGGGCAATTAACGGCTCGGCTGCCATGCGGCACTCGATAACGTCATCAGGATCGTGATGCCTTTGGCGAGGACCAACCTATTTCAACAAGTAGCTATAAGGGGCTTCGGACCCAAGATGAGTTTATGGTCTTCTCAGCGCGGTTAAGAAGACGTGATCAACTATGAATGGAGTGACTTCCCCACGCTATTGCTGTCGTCTTGTCTTTTTCTGGCCTGTGTTTCATAACGTCAATAAGCCAAGTCATTGAATAGCATCATGACAGTAATTATTTACACTGTCAAGTTACTTGTCTACGAAAATATGGAGGTCTATGCGTTATATGGCATGCATACGCGAATTCTGACTTCTTGGGTGGAGAGAAAGTTGTTGAGTGTTTCGAACTCACATTGAGATTTGATATGTGGAGCCCAAAAAAAAGGGCGGGTCCGGCTTGCGCCGGAACCCGCCCGCTCACACGGCCATGCCGTGAATTACTTGGCTACTGGCGCCGCTGCCGGAGCCGCCGCTGCCGTAGCGGCAGGACGCTTCAACCACATCACCCAGTAACGCGCCAGGTCGCCGATGCCATCGGTGCCCTTGATGCCTTCGAAGGTCTTGATCGCATCGTCCTTGCGGCCGGCCTTGGCCTGCGCCATGCCCAGCTTGAGCTTGGCTTCTTCCGGACGCTTCAGGCCGCCCTTGGCGATGCCTTTTTCGATCAGGTCGATACCTTTGTCGAACTCGTCCATCGTCGAGTACGCGTAACCCAGGTTGACCAGGCCGGTGCCGTCTTTCAGCTTCGATGCACTCGCTTCGCCCGACGCGATGTTCTTGACGTCGTCGGCGGCGTTCTTGTTGGCACGGTCGCGCAGCGACTTGTGCTTGGCGGCATTGGCGCCAGTGCCCAGCACGTTGGCGGCGAAACCGGCGTCAACCGCCTTTTTCGCTTCGATTGGGAAACCGGCCAGCAGCGCCAGTTCGGCCATCTCGACGTACTGTTCCGCTTCCATCTGCTTGAGTACCGTCGACTCCAGGCGATACGCGTCCAGTTGCAGTTTGCTGTTGAAGCTGGTCTTGCCGTACATGCGGTGCAGCAGGTCGGCCCACAGTTCTTCGGTCGGATACGACGCCACCAGCTTCTCGACGGTGGCGGTGTAGGTCGGCATGTCCTTCTGCTTGCCGGCGATCGTGGCCAGCAGGCGCAGGTCGTCTGCTGGCGGCACCTTGCCGGCTTTTTCGGATTCGGCCAGCATGGCCAGCACTTCGGTCTTGGCCGCAGGCAGATCGTTGTTCAGGTAATAGGCACGCACGATCGAGCCGCGCACGCGCGTCGGCGAGCCGCCGTCGGCGACGTAGCGCTTCATCCATTCAATCGCCTTTGGATAGTTCTTGGCGTTAAATTGCATGTTGCCCATCGCCAGGATGAACTCCGGCTTGTCGGCCGCCGGCGTGCTTGGCGAGTTGATGATCGCTTCGAGCGAGCTCATTGCCATGGCATCGTTGCCGCTGGCCGAGGCCAGCGCGAACTTCATGCGTTCGATGACGTAGGTTTCGTACGGCGTGCGGTTGGCGAAGGCTTCGGCGGCGGTGACTTTTTCCTGGACTTCGGCGAACTTCTTGCCGTCGATCAGGCCCTTGATCATGCCCGGTTCGAGCAGTTTGTACAGATCCGGACGAACGGTGTCGGGTTTGGTCGGCGCGGCGCTGGTCGCAGGCGTTGCCGGGGCGGTTTGTGCGCTGGCGCCGGTCATCAGGGCGGGGGCGGCATTGAGGCCAATGGCGGCCAAGATCAGGCTGATACGAGCGAGACGAAACTGGGACATGGAAAATCCTTCAATCAAAGACATAAAGACAGCCTGACGCTATAACGCATCAGAGTGCCAAACCGTGGACACGTGGCCTGCATACGCGACATCCGACTCAGGGGGACCTCGGGTGCGAATTTCGGACGAAGCGCATATTGTTACATAAACTTCATTTTTGCACGCTGATTTCCGTGCGAAGCAGTTTATGCACGGGCAAACGCGCGTCCGTGGCCGTCGAACAGATGGCAGTGCGCGGGCGGCAGATGCACCGCGATGCGTTCGCCCGCACGCAGCATGGCGCCACCCTGCGGCTGGCGCAGCGCGATCAGGGCCGGGTCGCCCGGCATGCTGGCGTAGACGATGGTCTGGTCGCCCAGGTATTCCACGTGGCCGACCACGGCGCCGACCACGTTGGCCTGCTGGGTGGCCGCCGGCAGCACCGACATGTGCTCGGCGCGCACTCCCAGCGTGACCTTGTCGTCGATCATGGCGTCGCTGCCGTCGGCGTCGGCGTCGACCAGGGTGCCGTCGGCCAGGCGCACGCGCACGCCGATGGCGCCGATATGGGCCACGCCGGCGGCGATAAAGTTCATCTTTGGCGCACCCAGAAAGCCGGCCACGAACAGGTTGCCCGGATTGTTATACAGCTCGTAGGGCGTGCCCACCTGCTCGATGCGCCCGCCATTGATGACCACGATGCGCTCGCCGAGCGTCATCGCCTCGACCTGGTCGTGCGTCACGTAGATCATGGTGGTCTTGAGCTCCTTGTGCAGGCGGCTCAGTTCCACCCGCATCTGCACGCGCAGGCTGGCGTCGAGGTTCGAGAGCGGTTCGTCGAACAAGAACACCTCGGGTTTGCGCACGATGGCGCGTCCGATGGCCACGCGCTGGCGCTGCCCGCCCGATAGCTCCTTGGGGCGGCGCTGCAGCAGGTGGGTGATCTGCAAGATATCGGCGGCGCGCCCGACCTGCGCCTTGAGCTCCTCGCCCTTGTGGCCGGCCAGCTTGAGCGCGAACGCCATGTTCTCGAACACGGTCATGTGCGGATACAGCGCGTACGACTGGAACACCATGGCGAGGCCGCGCTTGGCCGGCGCCACATCGTTGGCCAGCAGGCCGCCGATAAGCAGCTCGCCGCCGCTGATCTCTTCCAGTCCGGCGATCATGCGCAGCAAAGTCGATTTGCCGCAGCCGGACGGCCCCACGAAGACCACGAATTCGCCATCGGCGATAGCGAGGTCGATGCCGTGGATGATAGTCTGCTTGTCGTCGTAGCGCTTGACGATGCTCTTGAGGGTGACGGCGGCCATGGTCAGCCCGCGCTCGCCGGTTGCGCGGCCGCGAGGTCGGCCTGCTGGCGCTCGCTCGCGCTCATCGGAATGATCTGCGACAAAATCGCCACCGGCACGGCGGCGGCCAGCACCCACAGGAAGAAGTTGTGGTACCCGAGCGCGATCTGGATGTCGCCGCTGATCCACTTGAACAGCGAAAAGCCGAGCTGCATGATCCCGGTCGCGAACGCATAGTGCGCGGTCTGGTATTTGCCTGGTGCGACCACCTGCATCATGTACAAAATCAGGCCTACGAAACCGAAGCCGTAGCCGAACATTTCCACGGCCAGCGCCGCGCCGATCAGGGTCAGGTCGGTCGGCAGGGCGGTCGAGAGAAAGTAGAACACCAGGTTGGGCAGGTTCACTGCCAAAATCAGCACCAGGATCGCGCGCTTGAGGCCCAGCCACGACGTGAAGTAGCCGCCCGCGATGCTGCCGACCACGAAAGCGACGGTGCCGGCGGTGCCGTACACGGCGCCCACTTCGATGGTGCTCAGTCCCAGTCCGCCCAGGTTGCGCGCTTCGCGCAGGAACAGCGGGCCGATCGTTTGCACCTGCGCTTCGCCGGCGCGGAACAAAATGATGAACAGCACCGAGACCCAGATGCCGGGCTTCTTGAAAAAGTCGATGATGACTTCCTTGAGCGTGCGCGCGATCTGCTGCGCCGTGATGTCGGCGCTGGCCGGGTTCTTTGCCAGCGGTAGCGCCCAGCCGTTGTACAGCCCCAATATGATCATCATCGCGGCCAGGATGCAGAACACGATGGTCCAGGCCGAGGCCACGCCCATGGTCTTTTCAAAGTACCCGGCCAGCAGCAGCAGGCCGCCGGAGGAGATGAAGCGCCCGGCATTGAAGAAGGTTCCGGTCCAGCCGGCGTAGGCTGCCTGCTCTTTTTGCGTCAGGCTGGAGATATACAGGCCGTCGCAGGCCACGTCGTGCGTGGCCGATGAAATGGCGACCAGGGTGAGCATGACGACGCAGGCGGCGAACCAGAACGGCATGTGCAGCGCCACCGCCACCAGGCCAAGGCAGGCGCCCCCGATCAGCTGGAAGCTGACCACGACAATCTTCTTGCTGCTTGCCAGTTCCAGGAAGGGGCTCCAGAGCGGCTTGAAGATCCAGGCCGACATGATGGCGGCGGTCCAGTGGGCGATGTCGTCGTTGGCCACGCCCATGCTCTTGAACATCTGGCCCGCCACCATCGCAACCGCGAAGAAGGGCAGGCCCTGCGCCAGGTACAGACTCGGTACCCATGCCAGCGGGCTGCGTGCTTTTTTAGTTGTTGTAGTCAGTTCCATCGACATCCTTGGGTTGAATAACGTGACGCGTTACTTGACTGCGCCGTCCATGCCGCGCATGAAGAAGCGCTGCGTGAACAGGAAGGCGGCCAGGGTGGGCAGGATCGTCAGCACGGTGCCGGCCGCGATCACGCGGGTGCTGCTGCCGAAGGTGCCGCGCAAGTACAGCACGCCCACCGACAGCGGAAATTCATCCGGTTTGCTCATCACGATCGAGGGCCAGATATATTCGTTCCAGGCTTCGACGGCCGTCAAAATGCCGACCGTGGCCAGCCACGGCGCGATCAAGGGCAGCATGATCTTGCTGAAGATGACCCACTCCGAGGCGCCGTCCACGCGGGCGGCGTCGATCAGGTCTTGCGGCACTTCCTCGAAGGCCTGCTTGAGCAGCAAAATGGCGACCGCCGTCACCACGTTCGGCAAGATCACGCCGGTGTAGGTGTCCACCAGCGACAGCTTGGTCACCGTAATGAAGTTCACCAAAAAGTTCACCTCGGACGGCAGCACCAGGGTCGCGAGGATGATCCCGAATACCAGTTTGCGGCCACGAAAACGCATCCGCGCCAGCGGGTAAGCGGCCAGCGAACACAGTGCCAGCTTCCAGAACACGGTGCACACGGCGATCAGCACCGAGTTCTTGAAAAACGCCAGGATCGGGATGGCGCGGAACACTTCGGCGAAGTTCTCCAGCGACGGCTTGCGCGGCCAGAAGGTGGGCGGAAAGGCGAACACATTGCCTTCGGTCGAAATGGCGGTGACCAAGGTCCACCAGAACGGGAACACGCACACCACCGCGAGCACGCACAGGATCAGGTAATGGCCGAACGTGGCCAGCGGACGGGCGCGCATCAGCGGTGCTTCGGTTTGAGGTAACGCAGGCACACCAGCGCAATGCCGATGCAGATGCTCGACACCACCAGGCTGGCGGCCAGCGCGCGCGGCAGCTTGAGGTGCTTGAGACCCTGGTCGTAGGCGTAGTACAGGGCGGTGAAGGTCGAATTCATCGGCCCGCCCTGGGTCAGTACGTCCACTTCCTGGTACGCCTTGAGCGCGGCCAGCACCGACAGGATCGTGCACACGGCAATGGTCGGCCGGAGCATCGGCACGGTGATCTTCCAGAACTGCTGCCAGCGATTGGCGCCATCGAGCATGGCGGCTTCCTGCATGTCGGCCGGGATGGACTGCAACGCTGCCAGGTACATCACCATGTACCAGCCAAGCCCGCGCCAGAGAGTGACGAACATGACCGCGAACAGGGCCAGCGTGTCGTCGGTCAGCCAGCCGATCGGCGCGTTCGCCAGGCGCAGTTGCATGAAGACGTAATTGAGCGTGCCCTGTTCGTGGAACATGAAGCCCCACATGATGCCCACCACCGATACCGTGGTCACCACCGGCACGTAGAAGGCGGCGCGGAACCAGCGGATGCCGGGCAGCTGGTTATTGACCAGCACCGCCAGCGCGACCGCACCGATCTGCACGAACGGCACCATCACCAAAAACAGCAGCGAATTCTTGAGCCCCGTGACGAACATCTCGTTATCGAAAATGTAGCGGAAGTTATCCAGGCCGACGAACGACGTCGGCCGGATCAGCGAATAGTCGGTGAACGCGAGGAACGAGCCGTACGCCACCGGCCAGAATGAAAACACGGCCAGCAGCACCAGCGCCGGTGCCAGGAACATCCATGCCTGCAAGGTGTGGCGCCGATTGCTCATTAGTGAAGCCTCTGTTTGGACAGCTTTTTGTTCCAGATCGCGACCGCCTGGTCGAGCGCCTGCTGCACGTCCTGCTTGCCGGTGACGCCCGCTTCGACCGCCTTGACCAGCGAGCGGCGCAGTTCGTCGTAGTCGTCAATGCCGGCCACGTACAAGGTATGTGAATGTGCCATCGAGCGCGCGCCCGCTTCCACGGCTTTTTCGGCCGCGCCGGCGTTGCTTGGGTGCGCGAGAAAATACGGGTCGGCCGCCGCCTTGACGGTGGTGGGGAACACGCTGGCCTGCTTGGCGAAGGCCAGCTGGTTGGCGTCGCCCGTCAGGTACAGCGCGAACTTGCCGACCGCCGGGAGAATATCGGCCTTGACGCCCTTGGGGATCGCGAAGTGAATCAGCCAGCCGCCGTCGGCGATGCCGGTGGGGCCGAGCGGCGCGGGCGCCACGCCGGTGATGGCGTAGATATCCTTGGCATCGCCCTGGATGCGTTTAAGCGCCGTCGGAGGCGCCAGCAGCATGCCGAGGCGTCCGCCCTTGTAGGCGTCGACCACGGCCGGGAAGTTATCTTCGGCGAACAGGCTTTCTTTCAGCAGCCCGCCGGCCTTGTAGGTGGCGGCGAGTTTGCTCACCAGCGCCACGTGCTGCGCCGAATTGAACACCGCCTTGCCATCCTTGATGACGGCCAGGCCCTGCCACATGAACAGGCCATCGATTTTCGACAGCGCCGGGGCGATGCCGGCCTTGCCGGTGCGCGCGGCGATCTGGCGCGCGAACGCGAGCTGCTCGTCGAAGCTTTGCGGGCCGCGCGTGAGGCCCGCATCCTTGAAGATGGTCTGGTTGTAGGCGATCACGGCGACGTTGCTGTACATCGGGAAGCCGTAGGTCTTGCCCTTGAAGCGCAGGTCTTCCAGGGTGCTGGGGATGTAGCTGGCCTTGGACGCGCCGAGCAGGGCGTCGACGGGCGTGAGCAGCTCGTCGCGCGCGTATTCGTCGGCCCAGGGCACGTTCAGGTTGACCAGCGCCGGCGGCGTGCCGGCCACGATGCGCGTGACCAGCTTGGTCTGGATGACGTCCCACGGAAAATCGATCCACTCGATTTTCACGCCCGGATTCTGCGCCTCGTAATTGCGCGCCACCGATTCGAAGAAGGGCGTGAACTTCGGCTTCATGCTGAAAGTCCAGAATTCGATCTTCGTGTCGGCAGCGGCCGCGGAGGCAGCCAGCCCGAATGCCATCAATGCCGTCAGTAGTGTCTTGAGCTTCAACTTGATCTTCATCGATGGCGGGGCCGGGTCAGTTGGTCTTGGTGACTTTGCTGAGGTGGCGCGGACGGTCCGGGTCCATGCCGCGCGCTTTCGACAGGTGCGCCGCCATCACGTAGAACGCCTGCACCGCGACGATCGGGTCCAGGTCCGGCGTGGCGGCGGTCGGCAGGGTCAAATCGCGCTCGGGTATGTCGGCGGGAGCGGCCAGCAGCACGCGCGCGCCACGGCCACGCATGTCGGCCGCCAGTGCAATCAGGCCGGCCTGGGTCGGTCCGCGCGTTGCGAAAATCAGGAGCGGGTAGCCGTCTTCGATCAGGGCCATCGGGCCGTGCTTGATTTCGGCGCCGCTGAACGCTTCCGCCTGCAATGCCGAGGTTTCCTTGAACTTGAGCGCCGATTCGAGCGCGATCGGAAAACTGATGCCGCGTCCGACCACCATGATGTTGCGGGCCGGCGTGAGCACTTCCAGCGCCGGCGACCAATCCACCTCGGTGGCGCTGCGCAATGCGTCCGGCAGGGCGGCCAGGCCTTCGGTCAGCTCCGGGTCGTTCTGCCACTGCGCGACCAGGCGCGCACCGGCCACCAGACTGGTGATGAAGCTCTTGGTGGCGGCTACGCTCTGCTCTTTGCCTGCGCGCAGCGGCATCGCCCATTCGGCGGCCTGGGCCAGGGGCGAATCGATATCGTTGACCAGCGCGATGGTGGTGGCGCCGCCGTCGCGGAAGTAGCGGATCGGTTCGACCACGTCCGGGCTCTGGCCCGATTGCGAGATGGCGATGGTGAGCGTGTCGCGCGTGACCAGCGGCGACTTGTACAAGGTCACCAGCGACATCGGCAGGGAGGCGACGATGCGTCCCATGCGCGCCATGATCAGGTAGGCGCAGTAGTTGGCGGCATGGTCGGAACTGCCGCGCGCCACCGTCAGCGCGGTGTTGAAGGTCGTGGTCCTCAGCTTGCGGCCCAGTTCCGCGTAGCGTTCGACGTCGTTTTCCAGCTGCAGGGCGACGCAGTCGGCGGCGGACAGGGCTTCTTTAAGCATCAGTGAGGTCACACTTTTCTCCTTCGATATAGACAGCTTTGATTTTCAGGTCGCGGTCCAGGACCACCATGTCGGCAAAGGTGCCCGGCGCCAGGCGTCCGCGTTCGGTTTCGCCGAGGTAGTCGGCGGCATACGTGGACACCCGGTTCGACGCGTCTTCCAGCGTCAAACCCAGGCTCACCAGGTTACGCAGCGCCTGGTCCATGGTCAGGGTGCTGCCGGCCAGGGTGCCGTCGGGCAGGCGCACGCCGCCCATGCATTTCTGCACGCTGTGGCGGCCAAGCTTGTAGTCGCCGTCGGGCATGCCGGTGGCGGCGGTGGAATCGGTGACGCAGTACAGGTGCGGGATCGAGCGCAGCGCCACCTTGATGGCCCCCGGGTGCACGTGCAGCAAGTCCGGAATCAGTTCGGCGTACTGCGCATGCGCCAGCGCCGCGCCCACCATGCCCGGCTCGCGGTGATGCAGGCCGCTCATGGCGTTGAACAGGTGCGTAAAGCCGGCCGCGCCGTGCTCCAGCGCGGCCACGCCATCTTCATACGATCCGAGCGTATGCCCGATCTGCACGCGGATGCCGGCGTTACTCAGTTCGCGCACCAGGTTCAGGTGGCCGGCGATTTCGGGCGCCACGGTAATGAGGCGCATCGGCGCGTAGGTGCCCAGCTGCTGCACTTCGGCCAGGGTGGCGGCGCGCGCGTAGTTCGGCTGCGCTCCCAGCTTGCCGGAGTTGATGTACGGGCCTTCCAGGTGCACGCCGAGGATGCGCGCAGCGCCCGGGCGGCGGTCGGCGCAGGCCGCGCCGATGGCCTTGAGGGCGCGCGTGATTTCGTGCGGCGGGGCCGTCATGGTGGTGGCCAGCAGGCAGGTGGTGCCGTGCTTGGCGTGCATGGCGGCGATGATGTGGGGCGCGTCGCCGGCCTCCATGATGTCCTTGCCGCCGCCACCGTGCACGTGCAGGTCGATGAAGCCGGGGATGACGTAGTCGTCGCCGTTGACCATTGGGTCGACGGCGCCGCCTTCGATACCTGTCACGCGTTGGCCGAAGCTGATCGCGCCGTTGATCCAGCCGCGGCTGGTGAGGATATTGCCCTTGATTGCATCGCTCATCGGCGCGACTCCGCTACAAATTCATAATAATCACTGCGGCAGAACGAGTGGGTCAGTTCCACCGCCGCGCCGCTGTCCAGGTAACTCACACGGGTAATGTGCAGCATCGCCGCACCCGGCGCCAGGCCGGCCAGGCGCGCCTGCTCCGCATTGGCGTTGACGGCGCGGATATGCTGCAGCGCGCGCATCGGGATGGCGCCGCGCGCCTCAAGATAGCCGTACAGCGAATCGGTCACGCCGTGCGGGTCGGGCATGTGGATGGCCGGGATGGTGGTCGTTTCGATCGCCATCACCACGTCGTCGGCGGTGCGCAGGCGGCGCAGGCGCGCCACCGGCATGTTGGGCGAGAGCCCGAGCGAGAGCAGTTCCAGCGGAGCGGCCACGCCGATCTCGCGTTCCAGCCAGCGCGAGCCGGCGGTGAAGCCGCGCTGGCTCAGTTCTTCCGAAAAACTGGTCAGGCGCGAAAGCGGCTGTTCCAGCTTCGGGGTGATGTAGGTGCCGGAGCCGCGCCGGCGCGTGAGCATGCCGCGCTCGCACAGCATGTCGATAGCCTTGCGCGCGGTCACGCGCGAGATGTCGAGCATGTCCGAGAGCATGCGCTCGGACGGCAGCGCTTCGTTGGCGCGCCAGTCGCCGCTGGTGATGCCGGCCGATAGCTTGTTCGCCAGCTGCATGTAGAGCGGGGTGACGCTGTCGGCGTCGGGCTTGAAATCGCTAAGCTGCGCAAGCATGGTTAGTGTCCTCTCACGTGGAGTTCGATCATGCGCAGCGCGCCGCTGGCGGAGTCGCCCAGGGGAGCGACGCTGCGTGCCAGCAGGTCTGGCGGCAGGTAAGCGCGCAGCGGCGCGCCAAGGCCGCCGCACAGGGCCAGCGGCAGTTGGCCGGATGGGTCGAGCGCATGCGCCATCAATGCCACTTCGCGCCCGGCGTCAGCCAGGATGGCGCGCGCGGTGTCGCTGGAATCGGCGTGCGCCACGACCAGCGGCGCCAGCGAGGCAAACGCGGTCTGGGTGGCGCGGCCGATCCAGACCTGGATGGCATTGCGCTCGCCGCCGCAGGCGTCGATCACCGCTTGCGCGAAGGCGCTGTGCGGCGCGCGCCCGTCGATGACTTTTTCGATGTGGGCGATGGCGCGCAGGCCCATCCAGCCGCCGCCGGCTTCGTCGCCGGTCGGAAAACCCCAGCCGCCCACTTCGCGAAAGCTGCCGTCGGCCAGCAAGGCCTGGCCCACGCTGCCGGTGCCGATGGCGACGATGGTGCCCGGTTTGCCGCCGTGCGCGCCGATCAGGGTGGTGTAGCCGTCGTTCTCGAGCCGCATGCTGCCGAAGCCTGGATTGGCGGCCACGAATTGGTCGGCCCACAGCGGATTGTGCACGCCCGCCATGCCCAGGCCGAGGGCGACGCCGGCGTTGGCCGGCTGCGCGATGCCGGCCGCGGCAAAGGCGGCGGCGACCGCTTCGGCGATCGCGTTCCACGCCTGCGCGATGCCGAGCGAAAGGCCGGACGGACCGCCCTGGCCTTGTGCCAGCGCGCTGCCGTCGGCGCGCGCCAGGCGCACCCTGGTACCGGTTCCACCGCCATCGACGCCGATGAGATATTCGATCATGTTTGCTGTTGTCCGCGTTCTGAAGTGGGGAAGGTGTGGGCACTATAAGATCGCCTAACCACCTTGTCAACAGGTATTTAAGTGGTATTAAAAAATACCGAATTGGCATTGCGTTCCTGCCTGCCGGAATTATCGTAAGTCATTGTTTGTTAAGGTTTTATAAATCCGGGGCAATGGTATTAATCTGGCTTTGGTTTAGTGCCAATTTGGTATGGATGGAGGTTTGCGGCGGCTGTCGGGCGGACCTGCCGGCAGGGGTGGACGGAGCAGGATTTGCCGACGAGTGTGCGGGCGGGAGCGCTCGCACCTTGGATTTTCAGGCACAGGATTTTTTATCTGATGGGCAGTGCGAGGCGAAGCTGCGACGCATGTCAAGCCGATGGCTTGCGCGCGGCCCGTGAGCGCCACATTAGCCAAGCTGCCATGGGAATGAGCAGGATGGCGAGCCAGGCTGCGAAGTTCAGGACGACTCCGAACAGATCGAGCCTGTCGATGCCCATCAGCAGGCCCATCAGATCGGCGGAGCCGTGAGGCGACAGGCCGTGCCCATCGACGATGTAGGGGTAAGGCCAGCCGGCGGCGGCGGCCTTGCAGCCGGCATGGCAGTCCTCGGAGCCGGGAACCACGTCGATCACCTGATTGGCCACGCAACTCGACACCAGCGTTGCCAGCATGCTGGCTCCACAGAGCACGGCGAAGGCTGTAACGGCCGGTTTCATGGTGTCGGTCTCGCTTTCTTCTTCGGTGGGGCCGCGACTGGCTACGTCCGGCCGGTCACGGGGATGCTTCCACCTTCAGTGTACGGGCAATCCGGCGCTTCAGGGAAGGTTCAGTCGCGCGATGCGCTGGCGCCTTTGCGGTCGTAGCGCATCAGCTGCGCGGCGCTGGAGCCGGCCTGATTGACGCGCACTTCGGCACTGCCCGAGCCGCGCACGCTCACATTGGCCTGTTGCGCCACCAGGTTTTCGCCGTCGATGCCGCCCGAGCCGCTCAGGTCCGCGGTGAGCGTGCCGACGGTGCCTTCGATATCGATCTCGCCCGAACCGGCCACCACGAGGCGCGCCTTGTCGGCCCGTAGCTGCTTGACCGTCAGCTCGCCCGAGCCATGGACTTCGCCGAGGAACTGGCCGGTGCCGCCGGGAACACAGGCTTCGCCCGAGCCGCGCAGCACGGCGCTGGTGCGTTCCACCGCCAAACCGCAGGCTTCGATCTCGCCCGAGCCGTTCGCCGTGACTTGCAAGGCGCGCGCGGCGCCGGCCAGGGTGACGTCGCCCGAGCCTTTCATGTTCAGATCGAGCTTGCCGGTTTTAAGTTGAAACACCTCCACGTCGCCCGAGCCGCTCAGGTTCAGCGCGAACGCGTCGCCGTCGACCTGGCTGAGCGACACGTCGGCGCTGCCGGCGTTGGCCAGGCTGCGCAGGCCGGGCGCCACGATGGTGATGGTGGCGCGCTCGTCGTCGTTGAAGCTGATGTTGATGCCGCTGCGCGAACGCGGACGCACGATCAGGGTGTCGCCCTTGACGATGGTTTCGATGCGCTCGAGTTTCTTGCGCTGGCCCGACAGTTCGAGCGCTTGCGTGCCCTGGGCGGTGATCACCACTTTATAAGGGCCGGACAGTTCGATGGCGTGAAAGGGCGCGACCTTGCGCACGTCGGACATGGTCTGGGCGTTGGCGGCAGCGGCGGCGCACAGGAGGGTGGCGAAGGTGGCTTGCTTGAATAAGGTGGTCATGGCGTGTGGCCGCTTGGCGGCGTTGAGTACGGAGCATCAACAATACGGCGCCAGGCGTGCGCACGCGAGCGCAAACCGATGGATTGACAATTGAACGGCTTGAACGGTCAGGATGAGGGAATAAGGGGAAACGTGGAGAAAGCGGGAAGGGCGGGAGGTCGGAAAACCCGAGGGGGCGTCGGGTTTTCCGGTTTGAACTGTGCTGCGAGGGTGCTGCGAGGGTACTGCCGAGGGGCTACATGCAAGCGGCCGGGCTCCGGCCGCCGCGATTAGTTCTTGTACTGTTCCAGCTGGACGGCGAAAGCGGTCTTGTAGTTCTTGACGAATTGAACGGCTTCGGCGCTCACGTCGTCACGGCTGCGGCTGGTCGACTGGCTGATGGTGACGGCAGGCACGCTCAGGCTCGATGCGGCGGCAGCGGAAACGGCGGTGCTGGCGGCAGGGGCGTCGGCGGCAAAAGCGGAACCGCTCAGGACCAGGGCTGCTACGGCGGTAAACAATGTCGATGATTTCATAATATTTCTCCAGTATTAAGTCAACGTCGCGATTGTCTGCGGCGGCAAGAGCGGTGCTCTTTGATTAAGGTCAGTGTATTACGTCACATTGATTCGAAAAAGACCGATTGACGCAATGCACAATTGCTAAATTCGGGATAATCGTGCTCGTCATACCGCGGACGTTCGATTAACTTGGGTCCCCGCCTGCGCGGGGACGACGGTGGTGCTGATCAGTTCTTCGTCAGGTCGAGCTGGGTGCTCAGCGTCGGCCGTGCATGTTTGGCAGCTTCCAGTGCCTCGGCGCGTACGTCGGCGCGGGTGCGGCTCGATGACACGGCCAGTTCCGGCACGTTCAGGCGGGTAGCGGTGATGCTGCTCGCGGCGGCGCTCACGCTGGCGTTCGCCACGGTGGCATCGGCGGCAACAGCGGAACCAGCGACGGTACTGATAACAACGGCAACAGCAGCAATGAAGGACGATGATTTCATGGTGTTTCTCCGGTAATTAGTGGACGTCGCGGGTGGCTGGCGGCGCTGACGAGTTGCTTGTTTGCGTTTCCTCGTCCATGTGAAGCAGTCTATACGTTGCGGTATCCGCAAAAAAGGCGAATAATCGCAATGCAACGTTGCGCTATCAGGGATAATCCACAATCGGGAGGCGGGGATGGACAGGCTTCAATCAATGCGCGTGTTTGCCAAGGTCGTCGAGCAGGGGAGCTTTGCCCGCGCGGCGCAGGCGATGGATATGTCGAATACCGTGGTGACGCGCAACATCGCCGACCTGGAAGCCCACCTGGGCACGCGCTTGCTCAACCGCACCACGCGCAAGCTCTCGCTCACCGAAACCGGCAAGCAATACCTGGAGCGCGTGCGCCAGATCCTGGCCGATATCGACGACGCCGACGCCATCGCGTCGTCCTCGGCGCGCAAGGCCAGCGGCACCTTGCGCATCTATTGCCATCCCGGCTTCGGCCAATACCAGTTGGCCAAGCTGCTGCCGCTGTACGCCGCCACCGTGCCCGAGGTGGTGCTCGACGTCACCCTGGCCGACCACGCGGTCGATATCGTCGAGGAAGGGTTTGACGTCGGTATTTTCATGGGCCTGCAAAAATTCGATGCCAGCCTGATCGCGCGCCGCCTGGCGACCTCGAACGTGGTGCTGTGCGCCTCGCCCGACTACATCGCCCGGCGCGGCGAACCGCTCACGCCGGTCGACGTGTCGTCCCACGATTGCCTCAATTTCGCCTTCGAGCAATTGCGCCACAGCTGGCCGGTGACGTGGGACAACAAGCGGGTCGATGTGCCGATCACGCCACGGGTGATATCGAACAATATCTCGGTGCTGCGCCAGGCGGCGATTGCCGGCATGGGCATCATGGTGCGGTCCTCGCTGACCCTGGAAGACGACCTGAGCAGCGGGCGTTTGGTGCAGCTGCTCAAGGGCCATCACCTGGGCCGGCTGGAGCTGTCGCTGGTCTATCCGAGCCGGCGCCTGCTGTCGTACAAGGTGCGCAGTTTTGTCGATTTCATGACGGCCCAGTTTCCGCGTCCGGAAAGCGACCCGTGGCTGGCGCATGTCTGAGGTCCTGTTGCAAGGCGTTTCTTTCTCGCCACACTCGCTGACATTTTGTTCATGTCATGCCGATGTCATGTGCTATATTTCTAGTCGGAATTTAGTGATTCCAGACTGGCATGAGCGATATGCTTTCTGGCAAATTTTACAAAAGCAAGAAGTTTTACGGGCCTTAGCGGCCCATCTCGAAAGCCCGCCTCCGTGCGGGCTTTTTTTCGTCCGTCATTTCCGCGCCAGGTAGCGAAATGGCGCCGGGCAGTGTCATAATGTGGCGATGTGAGACAACCGAGGTTTATTCGCTCCGCTCACGGATTAAAAGGAGGAATAATGATCCGCTATATGGGCACGCGACAGAATGACGACGGTGCCGTCGTATATGTGTTTATTATCAACGGTTTGCAGAAGGAAATTCGCGAGCACGCGCTCAAGCAGTATCCCGGCTGTTACGAGATGCTGCCGGCGTCGGCCAAGCAAAAAATCGCTGCGAACCGCAATTGGCTGTCCAAGCTATAAATCGTTATCAGGAGCCCGCAATGAGTAAAGCGCAAGACAATAAGAAAGAAACCAAAAAAGAACCCGCCAAGTCGGTGAAAGAGAAGAAGGAAGCCAAGAAGGTCAAGAAGGAAGAGCGCGCGCGTCAGTAAGCACGTTCTCCACGGGAGGTCGGATGCGCCTGGCGATCGGTTCGAAGCAGGTATTACCTGGTGCAGCCCGCTCGCGCGCACTGTCCGGGCGAAGCTGCGCCATGGCGCTGCTTGCGCTGGCCGCCGCCGTGCCCCTGGCCGCCCCGGGGGCGCCGTCGACCTTCGGCCCCGTCATCGGCAGCGCCATCCTGTGCCGTAGCCAGCTCGACAATGCTTACTTCCACGATTACCTGGTGAATGCCTTCGGCCCGTCCTACAAGCACGAGGGCGGCGCCTACTGGTTCAAGGCCGAGGGTACCTTGTGGGGCGCGCCGGTGACCGACATCATGATCAGCGACGATACCAGCGAACTGGTGTTCGTGGCCGCCGTGGCCGACACCACGCCCGACAAGCTCGAAGAAGCGATCCGCAACGCCGTGGGCGTGCGTCACCTGTCGGTGGACAACTCGCCCTATCCGGTGCGCGCGTCCAATCCCGGCAGTAAAATCGTCTACTTCAAGACCAAGTCCAAGATTTACTGCGCCAAATACAAGCCGCTGCCCGTCGGCCGCTAGCGCGGGTGATGCACTTCCAGGGAATCCATGTACAAGCAATTCTTCAGCCTGAAGCAGTCACCGTTTTCCATCGCCCCCGATCCCCGTTACCTGTTCATGAGCGAACGCCACCGCGAAGCGCTGGCGCACCTGCTGTACGGCGTCAATAGCGGCGGCGGCTTCGTGCTGCTGACCGGCGAAATCGGCGCCGGCAAGACCACCGTGTGCCGCTGCTTCATCGAGCAGATTCCGGCCGGCTGCTGCCTGGCCTATATCTTCAATCCCAAGCTGACGGTCGAGGAACTGCTGCTGTCGATCTGCGATGAATTTCGCATCGACCTGCCGCCGGCGCCGGCCGGCGCGGTCAGCGTCAAGAGCTATGTGGACGCCATCAACCGCTACCTGCTGGCCAGTCACGCGCAGGGCAAGAACAATGTATTGATCATCGACGAGGCCCAGAACCTGTCGGCCGACGTGCTCGAACAGCTGCGCCTGCTGACCAATCTGGAAACGAGCGAGCGCAAGCTGCTGCAAATTATCCTGATCGGCCAGCCGGAGCTGCGCGCGATCCTGGCCCGGCCCGAGCTCGAACAGCTGGCCCAGCGCGTGATTGCGCGCTATCACCTGGGCTCGCTCACCGAAGCCGAAACCGCCAGCTACGTCGCGCACCGGCTGGCGGTGGCGGGCGGTGGCGCTTCGCGGCCGTTCCCGCGTTCGCTGATGGGGCAAGTGTTCCAGCTGTCGCAGGGCGTGCCGCGCCGCATCAACCTCTTGTGCGACCGCGCCTTGCTCGGTGCGTATGTCGAAAACAGCCGCGAAGTGACGCGCCAG
Organism: Telluria sp.; assembly: GCA_036386755.1. Lineage (GTDB taxonomy): Bacteria > Pseudomonadota > Gammaproteobacteria > Burkholderiales > Burkholderiaceae_D > Telluria_A. The sequence goes on from DASVVC010000129.1 coordinate 24,481, forward strand.
ATCCTGCGCCGCGCCGGCAGCGAAGTGTTTTCGGGCGGCGCCACGGCGGCCGCGTCAAGGTTGCGCTGGCAATATGTGGCGGCCGGCGTGCTGGCGACGGCTGCGCTGGGCGCGGCTGCGGCGTGGCAACTGCGTCCCTCCGCCAGGAGCGTGCCGGTGCAGGTTGCCGCAGCACCGGTCAAGGCCGTGGCCGCTGTTGCGCCGCCCGCTCCGTTGCCGCCGGTGCCGCCGGTTCCTCGTCCCGCCGTCGCGCCGCTCACGCACGCCAGCGAACAGGCTGCGCTGCACGCGCTGTCGGCCTTGTGGGGCGTGGTGCTGCCCACTGGTGCGACTTGCGAGGATGCGCTGAAACTGAACCTGCGCTGCCATCAGGGCAAGGGCGGGCTGTACGAACTGCGCCTGCTCGACCGTCCCGCCGTGCTGACCTTGCGCGACGGACCGGTGGTGAGCTACGCGCTGCTGACCGGCATGGACGAGACCAGCGTGCGCCTCAACGTCGACGGCAAGGAGCAGACGCTCGACCTCGGCGCGCTCGCCACCCGGTCGGACGGCAGTTTCGTGACCTTTTGGGTGATGCCGCGCTACTTCCGCGACCAGGTCAGCGCGGGCGAGCAGGGCGCCGATGTCGACTGGATCGCCTCGCGCCTGGCCAAGATCAACGGCTTGGCGCCGCCGCCGGCAGACCGTCCGTTGAGCGCGCCGACCCTGGAACTGCTGCGCGCGTTCCAGGCGCATCAAAACCTCAAGGCGGACGGCGTGGCCGGTCCGCGCACCTACATGCGCCTGAACCAGCTGACCGGCGTGGCCGAACCGCGCCTGCTGGCGGCTGGCGCAACGGGGAAACCATAAGATGTCCTATATTCTCGAAGCACTCAAGAAGGCGCAGGCCGAACGCCAGCTCGGCAACGCCCCGACCATCCATGCGACGCCGATGCATGCCGCCGAGCCTGAGCGCAGAGGCGCGGGCGCCAGCCCGGCCGTGATCGGGCTGGCGCTGCTGGCATTGGGCGCCACGGGGGCTGCCGTGTATGCGTGGAAGCAATCGGCGACACCGCCGGCGCCTGTGGTGAAGGCTGCCGCGTCGGCTACCGCCCAAGCTACCGCGCCGGCTACCTCTCTGGTCGCCGCACCGGTGGCCGCACCGGTGGCCGCTCCGGCCCCGTTGCCTGCGCCGGCGCCCGTGCCGCCGCCGCTGCCAGCGCCGGTGGCGCAGACACCTCCACCGCCCAAGGCCGAGCCGGTCAAGGCGCCCGAGGTCAAGCCGGTTAGGAAGGAAGAGCCCGCCAAGAAGGAAGCGCCAGTCAAGAAGGAAGCGCCGGTTAAAAAAGACGAGCCGCTCAAAAAAGAGGAGCTCGCCCGGACCGACACGGTCAAGGCCGACAAGCCGGTCACCGCGCCGGAAGAGACCCTGCGCACCCTGCGCGAACTGCCCGACGCCCTGCAGCACGAGATTCCGGCGATCGCGGTCGGCGGCTATATCTATTCCAAGAATCCGGCCGACCGCCTCCTGCTGATCGATAAGGTCTTGCGCCGCGAAGGCGATGAAGTGGCGCCCGGGCTGGTCCTGGAAAAGCTGCTGCCCAAGTCGGCCGTGATGAGCTACAAGGGCCAGCGCTACCGCCATCCGTATTGATGCCTTTGTCCTTTGTATAATGGCGCTCTTACTTCTCGGCGGAAAGGCCGCGCATGCACAACTTACTTGGTGTGATCGGCTGGTCCGGCAGCGGCAAGACCACCTTGCTCGAAACGCTGGTCGGCCGGCTGGCCGCGGACGGCCTGCGCATCAATGTCATCAAGCACAGCCATCATGACGTCATGCTGGAACCGCCCCACAAGGACAGTGCCCGCCTGCGCACGGCCGGGGCGGCGCAGGTGATGATCGCCTCGCCGTTCCGCGTGGCCGTCATTCGCGAGCTGCGCGGCGCGCCGGAGCCGACCCTGGCCGAGCAGCTGGCGCTGCTGGGGCCGGCCGACCTGACCCTGGTCGAAGGCTACAAATGGGAGGCGATCCCCAAGCTGGAGGTGCAGCGGCCGTCGCTGGGGCATCCGCCGCTGTATCCGAACGATCCGCATATTGTCGCCGTGGCATCGGATGCGCCGCCGCCAGGTGATCTTCCCGGCAACGTCGCCTGGCTCGACCTGAACGATCCGGCGAGCGTGCTCGCATGGCTCAAGGCCAGAATTAATTCGGGCCCAGCCTAAAGTTCGGGCAAACGGCGTCGTTACCATCCGTGAGAGCCAATTAAACGGGAGAATCTCATGGACGTTTCATCAATTGCATCACTGGCCACCAGCATGGCCGAAACGGGCATCAAGCAGGAAGTGGGCTACGCCGTCTTGAAGAAAGCACAACAGATGGACGGTCAGGTTGCTGCCCAGCTGATCGACACGCTGCCGAAACCGCCGCGCCTGCCGGCCAATCTCGGCAATACGATCAACACGACTGCCTGATTTCATCGCGCAAGGGTGCCTGCATCGCCCGGTTACCTCCAGTTAGCGGAGGAACCGGGCTTTTTTACGCTAGAATTGGCGTTGGCACGGGAGAAGTTGTAAGGAACTGAAAGGCACGCCGGACAATCGCGCGGCCGGCTTTACAATCGCATCGACCCGGCAGTTCCTGTTTCACTTCATAACTCCAAGGAGATCCACGATGAACAAACGTCAAGCCCTGATCGCAGCCGCCCTCGCCGGCGTGTGCGCCGTTTCCTCCGGCATCGCCGCGGCGCACGACGCGCCCATGCCCAAGGGCGACAAGTCCGAAAAAGAGAAGTGCTACGGCATCGCCAAGGCTGGCCAGAACGATTGCGCCAGCGCCAACGGCTCGCACGGCTGCGCCGGCGCATCGACCGTCGACAAGGCACCGGAAGAGTGGAAATACGTGGCCAAGGGCACGTGCGAAAAGGCGGGCGGCAAACTGTCCGGCAAATAAGTCATGACGGGCGGGGCCTTACCGGCCGATACGGTCGCCGGCTTGGCCGCGCCGGGCACCGGCGTCGGCTTGCGCGCGCCCCATTACCGCCAGTTTCTTGACGAGCGGCCCGCCATCGGCTGGCTTGAAGTCCACACCGAAAACTTTCTCGACCGCGCGGGCTGGAACTGGCATGTACTGCAAGAACTGCGCCGCGATTATCCCATCAGCCTGCATGGCGTCGGCCTCGGCCTCGGCTCGGCGCGCGGGTTTTCCGCTTCCCATCTGGAACGAGTCTGCGCGCTGGTCGAGCGGGTCGAGCCCATGCTTGTCTCCGAACACCTGTGCTGGGGCGCCGTGGCCGACCGCCAGCTCAACGACTTGCTGCCGATGCCGCTCAGCGCCGCCGCGCTCGACTTGCTGTGCGAACGGATCGAGCAGGTGCAAGAGCGGCTGCATCGACGCATTTTGCTGGAAAATGTCTCCACGTACGTGCGTTTTAACGACGATACGATGAGCGAAGCCGATTTTCTGGCCGAGCTGGCCAGCCGCACCGGCTGCGCCCTGCTGCTCGATGTGAACAATCTCTACGTCAACCAATGCAATCACGGCGAGGACGCGCTGGCGGCGATCGCGGCCATCGCGCCCGGCAGTGTCGCCGAAATCCACCTGGCCGGGCACCTGGTCACGCCGCACGCGGTCGTCGACCATCATGGCGACGTGGTGGCCGCGCCGGTCTGGGCCCTGTATGAAGCGGCGCTGGCGCGCTTCGGACGCGTGCCGACCCTGATCGAATGGGATACCGACGTGCCCGCGCTGGACGTGCTGCTGGGCGAGGCGCGCAAGGCGCAGCAGGTCGCCAGCGCCTACCCGGTGATCAACGTCGCCAACCCCTGGCGCGGCCGCCACGCTCAAGCGCTGGCCCCGGGCGCACTGGCCGATACCCAGCAACGCTTCGCGCACGCCCTGTTCGACTACGCTGGCGAAGCCGATGCGCTGGCGCAGTTCAAGGGGACCGCGAACCCCGACCGCTTCGGCCTGTACCGGGGCAACCTGACCGTCACCTGGAATAAAGCCTTGTCGGCGGCCTGCCCAGTGCTGCGCCAACTGGTCGGCGAGGAGTTTTTCGGCGCGCTGGCGCGGGCCTACGGCATGGCCCATCCCTCGCTTGATGCCGACCTGAACCGTTTCGGCGCCAGCTTTGCCCGGTTTCTCGACGGCTTTCCCCACATCGCCGAGTATCCCTACCTGCCCGACATGGCGCGCCTCGAATGGGCCTTGCACCGCGCCCATTACGCGCCTGACGCCGCCTCCGTCGGCGCCGACGCGCTGGCCGCCCTCACGCCCGACGAATTCGAGAACGTGCGCTATGGCCTGCATCCGGCCTGCAGCCTGATCGCGTCACGCTGGGCGGTGGTGCCGCTGTGGCAAGCGCACCAGCCGGGCAGCGGCGTGGATTTCCCGGCGGCCATGGATTGCCCCAACGCAGCCTTGGTGGCCCGTCCGCGCTGGAAGGCCGAACTGGTCGCCCTGACCCCCGCACACGCTGGCGCGCTCGCCGCACTGGCCGGGGGATATACTATGGGCGAGGCGCTCGATGCCGCATTCGCCGTCGATGAGCAATTCGACATCGGCGCGCATCTGGCGCAGTGGATCGCGCTGGGCATACTGCTGGCGCCTTAGCGGCTATTCTCCCGGCGCGGGCTTGCTGTCTTTCTGTGCGGAACCAATTAATTTTTCCGGCGCCTGGCCTTAGTGCAAAAGGGTTGCGTTTTACTCAAGCTATAATCATCCTTTAAATCGATGTCATTCATGTCAATGAACGCTGATCAAGTTATCGCCGAGTACCAGAGCAATGGCAAAGCTGTTTCCCCCGACGTCGCGACCGCGCTGCTCGCGCCGGAGGTGCGGCGGGCGATCTACAAGCAACTGGTCGGCGCCACCCTGGCGCCATACCGCACGCTGCTGATCGAGCTGCTCGACGAAGAAATCAACCTGCGCACCGCCCTGTGGGACCACATCGTGCAAGACGATATGGATTACTACGAAGGCATCTACCATTGCGCCTTCCTGCTGTACCGCGCCGGCGACGTGGCCGATACCTTGCTCCTGTGGAAAGCCAAGCACATCAATATGGATGTCGGCAGCCTGCTCGGGGCCGAGTATTTCATCGGCGCCGGGCTCGACGCCACCATGGCCTACCTGTCGGCCTCGCCCATGCCCGAAGCGGCCGAGATCGCCGATTTCCTCCAGCAGTGGTTCGAGAAGCCGGGCGCCGTCGCCTGGCAGGAAGCGTGGGAGCAGGAACGCAGTTCCGCCATCGCCAACGCCTGAGCGGGCCATGCTCGATATTCCCGCGCGGCCGGCTTTTCTCGACTTCACCGAGCGCGCGTTCAGCGCCGAAGACATCGCTTTCCTGCTCACCAAGCCCTCGATTCGCGGCCTGACCTTCACCGGCTGCGCCATCGGCGACGAGAAAGTACGGGCCCTGTGCGCGCTGCCAAAGCTGGAACGCCTGTGGCTCGCCGGCAGTGCGGTAACCGACGCCGTACTGCCCGACATTGCCCGGGTTCCAGCCTTGAACTGGCTGGTGCTCGATAACACCGGCATCAGCGGCACTGGCTTGGGAGCTTTGGCCAGCCACGCCAGATTGCGCCACTTGTCGCTGCGCCACACCCTGGCCGACGATGCTTCTGTCGAGCACATCGTTCGCATCGCGTCCCTCTCCTACGTCGACCTGCAGGGTAGCGCCATCACGCGCGAAGGCTTGCTGGCGCTGGCGGCCCACCCGACCGTGAAGCTGTGTGCCGATGACACCCGGGCTCCGGCGCTGGACGACGAGTTCGTGCGCGCACAGCGCCGCCTTGCCAGCCGCACGCCGCCGGGTTTCGTTCCTGCTGCCGGTGAAGAGCAGGCAGCGCTCGCCGTGCTGCATGGCTTTTGGGATGGCATCACCGCCTGGGAAACCCAGCTTGCGCTCGACGATGAGGCAGGCCAGGGCCTGGGCGACTGGCGCCGGGCCGACCGCGCCGCCATCTTCGACAAATTCTGCACGCCCCGGCACGGCACATCGGAGCGTGCGGACGCGGCCAGCTTCGGCATCCCGCCAACGTATGCGCAGCACGCCATCATCGATGTCGAATGGCTGTCGGCGCGTAAAATGTGCGTCTACACGACTCATCACGAGCACGGGCAGTGCCGCTTCGTGCTGATGAAAAAAGGCAGCACCTGGCTGCTCGATCACATGCAGAACTTGTTCGACGGGTGGAAGACGGGGTGTTTGTAGCAGCCCACGGAACGGCACGGGCGGGGAAGGAAGCAGCGGCGTGCGCGAAAGACGCCGCTGGCTTGGTTATTGAAACGCACGCATGATGCGCGCTTCGCCGGACATGTCGGCATGGTCCGTGTTGGCGGTCTTGGTCGCTTCGATCATGCGCCCGAGTTGCTCATCCTCGAAGCGGGCAAGTTCTTCGGTGGCTGCGTTCAGCGCCAGCGCCAGCTTGGCGCGGGCACTGCGGTATAACACGCTGGTGTACTGGTCTGTGTTTTTCAGCAACTCTTCCGCGTTTTCGATCACGAGCCGCAAGTCGCCGATCAATCGTTCCTGGGTTTGCTGGTTTTCTTCAGGGTTATCCATGGTGGCCACCTTGAATCGGTTAATCACGTCTTAGAATATATACAAAACATGCAATTTCGTGTTTGTCGCCGCGCAAGAACTCCAGCGCTGCCGCCGTCCTGACTCAGCATATTTCTAATATTGCCCGATTACAAGGTGTTTATTCTGTTGTGGCGCAATCAGGCGCCGTCGGTTCCGCTGCTGCGCACGCTGATGCGTACATCGCCAATGGCGACCACCTGGCCGTCGCGGATCTTGGCGGTCTTGCGCAATTCCTTTTTGCCGTCGACTGATACCACGCCGGTGGCGACCAGGTTCTTGCCGGCGCCGCCGCTGTCGCACAGGCCCGACAGTTTCAATAACTGGTTCAGTTCGACGAACTCGCCCGTCAGGTCAAAAATGACTTTCTGCATTTACCGCTCGTCCTTAAAATAGATGTGAGAACCGCAGTGTGGCGGCATCGGCGCGGCGCGTCAACGTTGCGCACGGCGTGTAACGCGCGCCGTGCGTTACACGCCGTGCGCTACACGCCGTGCGCTACACGCCGTGCGCCCTTACAAGCCGGGCCGGGTCATGTCGAGCGGCACGATCCAATCCTGGAACTGTTGTTCCGTCACAAATCCCAGCGCCAGCGCCGCCTGCTTGAGCGTGGTGCCCTCGTGCTGCGCCTTCTTGGCGATCTGCGCCGCGCGGTCGTAGCCGATGTGGGGCGCCAGCGCCGTCACCAGCATCAGCGAGCGCTCCATCAGTTCGCCGATGCGTTCGCGGTTCGGCTCGATGCCGTGCGCGCAATGCTCGTTGAAGGAGCGCATGCCGTCGGCCAGCAGGCGCACGCTTTGCAAGAAGTTATGGGCAATCATCGGCTTGAACACATTCAGCTCGAAGTTGCCGGACGCGCCGCCCATGGTAATGGCGACATCGTTGCCGAACACCTGGCAGCACAGCATGGTCAGCGCTTCGCACTGGGTCGGATTGACCTTGCCCGGCATGATCGAGCTGCCCGGCTCGTTTTCGGGAATGCTGATTTCGCCCAGGCCCGAACGCGGGCCGGACGCCATCCAGCGCACGTCGTTGGCGATTTTCATCAAGGCCGTGGCCAGCGTTTTGAGGGTGCCATGGGTGCCGACCAGCGCATCGTGCCCGGCCAGGGCCGCGAACTTGTTGGGCGCGGTCTTGAAGCTGATCGCCGTGCGCGAGCCGATTTCGGCCGCGATGCGGGCCGCAAAATCCGGGTGCGCGTTCAGGCCGGTGCCGACCGCGGTGCCGCCGGCAGCCAGTTGCAGCAGGCCGGGCAGGGTGGACTTGATCGCATGCTCGGAGTATTCCAGCTGGGCTACGTAGCCCGAGAATTCTTGCCCCAGGGTCAGCGGCGTTGCATCCTGCAAGTGGGTGCGGCCGATCTTGACGATGTCGGCGAAGTCGCGCGACTTGATTTCCAGCGTGCCGCGCAGGCGCGCCAGCGCCGGCAGCAGCGACTGCACCACGGCCTGGGCCGCCGCCACGTGCATGGCGGTCGGGAAAATATCGTTGGACGACTGGCCCAGGTTCACATGGTCGTTCGGATGCAGCAGGCGGCCTTCGCCGCGCGCGCCGCCGATCAGCTCGGAAGCGCGGTTGGCCAGCACCTCGTTCATGTTCATATTGCTCTGCGTGCCGGAGCCGGTCTGCCACACGGCCAGCGGGAATTCGTCCGGATGTTTGCCGTCGAGCACCTCGTCGGCGGCCTTGACGATGGCATCGGCCTTGTCCGCCGGCAGCAGGCCGAGCGAGCGGTTGACGGCGGCGGCGGCGCGCTTGACCTGGGCCAGCGCAGCCACCAGCTCGGGCGCCATGCGCTCGCTCGAAATGGCGAAGTGCTCCAGCGAGCGTTGCGTCTGCGCGCCCCACAAGCGCCCGGCGGGGACCGCGATCGGGCCAAAACTGTCCTTTTCGATTCTTGTTTCCATTTAGCTACCTGTTTATTTGGGAATGCGGTTAAAGAGTTTATCTCAGCGTACGTTAATTACGGCAGGGCTACAGATTTCTCTGCTCCTTCGTCATCAGCTGGACAACATTACCATATATGCACGCTTCCCGAATCGCCCGGCTGGTCCGGTCCGGCACTACCCTCATCTTCTGGCTGATGCTGGCTGGCGCGCTCGCCCCTGTCCAGGCGGCCGAGCTGGGCGAGGCTCACGTGCGCTCGTACATCGGGCAGCCGCTGGTGGCCGATGTGGAACTGACCGCGCTGGCCGAACCAGGCGCTAGCGTGCAGGTGCGGCTGGCCGACGCCGATGTGTGGCGCGGCGCGAATGTGCGCATGCATCCGGTGCTGTCGAACCTGACCTTGTCGGTGATGCGGCGCGACGGACGCCAGTTTTTGCACATCACCTCGGTCAAGCCGGTCGAGGGCGATTATGTGCACCTGTTTCTCACGCTCGGCGAAGGCGGAAAACGCGAGGTGCGCGCGGTGACGTTGTGGCTGAGCCATGATTCGCAGCCGCAGCCCCCATCCGCGCCGGTGCCGGTTGCAGTTCCGCTCCCGGTTCCGGCGGCAGCGCCCGTGCCCCTGCCTGCCGCGCCCATGCGCGCGGAGCCGGCGAAACCTGCCACGCCAACGCCAATGCCGACGCCAACGCCTGCGCCGCGTCCGGTGCGGGTCCTGCAACTGCCGTCGGCCGCGCCGCTGTCCTGTCCCCAGATCAGTGAGGATCAACTCAAGACTTGCGCCGACCTCGACCGCAAGAATGGCGTGCTGTCCGCCCGCATTGTCGAGCTCGAAGAAAAGGTCAAATTGCTGCAACGGGCGATCGAGGGCAAGAGTGCCGCCGCCGGTCATGCGTCCGCTTCCGCCAGTCATCCAGCCGCAGCGGCCGGCCATGACGCGGCTTCGGCCAGCCATGACGCCGCGTCCGCCAGCCACGGCGCCGCGTCCGCCAGCCACGGCGCCGCTTCCGCCAGCCATGAGGCCGCGTCGGCCGCTCATGCTGCCGAGCCAGCCGTACCGCCGCCAATCCTGTCGCGCGCGGCCCTCGCCAAAAAGAATGGCGCGGCAAAGAAAGGGGACGAGTTTCCCTGGGTGCTGATCGGCGCCGCAGTCGGCGCGACGCTCGCGACCGCCCTGGCTGTCTGGTTCCTCCTGCGCCGCCGTAAGCGCAAGGCCGCGCTGCCCGCCGACGCCGGCGCAGCCGCCGAGCCCTCCGCAGCAGTCAAGTCCGGCATGTTCGCAAAACTTGCCGCACGCTTCAAACGCAAGCCGAAAGCGCCTGCGCCGGTGGCCCACGTCGAGCCCGACGCGAGCTGATTTCGTTGCATATACAAAAATGTTGAAAAAAAGACTCGCACGCGCACGAAGTGGTCTACACAACTTAAAAAATTGCGCTATACTTGTTTCCGTAGTCCTGCGGGACTGCACAAACGGGCCCAGGATCTGGCGCAGCCACCAACGATAGTGTGGCGCGGCAAGCAGATAATCGTTGAAGAAACGCCTGTCCCCGGAAGCGGTCCGCCAGCCAACGATGCGCTTGCGGACGCCGGATGCAACCGGCACGAGGCGACACCAGGAGATACCTGGTGATCGCTCTCCAGAATTCTTTCCCGCCTCCAGCGATCAATTTGCCTTCAAGCTATACTCTTCGGTGACCTCAATCACCGAAAGCAAGCACATGACGACGGCAGCACACCCAGCACAAGCGCAATACGACCAGTTCCTGCAACGCGGACTCAAGCTCGACATGTCGCGCGGCAAACCATCTCCCGAACAACTCGACCTGTGCAACGACCTGCTCGATACCTTGCCGGGCTTTAGCGCGGCTGACGGTACCGACGCCCGCAATTACGGCCTGGGCGTGGGCCTGCCGGAAGCGCGCGCGCTGTTCGCCAGCCTGCTCGACGTACCGGCCGCGCAAGTAGTGGTCGACAGCAGCGCCAGCCTGTCGCTGATGCACGATGTGATTGTCTATGCGCTGTTGAACGGCGTGCCGGGCGGGCAGCCATGGGTCGGCCAGCAGCCGGTGTTCTTGTGCCCGGTGCCGGGCTACGACCGCCATTTTTCGATTTGCGAGGCGCGCGGCATCAAGATGATCAACGTGCCGCTCAACGACGACGGCCCGGACATGGATGTCGTCGAGCGCCTGGTTGCCAACGACGCCAGCATCAAGGGCATGTGGTGCGTGCCGAAGTACAGCAATCCGTCCGGGACGGTGTATTCCGACGACGTGGTGCGCCGCCTGGCCGCCATGAAAACGGCCGCGCCGGACTTTCGCCTGATGTGGGACGACGCCTATCGCTTCCATCACCTGACCGATGAAAACGTGCGCATCGCCGAGATCATCGCCGAATGCGCCAGCGCGGGCAATCCGGACCGGGCGATCGTGTTCGCGTCCACGTCGAAGGTGAGCTGGGCCGGGTCGGGCATTGCCGCGCTGGCCTCGTCGCCGGCCAATATCGCCTGGTGGACGAAGCATGCGGGCATCCGCAGCATCGGCCCGGACAAGATCAACCAGCTGCGCCACGTGCGTCTGTTGAAAGACAGCGCGACCGTGGAAGCGCTGATGACGCGCCACGCGGCGCTCCTCAAGCCCAAGTTCGACGCGGTGCTGGCGCAGTTCGGCGCGCACCTGGGCGACGTGCCGGGCGTGTCGTGGACGGTGCCGAAGGGCGGGTATTTTATCGACCTGGTGACGCCGCCGGGCGCGGCCAAGAAGACGATTGCGCTGGCGAAGGAGGCCGGGATCACGCTCACGCCCGCTGGCGCTGCCTATCCGTACGGGGTCGATCCGGAAGACAGCCATATCCGCATCGCCCCGAGTTTTCCGTCGCTGGCGGAAATTACCCAGGCGGCCGAGGGAATTGCGCTGGCCTTGAAAGTGGCCGTGGCTGGGTAGTTGCGTGCGCGCTGATTGCGTATCCGTTCGCCCTTGGCCCCGTCGTTCCCGCGCAGCTTCCAGTTTCAAGGAAACTCCTCAAATCTATTGGAACTGTGCAAGACCGGATGCCAGTTTCCAATAGCCCTAACCTACGCTTTGGTTTGGCTTCATTCAGGCCAGTTCTTGGAGAGGCGGGAAGTCGGTTCCGGCAGTGCCGGAGACGACGGGGAGCGCGCGGTTCTCAGCAAAAGCAGGCAACAAAAAAGCGCCCTCGGGCGCTTTCGTTCAATTCTTACAACCAACTCAGTGCGTCGCGCACATCACATCGGACAACTGCCACGGTTCGGTAATCTCGCGTACCGCGCGGTCATTGGCCATGATCTGCTTGAGCAAGTCGATCTTGCGCATTCGTGGCGCCCCATCCAATGCCGGCACGCCGGTCTTGGCCGCCGCCGCCTGCTGCTTGCACTGCGTTTCCAGGTGCGCCAGGCCGTTCCAGTCGCCTGATTTTGCCGCAACCGCCATCTTGCCAGTCAGGCCAGCAATATTTTCGTACATCGAGAGAACTTCGTTGGAGGTCATGCGCTCACCTGGCCAAAAAATTTATAAAGATTACCGCGTGTCCTTATAACGTCGGGTTTGCGCGGAACTTTAGGCTTTTTCCAAAAATAGTTGAAAATATTTTCGGCCATTGAATGGATGATTAATTGATAAGTTCTTCCAGCCCGCCGCTCAACTCTCCCAGCGAGGGAATCGCGCCGAACAAGTCGCCCGGCGCCACGCCGAGTCCGGTCGCCAGCGCCGGCGTGAAGCACGCCGCCAGTTCCGCGTCGTTCGGCTGGCGCTCCTCGTAGCGCGCGCGCAGCACGGCCAGGTGGATCACCGCCGCCATCCGGTACGAGGGCGATGCCGGGGTCGGATCGGCAAAATGGCGCAAGGTCTGGTGAAACAGGTCCGGGAACTTCCAGCGCAGCGCCAGTTCCGCCCCCACCACGCCGAAATCGTAGCCGAACAGCGCCTGCTCGGCCGCGATCCGGCCGTTCTCGTACGGGCCGACCGTCTGGTCCAGCTCGCGCGCCTGCTGCGCCACGCCGGCGTGCATCACCAGTTGTCCGATCCCGTGCATCATCCCGATTGTGAAGGCCAGGTCGGTATTGGCGCCGATCTGCTTGGCGATCCACTTGGCCGCCACCGCCGTGTGGAGGCTGTAGCGCCAGAAGCGCTTCAGGTCCAGGCCCGGCACGGTCTTGAAGCTGCCCACCAGGCCCGAGCTGATCACCAGCGTACGCACCGTCACGAAGCCGAGCATGCGCACCGCGTCGCCCACATTGCCGATCCGGCGCGAGACGTGATAGTAGGCCGAGTTGGCCAGCCGCAGCAGCTTGGCGCTCAGGACCGGGTCGAGCGAGAGCTTGCGCGCGATTTCCTCGACCGCCACGTCGGGGTCGTCGAAACTGCTGATCAGTTCCGCGACCACTTTCGGCGCGGAGGGCAGGGCGTTCGGGTTTTGCAGCAGGGCTTCTAGGGTCATCGTCTTTCCTGGTTGTGGCGCAATGCGGGCTGGAGCGCTGGGGGCAGGGTGACTATATAGAAAACCTCCGGCGAGCGCCACGGTTCGCGTTTTCCGCACTCTGGCGGGATATTCTGCAGTTTGTCGCATTTGATAACCATTTCGCCCGGCGCTCGATTAGAGTGCAGGCTGGGAAAATGCGCCGGCCCTGGCGCCGCCATGAAGAAAGAACAGACATGACATTATTGAAACAGCTCCGCCTCGCCGCCGCCATCGCGCTGGCCTGTACCGCCTTTGCCGCCAACGCCGAAGCCCCGTACGCCTTCGCCACCACACCGGGCAAGCTGCCCAAGGATATCGTGCCGGTGCAATACGCCGCCCACCTGATTCCCGACCTGGCCGCCAACACCTTCCTCGGTTCCGAAACGGTCGAAATCGAAGTGCTGAAAACCACCTCGCGCATCATGCTCAACGCCGTCGATATCGAAATCGACGCGGCCAGCCTGTCGGGGAAAAACATCGGCGCCATCAAGCTCACGCCCGTCATTGACAAAGAACAGGAAACGCTCAGCTTCGCGCTCGCGCGCCCGCTCGCGCCGGGGCGCTACAACCTCGCGCTCAAGTTCCACGGCTTGATCAACCGCGAAGCGCGCGGCATGTTCCACATGAAGTACAAGGCAGGCAGCGCCCCTCGTACCATGATCGCCACCAACATGGAGCCGACCGACACGCGCCGCCTGCTGCCGACCTGGGACGAACCGGCCTTCCGCGCCGCCTTCAAGCTCACCGTCGATTTGCCGGCCAGCTTCAAGGCCTACTCCAACACCCCGCTCGAACGCCAGGAAAAGCTCGATGACGGCCTGCAGCGCTTCCACTTCGGCGTCACGCCCAAGATGCCGAGCTACCTGTTCGTGCTGGTCGCCGGCCAGCTGGAACGGGTCAGCGCCAAGCAGGACGGCGTGGACATCGGCATCGTCACCACCGAAGGCAAGCTGCCTTCGGCGGCCTACGCGCTGGCCGCCACCAAGGACCTGCTGCGCTACTACAACAACTACTTCGGCGTACCTTACCCGCTGCCGAAACTCGACCAGATCGCCATTCCCGGCGGCTTTAACGGCGCCATGGAAAACTGGGGCGGCATCGTCTACAACGAATCGACCCTGCTGGTCGACCCGCAAAAGAGCCCCGACAGCGTGCGCCAGACCTCGTTCGGCATCAACGCCCACGAAGTGGCGCACCAGTGGTTCGGCAACCTGGTGACCATGGGCTGGTGGGACAACCTGTGGCTCAACGAAGGCTTCGCCTCGTGGATGGCGACCAAGTCGACCGACCATTTCCATCCCGAGTGGCGCGTGCAGCTGGCCGCCCTGGCCGACCGCGAAAGCGTCATGAACCTCGATGCGCGCAAGACCACGCACCCGATCCAGACCCCGGTGCTGACCGAAGCGCAGGCCGCCGACGCCTTCGATTCGATCACCTACGCCAAGGGCCAGGCCTTCCTGCGCATGCTGGAGGCTTACCTTGGCGAAGAGCCCTTCCGCAAGGGCATCCGCGCCTACATGGCCAAGCACCAGTATGGCAACACCACCACCGCCGACCTCTGGTCCGCGCTCGAAAAAGCCTCCGGCAAACCGGTCGAAAAGCTCGCCTCCGACTGGACCACCCAGCCCGGCTTTCCGCTGCTGAAGGTCGAACAGAGCTGCGAGAACGGCAAGCGTAAAGTCACGCTGTCGCAGGAGCAGTTCCGCCTGGACGAACCGGCCGTCGAGAAACGCTTGTGGAACGTGCCGGTGCAAGTCGGTACCGTGGGCGGCAAGGCCAGTTACGCCTTGTTCTCGGGCGCCAGCACGACCATCATGCAGAATTCGTGCGACGGTACGCTGGTGATCGACCCGGCCAGCGTCGGCTACTTCCGCGTCCAGTACGACAAGGCCGGATTCGACGCGCTGGCCGGGCAGGCCGCCAAGCTGCCCGACACCACCCGCCTCAAGCTGCTGGGCGACACCTGGAGCCTGGTGCAGGCCGACCGCCTGCAGCTCGATAGCTACGTCAAACTGGTCTCGGCCTACGCCGACGAGCCGCGCCTGGCGGTGTGGAATGCCATGCTCGACAACCTCGCCACGCTCGACACGCTGGCCGAAGGCGAACCGGAACGCGCGCTGGTACGGCGCTACATCACCAGCCTGGCCGCGCCCAGGTTCGCGCGCCTCGGCTGGGACGACAAGCCGGGCGAATCGATGGAGGACCGCCAGCTGCGCGCCCTGCTGGCCGGTTCGCTGGCCAAGATCGGCGATGCGGCGGTGATCGCCGAAGGGCGCGCCCGCTTCGCGCGCTTCTTGAAGGACCCGGCCAGCGTGCCGCCATCGATGATCGACTTCGTCATGCGCGTGGCCGGGCGCTATGGCGACGCCGCCACCTACGACGCCCTGTCGAGCCGCGTGGCGCAAGCCCAGACCGACGAAGAACGCAACCGCTACGCGCGCTCCATGACCCTGGCGCGCGACCCGGCGCTGGCCCGGCGCACCTTGACAATGGCGCTCTCGCCCGAGCTGCCGGCGCAGCTGACCTCCACCCTGGTGCCGGCCGTGGCGCGCGGCGAACATGTCGAGCTGGCGTGGGCGTTCGCCACCGCCAACCGCGAAGCGTTGATGAAGGACCAGGAATCGGTTGGCCAGAACCGGTTTTTTCCGAGCGTGGTATCTTCCTCCTCCAATCCGGCCCACGCGGACATGATGGAAGCGTACGTGAAGCAGAACTTTGGCCCCGATGCCCAGGTCGAAGCGCAACGCGTGGCCAATGCCATCCGCACCCGCGCCGCCCAGAAAGCCCGTTTGCTGCCGCAAGTGCGGGCGGCGTTCAAATAAACACAGCATCAAGAAAATGCGCAAATAGATACGCAAGGAACCACACATGAACACACACTGGACCCCGATCAAGACCGCATTGAGCCTTGCCCTGTGCGGCGCCGCGCTCGCCTTTGCGCCGGCCCATGGCGCCGGCCAGGATGGCGCGCCGGCCGCCAAGGCCATCACCGCCCCGGTGCTGCCGGGCGACGACTTTTTTGCCTACGCCAACGGCGACTGGCTGGCCAGGACCGAGATTCCGGCCGACCGCAGCAGCTGGGGCGCCTTTGCCGCCATGGCCGAAACGACCAACGCGCGCATCGTCAAGCTGATCGACGAAGTCTCGGCCGACAAGAAAGCCAAAGGCGACGCGCGCAAGGTGGCCGACTTCTACAACGCCTTCATGGACGAAGCGGGCATCGAAGCGAAAGGCACGGCGCCCCTCAAGCCGCTGCTGGCGAAGATCGACGCCATCAAGGACAAGGCGTCCCTGACGCGCGCGCTGGGCCAATCGCTGCGGGCCGACGTCGATCCGCTCAACTCCACCAACTTCTTCACCGAAAACCTGTTCGGCCTGTGGGTCGCCCAGGGCCTGAACGACCCGTCCCGCAACACGCCCTACCTGCTGCAGGGCGGCCTGGGCCTGCCCGACCGCGCCTACTACCTGACCGACAGCCCGCGCATGGCCGAACTGCGCACCAAATACAAGCAGCACATCGGCGCCATGCTCAAGCTGGCGGGCTACCCTGACGCCGACGCGCGCGCCGCCAGGGTGTTCGATCTCGAAATGAAGATCGCCCAGTCGCACGCCAGCCGCGAAGAGTCGGCCGACGTCCTCAAGGCCAACAACAGCTGGACGCGCAAGGATTTCGCCGCCAAGGCGCCGGGCATGGACTGGAATGCCTTCTTCAAGAGCGCCGGACTGGCGAACGCCTCGACCTTCATCGTCTGGCATCCGGGCGCGTTGACGGGCGCCGCCGCGCTGGTCGAGAGCACCGACGTGGCGACCTGGAAGGACTTCCTCGCCTTCCACCAGGTGAACCACTTCGCCCCGAGCCTGCCCAAAGCCTTCGCCGACCAGCACTTCGAATTTGCCGGCAAGGCCTTGACCGGCACGCCGCAGCAATCGCCGCGCTGGAAGCGCGCGCTGGCCGCCACCAACGAAGCGCTCGACGAACCGGTCGGGCGCCTGTACGTCGAACGCCACTTCCCGGCCGAGAACAAGGCGCGCGTGCAGAAAATGGTGGGCAACATCATCGCCGCCTTCAGCAAGCGCATCGACCAGCTGGACTGGATGGCCCCGGCCACCCGCGCCCAGGCCCAGGAAAAGCTCAAGACGATGCACGTCGGCGTGGCCTATCCGGACCGCTGGCGCTCGTATGCGGGCCTGAAGGTGCTGCCGGGCGACGCCTTCGGCAACGCCGTGCGCGCCGAACAATTCCACTACGCGCAGGAAGTCGCGCGCCTGGCGCACAAGGTCGACCGCACCGCCTGGGCGATGCCGCCGCAGCTGGTCAACGCGGTCAACCTGCCGCTGCAAAACGCGATGAACTTCCCGGCCGCGATCCTGCAGCCGCCGTTCTTCGACCCGAAGGCATCGGACGCGGCCAACTACGGCGCCATCGGCTCGATCATCGGGCACGAAATCAGCCACAGTTTTGACGACCAGGGCGCGCAGTTCGACGCCCAGGGCCGCCTGCGCGACTGGTGGACCAAGGAAGACATGGCCCACTTCAAGGGCGCCGCCGACAAGCTGGTGGCGCAGTTCAGCGCCTACAAACCGTTCCCCGACCTGGCGGTCAACGGCCAGCTGACGCTGAGCGAAAACCTGGCCGACCTGGCCGGTGTGGCGGCGGCGTACGACGCCTACAAAGCCTCGCTCGGCCAGGGTGCGCCGGCCGACGCCGACAAGCAGTTCTTCCTCGGTTATGCGCATGCCTGGCAGACCAAGGTGCGCGAAGCGGCCGCGCGCCAGCGCGTGCTGACCGACGGCCATGCGCCGGCCGAATACCGCACCGCCATCGTGCGCAATCTCGAGCCGTGGTACAAGGCGTTCGACGTCAAGCCCGGCCAGGCGCTGTATCTGGCGCCGGCCGAGCGCGTGAAGGTCTGGTAGGGGAGGGCGCGCCATGAGCCGGGATACCAGCAGAGATACCAGCACGGACATCGACGCCATCACGCGCCTGACCCTGGCCCACTACGACAGCACCGCGGAGCAGTTCTTCCGCGGTACGGTGGACCATGACGTCAGCCAGAACATCGGCGCGCTGCTGGGCGCCATCGACAGCGAGGCGCCGTACACCCTGCTCGACCTGGGCTGCGGGCCGGGGCGCGACCTCAAGACCTTCAGCGCCCTTGGCCACCGCGCCATCGGCCTCGATGGGTCGGCCCAGTTCGCGGCCATGGCGCGCGCCTACAGCGGCTGCGAGGTCTGGCACCAGGACTTCGTGCATCTGGATTTGCCGGCCGGCCTGTTCGACGGCATTTTCGCCAACGCGGTGCTGTTTCACGTGCCCAGCCGGGCCTTGCCGAAGGTGCTGGACGATTTGTACGCGGCGCTCAAGCCCGGCGGCGTGCTGTTCAGTTCTAATCCACGCGGCAACAACCAGGAAGGCTGGAACGGGCCGCGCTACGGCAGCTACTACGACTTCGCGACCTGGCAGGAGTACATGACAGCGGCCAAGTTTTCTCCGTTGCATCATTACTATCGCCCGGAAGGCCTGCCGCGCGAACAGCAACCCTGGCTGGCGAGTGTCTGGCGCAAGCCGCTTGGTTAAGTACCGAACGGAACAGTTTGGCGGAACGGCCTATTCTGGGTCCGTCGCACAGTCCAGTGCGCTCCGCAGTTTCACTCACCAGATGAGGTACCGAAAATGAACGAGGACCAAGTTAAAGGCAAAGCGAAAGACATCGGCGGCAAGATCCAGGAAGAAGTCGGCAAGGTTGTCGGCAGCAGCGAACAGCAAGCCAAGGGCCTGTCGAAGCAAGTCGAAGGCAAAACCCAGGAAACTTTCGGCGACGCCAAAGAAGTGCTCAAGGACAAGGGAAACCGCTGATCCAGCGCTGATTCCCCCTACAACCGGGGTCTGACCTCTGATTAGAAACGTTTCTAATCAGAGGTCA
>DASVVC010000130.1:0-67715 GCA_036386755.1 Telluria sp.
CCCTGACAACTGTTCGGGCTACAAAGAATGGAGCATGCCGTCATAGGCTGACCCTCGGGATTCGCTCCCACAGACCCATCAGACTGACATGCTCGCAAACATAATTTACTGCGAATTCAAGATATAAGACCCCGGTTTTTCAGTTGGGGGTCTGACCCCGGTGTGACCGCTACCCGCGCGTCCCCTTACTTCTTAATAATCGCCTGCAACAACACAAATGCCTCATGCCGGATGGTCGCATCCGCGCCCGCCAGTTCCTTGCGCGCCTGCACCAACTCAGGCCGCTTGAGCATCTTCTTCTCGGCCGCGTTCGGCACCGGCGGTTCCGGCGGGAACATGCTGGCCTTGCTGTTATACGTCTGCTGCAGCAAACGCTTGCCGTAATCGGACGAATAAAACGCCGTCAATTCATTGGCCGTCTCCACCCCGATCACCCTTGCCACCGGCAGGGCCAGGCGCTGGTAAATCTGCTGCGGCGGCACCTTGTCGAGCTTGGCGAACACGCTGGCGCGCTGTTCTTCATTCGCATAGCGGCTCGCACCGGCCACCGAGCGCATCATTTTTTCCGTCTGCATGGCGGCCAGCATGGCTTGCACGGCCTGGATCCGGGCGGCATCGGGCGTGGCCACCGGGGTAGAAACAGCCGCCGTGGAAGCGGCGGGCGTGGCGGCCGGCGCTGCCTGCGTGAGCGGCGCGCCGGCCAGCAGTGCGGCCATTGTCAGCGCGTAAATTGGTTTCATTGTTCATCCTTTTTCAACAGTCACAGGGCTGCCCGTCAACGGGCCAGCCAACACAATAATGCAAAAGGGCAGACCCGGTCTGCGCGACCCGGTCTGCCCTTCACCAGTTCAGCTACCGCCAGGCTTAAAACTTATGCCAGAGGCGGGCGAAATACGATGCGCCGTTCATGCCGAACTGCACCGACTCATACTTGAAGCCGTTGTCGGTCTGGTCCGGGTCCTGCTCGGTTGGCTTGACATTGAAAATGTTCGCGCCGCCCACGGTCAGCTTGGTCTTCTCGCTGAAATTATACGTAAAACTCAGGTCGGCCGAGGTTTTCGGCTTGTACACCTGGTTCGGGGTCGGTGCGCCCGACCAGGTTCCCAGGGTCTGCTTGCCGAAGTGAATCACCTTGAAGTCGGTGCCGATCTTGCCCAGCGAGTATTCGAAGCCCAGGGTCGCCTTGCGCCGCGGTCCGCCCTGTTCCAGGAACAGGCGCTCGCGCTCGGACAGCAGCACGTCTTCATAACCCTTGAAGGCGGCCGGCGCATTCACGCCGGTCACTTCGGTCTTGCTGATGTTCATGGCCAGGAAGGTATTGAGCTTGCCGCCGGCAACTTCGCTGCGGTTCGAGACCGTCAGGTCCAGGCCTTGCGTCTTGGTATCGATCGAATTGACG
This sequence comes from Telluria sp., assembly GCA_036386755.1. Taxonomy (GTDB): domain Bacteria; phylum Pseudomonadota; class Gammaproteobacteria; order Burkholderiales; family Burkholderiaceae_D; genus Telluria_A. The sequence continues at coordinate 1,400 of DASVVC010000130.1, forward strand.
AAGAACTGGGCCGCGCCCACGCCCAGGGTGCTCAGCAGCGGCACGATCGGGGCATAGTTGTTGGCGTCGAAACGGCCCGAAAACACGATGCGGTCATCGATCGCGATGCGGTACAGGTCGGCCGTGACCGAGGTGGTCGGGGTTGGCGTCCAGGTGCCGCCCAGGGTGAAGCTGACCGATTCCTCTTCCTTCAACTTGGGAATGCCGATCGCATTGGCGACGTTGCCGCCGTTCGGCGCGAACACCGAATCGACCGGATTGCCGTTGACGAACTCGGTAAACGTCGACGAGAAGAACGCTTGCTGCAGCGACGGCGCGCGGAAACCCGTGCTGGCCGAACCGCGCAGCAGGATCGCATCGTTGATCTTGTAGGCCGCGGCCAGCTTGCCGGTCACGCTGTTGCCGAAGTCGCTGAATTTCTCGTAACGCACGGCCGACAGCACTTTCAGGCGCTCGGTGACGTCGGTCTCGACGTCGATGTAGGCCGCCACGCTATGGCGGCTGCGCTCGGTCGCGTCGGTCGGGCGGAAGCCCGGGAAGCCCTGGCTGCCCGGATCGCCGCCGAAGCCCGGACCGTCGACATCGTTATACGATCCGGCTTCGCCGGCGAAGATTTCGTAGTTTTCCTTGCGGAACTCGGCGCCGAAAGCCAGGTTCAGGCCGCTCATGATGCCCGGGAAGAAGCGGCTGGCGTCGGCATTCGTGGTCAGCTGGGTGGCGGCAAACCCGCCGGCGTCGAACTGCGAGGCCGACACGCCCTTGCCGCCCTTGAGCAGATCGGCGTTGGCGATCGAGGCATTGAGGGTATTACTGATGTTGTAAAGCATCTTGTTGTAGCCGTAGGTCTGCGAGAAATCCGCATTCCACTCGCCCAGCTTGGCGCGATAGCCGACCGTGCCGTAATGGTCGTCGATGTCGGCATTGATGAACGGGGCGAAGCCGTTCGGATACATGGCTTGCGCATTGCGGGTCGGAATCTGGTCCGGACCACGGCCGAACGCTGCCGACGAGGCGTCGCGCTTCTGGGTGCCCGCCGTGAAATACAGCTTGCCGTCGACCATTGGAATGTCGCCGTTCAGGTACAAGGTCTGGTTCTGCACCTTGCTGTCGCCGATGGTGCGCAGGCTGCCCGCGTCGGCCCGGTTCGAGCGCCCGCGGTCGAGATACTCGCCCGTGATGCCGACCACGCCGCCGGCCACGGCCACGCCGCAGTAGGCCGACGCCAGGTAGTTCTCGCCGTCGCCGGCCGAATACTGGCCGGCCCCGAGCACGCTCTCGCAGCCGAGCGATTTTTTCAGTTCGATATTGATGACGCCGGCGATCGCGTCCGAGCCGTATTGGGCGGCGGCGCCATCGCGCAGCACCTGGATGTTCTTCACCGCCAGCAGCGGAATCGCATTCATGTCGGTGCCGGTATTGCCGCGGTTGCGCGCGCCGAAAATGTTGACCAGCGAGGTGCTATGGCGGCGCTTGCCGTTCATCAGCACCAGCGTCTGGTCCGAGCCCAGGCCGCGCAGGGCGGCCGAGTCGACCAGGTCGGCGCCGTCGGCTCCGCTCTGGCGCGTCGAGTTGAACGACGGCGAAATGTAGGTCAGGGTCTGGGCCAGGTCGAACTGGCCGCCTTGCTCGGCCAGGCGGGTCATGGGAATCAGGTCGACCGGGACCGCCGTATCGGTGGCGGAGGTGGCCGACACGCGGCGCGAACCGACAATGCTGACGCTCGGAAGGACTTCTTCCTTGGTCGCTTGCTGGCCCGACTGGGCGAAACTGGCGGGGGAATACATGGCAAGAGCGGCACTGCCGTACAAAGCGAGCAAGACGGACCTACGTAAAGTGGTGGGGGTGAACACGCGACGGTCTCCGGTTTTATTATCGAAAGGAGATTGATTCTAATGCAATTTTAACTGCCCACGTCCAGCGCTTTGTGGCGCAATGACAACGTTGTCAATACCTGTCCACCGCTTGGGCTTGCCGGTCCACAAGAATTTCCGTTGCCTTGAGCCGGCTGCGGATCCGGCCGGGCGTACGCCGTGCACAGCGTGATGCACCGTGATGGTGCGGCCGGGGTGCTTGCAGGGCGGGCGCACGGCCTGGTCGCGCATCCCCGTGGGGGGCACGATCTGCCGCGCCCGACCACAGCCGCCACCCGGCATCGCCCCATTGCCATAACCGGGCAATGCACCAAAAAAATACACCCGATGAGCCTGCATAGTTATTACCTATTGGTAATGAAGTGATCAGGAATGATACTGTGTTTTCATACAGTGGTTTCCTTGATACATTTATCTTAATCTTTTTTGCATGAGTACCGCCGCCCCAGCCCCCAGCCTCCCCGATTACGCCGAGTTGTACTGCCTGACCAACTTTTCTTTCCTGTACGGCGCTTCCCACGCCGAGGAACTGGTGGCCCGCGCCGTCCAGCTCGGTTATACGGCCCTGGCGATTACCGACGAATGTTCGCTGGCCGGGGTGGTGCGGGCCCATGCCGAAGCCAAAAAGGCGGCGCTGCCCCTGATCATCGGCGCCCACTTCCACCTGTGTCACGCCGATGGCAGCGCGGCCCTGTCGCTGATTGTGCTTGCGCAGAACCGCAACGGCTACGGCAACCTGGCCGAGCTGATCACCCTGGGGCGCACGCGCAGCGCCAAGGGCACCTACCTGCTCACTCCCGCCGACCTGGCCGCGCCCGGTGCGGCGCAAGCCCATCTGGCCGGCATGCCCGACTGCCTGGCGATCTTGCTTCCCGCCTATCCCGGCCACGACGCGGCCGACCTCGACCGCCTGCACACCCAGGCCGCCTGGATCGCCGCCACCTTTCCCGAGCGCGCCTGGCTGGGCCTGAACCTGCTGCACCGCGCGTTCGACGAAGCGCACCGCGCCACGGTCGAGGAAGTGGCCTGGCAGCACGGCCTGGCGGTGGTCGCGCTCGGCCACGTCTGCATGCACGTACGCTCGCGCAAGCCCCTGCACGACACCTTGTGTGCGATCCGCCTCAACACTCCCGTGGCCGAGTGCGGCTACGAACTGGCGCAAAACGCCGAACAGCACCTGCGCGCGCGCCTGCGCCTGGCCAACCTGTACAGCGCCGACGCCCTGGTCGAAACGCTGCGCATCGCGCGCCTGTGCACGTTTTCGCTCGACCAGCTGCGCTACGAATACCCGGACGAACTGGTGCCGCCCGGCCAGACGCCGTCCGGCTATCTGCGCGCCGAAACCTATATCGGCGCGCACCACCGTTTTGCGCTCGGCATACCGGCCAAGGTGCAGGAACAGCTCGAAATCGAACTCCAGCTGATCGGCGAACTGCGCTACGAACCCTATTTTCTGACCGTGTACGACATCGTGCGCCATGCGCGCTCGATCGGGATTTTGTGCCAGGGGCGTGGCTCGGCTGCCAACTCGGCCGTCTGCTATTGCCTCGGCATCACCGAAGTCGACCCCGCGCGCGGCAACCTGCTGTTCGGGCGCTTCATTTCCAAGGAAAGGGACGAGCCGCCCGACATCGACGTCGACTTCGAGCACCAGCGGCGCGAAGAAGTGATCCAGTACATCTACAACAAATACGGGCGCGAGCGCGCCGCCCTGGCGGCCGTGGTGATCAGCTACCGGCCCAAGAGCGCCCTGCGCGACAGCGGCAAGGCGCTCGGGGTCGACCTGGCCATCGTCGAAAAAGTCGCCAAGACGCATCATTGGTTCGACAGCAAGGATGACCTGGTCAAGCGCCTGGCCGAATGCGGGCTCGATCCGGACTCGCCGCTGGCCCAGCAATGGGCCACGCTGGCGCAGCGCCTGCTCGGCTTTCCGCGCCATTTGTCCCAGCACCCGGGCGGTTTCGTGATCGCCGCCGGCAAGCTCTCGCGCCTGGTGCCGATCGAAAACGCCACCATGCCTGAGCGCAGCGTGATCCAGTGGGACAAGGACGACCTCGAAGAACTCGGTTTGCTGAAAGTCGACGTGCTGGCTCTCGGCATGCTCTCGGCCCTGCGCCGCGCGCTCGACCTGGTGGGCGAGCTGCGCGGCACCGTGTTTTCGCTGCAGGACATTCCGGCCGAAGATCCCGCCACCTACGACATGATTTGCGCGGCCGACACGGTGGGCGTGTTCCAGATCGAATCGCGCGCGCAGATGAGTATGCTCCCGCGCATGCTGCCACGCACGTTTTACGACCTGGTGATCGAAGTGGCGGTGGTGCGGCCCGGGCCGATCCAGGGCGGCATGGTCCATCCCTACCTGCGCCGGCGCCAGGGGCTGGAAAAGCCCGACTATCCCAAGGAAGAACTGAAGGTCGCGCTGGAGCGCACCCTGGGGGTACCGATTTTCCAGGAGCAAGTGATGCAGGTGGCGATGATCGCGGCCGATTTCACAGCGGGCGAAGCCGACCAGCTGCGCCGTGCCATGGCCGCCTGGAAACGCAAGGGCGGGCTGGAAAAATACTACGGCAAGATCGTCGACGGCATGCTCAAGAAAGGCTACACGCTCGACTTTGCCGAATCGATCTTCAACCAGATCAAGGGTTTCGGCGAATACGGCTTTCCCGAATCGCACGCCGCCAGCTTCGCGCTGCTGGCCTACGCCAGTTCCTGGCTCAAGTGCCACGAACCGGCCGCCTTCCTGTGCGCCTTGCTCAACAGTCAGCCGATGGGGTTCTACAGCCCCTCGCAACTGGTGCAGGACGCGCGCCGCCACGGCATCGAGGTGCGCGCGGTGGACGTGGCTGTCAGCGGCTGGGATTCCAGCCTGGAGGCGGGGGAGGGCAGCCAGCCCGCGGTGCGGCTGGGCTTGTCGCTCCAGCGCGGCATGCGTCCCGAGGCGGCGGCGCGCATCGAAGAAGCGCGCGCGGTGAAGGCGTTCGACAGCGTGGCCGACCTTGCGCGCCGGGCCGCACTGGACCGGCACGACTTGCAAGTGCTGGCCGGCGCCAACGCCCTCATCGGCCTGTCCGGCAACCGGCGCCAGGCGCTGTGGCAAGCGGTGGGCGCCGTGCCCGACAAGGACTTGCTGCGCCCCACCACCCCGATCGAGGACGACCCGCTGCTCGACGCGCCGAGCGAAGGCGAAGACATTGTTGGCGACTATCGTTCGCAGGGATTGACCCTGGGGCGGCACCCGCTGGCGCTGCTGCGCGTGCGGCTGCTCGAGCAGCGTTTTTTACCGGCGTCGCAACTGAACGACTTCAAGCAAGGCCAACTGGCGCGCGCCTGCGGGATCGTCACGGTGCGGCAGCGTCCGGCCACGGCCAAGGGCGTGCTGTTCGTCACCATCGAAGACGAAACCGGCAATGTGAACGTGATTGTCTGGCCGAGCCTGGTGGAACAACAGCGGCGCGAGGTGCTGGGGGCGAGTTTGCTGGGGGTGTACGGGGTGTGGCAGAGGGAAGGGGAAGTGCGGCACCTGGTGGCCAAGCGGCTGGTGGACATGAGCCACCTGATGGGCCGGCTCGACACGAGCAGCCGCGATTTCTGCTAATAGTTGCAAAACCGGGGACAGACCCCGGTTTTGCAACTTTCAACTTACTGCGTGTTGGTGCCGTAGTAGCTGTGGATCTGGCTCGACCATTGCTGGTTGGCCATGTCCGGCCAGTGATCGGTATCGAAACCCGGCGCGTTCTCGATGCGCTCTTTTTCGATGTCGAGCGTGAAGCGCTTGTTGACGGTGTCGAGGGTCAATGCGGACCAAGGCACGGCGAACAGTTTTTCGCCAATGGTCAGCACGCCGCCGCTCGACATGACTACATATGCAATTTTGCCGGTACGCATGTCCAGCATGATTTCCTTGATTTCACCGAGGTGCTCGTTTTTCAGATTGTGCACGTGGTCACCGATGAGGGTATCTGCGCCCATCAGTTCCGGACCCGGGCCTTTCGAGCCCTTGTCGACATACATGCCATAAGCATCGCGTTGTTCGTAGGACATTTTGACCTCCTGTGGTAAAAGTTCAATCCTGAGCCTTGAGCAAGATCACGTCTGTTCGCTGCCGCACGCCGAATAAATAATTAGCAACCTTTCAAATTGATCAAGTCGGCATCCCCGACGTAGCCGCCAGCTCGGCCGTTGTTGCTGTTTTTTACCTTGTTTTGCGGAAGCATTGGCCGGTTTAAGGTATAATTTCAATTTCCCGCACGTGCCATTCGGCACCATCTGCAATGACCAAATTTGTCTTCGTCACCGGTGGCGTTGTGTCTTCCCTTGGAAAAGGGATTGCCGCCGCCTCCCTCGCCGCGATCCTCGAATCGCGCGGCCTTAAAGTCACCATGCTCAAGCTCGACCCGTACATCAACGTCGATCCCGGCACGATGAGCCCGATGCAGCATGGCGAAGTCTTCGTCACCGACGATGGCGCCGAAACCGACCTCGATCTGGGCCACTACGAGCGCTTCATCAGCACCCGCATGCGCAAGGTGAACAACTTCACCACCGGCCAGATCTACGAATCGGTGATCCGCAAGGAACGCCGCGGCGAATACCTCGGCAAGACGGTGCAGGTGATCCCGCACATCACCAACGAGATCCAGGATTACATCTACCGCGGCGCCGAAGGCGTGGACGTGGCGCTGGTCGAAATCGGCGGCACCGTGGGCGACATCGAATCGCTGCCGTTCCTGGAAGCGGCGCGCCAGCTGTCGCTGCGCGCCGGGCGCAAATCGGCCGCGTTTGTCCACCTGACGCTGGTGCCGTACATCGCCTCGGCGGGCGAACTGAAAACCAAACCGACCCAGCACAGCGTGCAAAAGCTGCGCGAAATCGGCATCACCCCGACCGCGCTGCTGTGCCGCGCCGACCGTCCGATTCCCGACGACGAACGCGCCAAGATCTCGCTGTTCTCGAACGTCGAAGAGCAGGCCGTCATCTCGGTGTGGGACGCCGACACCATCTACAAAGTACCGCAGATGCTGCACGACCAGGGCTTGGATGCCATCATCCTCGAAGCACTCGGCCTGGAAGCGCCGCCGGCCGACCTGTCGATGTGGACCAAGTTGATCTACGCGCTGGAAAACCCGAAAGAGTCCGTCACCATCGGCATGGTCGGCAAATACGTCGACCTGACCGAATCGTACAAGTCGCTCACCGAAGCGCTGCGCCACGCCGGCATCCACACCGAAAGCCGGGTCAACATCGAATACCTGGACTCGGAAGACATCGAGACCAAGGGCTGCGAACACCTGGCCAAGTACGATGCGATCCTGGTGCCGGGCGGCTTCGGCAAGCGCGGCGTGGAAGGCAAGATCATGGCGGCGCGCTACGCCCGCGAACACAAGATTCCTTACCTCGGCATCTGCCTGGGCATGCAAGTGGCCCTGATCGAATACGCGCGCCACATGGCCGGCCTGGTCAACGCCAACTCGACCGAATTCGACACCGACACCGACCAGCCCGTGGTCGCCCTCATCAACGAGTGGCAGAACCATGACGGTAAGGTCGAAAAGCGCGACGAAAAATCGGACCTCGGCGGCACCATGCGCCTGGGCGCGCAAACCTGCGCGGTCAATCCGGGCACCCTGGCGGCCGAAATCTACGGCAGCGTGGTCACCGAGCGCCACCGCCACCGCTACGAGGCGAACAATCACTACCTGTCGCGCGTCGAAGCGGCCGGCATGATCGTCTCGGCCCGCACCCCGACCGAAGACTTGTGCGAGATCATGGAACTGCCACGCACCGGTGAAAACGCGCACCCGTGGTACATGGGCGTGCAGTACCATCCCGAGTTCAAATCGACCCCGCGTACCGGCCACCCGCTGTTTACGTCGTTTATCAAGGCTGCGCTGGCACACAAGGCAGCCAATGCCCAGGCCACGGCGGGCGCATCCACAGGAGAAGCAGCATGAAGCTTTGCGGTTTTGACGTCGGCCTCGAACACCCGATCTTTCTCATCGCCGGCACCTGCGTGATCGAATCGCGCCAGATGGCGATGGATACCGCCGGCACGCTGAAAGAAATCACCTCGGCGCTCGGCATTCCGTTCATCTACAAGTCGTCCTTCGACAAGGCCAACCGCTCCTCGGGCACCTCGTTTCGCGGTCCCGGCATGGACAAGGGCCTCGAAATTTTAGCCGACGTGCGCCGCGAAATCGGCGTGCCGGTCCTGACCGACATCCACACGATCGAAGAAATCGCCGCCGTCGCCAGCGTGGTCGACGTGCTGCAGACGCCGGCCTTTTTGTGCCGCCAGACCGACTTCATCATCGCCTGCGCCCAGTCGGGCAAACCGGTCAACATCAAGAAGGGCCAGTTCCTCGCGCCCGGCGACATGAAGAACGTGATCGACAAGGCGCGCCAGGCCGCGCGCGACGCGGGCCTGAATGAAGACAACTTCATGGCGTGCGAGCGCGGTGCCTCGTTCGGCTACAACAACCTCGTCTCCGACATGCGCTCGCTGGCGATCATGCGCGAATCGAACTGCCCGGTCGTGTTCGACGCGACCCACTCGGTACAACTGCCGGGCGGCCAGGGCACCACATCCGGTGGCCAGCGAGAGCACATTCCCGTGCTCTCGCGCGCAGCCGTGGCAGCCGGTATCGCCGGCCTGTTCATGGAAACGCACCCCAACCCCGCCCAGGCGCTGTCGGACGGTCCCAACGCCGTGCCGCTCGGCCGCATGAAGGAACTGCTCACGACCCTGGTCGAGATCGACCGCGTGGTCAAGAAAGCCGGCTTCCTCGAAACCAGCTTTGTGTAAGTTCGTATAGTGCGGCACTTGCCGCCGTCCCGATCGCCCTGACAGATGCAGGCGGACCGTCCGCGGTCCGCCCACCTTTTTCTTACCCTTTGGAGATTGAAATATGAGTGCTATCGTTGACATTATCGGCCGCGAAATTATCGATTCGCGCGGCAATCCGACCGTCGAATGCGACGTGCTGCTGGAGTCGGGCGTGATGGGCCGCGCGGCGGTGCCGTCGGGCGCCTCGACCGGTTCGCGCGAAGCGATCGAACTGCGCGACGGCGACATGAAGCGTTACTTCGGCAAGGGCGTGCTGCAAGCCTGCGAAAACATCAATACCGAAATCTCCGAAGCCATCATGGGCCTGGACGCGAACGAGCAAGCCTTCCTCGACCGCACCCTGATCGACCTGGACGGCACCGAAAACAAGAGCCGCCTTGGCGCCAACGCCATGCTGGCCGTCTCGATGGCCGTGGCCAAGGCCGCCGCCGAAGAAGCCGGCCTGCCGCTGTACCGTTATTTCGGCGGTTCGGGCGCGATGCAAATGCCGGTGCCGATGATGAACGTCATCAACGGCGGCGCACACGCCGACAACAACCTGGATATCCAGGAATTCATGATCATCCCGGTCGGCGCACCGAGCTTCAAGGAAGCGATCCGCTACGGCGCCGAGATCTTCCACACGCTCAAAAAGATCCTGCACGAGAAAAAGCTGGCCACCTCGGTCGGCGACGAAGGCGGTTTTGCGCCGAACGTGGCCAACCATGAAGAAGCCATCAAGCTGATCATGCAAGCGATCGAGCAGGCCGGCTACGAGCCGGGCACGCAGATCTGCCTGGGCCTGGACTGCGCCGCGTCGGAATTCTACAAGGATGGCAAATACCACCTTGAAGGCGAAGGCATGCAGCTGACCGCGACCGAGTTCACCAACATGCTCGCGACCTGGTGCGACAAGTACCCGATCATCTCGATCGAAGACGCGATGGCCGAAAACGACTGGGACGGCTGGAAGATCCTGACCGAAGCGCTGGGCAAGAAGGTGCAGCTGGTGGGCGACGACCTGTACGTCACCAACACCAAGATCCTGAAAGAAGGCATCGAGAAGGGCATCGCCAACTCGATCCTGATCAAGATCAACCAGATCGGCACCCTGACCGAAACGTTCGCCGCCATCGAAATGGCCAAGCGCGCGGGTTATACTGCCGTCATCTCGCACCGTTCCGGCGAGACCGAAGACTCGACGATCGCCGACATCGCCGTTGGCACCAACGCCTTGCAGATCAAGACCGGCTCGATGTCGCGTTCGGACCGCATGGCCAAGTACAACCAGCTGCTGCGCATCGAAGAAGACCTGGGCGACATCGCCAGCTACCCTGGCCGTAGCGCTTTCTATAACCTGAAGTAAGCCGACCGCACCGGCCGGCCTGCGCCGGCCGGTGCCATCCTCCTTTTCATGCGCCTCATTACGCTCGTTCTTGCGACCCTCCTGATCCTGATCCAACTGCCGCTATGGCTGGGCAAGGGCGGCTGGCTGCGCGTGGGCGAACTGGAAAACCAGGTGATCGTCGCGCAGCGCAAGACGGTGGAACTGAAGGCGCGCAACGCCAAGCTCGACTCCGAAGTGCACGACCTGACCAACGGCACGGGCGCGGTGGAAGAGCGCGCGCGCTTCGAGCTCGGCATGATCAAGAAAAACGAGATCTTCATCCAGATCCTCGATGCCAACGGCCACCCCAAGGAATCGGCCACCCCGCTCCCGCCGCCCAAGCCCGCCGCCAAGACCACCCCATAGTTGCAAAACCGGGGACAGACCCCGATTGTGCAAGAATTACCCCTCGGCGAAACATAGCCTTCTTTTTCTGCGTCTACCTCCCATTCCGCTAGCTTCTTACCTTTATTTCAACGATTAACGTTGACAATGCCGTCCAATCGGTATTTAATTTCTGTAACGACAGAAATGAATGAAATTGGAGAAATGATGGCATTGGGACCGACCGAACAGAAATTCGTCCTGCACTGGGGCGAGATGGGCACGCGCTGGGGCGTGAACCGTACCGTGGCGCAGATTCATGCGCTGCTGTTCCTCGCCAACCGCCCGCTGGCCGCCGAGGATATCGCCGAGGCCTTGTCGGTCGCGCGCTCGAACGTGAGCAACAGCCTCAAGGAACTGCAAAGCTGGAACCTGATCCGCGTCACCCACCTGATGGGCGACCGGCGCGATCACTTCGTCGCCCTCCAGGATGTGTGGGAGATCTTTCGCGTCATCGTCGAGGAGCGCAAGCGGCGCGAGATCGATCCGACCCTGACCGTGCTGCGCGAATGCGCCATCGAGGGCGATACCGATAGCGCGCTCGAACCGGCCTCGCTGGCGCGCATGAACGAGGTGCTCACCTTCCTCGACATGCTCGGCACCACCTATGACGATTACAAGCACCTGCCGCCGGCAACCCTGCAGCGCTTCCTGAAAATGGGCGGCAAGGTCGCGCGCTTCCTGGGACCGGACGACAAGGACCCATCATGAGCGGCGCCGAACTGACCCTCTACTTCGACGGCAAATGCCCGTTCTGCCGCGCCGGCATGGACAAGCTGGCGCGCTGGGACCGCGCCAGGCGCCTGGCCTTTGTCGATATCGCCGCCCCCGGCTTCGATCCCGCGCACCTGGGCGTCGACATGGCCGCCCTGAACCGCGAGCTGCACAGCCAGACGCGCGACGGCCGCGTGCTGGTCGGCGTCGACAGCCTGCTGCGCTCCTACACCCTGGCCGGCCAGGCCTGGCGCGTGCTGCCGCTGCGCGTGCCCGGCCTGCGCAGCGTGTGCAGCTGGTCGTACCGCCTGTTCGCGCGCCACCGCTACCTGATGTCGCGCGTGCTCGGCTACCGCGTCGGCTACCGGGCCCCAGCCTGCGCCGATGGCGTCTGCGAGCGTCCCAATCCCTTTTTCAAACGCTGAAAGTTCGTATGCATTCTCCCGCTCTTCGCCGCTGGGCCATCCGCTGGATGGTAGCCGCCATCGTCACCCACCTGGTGGTCGGCATGCTGCTGCCATGGTTCGCCGACGCCGCTATTTTTAGCGGCTACCACCGCGGCATCGAAACCGCGTTCTGGGGCGCCACCGTGCCGGCCCAGGCCCACGCGCAGCAGATCTGGTGGATCTCGCTGTTCGGCCCCACCGTGCAAAGCGCGGCGCTGTGGATGGGGGCCCTGGCGTGGATCGGTGCGCGCCAGCGCAGCGCCTTTGCCTGGGGCGCGCTGATCGCCGGCATCGTGCTGTGGGCCCCGCAGGACATGCTGGTGTCGCTGCGCGCCGGCTGCTGGGACAATATCTGGATCGATACCTTCGCCCTGGTCACGATGCTGCCGCCGCTGGTGTACCTGTTCTGCGTCGACCGCGCGCAAGCGGTGCGCGCATGATCGCGTCCGAAGGCGAGTTATTCAAGAAAATTCTCGGTCCCGCATGGCGCGGCCTGCATCCCGACATCCAGGCGCGCTTCGACCATAACCCCATGCCCGGAAAACCTTTGTACTACACGGGCCGGATGACGGAGCTGACCTGCTCGAAAGTGGGCCGCGTGCTCGGCTACCTGACCATGCCGCTGATCCAGGGCGCGCTGATGCCGTACAACGATGCCGGCTTCCCGGTCGATATCGAGGTCTATTCGAAGGAGGGCAGCGCCGCCATTTTCAAGCAGCGCATCTATCGCCTCAACGGACGCAAGCCGGTGCAGTTCACGTCCTACATGCTCGAGAGCGCGCGCGGCGAAGTGCTCGAATACGTCGGCATGGGCATGGGGATGAAGCTGGTACTGGCGGTGCGCGACGGGAACCTGCATTTCGAGAGCGACGGCTACTTCTGGCAGGTACTGGGCGTGCGCATTCCCATGCCGGCCTGGCTCACGCCGGGCAAGACCTACCTGTGCCACCGCAATAACGACAGCGCGCAGTTCGATATCCGTATCGAGATCCGCCACGCGCTGTTCGGTACAACCTTCACGCAGGCGGGCGTGTTTCGCGAGGTGCATGCATGAATACCCATTTGCTGGCGCTGCAGTTGATGGCCTTCCAAGGCTGCCTGGGCGCTTTCGACACCCTGTATCACCATGAACTGACAGAGGCGCTGCCGGGCCGCGCCGGCGCCAGGCTGGAGTTGTCGATTCACTCGCTGCGCGCGCTCATTTACAGCGCCATGTTCATCGGCCTGTCGTGCTGGCGCTTCAATGGACTGTGGGCGGTGGTGCTGCTGGTCGTGTTCGCGGTCGAGATCGTGCTGACCTTGTGGGATTTCGTGGTCGAGGACCAGACCCGCCTGCTGCCGGCCACCGAACGCGTTACGCATACGGTGCTGGCGATGAATGGCGGCGCGTTCATCGCCTTGCTGGCGCTGAACGCCGGCGAGAGCCTGGCGCTGCCGACCGCGCTGGCCTGGGAGCCGCACGGCGCCCTGAGTATCTTCCTGTTCGTGTGCGGCGTCGGCGTCGGCTTGTCGGGCATGCGCGACGCGTTTGCGGCGCGCGCGATCGCGCGCCAGGCGGCGCGGGCGCGGCCATCCGCCTTGCGCTTCGGCGAGGCCGAATGCGCGGTGCTGGTGACCGGCGCCACGGGCTTCATCGGCCAGAAACTGGTGCGCGCGCTGCTCGCGGACGGCCACCGCGTCACGCTGCTCACGCGCCAGCCGCGCGCCGCGTCCTGGCTGTTCGACGCCCGCGTGGACTGCGTTGCCGACATGGGCGCCTTGCCGCCGGCACGCCGCATCGACGTGGTGGTGAACCTGGCGGGTGCGCGCATTCTCGGCTGGCGCTGGAGCGAGGCGCGCCGCGCAGCCTTGCGCGCCAGCCGCATCGGCACCACGCGCAAGGTGGTGGCCTGGATCGCGGCGGCCCATCACAAGCCGGCGCTGATGCTGTCGGCGTCCGCCATCGGCTACTACGGCATCCAGGCGCAGGGGATCGATACGGTGCTCACCGAGCGCGATGGGCCGCAGGCGATGTTCATGTCGGACCTGTGCCGCGAGTGGGAAGAAGCCGCCGGCGCCGCAGCAAAGTACGGCGTGCGCGTGGCGTGCATGCGCTTCGGCCTGGTGCTCGGCACCCAGGGTGCACTGCCGATGATGCTGTTGCCGGTCAAGCTGGGCATGGGCGGCCCGCTCGGGGGCGGACGCCAGTGGCTGTCGTGGATTCATGTGGACGACCTGATCGCCGGCATGGCGCACCTGTGGAGCGGGGGCGAGGGCGGAGCTTACAACTTCACCGCGCCTGAAGTTCTTTCGCAGGCGAACTTCAACAAGGTGGCGGCCAAGGTGTTGAAGCGCCCGTACTGGCTGCCGACGCCCGGCTGGCCGATGCGCCTCGTGCTGGGCGAACAGGCCGACCTGCTGCTCGAAGGCCAGCGCGTGGCGCCGGCCAGGCTGCAGGCGAGCGGCTTCGCCTTCCGCCATCCAACCCTGGCCGGTGCGCTGGCCAATCTATCCTGAAGGCTTAGTCGATCAGGATCTTGACCACCACCTTGCCTTCGCCGATCGGGCTGTCCTGGCGCATCATCAGCTGGCTGCCCTTGGCGAACCAGAAGGTCGATACATAGCCGGGACGGTTGTAGTCGGTCGTGACGACCCAGCAGTCGATCATGCCGCCGGGGCCTGGCAGGCTGGCCGATCCGGTCACCTTGAACAGGTAGCGCGCCGGTCCCTGCTGGCCGCCCGGGTGATAGAAGTTGATGCGCGCTTCAAAGCCATCGGCCAGCGGCAAGGCTTGCAGCGTTTCGATATCGGTCTCGAAATTGAAGGTCGGCTCCGGCGAAGCGACCACCAGGTCCTTGTTGACGCTGTCGGCAAGGTCCTTCATGCCGGTGATTTTGTCGGGCGCGAAGACGAAGCCTTCGACCACGCGCTTGCCGTCCTTTTCCACGGTGCGCTCGTGGGTGCGCGGCCGGAACGAGCCGGCATCGAACCACGAGTTCACGGTCTTGACCGACGCGGCCGATGCCGCCGTGTCGTAGCGCTGCCGGATCTGCATGCGTTTCTGGCCATCTTCGGTGGAGAAGCGGATCTCGCGCGTGATGATGTCCATCGGGATCCTGGCCTCGCCGCTGTGCAGGTAGCGCAGGTAGTGGTGCACGCCTTCCTTGAGCAGCGCGGCGCGCGGCAGGGCGGCGCCGACATCGACGCTGGTGACGGCCGCGTGGCTGGAAGGGGCCAGGACGGCCGCCATGGTCAGGGCGAGCAATGCCAGTCGGGGTGTGCGCATATCGAACATCTCCTGTACGTTAAAAACTCAAAAGGTCTTTCAATTCCTGGGCATTGCGGCGCGAGATCTCGAGCACTTTGCCGTCGCTCATGGTCACCTCGTAGCCCATCGAGATCGATTCTTCAATCGCGCGGATTTCCTGCAGGTTGATGATGCACTGGCGGTTGGCACGGAAGAAGAATTTGACCGGCAAGCGCTCTTCGATGCTGTTCAACGACTTCTTGACGTAGGCCTTTTCGGTGCCGAAAAAGATACGTACGTAGTTCTTGCAGCTTTCGATATACCGGATCGTCTCCAGGCTCACCAGGTGGCAGCGTTCGCCGTCCTTTACAAAAATCTTGCTGTTGATGTCGAGCGGCGGCCTTACCGCTGCCGCCGCTGCCGGTGCGGCGTCGGCGGCTACCAGCTTGGCGATCGCGGTGGCCAGCCGTTCGTGGCTGACCGGTTTGAGCAGGTAGTCGACGGTGTTGTAGTCGAACGAGCGGATCGCGTATTCGGAGTAGGCGGTGGTGAAGACGATGCGCGGCAGGTAGTCGAGCATTTCGAGCAGGTCGAAGCCGCTGGCGCCGGGCATGTGAATGTCGAGGAACAGCACGTCCGGCCGCAGTTCGGCGATCATCGGCGCGGCCGTTGCGGGGTGGTCGGCCTGGCCGATCACCTCGACCCCGTCGAACTGCCCGAGCATGCGCACCAGGCCTTCGCGCGCCAGGCGCGAGTCTTCGATCACCATCACCCTCATGCCGCGCGCTCCAGCGGCAGCGTGATGCCGACCTTGAAAATACCATCGGCATGCGCAACGTTCAGCGCGGCCAGGTCGCCATACAGCAGGTGCAGGCGCTGTTCGATATTGAGCAGGCCGATGCCGGTGCAACCGGGCGTCGATACCGGCGCGCCTGGGGCGTCGTTGCAAACTTCCAGCAGCAGGCACTGGCCTTGCTGGCTGGCGTGCACGCGCAAGGTGCCGCCGCCCTGGAGCTGGTCGAGGCCATGCTTGACCGCGTTCTCGACCAGCATCTGCAGCACCATCGGCGGCACCAGTGCGTCGTCCAGGCCGGGCGCGATGCGAAGGGAAAAATCGAGCCGCTCTTCGAGCTGCGTTTTCACGATGGCGAGGTACTTGCTGATGATGCCCACTTCATGATGCAGGCTCACTTTTTCGTGACGGCTGCTTTCGAGCGAATAGCGCAGGATATCGGAGAACGAGGTAATCATCGCGTCGGCACGTTGTGCATCTTCGTGGATCATGAAGCGGATGTTGTTCAGTGAGTTGAACAGGAAGTGCGGATTGAGCTGGTTCGACAGACTGCTCAACTGTGCTTCCTTGAGGTTGTTCTGCAGGCGCAGGTTGAACAGTTCGGCGTTCTTGATGCGCCGGCTGCTGCTCACGCTGATGTAGATGAAGCCCCATACCGCCACGAACAACTGGCTCTTGGGCGCTTCGTCCATGAATTTGCTGAATATGAGTTCGGACGGGATCACCGGTAGCTTGAGCGCCTTGTACTTGGCGCTGATGGCTTTCAAGAACATCGGCGTGACCGCGGCTGTAACGCAGGCGCCGATCACCGCGCCGGCCACGGCGCTGTAGAGCACCACGATGGCAATGAGCCTGGCGATCGGCACGGCGTCGCCGCCGCGCCGCTTGTACAGCCAGCGCAGCACCAGTACCGCCAGCGTGTAGAACGGAATCCACACCAGGCTGGTGTAGACCTGCAACTTGACCATGAACCCCCACGCGACGGCGATGGCGACATTGGCCATGAGGCCTACGGCGACGGCGCTGCAGTGGTAAGCCCAGAAGTGGCGGTCGCGCGGGAAGAAGTGCAGTGGCATGCGGTCGGATTATCCAGTTGACGATCGGAGAGCGCATTCTAACAAGATGGCGGGTGCGGCCTACTTGCCCGCTTTGCGCCGCTCGCGTTCGGCCGCGCGCGCCGTGGCCAGTTCCGCTTCGAAGCGCACCGCCGACGCAGCCGGCGCCAGCACAGGACCGCCCAGGGCCAGGCGGAAGCCTTCGCCGATGCTGCTGGCGTTATCGTCTCCCGCATGCCCGCGCACCACCGTACGCACATCGCGCGAGGAGTAGCTGCCGCCGCGGTGCATCTTCATGGGTGAGGGGCGCTTGTTGCAGTTGGCGGTCCATGGCGAGCCGTCCGCCGGCGCACCGTCGTAGTTCAGGTGTTCGCAATCGGCCACGTATTCGCCCACGTTGCCGATCATGTCGTACAGGCCGAAGGCGTTCGGCTCGTACATGCCCACCACTGTGGTGAATGCGGCGCCGTCGTCGCAGGTGGCCGGCTTGCCGCTGCGGCCGATGATGGCGGCGATCGCCTTGCTGCCCGTGATATCGCGAATATTCGCATGGCGGCATACCTGACTGGCGTCCTCGCCGAAGTAATAGTCGGTCTTGCTGCCGGCGCGCGCCGCGTATTCCCATTCCGCTTCCGACGGCAGGCGGTATGGCTTGCCCGTTTGGGCCGACAGCCATGCCGCGTAGGCGGTCGCGTCTTGCCAGGTCACGCACATGACCGGATGGTACTCGCCTGGCGCGTACGCTGGCGTATTCCAGGCGCCCGGGCCCATGTCCATGCCCCATTCGGTGCTGGCGAACTTCCAGCATTCTTTCTGGGTCTTGTGGCCGGTCGCTTCGACGAACTGGCGGAACTGGCCGACGGTGACTTCGTACTTCGCCATCTGGAAGCTGGCCACGCGCACCTCGTGCACCGGCTGGTCGGTCGGATAATCCTTGTCCGGACCCGGAACAAGGCCGCCCATCGCAAAGGTGCCGCCCTTGATGGCTGCCATCGGAGGTTCGGTCACGCTGCCGGTGGCAGCCAGCGCGCCGGTCGACGCCATCAGGGCCAGGGAGAACAGGAGGGTGCTTTGCATGTCATGCCTTCATCAGGTGGGGTGGTGAGAATGAAGCGCATTCTGTCCGAAAGCGGCGCCGTTGTCGGGGAAAGGTGCCGAGCGGCGCATTGCGGGGATGAGCGGCGTTGCGCGGCGATACGGGCCGGCAGACACGTCCGGTAACACTTCTTACCGTGCGGTGCTGTTTGCACGGAGCCAATCGCGGTGTAATGGGTACATGGACGACACGCAGTAGTCGCCCTGGTCCGGCGGAGAGGCAGTATTTCCAAGGCGGTCCATCTTGCTGCAGGCAGTATTGACGACAGGAGTTCATATGCATAAGAAAGCCCTTATCATCGCCCTCATGGCTGTTTGCATGGGTACCGGCAGCGCCGCCTTCGCTCAATCGCGCGACTATCGCGGCGAGCATGATCAGCGCAGCGAGCATCATGAGCGCAATGACCGTTATGAACGCAGCGACCGCGATGGCCGCCATGACCGTGATGACCGCAATGGCCGGCATGACCACGACCGTTACGATAATCGCCGCGGCGACCGTTATGACAGCCCACGCGGCGGCTACCAGCGTTACGATCATCACCCGTCCGGGCGCCAGCACTTCCGCCGCGGCGCTTACCTGGAGCCCGAATATCGCGGCAGCAGTTATGTGGTGAGCGACTGGCGCAGCCGTCGCCTGAGCGCGCCGCCGCGCGGCTCGCACTGGGTGCAGGCCAACGGCGACTATGCGCTGGTGGCGATCGCCACGGGCCTGATCGCGCAGGTGCTGTTGAGCCAGTGAGGATGAAGGCCGGCGCGCAGCCGGGGCGGCGGCTACAATGCCGCTTTTGCCCAGGCTGCGCTGCCTGATCTTTCATGATTTCGAACCACGACACTTTTCATCCCGACCTGTACGCGCTCCAGCGCGCGTACGACAGGCACGGCCTGGCATGGACCGCGCCGCGGCGCGAGGCCGAAAGCGCCGCCTATGCGGCCTGCAGCTTCGACGTCAACGGCCTGCGCGTGCGCTTTCGTGTCGCCAAAATCACGCCGACCAAGGTGGGGCAGTTCGTCACCTTGTGGAAGCGCATCGGCGCCGGCCCGATCGAGCCGTTCGACGACACCGATCCGGTCGATCTGTTCGTGATCAGCACCCGCGACGGCGAGCACGCCGGGCAGTTCGTTTTTCCGACGGCGGTACTTGTAGCGCACGATGTCGTGGCGCGCGCCGGGCGGGGCGGCAAGCGTGCGATCCGCGTGTATCCGCCATGGGTTGTCACGACCAGCAAACAGGCGCAGGCCACGCAGCGCTGGCAGCTCCCGTATTTTGTCTCTGACCAGGGCGAGGCGCACATCGTCCGCAGACTCTATGGTCCCTCTTGAGGCGGCCCCTGTTGCGACTTCCAGTACTCCAGCGGCGACGTGCCCACCAGCTTCGTGAAGTCGCGCGTGAAATGGGCCTGGTCGAAAAAACCGAGCCCGGTAGCCAGATCCGCCAGGTCCACCGGCCCTGGCCTGGCCAGGCGCCAGCTCGCTTCCTGCAGCCTGTAGCGCTGGATGACCCACTTGGGTGACACCCCCACATAATTGCTGAACAGCCGTTGCAACGCCCGTTCTTCGATCCCCGTTTGCGCGCACAGGGCGGCAACGCTGGTTGGGCCATCGGCGGCTGCGGCGGCGTGGACGGCTTGTGCGGCGACGAGCGCGCGTGCGTCGGGCGCCGGCAGCACGGCAAGCAGCATCGCTTCGGCCGCGCCGACCATGTCGGCGTCACCGGCGCCATCGAGCACACGCTGTTCGGCCTCGATCGCCCGTACGCGCAGGACGTCGTCGAACGGCATGGTGTGGTCGGCCAGGCGTGATACGGGATGATCGATGAAGGGCCGCAGTCCACCCGGCTTGAAGCGCACCCCGAGCACCCGGCCGACGCCCGCCACCTTGCGTTCGAACGCGCCGCGCACCACGCCGTGGATGGCGCTCTGGCCACGGTCGAACACCAGGTGCGCGTTCGGATATGGCAGCACGCGCTGGACTTCGGGCGCGCGCTCGCCCATGTTCCATTCGACGATCCAGTAATAGTCGACAAAGATCGCCAGCGGCGCCGCCGGCGGGTAGGTGGCCAGCCGAATACGGTGCGCCGCGCCGCGCGGATCGACGATGCCTTTCGGCGTTGCGAGCGTGGTGTCGGGTTTATCCAAGATGTTTGTCGTCCTTGCGCTTACTGTGGTGGTTCCCGCGAGCGACCGCGCGTTTGAACGCGGCGCCGCTCATCCTCGACCCGAAAGCCTGCCATGTCCTTGTTACGCTCCAGCGCAGCCGCGCTCTCCCTGCTTGCCGTCCTGTCTTCGCCCAGCGCCCAGCCGGCGCCGGTCATTGCGCGCGCCAGCGGGCCGTTCGAGATCACGATCATACCCGCGGGGCCTCCCGAAAAGGAAGGCCGCACCGCCACCGCGCGCATGGCGCTCGACAAGCGCTACGTGGGCGAGCTGGCCGCCAGCGGCAAGGGCACCATGCTCACGGCGGTGAGCGATACCAAGGGCTCGGCCGCCTACGTCGCCATCGAGCGGGTCAGCGGGACGCTGGCCGGGCGCAAGGGCGGTTTCGTGCTCCAGCATGCGGGCACGATGCATGGCGGGACGAGCCAGGCATTGATCACCATCGTTCCCGATTCAGGTACCGGGGAGTTGAGCGGCATCAGCGGCACCCTGGTGCTGACCGTTGTCGACGGCCAGCACTTTTACGCGCTCGCTTATGTGCTCGATCCTGTGCTCGATCATGCGCTGAAAAACTAGCCGCGCACGGCGTCGACAAAGGCGCGCAGCGCGGGCGGCATTTGCCGCCGGCTCGGGTAGTAGAGAAAATACTGGGACGGCGCCGGCTCGCAGTCGTCCAGCAGCACCTGCAGCCGGCCGGCTGCAATGTGCGCGGCGGCGTCGGCGTGGTAGACATAGGCCAGGCCGATGCCGTCGAGGGCGGCGCGGAGAATGAGTTCGTCGTCGTCGAACAGCAGCGCGCCGTTGACGGCCACCGAGAAGCTGCGCCCGTCCTGCGCGAACTCCCAGGCGTAGCGACTGCCGCTGGGGAAGCGCCGGCCAATGCAGCCGTGCCGTTCGAGCTCGCGCGGCGTGCCTGGCGCACCGTGCGCGGCGAGGTAGGCGGGGGCGGCGACGACGACGAAGCGTTGCGGCGGGCCGAAGGGAATGGCGATCATGTCGGCGGCCAGCCGCTCGCCGAAGCGCACGCCGGCGTCGAAGCCGGCGCCGACGATGTCGAGCAGGCCGTCGTCGGTAACTGCTTCTAGCTGCACGCGCGGATAAGCGGCGGCGAAGCGGCCCAGCATGGGCCCGAGCAGCAGGCGGGCGGCGGAACGCGGCAGGTTGATGCGCAGGGCGCCGGCCGGCACGTCCTGCATGCCTTCCAGTTCCGCCAGCGCGTCGGCGATGTCGCCGATCGCGGGCGCGAGCCGGGCCAGCAGGCGCGTCCCGGCTTCGGTCGGCGTCACGCTGCGGGTGGTGCGGTTAAGCAGGCGCACCCCGAGCCGTTCTTCCAGCGCGCGCAGGCTGTGGCTGAGCGCCGAGGCGGACACGCCGCGCTCGACGGCGGCCTTGCGGAAGCTGCGCAGGCGGGCCACGGCGGCAAAGGCGTCCAGTTCATGAAGGTCGGTCATGGATTGATGAATTGTTCTCAGTAGTGCATGCTCAATAAGGCATCTTATCCGATCAAACAAGACTGCGCATACTGGCCGCTCCATTCAAACCACGAGGAGTTCGCTGTGATGAAAACGCGCATATTGGGATCGACCGGCCTGTCGGTATCTGCCATTGGCATCGGTTGCATGGGAATGAGCTTTGCCTACGGCGGCGCCGACGAGGCGGAGTCGATCCGCACCTTGCACCGCGCTGTCGAACTGGGAGTGACGATGTTCGACACGGCCGAAGTCTATGGCCCCTACGCCAACGAGGAGCTGCTTGGGCGCGCCTTGCGCGAACTGCGCGGCAAGGTCGCCATCGCCACCAAGTTCGGGTTTCGCATCAGCGCGCAAGGGCAGGGGATGGGGCGCATGACCGGCGTCGACAGCCGTCCGGAGCATGTGCGGGCGGCGGTCGAGGGCTCGCTGGCGCGCCTGGGCGTGGAGGCGATCGATCTGCTGTACCAGCACCGGGTCGATCCGGCGGTGCCGGTCGAGGACGTCGTCGGCGTGATGGCGGACCTGGTGCGCGAGGGCAAGGTGCTGCATCTGGGCTTGTCGGAGGCGTCGGCCGCTACCCTGCGGCGCGCCTGCGCGGTGCATCCGATCGCCGCACTGCAGTCGGAGTATTCGCTGTGGAGCCGCGACGTGGAAGACGAAGTGCTGCCGGCCTGCCGCGAACTGGGCGTGGGCTTCGTGCCTTACAGCCCGCTGGGGCGGGGCTTGCTGACCGGGCGCCTCAATTCGACCGAGGCGTTGGCGGCGGACGATTATCGGCGCGGCCTGCCGCGCTTCCAGGACGAGGCGCTGCGCGCCAACGCGCCGATGGTGGCGCGGCTGGAGCAACTGGCCGCCATACGCGGGGTCAGCGCGGCCCAGCTGGCGCTGGCCTGGGTGCTGGCCCAGGGCGAGCAGATCGTCCCGATACCGGGCGTGCGCCGGCTGGCCAACCTGGAGCAGAACGTGGCTGCTGCGCAGCTGGTGTTGAGCGCGGACGAACTAGCGGCCATCGCCGCCGCCGTGCCACGCGGCGCGGTGCGCGGTGCGCGCTACAACGAAAAGGAAATGGACATGGTCGGGCTGTGATGCCGGCGGACGGACAAACCCGGACCTTTTTCACGGACCGGCGTCAAGCCGGCGATAGATCAAGCAGGTAGAGCGCGCCCTCAACCCAGGTGTCGCCGATCAGGGCAAGGCGCGGCAGCGCGCGCGCGTGCACGAAACCGCATTTGCGCAGCACCGCCGCCGAGCCGCAGTTGGCGAGCGTGATCTCGGCCCGCAGTTCTTTCAGCTGCCAGGTCGAACGAGCCAGCTCGACCAGGCCTTGCAGCGCGAAGGTCGCCAGGCCCTTGCCGGTCTGGTCATGCGCGATGCGGTAGCCCACTTCGGCCGAACCTTCGGCGCGGTCGATGTCCTTCAGGTTGGCGCGGCCGGCGATGCGGCCTTGGGCGTCGAGCAGCACGCATGGATGCCAGGTGCCGGCCGCGTGGCCGTCGAGGTATTGCGCGATATGGCGCGCCACGCCCTGCGGCGAATAGAAGGCCGCATCGCGCGCATCGACATGGCGTTCGAACCAGGCGCGGTTGGCCAGTTCGAACGCCAGCAAGGCGTCGGCGTCGTCCTGCGCGAGGGTGCGCATGGTGTGGCTGGACGCCGCTGTCATTTATGCCTGCGGCGCGCCGGCGATGGTGGCCAGCACGGCGCGCACGGCGTCCGGCACCGGCACCGAACGATTGGTTTCGCGGTCGACGTAGACGTGCACGAAATGCCCCGCCGCCGCGGGCAGCGCTTCGTCGTTGCGGTACAGCGCCAGCTCGTAGCGCACGCTGGAGTTGCCCAGCTTGGCCACGCGCACGCCCACATGCACCGTGTCGGGAAAGGCGATCGAGCGAAAATACGAGCAGCCCGTATCGACCACCAGCCCGACCACGGTGTCGGCGTGGATATCGAGCACGCCGCGCGTGATCAGGAACTGGTTCACGGCGGTGTCGAAGAAGCTGTAGTAGACGACGTTGTTGACGTGCCGGTAGGCGTCGTTGTCCATCCAGCGCGTGGGAATGGCCAGGAAATGCGGGAACGCGGAGCGGGGAGACTCGCGCATGTCAGTGCTTCACGTCGCTGGCGGCAATGAGTACTTCGACCGGCGTGTCGCCGACGAACAGCTGCGCGCAGTCGACCTTGTCGAACGAGTAGTGCTTGCCGCAAAAGTCGCAGTCGATCGCCAGCTGGCCCAGTTCATCGAGGGCGTCGTCGACTTCTTCGCGTCCCAGCATCTTGAGCATGTTGCCGACCTTTTCGCGCGTGCAGCTGCAATGGAACTGGGGATGGGCCGGGTCGAACACGCGGATCGTCTCTTCCCAGAACAGGCGGTTCATCAGGGTCTGGATGTCGGTCGAGAGCAGTTCTTCCTGCTTCAGGGTCGAGGCCAGCATGACGGCGCGGTTCCAGGTTTCCAGTTCGTCGGCTTCGCTGCTTTGCTTGATCTGGTCGTCCTTGCCGCTGTGGCGCGGCAGCTTTTGCAGCAGCAGGCCGCGCGCGACGGTGTCGTCGGCCGCCAGCCACAGGCGCGTGTCGAGCTGCTCGGAACGCAGCATGTAGTTTTCGATGACGGTCGCCATGTCGTCGCCGTCGAGCGGCACGATGCCCTGGTAGGGCTGCTGGCCCGGCATCTTGTCGGCCGGGTCGAGCGTGATGACGAAGCGCGCCTTGCCGCCCGGGTTGAGCAGTTCGGTCAGGCTGGCGTCGTCGGCCACGGTGGCGCCCTCGGCGACCTTGGCGGTGGCGCGCATGCGCAGCTCGGAGTCGCATTCGACCACCAGCAGGCGCACCGGCCCGTTGCCGTGAATCTGCATGACGATGGCGCCGTTGAACTTCAGGTTGGCCGACAGCAGGGAGGCCGCCGCCACCATTTCGCCGAGCACCGTCTTGACGGCCGGCGGATAGCTGTGGCGCTGCAAGATCTCGCGCCAGGTGCTTGAGATTTCGACGAACTCGCCGCGTACGGCGGCGTTGTCGAAGATGAATTTTTGCAGGGTGTCGCTGTTATTGTCTATAGTCATTATTTATCCAATCTTTTTCAGTTGCGTCTTGAACAGCTGGGCACGCGCCACATAGCTGGCGGCGCTGCCCTGAAGGCGCGCGATGTCCTCCTCGCCCAAGGTGCGCACGGCCTTGGCCGGGGCGCCGATGATGAGCGAGTAGTCCGGGAATTCTTTGCCTTCGGTCACCAAGGCACCGGCGCCCACCAGGCAGCCCTTGCCGATCCTGGCGCCATTGAGGATCACGGCCTGGATGCCGATCAGCGAACCGTCGCCCACCGTGCAGCCGTGCAGCATGGCCTGGTGGCCGACCGTCACATTGCTGCCGATGGTGAGCGGAAAGCCAATGTCGGTGTGCATGACCGTGCCTTCCTGCACATTGCTGTTGGCGCCGATCGTGATGCGCTCGTTGTCGCCGCGCAGGGTCACGCCGGACCAGACCGAGGTATTGGCCTCCAGCGTTACTTTGCCGATCAGGCTGGCCGAATCGGCGACGTAGGCGGACTCGTGAATCTCGGGCGCGTGCTCGCCCAGTTGGTAGATAGCCATGTTGGTGTCGGGAAGCGTTGGAATGGCGCTATTTTACGCCGCCCCGGCGCTTTCGACGCGCCATGGGTATTTCTTGCCGCACCGAGGGGAGGATGTTGGGCGTTTTCTTCTAATCACAAGGCGAAGCGGCGCAAACGCATTTGTTTCGCGTAGGATAGTTTTCTCTTCTGAAACGATTATCCTGGAGGCATCATGCGATTGTTCCCTGTTGCGCGCCTGGCCGCTGCGCTGGCCGTAGCGCTGCCCATGTGCGGTGCCCTCGCGGCCCCGGCGGCGGGCGCGGCCGATTTCACCAGCACCGACGGCTACCACAAGGCGTGCGGCGAGGTGGCACGCGGGGCCGTGCCCAGGGATGACGATGCGCGCGTGGCGGCCGTCATCTGCCGCGATACGGCGCTGGTGCGCCAGATCGTCACCTGGGGCACGCAGGGCATGGACCGGATGGGCAAGCAGCGCATGCCGCACGAGGCGATCATGGTCGAGGTCAGGAAAGAAATCGATTATGTGATTGCCGAACTCGGCACCACGCGCAAGCTGCTGGCCCAGGTCAAGCTCGGCAAGCGCAAGTCGCTGCGGCTGGCGCCGGCGCAGTGGCAGCTCGACATCGACGGCGACGGCACGCTCAAGATGTGGGAGAAATACCTGTTCGCCCTGCCCAAACGCGGGCACCAGGCGTTCCGCTTCAGCGCTCCGAGCGACGACGCGGCGTATTACGAGCGCGAATACGCGCTGGGCGCCGTGATTCACGTCGACCAGAGCGATATTTTATGGTCGCTCTCGTACCATCATTTCATCGAAGGCTTGCTGACCAATCTGCGCGCGTTCGAGCTGACCGACAAATTCGATGGGGTGATCCTGGCGCGGCCGGCCCTGATGAAAATGGCGCACCAGCTGATCGGCAATGGCTTTGTGATTTCCGGCAAGATGCGCGAGGAAGTCCTGGCCGAAACCGATGACGACGAAGAGTGGATCGGCAATCCCGGGCAGGTCAACAGCGTGTTCCCGGTGCCGCTCGACGCGGCCGATTTCGCCAGTTGGGGGACGATGATCAAGGAAATGTCGGCGCTGTGGCAGGGCCGCAGCCTGTTGCCGACCACGCAGGGCGGGCGCGGCGTGCTGGCGGCGGTGGCGCCCTTATGCCCCAAGGGCAGCGCGTTGAATGTGGCCAGCCTGTATCTGAAGCCGGCGCCGGCCGGTACCGTCTATAGTTTCCGCAACACCAAGCTGCCGGCCAGCCATTGCCGGCGCATCGACAAGGCGCACCCGTTGTCGCCGTTGCCGCAGATGGCTGAGCAGGCGCAAAAGTCGGACACGGGGATGGGGTTCCTGCGGTATTTGTACTGGACTAATTGAGCTTGCCCTACAAGCTTTGCGCGCCGATGCCGTTGGCGCGCACCTTTTTGCATATGGAGTAGACTAAGGCACGTGCGGTGGCCGGGGTGCCAGCCGGTACCTACGAAGAGAACCACTGTGCAAAACAGACCGTCTTCAGGAGCGGAACGTGTCCCTTGGACGGATGATTTCCCCAAGGTAGTCATTCATTCGTCCGAAACAGCCGTGAAGCAGCACCGCGCTTACATTCCTGCAAAAGCTGGCGATGCGCAGGCTGCGATGAGTCTGGTCATGGATACAATCAGTGATCAGGCAATCGAAACGCTGATCGACATTGCCGATGCCTGGAAGCCGGTTCTCATCAGCGTCCATGCGGAAGAGCGCGCCGGCGTGAATGCCATCCCGGAGGTGCTTGCTGACGTTTTAAGCCAGCTCATCGGGTGGGAGGTAGAAAAAGACGTTGTACAGGCCAACGTAGTCAACCATACCGGAGCAAGCGGTTTTTCGCGCTTGGCAAAGCAGGCTTTTTTTGAAGGCGCCATTAGCCCAGCGGTGTACGTCATTGTGGACGATTTCATCGGGCAGGGCGGCACGATCGTTAACTTGCGCGGGCATGTGCATCGGCAAGGGGGCCGCGTTCTCTGCGCCACCACACTCACGGGAAAGCCGCACTCGGCACTGGTCTGTCAAAGCGCGGAACAGCTTAATGAACTAAGGAACAAACATGGCGAACTCGAACACTGGTGGAAAAGCCGTTTTGGCTTTGGATTCGACTGTCTTACCGCATCCGAAACCCGTTACCTCATCAACACTCCAACAAGCGAAAGAATCCGCAATTGCATCGAAGCGGCGCATGCTGAGTTTACAGACAACGACAGGTAACTACGTGGTGAAGATAGCCGCAAGTACGCGCACGGGGCAGCCAAGAATTCTGACCGAAGAAGAACTTACATCACTACGGCACACAAAACACCAAGTCGCGGAGCATGTCATGCGGGTCTTTGCTGGCGGTAGCGAGCCGGAGAAATTTTCCGTGAAAACTGGGTAAGCCGAGGTTCACGCATGCTGGCGGCGGTAGCGCCCCTCGTGACCCGGGGAAACGACTTGAACCTGCAAAGTTCACCCTGCAGCGGCCACAACTAAACGATCATGCTTGGTCGCACCTGTTTTTTCCGATCACCCATTCAGGAAACCATCGATGCACAGCAAAAACCAGGCCGGCATTTCCTTCATCAATCCCATCGGGCTGTATGACCCGCAGCCGAACGGCTACACGCACGTGGTGATCGCGTCCACGCCGGCGCGCATGGTATACATTGCCGGGCAGGGCGGCGAGAACGCGGCCGGCGAACTGGCGCCCGACTTCGCCAGTCAGGTCGCGCAGGCGATCGCCAACCTGCAAACGGCGCTGGTCGCCGCCGACGCCAATCTCGACCATGTCGTCAAAATCAGCGTGCTGATCGTCGACCACAGCATGGAACGCCTCGCCGTGCTGGGCCAGGCCGTGCGCGCCGCATGGGGCGAGCGTGCCGTGCCGGCCTGCACCCTCATTCCCGTGCCGCGCCTGGCGCTCGACGGCATGCTGTTCGAAATCGAAGCGACCGCCGTCGCGCCCACCATCAACCCCGACTGAGGCAGCGGCTACCCGGAAAGGGTTCTCCGGTATAATTCGAACGGTCGTTCTTTTTTATTGCCGAGTGCCTCTATGAAACCTTCCCGTTCCGAATTCCTGACCGTGCGCGGCTTGCGCACCCACGTGCGCCACTGGGGCAGGCAGGGCGCGCCCACGCTGTTCATGGTGCACGGCTGGATGGATGTGTCGGCCTCGTTCCAGTTCGTCGTCGATTGCCTTGAGCAGGACTGGCACGTGATTGCGCCCGACTGGCGCGGCTTCGGGCTCTCCGAACGCAGCCATTCGGACACCTACTGGTTCCCCGACTACGTGGCCGATCTCGACGCCATCGTCGACCATTACGCGCCTGGCGAAGCGATCAACCTGCTCGGCCACAGCATGGGCGGCAACGTGGTCGGTATTTACGCCGGCGCCAGGCCGGCCCGGGTGCGCCGGCTGATCAACCTGGAAGGCTTCGGCATGCCCGCCTCAAGCCCGCACAAGGCGCCGCAGCGCTACGCCAAGTGGCTCGACGAGATGCGCGAGCCGCCGTCGCTGCGCTCCTATCCGAGCCAGGCAGCGGTGGCGGCGCGCCTGCAAAAGACCAATCCGCGCCTGCTTGATGCGCGCGCGCAGTTCCTGGCGCAGCACTGGGCGGCCCAAAACGACGCCGGCGAGTGGGAAATCCTGGGCGACCCGAACCACAAGAAGCCGACCCCGCTCGGCTACCAGGTGGAAGAGGTGATGGCATGCTGGTCGGCCATTACCGCGCCGGTGCTGTGGGTCGAGGCCGAGGATACCAATATGTGGCAGTGGATGGGACCGCGCGAGCAGGCGCGCATCGAGGTCGACCGCCGCCTGGGGCACTTGAAAACGGTGACCACGCGCATGATGGCCGACGCGGGCCATATGCTCCATCACGACCAGCCGGAACAATTGGCCAGGATGGTGGAAGCGTTTTTGGCTTAGAGGCCCGGGGCACGGCGCGATCGGCCGCGCGCCGCGTCAATCGCCCAGTCAGCGTACAATAAAGCCTGTCCCAACCGTTGCCGATCCGAGCCTTGCCTGCGTATGCTGAATGTAGATCTCCATTGTCACTCGACCGTGTCCGACGGTGTCCTGGCGCCTGCCGCCGTCGCCGCCTACGCGCACAAGGCGGGGGTGAACGCGTGGGCCCTGACCGACCACGACGAAGTCGGCGGTGTGCCCGCGGCGCGCGCGGCGGCCATCGCGCTGGGCATGCATTTCGTGTCCGGCGTGGAAATCTCGATCACCTGGGCCAACCACACCATCCACATCGTCGGCCTGCAGATCGACGAGAATAATCCCGGCCTGGTGCAGGGCCTGGCCGCCACCCGC
The DNA here is from genome assembly GCA_036386755.1 of Telluria sp. Classification (GTDB taxonomy): domain Bacteria; phylum Pseudomonadota; class Gammaproteobacteria; order Burkholderiales; family Burkholderiaceae_D; genus Telluria_A. Next base: position 30,712 of record DASVVC010000130.1, read on the forward strand.
AGCGGGCGCGATGCGCGCGGGCGCGAAATGGCCGACCAGCTGGCCCGCGCCGGCATCCCCGGCGCCTACGAGGGCGCGCTCAAGTTCGTCGACAATCCCGACCTGATGTCGCGCACCCATTTCGCCCGCTACCTGGTCGAGTCCGGCGTGTGCGCGAACATCCCGGAAGTGTTCCGTAAATACCTGGTCGAAGGCAAACCGGGCTACGTGCCGCACCGCTGGGCCAGCCTGACGCAGGCGGTCGGCTGGATCCGCGGCGCCGGCGGCATTCCCGTGATCGCCCATCCGGGCCGCTACAAGCTGGGCATGGTCGGGCAGGGCGCCCTGTTCGATGAATTCAAGCAGCTCGGCGGCACGGCGATCGAGGTCGTCACCGGCAGCCATACGCCGGATCAGTATCACTTGTATGCCGAAGAGGCGCGGCGCTATGGTTTCCTGGCCTCGCGCGGGACCGATTTCCATGCGCCGGGCGAGTCGCGCGTCGATTTTGCCGCCTTGCCGCCGCTGCCGGGGAGCGTCAAGCCGGTCTGGCACGACTGGTTCTGAGCGCCGCCCAAGCCGCTGGCTTAAGCGGTTCTGAAAACAGCGCCCTCCCTGCCATGGCAGGGGCGGCGCTGCTCTTGTATTTGTCACGGTCAACCTTATCTTGATTTCCTGTCCACCAATGTCGACGCCGGGAGGCTTGCCATGAAGCGTATTTTGCTGTTCCTTGCCACTAACCTTGCTGTCATCCTGGTCCTGACCATCGTGCTCAACGTGTTCGGCATCGGGCGCGGGGTCGGTGCGTCCGGGATCAATATCGGCCAGTTGCTGGTGTTTTCGGCCGTGGTCGGTTTCACCGGTTCCATCATTTCCTTGTTGATGAGCAAAACGATGGCCAAATGGTCGACCGGCGCGCGCGTGATCGAGAACCCCACAACATCGGGCGAGCTGTGGCTGGTCAATACCGTGCGCAAGCTGGCCGAGCGGGCCGGCATCGGCATGCCCGAGGTCGCCGTCTACGATGGCGCGCCGAACGCTTTTGCCACCGGCGCCTTTAAAAATTCAGCCCTGGTGGCCGTTTCCACGGGCCTCTTGGCAAGCATGGACCGCGACGAAGTCGAAGCCGTACTGGGCCACGAAATCGCCCACGTCGCCAATGGCGACATGGTCACGCTCACCCTGATCCAGGGCGTGGTCAACACCTTCGTGGTGTTCCTCGCGCGCGTGGTCGGCTTTTTTGTCGACAAGGTCGTGCTGCGCGGTAACAGCGATCGCGGCCCCGGGATCGGCTACATGGCCACCGTGTTCGTCTGCGAACTGCTGTTCGGCCTGGTGGCCTCGATCATCGTCGCCTGGTTTTCGCGCCATCGGGAATTTCGCGCCGACGCCGGCTCGGCCAAGCTGCTGGGCAGCCCGCGTCCGATGCAGCAGGCGCTGATGCGCCTCGGCGGCCTCGCACCCGGCGCCTTGCCCTCGCAAATGTCGGCCTTCGGCATTTCCGGCGGCGGCAAAGGCTGGGGCGCGCTGTTCTCGACCCACCCGCCGATGGAAGAACGCATCGCCGCCCTTAATAATCTGCCAGCGAACCTGCCCGCCGCATGAGCCAATTTTTCGCCATCCATCCCGACAATCCGCAGGCGCGCCTGATCAAGCAGGCCGCCCAGATCATCCATGCCGGCGGCATCGTCGCGCTGCCGACCGACTCGTGCTACGCGCTGGTCTGCCACCTCGACGACAAGGGCGCGGTGGACAAGCTGCGCCGCATCCGCGGCATCGACGAAAAGCACCACCTGACCCTGCTGTGCCGCGACCTGTCCGAGATCGCGGTCTACGCGCGGGTCGACAACCGCCAGTTCCGCCTGCTGAAAGCCGCCACGCCGGGGCCGTACACGGTGATCCTCGAAGCGACCCGCGTGGTGCCGCGCCGCCTGTCGCACCCGTCGCGCAAGACCATCGGCCTGCGCGTGCCCGAAAACGCCATCGCCCAGGCCCTGCTGGCCGAACTGGGCCAGCCGCTGCTGGGCACCACCCTGATTTTGCCCGACCCCGACGGCGAGGGCGACGAACTGCTGACCGACGCCGATACCATCCGCGAGCGCATCGACAAGCAGGTCGACCTGATCATCGACGGCGGCGCCTGCTCGCTGGAGCCGACCACCGTGATCGACCTGACCGGCGACGATGTGGTGCTGGTGCGCCAGGGCCGCGGCGACGCCGCCGCGTTCGGGCTCTGACTGCCGCTCCTGGCGCCGCCGCCGCCCCGGCACAGCGCGCGCGCTCTGCTAGAATCGAGCGATGAATAGCACTCACCAGACCCTGCTGGCGCTGATCGTGGTCGCCGTGCCGGTTTTGTTCGCCATTTCGCTGCATGAAGTGGGGCATGGCTACGTGGCAAAATATTTCGGCGATACGACCGCCGCCGACGAAGGGCGCCTGAGCATCAATCCGCTGCGCCACATCGATCCTTTCGGCACCGTGCTGCTGCCGCTGATGCTGTACTGGCTGATCCAGTTGCCGTTCGGCTACGCCAAGCCGGTCCCGGTCGAGTACGACCGCCTGCGCAATCCCAAGAAACACATGGCCTTCGTCGCGCTGGCCGGCCCGGCCGCCAACTTCGGCATGGGCGTGGCCTGGAGCATCATCGGCATCGTGCTGGTCGCCAGCGGCGTCACCGAGCGTTTCTTTTTCGACATGGTGCGCGCGGGGGTGACGGTCAATGCCGTGATGATGGTCTTCAACCTGCTGCCGATCCCCCCGCTCGACGGCAGCCACGTGCTGGCCAGCGTGTTGCCCGAGCGCGTGCTGCGCATGCTGCCGACGGTACCGCCGGATGGCGGGCGCACGCTGGCGAGCCTGCTGCCGGCCGGCCTGCTGGCGGCCTTACCCAAGCGCGCGCTGCGCCTTGTCAACGACGTGGCCGTGCTCGACGTGCTTATTTTCACCGCCTTCATCCTGCTCATGCGCCTGCATGTGCTCGACAGCTTCCTGTTCAAGGCCATGACGGTGGCAAGCGCCGCCTTTGCCAAGGTCGCCTATCCTGTCGCCTGGCTGCTCGCGTTCATGCGGGGTTAACCCCATGCCTCGCTACCACTCCATAACAAGTAAAACGTAAAGGACTTCCCGATGACCGATACACATGACGCTTCCCCCTGGATCGCCCGTTTCGCCCCGCTGGCGCGGCGCGGCGAGGCGCTCGACCTGGCGTGCGGCACGGGCCGCCACGCGCGCCTGCTGGCCGCGCTCGGGCACCAGGTGATCGCGCTCGACCGCGACCGCCAAGCGCTGGCCGAAGCGGCCGGTCCCGGCATCAGCACCCTGGAGTTCGACCTGGAAGACGGCACCGCCCCCTGGCCTTTCGAGGAGGGGCGCTTCGCCGTCATCGTCGTCACCAATTACCTGCACCGCCCGCTCATTCCCGCGCTGGTGCGCAGCCTGGCGCCCGGCGGCCTGCTGATCTACGAGACCTTTGCCGACGGCAACGAAGCCTTCGGCCGCCCGAGCAATCCGGCGTTCTTGCTGCACGAAGGCGAACTGCTGCGCCAGGCGGCGGCGCACCACCTGCGCGTGCTGGCCTTCGAAGATGGCTTTACCAGCCTGCCGAAAGCGGCCATGGTGCAGCGCCTGTGCGCCGCCGGAGCCGATTTTGCCCGTGAAGACGCGCATCTGGACGGGGGCGCGGCGGCGACCGAGGCGCGATTCTAGTCAACAATGAACCATTCGGGCGGGCGATCCGCTACAATCAGGCTTTTATTTACCAGCATAGTTACCTACATATGATCAAGGGCAGCATAGTAGCAATCGTCACCCCGATGCATGCAGACGGCAGTCTGGACCATCCGGGCCTGCGCAAGCTGATCGACTGGCACATCGCCGAAGGCACCGACGGCATCGTCATCGTCGGCACCACGGGCGAATCGGCCACCGTCAGCGTCGAGGAACACTGCGAACTGGTCAAGCTGGCCGTCGAGCACACCGGCGGCCGCATTCCGATCATTGCCGGCACCGGTGGCAATTCGACGTCCGAAGCGATCAAGCTGACCGAATACGCCAAGGAAGTCGGGGCCGACGCCGCACTGGTGGTGGTTCCGTACTACAACCGTCCGACCCAGGAAGGCATGTACCGCCACTTCAAGGCCATCGCCGAGGCGGTCGACCTGCCGATCATCCTGTACAACGTGCCGGGCCGTACCGTGGCCGACATGAGCAACGAGACCGTGGTGCGCCTGTCAAGCATCCCTAACATCGTCGGCATTAAAGATGCGACCGGTAACATCGGCCGTGGCCTGGAGCTGCTGCGCAATGTCGACAAGTCGTTCGCCGTGTACTCGGGCGACGATCCGAGCGCGATCGCGCTGATGCTGTGCGGTGGCGCCGGCAATATTTCGGTCACGGCCAACGTGGCGCCGCGCGCGATGCACGAGCTGTGCGTGGCCGCGATGGGCGGCGACATCGCCCGCGCCGTCGAGATCAACAACACCGTCATGCCGTTGCACCAGAAACTGTTTATCGAGCCGAACCCGGTTCCGGTCAAATGGGCCCTGGCGGAAATGGGCCTGATGCCTGCCGGCATACGCCTGCCCCTGGCACCGCTGGGGGACGACTGCCACGACGCCGTGCGCGGCGCCCTGCGCGAAGCCGGCGTCCTACCACAGCCCTGACCCGCAAGGGTCGGATCATCCCAGACACCAGCTGCCTTTCAGCTTCTCATTCAGTAACGACATGACTATTCGCAATACATTAACAATGGCCAAGGCCCCGGCATTTTCTCCTGCAGCGACGCGCGGCCTGGTGCTGTCGGCGCTGATGGTCAGCCTGTCCGGCTGCGGCATGATCAGTTCCGTGATTCAACAGGACAAGCTCGATTACCGCGGCGCCAAGAAGGCGGCGTCGCTGGACGTGCCGCCCGACCTGACCCAGCTCGAACGCGACAACCGCTACGCGATTCCCGAAACGCGCGGCGTGGCGTCGGCCTCGACCTATCAGCAGCCGAAGGGCACGACCGCCGCGCCGATGGCGGGCGGCCAGCCGGTCGGCGCGCTTGGGACCGACGCCGTGCGTGTCGAGCGCAGCGGCAACCAGCGCTGGCTGGTGGTGAACCAGACCCCGGAGCAACTGTGGCCGCAGCTCAAGCAGTTCTGGGCCGATTCGGGCTTTACCGTCATCAGCGAGTCGGCCACCACCGGCACCATGGAAACCGACTGGGCCGAGAACCGCTCGAAGATCCCGCAAGACTTCATCCGCCAATCGATCGGCAAGGTCTTCGATTCGATGTACTCGACCGGCGAGCGCGACAAGTTCCGCACGCGCCTTGAGCGCACCCCGAACGGCACCGAAATCTACATCAGCCACCGCGGCGCGGAAGAAGTGCTGGTCGGTTCGCAAAAGGATTCGACCACCTGGACCGTGCGTCCGAACGATCCGGGCCTGGAAGCGCAATTCTTGAGCCGCCTGCTGGCCAAGCTGACCGGCGTGGCCGATGTCAAGCCGGCCGAAGCGGCCGTGGCGGCGGCACCGCAGGCGCCGCAAAACGCCAAGCTGCTGGGCGATTCGGTCGAAGTGGCCGAAGGTTTCGACCGCGCCTGGCGCCGCGTCGGCCTGGCGCTGGACCGGGTCGGCTTCACGGTGGAAGACCGCGACCGCGTGCAGGGCGTGTATTTCGTGCGCTATGTCGATCCCGACCTGGCCGAGAAAGATGGTTTCCTGAGCAAGCTGTTCAGCTTCGGCGCTTCGTCGGACAAGGCCAAGGAAGCGCAGCGTTTCCGCGTGGCGGTCAAGACGGAGGCGGGCGCGTCGGTGAGCAAGGTGACGGTGCAGAGCAACGACGGCAAGCCGGAAACGTCGCCGACCGGGGCCAAGATCCTGAAACTGCTGAGCGACGAGTTGAAGTAAGCGTAGCGCAGACGTAAAAAAACCGGCCTCGGCCGGTTTTTTTACGTCGTCTGAACGGCGGCGTAACGCCGTAGTTCACCAAATAGCGGGGCGAAAAAAAACCGGCCCGCAGGCCGGTCTTTTTCAAATCGTGCTGATTAGTGCGCAGCCGATGCAGCAGCCGAAGCTGCGGTCGATGCGGCAGCCGAAGCAGCAACAGCAGCGTCAGCAGCTACCGAAGCAGCCGAAGCGGCAACTGCAGCAGCAGTAGCAGCGTCAGCAGCTGGGGTTGCTGGAGCTTCAACCACTGCTGGTGGGGTAACAGCAGCTGGTGCTTCAACAGCTGGGGTTACTGGAGCAACTGGGGTTTCTTCTTTTTTGGTGCAAGCAGCCAGGGCTACGGCCAGCAGGGAGACGATCAGCAAAGATTTTTTCATGGGTTTTCCTTAGTTAATGCACTAAATATGACAACGTGTATTGCGATGAATAATTACCGGTAATTATCGCTCGTTAGGGAATTCTCGTTAGCTTTCGTACCTGTAATGGTGCTTGACAGACAACGGAAACTTCCTAACCCGATATTATAGCGAATTTTGGTGCTTCGCAATAGCACCATGATGCTTTTATGGAAGCTTTTTGCGAACTGGCAACATTCATGTTGTGATAAAAGGCACCTTTATGCTCATTTCATCGGCTAATTTGCTGCATCTCCGATTTATATTCTGATCGGCCCATTTGGGGCCTTACAAACCCTTACAAACCAGTCGTGGTTGGATGTAACGTTGAAACAGCATCAATCCACATTGCCGCGAATCTTTCCTCGCTGAGCTCGGTTGACCCTGGCGCATCGAATGCCGCTTCCCCGCGCATGTGGTCGCTGTGAAAGCGGCGCACGATGTGCGTGCCGTCGGCGATGCAGAAGGAATCGGTAAGGTGGTGCAGCGAACGCGGCGTGGCCCGTACCTCGATCTTGTGGTTGAACTCGCGCAACAGGCGCATGAAGCGCGGATAGTGGCGCTCGATGTAGGCACTCTGATGCATGGCCAACTGCATGGCGCCGCCGCCGGTCAGGAACCGCCGCAATGCCGCATCGGTCTCGCTGCTGCCCAAGGGAAACACCGAGAAGTCCGGATCGAACATCCGGAGCGTCGCGCGCGCCCTTCCCAGGCAGTCGCGCAGATGCTCTTCGAATTCGGCGTGCGAGTTGAACTTATGAGCGGTGGCGTCGGTCATGGCAGTGTCCTTTTCAATGTATACGTCAGCATCAGCGTCAACATCAGGCCAGTTCGATCCATCCATCCTGGTACCAGGTGTAGAGCGCTTCCATGACATCGTCGGAGGCGCCGGCCAGCGCCGCGCCGGCCAGTGCGCGTTCGTTGGCCAGCTCGTCGAGCACGGCCTTGTCGGCGCGGCCCACGGCAAACGATTCGCCATTGATGAACACGTGCTTGCCACGATACAGCATCTGCGACTTGAGCGAGAGCACCACGCCGCGCTTGGCGGCCGCCTCGACGAAGCGTCCCATGGTCAAGGGCTTGGCCGGACCTGTGAAGAACACATTGTGCTTCGGTTCGGACAGATGCTCGCCGACGAAAATGGTCACGTCTTCCTCGGTGAAGCGCACCTTGTTCATTTCTTCCGTGATGGCCGCGAGCATGTTGCGCGGAATTTCGGCCGGGCTCTTCGCCACTTCCAGGTCCGGATCGGCGTAGCGGCCGGGCAGGTCGATCGAGTCGGCCATGAACTGCAGGAACGCTTCACCCAGTTCCTGGTAGGACGGCGAACGGAAACCGATCGAGTACGTCTGGCACTCGCCCTCGGCCACGCCGTCGTGCGCGTAGTGGGGCGGCAGGTACAGCATGTCGCCCGGTTCGAGCAGGAATTCTTCCTGCGGCTTGAAGTTTTTCAGGATCTTGAGCGGCTTGCCTTCGACCAGCGACAAATCCTTTTGCGCGCCGATGCGCCAGCGCCGCTTGCCGTGCGCTTGCAGCAGGAACACATCGTAGGAATCGAAGTGCGGTCCGACCCCGCCGCCATCGGTGGCGTAGCTGATCATCAGGTCGTCCAGGCGTGCATCCGGAATGAAACGGAACTGGCGCAGCAGCGCGTCGGCGCCCTTGTCGGCCAGGTTGGCGCCCTGCACCAGCATGGTCCATTCACGCTGCGTGCGTGGCGGCAATTCGGTCAGCGGCCCGTACTGCATGCTCCAGTCGCCGTCGGCCCGGGTGATCAGGCGCGATTCCACATGGTTCAGCTTGGCAAGCGCGGCCAGCGCGTCCAGCTTGAGCAGGGGCTTGAAGCCGGGGATTGCCTGACGGATCAAGAGCGGTTTCTTGTGCCAGTAATCGCGTAAAAACTGGGCGGGCGTGATATCGCCCAAGAGCGTTAATTTTTTCATGCGACATTATAACCAAGTCCGAAACAGGGCAAGGCAGCGGGGAGGTATAATCCGCCGGTACACACTGAAAGGAAGCACTATGAAGATTGCCAAAAACACGGTCGTAACGGTCAAGTATAAGTTGTCCGACGCGCAGAACAATCTGATCGAAGATGGCAGCAAGCCGATGGTCTATCTTCACGGCGGCTATGAAAATACGCTGCCGAAAATCGAAGAAGAACTCGATGGCAAGGAAACCGGCTACGCCTGCGTCCTGCAGATCGAACCGGACGATGCGTTCGGCGACTACGACTCGGCACTGGTCAAGGTCGAAGCGCGCGAGCGCCTGCCCGAGCCGCTCGAAGTGGGCATGCAGTTCGAAGGCATGCCAGATGGCCCGGACAGCGATGAAGAAACCATGATCTTCACCGTCACCGACATCGCCGACGACAAGGTTGTCCTCGACGGCAATCACCCGCTGGCCGGCATCGCGCTGCGCTTCGAACTGGAAGTGACCGACGTGCGCGAAGCGCTCGACGTGGAAATCGCGCACGGCCACGTGCACGGCGCGCATGGCCACCACGACCATGACGACGAGGATGACGGCGAAGAGGGCGACCACTTCCGCAGCCACCCGGTGCATTGATTCCCACAGGCGGCGCTCTTGCGCCTGCCTTGCATATTGGCTGGTCCGTGCGGCGTCCGAGGTCTTCTCCGGCGCCGCATGTGTTTTATGGCTTCTGAAGCAGGAACATTTTCTCGCTGCCGGGCGCCACGCGCATGCGCAGCACGTTCGAACCGACGCTCACATGTCCCAGGTTGCCGCGCCATGCAATGGCCGGCGCCGGCCCCGCTGGCGGCGCGGTATCGACCAGCAGCACCTTGCCCGCGAATTTTTGCGCCGCCGCCAGCACCTGGTGGCGCGCCGCCGCATAGCCATCCTGGCGGCTCTCGCCCGGTCCCAGCATGGCCAGCAGGCCCGGTTTGTCGCTGTGTATCTTCATGTCCCCTTCGGTAAACAGCACCACCGCATCGAGTTTCTTGCGGTGGGCTGTGCCGAACAGGCGCTTGAGCCAGAAGCGGTTGGCCACGGCGCGGTCTTCGAATTCGCTGTTGCGGCCCGCCTCGGGACGATAGTGATTGTTATCCGACGGCAGGTTCATGGTTGCGTACAGCACGTTGCCGACCACCCAGTGCGCGTTCTCGGCGTAGCTGCGGAACTGCGAACTGGTCGACAGGCGCAGCAAGGGCAGGGGGCGCTTGCCGAGCGAATCGGCGTCGGGATAAAACAGCTCGCGCATGCGGTTCAGGCGGTCCACCGCCACCTGGCTGCCGGCGCCGTTGGTGCAGGCGCTCCAGTCGCTGGCGGCGGGCGCCACGATCATCGGGCGGCGCGCCTCGGCGAACAGGTCGCGCCGCTGCGTGTACAACTCGTCGCTGCACGGCTCGCGCTCGGCCTTGATGCCGGTGGCGACGATAAAGGCCACCGCGCCATCGTCGCTGGCGGCGATGGCTTGTTCGAGTTGGGCTTCGCTGCCGCCATCGCTGAAGCGGTGGCCGATGATGGCGAACTGGTAGGGCGCCGGTCCCTTGGCGGCAGCGGCCTTGCCTTGCGCGGCGATGGCGCCGGACGATGCCGCCAGCGACGCCGCGCATAGCAACGCGGCCAGTGACGCGGCGCGCATCATGGCGCGGCCAGGCGCTTGAGCTGGTACAGCTGCTCGAGCGCTTCGCGCGGGGTCAAGGCATCGGGATCGATGGCGGCCAGCGCGTCCAGAAGGGCATCGCTGGCGGCATCGTGCGCGTCGTGTGCGTTCGCTGGCGCCGGCGCCTCGTCGTCCGGTTCGACGCATGGCAGCGCGAACAGGTCCAGCTGCGGCGTGGTGTCGAGCGCCTGCGATTCGAGCCGCGCCAGGTGCTTGCGCGCGGCCTTGATCACCGCCTGCGGCACCCCGGCCAGCTGCGCCACCTGCAGGCCGTAGCTTTGCGATGCCGGACCTGCCTGCACCGCGTGCAGGAACACGATGCTGTCCTTGTGTTCGACCGCCGACAGGTGCACGTTGGCCGCGCTCGGGTGGCTTTCGGGCAGTTGCGTCAGTTCGAAGTAGTGGGTGGCGAACAGGGTGAAGCTGCGGCTGGCGTCGATCAGGTGGCGCGCGATGGCCCAGGCCAGCGCCAGGCCGTCGAAGGTCGAGGTGCCGCGCCCGACTTCATCCATCAGCACCAGCGACTGCGCGGTGGCCCCGTTGAGGATCGCGGCCGATTCGGTCATCTCCACCATGAAGGTCGAGCGTCCGCCGGCCAGGTCGTCGGTGGCGCCGATGCGGGTGAAGATGCGGTCGATCGGGCCGATGCTCGCGCTGGTGGCCGGCACGTAGCTGCCGACGTAGGCCAGCAGGGTGATCAGGGCCACCTGGCGCATGAAGGTCGATTTACCGCCCATGTTCGGGCCGGTGATCAAGAGCAGGCGGCGCTCGTCGTTGAACTTGCAGTCGTTGGCGATGAAGCGCTCGATCTGGTTTTCCACCACCGGATGGCGGCCTTCGCAGATCACCAGGCAGGGTTCCGTCACCAGTTGAGGCGCGCACCAGTTGTGCTGCAGCGCGTGGGTGGTGAGGGCGGTGAGCGTATCGAGCTGCGCCAGGCCCTGCGAGATGGTTTGCAAATTGCCGATGTGCGGCGCCAGGTCGGCCAGCAGCTGGTCGTACAGGATCTTTTCGCGCACCAGCGCCTTGTCCTGCGCCGACAGGGCCTTGTCTTCGAAGACCTTCAGTTCGGGCGTGATGTAGCGCTCGGCGTTCTTCAGGGTCTGGCGGCGGCGGTAATCGTCCGGCACCTTGTCGGTCTGGCCGTGCGTGACTTCGATGTAAAAGCCATGCACCTTGTTGTACTCGACGCGCAGGTTGGCGATGCCGGTGCGGGCGCGCTCGCGCGTCTCCAGGTCGACCAGGAACTGGCCGGCGTTTTCGGACAGGCCGCGCAGTTCGTCGAGTTCGGCGTCGAAGCCGCGCGCGAAGACGCCGCCGTCGCGCACCATGGCCGCTGGTTCTTGGGCGACCGCGCGCTCCAGCAGGTCGAGGCAGATGGCGGGCGTGGCCAGCGCATCGTGGATGGCGGCCAGCAGGCTTTCTTCGCCCGCGATGAAGGCTTGCTGGACCGAGCGGCGCAGGGCCGGCAGCTGGCGCAGGCCGTCGCGCAGGCTGGCCAGGTCGCGCGGACGGGCCGACAGCAGCGCGATGCGCGTGGTGATGCGTTCGATGTCGGGCACCTCGGCCAGGGTGGCCGAGAGCGCGCCGGCGGCGTCGCTTTGCGCCAGCGCCGCTATGGCTGCGTGACGCGCGCGCGCCACGTTCTGGTCGCGCCGCGCGTGATGCAGCCAGTGGCGCAAGAGGCGCGAACCCATCGCCGTGCGGCAGTGGTCGAGCAGGGAAAACAGGGTAGGGGACTCCTGGCCGCGGATGGTTTCGGTCAGTTCCAGGTTGCGCCGGGTGGCGGCGTCCAGGCCAATGAATTCGTTCTCGGTTTCGGTCGACAGGCTGCGCACGTGCTGCAAGCCGCGGCCCTGGGTCGACTGGGCGTAGCGCAGCAGCGCGCCGGCCGCGCCGAACGCGGCGCCCAGGCCATCGGCGCCGAAACCGGTGAGGGTGGCCACTTTCAACTGGTCGAGCAGCGCCTTGTGGCCGCCGACGACATCGAAGTGCCAGTCCGGCACGCGCTGGGTGTGGGCCGTGCCGTCGTCGGTGAACAGGTCGGCGCCGCTACCGTCACTGCGCAGGATTTCGGCCGGGGCGATGCGTTCGAGTTCCTGCTGCAGGCGCAGGCCGACGGTGCGGCTGTCGCCCGAAAATTCCATCAATTTGAGGCCGCCGCTGGCCAGGGACAGCCACGCCAGACCGGTGGTGACGACCTTGCGCTGGCTGATCATGCACACGGCCAGCAGGGGGCGTTCGGCTTTTTCGGGCAGCAGGTCGGCGTCGGTCAGGGTGCCTGGCGTGACCACGCGCATGACCTTGCGCTCGACCGGGCCCTTGCTGGTGGCCGGATCGCCAATCTGTTCGCAGATCGCGCACGACTCGCCCAGCTTGACCAGCTTGGCCAGATACGGGTCGAGCGAGTGGAAGGGGATGCCGCACATCTTGATCGGGTTGCCGTTCGAGGCGCCGCGCGCGGTCAGGGTGATGCCGAGGATGCGCGCGGCTTTTTCGGCGTCGTCGTGGAACAGCTCGTAGAAGTCGCCCATGCGGTAGAAGACCAGCATGGTCGGGTACTCGGCCTTGATGCGCAGGTATTGCTGCATCATCGGCGTGTGCTTTTCGGTCGCGCCGTTCTTGATGGCGGCGGCGTTGATTTCGGTCGGGGGCGTGGTCATGTGTTCTTTGTCGTTGAGGCCCGGCAGGTCTGGTAAGTTGCCTGCCAGGGTGCGACGCGGCGCTGCGTTGTCGTTAAGGGCGCCATTTTACCGCTTTCGTGCTGGGGTGCAGGGGCAAAGCGTCCGATTCTGAACGAATGACGGCTGTGGATCATCCATTCGGGAGTTGTGCGTACTTAGTTAGCGCCGGGCACCGACGGCCTCTGCCAGGAAAACGCAGTTTCAGGCGTCAATATGAATGATCGGCTTGTGGAAGGAACCGATCACAATCACATCGTCGATGATCTGCGCCGCCAGCCTTATCTTGCCATTGAGGAGATTAAATCCGATGATGGTATAAGAACCGTCGAACGAGGTTTCGTAGAAATCGACCTTGGCGGCAGCAGCGAACTGGCTCCAGGACTCGTCAGTATGGTATTGCAGCGCTTGTAATACGCGCCGATACAGTGTGATGTTGTCGAACCGCAGTTTGTTCAGCTGGCGCGAAAAAATGTCGCCGGTGATATCAAACCTGGCAGTTGCGGGATACGCCATCAAGCGGCATCTTTCGCTTCATCCAGGAGACGATCGAAGTCGTCTTTCGACATTGGACGCGGCGCTGTGGTCCGTGCCCGCTGCGCGTTCTCGTCGAGCGCGCGCAACGTCTGGTCGCTGAACCCGGCCGAGGCGAGCGGGGCAGGCGACGCGTCATTGAGCGCCTTGTCACCGGTTTGCTTAGCCGGATTGATGTGTTTTTGCAGTTTACGGGCCATGTCAGCCTCCACGTTTCATCAAGCCGCTTCAACGCATCGGCAAGCTTCATTTGCCAGGTACGCGCAGAACCACGCGTGCGCAGTCAGTTCATTTTACACGCATCCCTGTCGACGATGCCTGGACCCAATCGGGATTTGCGCTGATTCCATTGGTCAATACGCTCGTGGAGCGGCAGGTGCACGCGGCCAAGCGCGCCCTCAACGACGGGAAAAACCGTCACTTTCGCAGTCTCGCCCGTCCCCGTCATACAAAATTCCCAATGACCCTCATTAATACAAACAATGAGGTGCCCAGCCCATCTTGTCGTATCATAGAAACCAATGAGAGCTTCTCATTCGATAGTTTTTCTTAACCCACAAAACCACGCACGAGGATATCCATGTCGCTGATCAATACGCAAATTCCAGAGTTCAAAACCCAAGCCTTCCACAACGGCAAATTTGTCGAAGTCTCGAACGAGTCGATGAAGGGCAAGTGGTCGGTCGTGATTTTCATGCCTGCCGCATTCACCTTCAACTGCCCGACCGAAGTCGAAGATGCAGCGCAGAACTATGCTGAATTCCAGAAAGCGAACGCGGAAGTGTACATCGTTACCACCGACACCCATTTCTCGCACAAAGTCTGGCACGAGACCTCGCCTGCCGTCGGCCAGGCCCAGTTCCCGCTGGTGGGCGACCCAACCCACAAGCTGACCCGCGCGTTCGGCGTGCACATCGAAGAAGAAGGCCTGGCGCTGCGCGGCACCTTCATCATCAATCCGGAAGGCGTCATCAAGACCCTGGAAATCCATGACAACGCCATCGCCCGCGACGTCAAGGAAACCCTGCGCAAGCTCAAGGCTGCCCAGTTCGTCGCCGCCAACCCAGGCCAGGTCTGCCCAGCCAAGTGGAACGAAGGCGCAAAAACCCTGACCCCATCGCTGGACCTGGTCGGCAAGATCTAAATAGCAGCACCCTGGCAGTACCAGGGAGGGCGCGGCGCCTTGCGCTGCCCTCCCTGCGCCGGGAACCGGCTTCACGGTTCCCGGATTTAATTCAAGGCACTTTCTTACGGATATCAACATGCTTGACGCCACCTTAAAAACCCAGTTGCAAGGCTATCTGCAAAACCTGCGCGCGCCGATTCGTCTGATCGCCACGCTCGACGACAGCGACAAAAGTGCCGAACTGCGTGAACTGCTGGCCGAAATCAGCAGCCTGTCCGATAAAGTCAGTGTCGACGAGTCCGGCACCGATAGCCGCACCCCCTCGTTCGTGATCGCCCGCGAAGGCGAGACCCACGGCGTGCGCTTCGCGGCCATTCCGCTCGGCCATGAATTCACCTCGCTGGTGCTGGCCCTGCTGTGGACCGGCGGCCATCCGCCCAAAGTGGAACCCGAAGTCATCGACGCCATCAAGGCGCTCGACGAATCGATGGATTTTGACGTGTATATGTCCCTGTCCTGCCACAATTGCCCCGACGTGGTGCAGGCAGCGACCCTGATGGCGGTGTTCAATCCGAAGATCCGCACCACGATCATCGACGGCGGCATGTACCCGTCCGAAGTCGAGGCGCGCCAGGTGATGGCGGTGCCGATGGTCTTCAAGAACGACACCATGTTTACTTCCGGTCACATGACCGTGGAAGAACTCGTCGCCAAGCTCGACGTGAACTCGGCCGACCGTGAAGCCAAGAAACTCAATCAAAAATCCGCCTACGACATGCTGATCGTCGGCGGCGGCCCGGCCGGCGCGGCGGCGGCGGTGTACGCGGCACGCAAAGGCATCCGTGTCGGCGTGGCGGCCGAGCGCTTCGGCGGCCAGGTCAACGACACCATGGCCATCGAGAACTATATCTCGGTACTGGAAACGGACGGCCCCAAGTTCGCCGCCGCACTCGAAGCGCAGGTGCGCCACTACGAAGTCGATATCATGAACCTGCAGCGGGCAGAGCGGATCGTTCCGGCCGCCACGCCGGGCGGTCTGGTCGAAGTGCATATGGAAAACGGCGGCGTGCTCAAGGCGCGCAGCGTGATCGTCTCGACCGGCGCGCGCTGGCGCAACGTCAACGTGCCCGGCGAAGCCGAGTACAAGAACAAGGGCGTGGCGTATTGCCCGCATTGCGATGGCCCATTGTTCAAAGGCAAGCGCGTGGCCGTGATTGGCGGCGGCAACTCGGGTGTGGAAGCGGCGATCGACCTTGCCGGCATCGTCCAGCACGTCACCCTGGTCGAGTTTGCCGATGCGCTCAAAGCCGACGCGGTCCTGGTCAACAAGTTGAAGAGCCTGTCCAACGTGACCATCCACGTCAATGCGCAAACCACCGAGATCACCGGTGACGGCCAGAAGGTGAACGGTTTGGGTTACAAGGACCGTGCCACCGGCGCCGAGCACCACGTGGCGCTGGAAGGCGTGTTCGTGCAGATCGGCCTGGTGCCGAATACCGAATTCCTGAAAGGGACTTTGGAGCTGAGCAAGTATGGCGAAATCGTGGTCGATGCCAAGTG
This sequence comes from Telluria sp., assembly GCA_036386755.1. Lineage (GTDB taxonomy): Bacteria > Pseudomonadota > Gammaproteobacteria > Burkholderiales > Burkholderiaceae_D > Telluria_A. Next base: position 46,546 of record DASVVC010000130.1, read on the forward strand.
CCACACCAGCCTGCCGGGCGTGTTCGCCGCCGGCGACGTGACCACGGTGCCGTACAAGCAGATCGTCGTCGCTGCCGGCGAAGGATCGAAAGCGGCGCTGTCCGCGTTCGATTACCTGATCCGCCAGCCAGTGGTCAGTGATGTTGCCAAGGAAGAGGAAGTGGCGGAAGCAGCCTGATTATCATCCTGCTGCGCTGCCCGTAAAGACCGTCCGGCTGCCCCCGGGCGGTTTTTTTATGCGCCCGATAGCGCCGCGCGCATCCGCGCACGTGACACCGCGCAGACCCGCGCATCATCAGCGGCCTATTCTGGAACCTGGCTGCTCGCGCAGCACCTCTCCGGTTTTCCCAAGGAGTTTTCCATGCTCATCCCCAGGTCCTGGTGCGGGCCAGTCCTGATTGCCGCGTTGGCGCTGCCTTTAGCAAGCTCGGCATCGCCGCGCAAGGACACCAGGCCGGTACGTGCTGCGGGCATCAGCGAGGTCGGCAATGCCCAATTCAATTTCCTGGACGAGAACATGCAAACCGAGCCTGCCTTCGGCGCAACCGTCACGGACGGCCTGCCGGAGATCGCAGCCGCCGGCTGCAAGGATCGGCAATGCCTGGCGCTCCGCTTCGATGCGGCCAGCCCGGTACCCGAGCCCGACACGTACACGCTCCTGCTGGTCGGCCTTGGCATGGTCGTCTTTGCCGCGCGCCGCGCTGTGAGTGTGGGGGCCAACCGCACCGTCTCAAGCAGCGAGCGGCACGGCGGGGCCAAGCTTCCCTTCAGCAACTGAATGCGCGGCGGAACGCTCCTTACACGCCGCAGTAAGCGGTTTTGACGGTGGTAAAGAACTCGGCCGCGTACGTGCCCTGTTCACGCGAGCCGTAGCTCGACCCTTTGCGTCCGCCGAACGGCACGTGGTAATCGACACCCGCGGTCGGCACGTTGACCATCACCATGCCGGCTTCCGCGTGGCGCTTGAAGTGGGTTGCATGCTTGAGCGAGGTGGTGACGATGCCGCTGGCCAGGCCGAACTCGGTATCGTTGGCCATCGCCAGCGCGTGCTCGTAGCTGTCGGCCGGAATCACGCTGGCGACCGGGCCGAAGATTTCTTCGCAGCTGATGCGCATGTCGTTGCTGCAATCGGTGAACAGGGCAGGGCGCAGGAAAAAGCCCGGCGTGGCGCACTCGATGCGTTCGCCGCCGAAGGCCAGGGTGGCGCCTTCCTCGCGGCCGATGCCGATGTATTCCATGTCCTGGTCGAGCTGGCTCTGGTCGACCACCGGGCCGATGTCGATGCCGGCGCCGAGCGCGTCGCCCACGCTCAAGCCAGCCAATTTCTCTTTCATGGCCGCCACAAAGGCCGGGTAAATGCCCTTTTCGACGATCAGGCGGCTCGACGCCGTACAGCGCTGGCCGGTCGAGAAGAACGAGCCCTGCACCGCGCAGTTGACGGCGGTGGCGAGGTCGGCGTCGTTGAGCACGATCAGCGGATTCTTGCCGCCCATCTCGATCTGCACCTTGGCCATGCGGCCGATGGCGGCGGACGCCACCTTGGCGCCGGTCGCGGCCGAACCGGTGAAGCTGATCGCGTTGACGCGGCGGTCATGCAGGAAGGCCTGGCCGACCACGCTGCCACGGCCCATCACCAGGTTGAATACGCCTGGCGGCAGGCCGGCGCGGCTGATGATCTCGGTCAAGGCCCAGACGCTGGCCGGCACCAGCTCGGCCGGCTTGATCAGCACGCAGTTGCCGTACGCCAGCGCGGGTGCGATTTTCCAGGATGGGATGGCGATCGGAAAATTCCACGGCGCGATGATGCCGACCACGCCGACCGGCTCGCGCGTGACTTCCACATCGAGGTTCGGGCGCACGGATGGCAGCTTGTCGCCGCGCAGGCGCAGGCATTCCTGGGCGAAGAATTTGAAGATGGCGCCGGCGCGGGCGACTTCGCCGATGCCTTCCGGACGGGTCTTGCCTTCCTCGCGCGACAGCAGTGTGCCGAGCTCTTCTTTACGGGCCAGGATTTCGCTACCGATCTTGTCGAGCGCGTCCGCACGCATCTGGATGTTGGACAGGGCCCAGCCCGGCGCGGCGGCAGCGGCGGCGGCAATCGCCAGCTCGGTTTGCTGCGCGTCGGCCTGGGCGTAGTGACCGATGATGTCGTTCGTGTTCGAGGGATTGATGTTGGCGGACGACGAAGCGCCGTCGACCCAGGCGCCGTTGATATAGTTCTGTTTCATGGAAGCTTTCTACGTGTGGCTCGCAAGGGACCGCGATGCGTGTTTATCAAAAAACAAGAGCTTACCATCGTGGGGGGAATGCTGCCGGTGGAAGCCGGGGGCGAAGCTGGGTTGTGCCGATTGCGGCGGCTATAGCGATTCTCAGCGCCCCTGATGTGTGCTTTCGCCCCAGCGATGCGTCGGTCCCGCGCCAAGGCGGCCCTCGGCGGGAACCCAATTTTGTCGAGCCGCCTGCGACGTAACCGGAGACTAGTACTTGTAATGCAAGGCCAACCCCACCGTCCGGTCGTAGCGGCGCGTATCGCGCACCAGCCCCGGGTCCTTGTTGAAGTAATCGTGATACGGCTGGTCCAGCAGATTATTCCCATCCAGGGTCACGGTCAGCTGCTTGTCGATCCGGTACGACAAGGACCCGTCCAGCGACCGCAACGGCGCCACATACAAGTCCAGCTTGTCATTGCCGCGATAGCGCTCCTCGGCCATGAACTTCGAGCGCCAGTTGTACGCCAGGCGCGCCGACCACGCCTCCTTCTCGTACAGCCCGACCAGGTTGTACGAGGTCTTGGACATCCCCAAAAACGCCGATTCGCGCCCGTCCGGATTGGTCTGCTTGCCGGTGATGTAGGTGAAGTTCGCTTCCAGCCCCAGCCCGCCCAGCATCCCCGGCAGGAAGTCGTAGAACTGGCGGTAGCTCATCTCGAACCCTTCCAGGTTGGCCTTGGCCAGGTTGTAGCGGCGCGTCACATCGTATTCGCGCCCGTTGATGATTTCGCGCGCGGCTTTTTCCACCGAACGGTCGGTGAACTTGTGCTGGAAAACGGTCCCGGTCAGGGAACCGGTCGGCGCGAAATACCACTCCAGCGCCACGTCGATATTATCCGATTTGGTCGGCCGCAGATTCGGATTGCCGGCCACGCCCGTGCCGACGATGCCTGACGAATTGGCGGTCGCCGCCACCCCTTCGGTCAGGCGCAGCGCCGGGTTGTAGTCGACAAACGCCGGCCGCTCGACCGCGCGGCCAGCAACCACGCGCGCCACCAGGGTCGGCGCCAGGTCCGCGCGCAGCGCAAAACTCGGCAGCACGTCGGTGCGGCTGGTGTCGACCGACACCGGCGCGACCACGCCCGCAATCGACGAATTGCCCTTGAGCGTCTGCTCGGTGCGCACCACGCGCGCGCCCACTACGCCGCTGATCGGCACCCCCGCATGGAAGCCGAATCTGGCCTTTGCATACAGGGCCGAGGTGCGCTCCACGTCGCTGTAGTACGACAGCGGATTGTCTTCCAGCTGCGCCGGAGAGCCGGTCAGGATGGTGCGCACCACGTCGGTGTGATCGAGGATGTAATGATGGTCGGCCACCACGTAGCGATTCACGCCATAGTTACCGCCGGTCGGCGCCGACAAGGTCCACAAACCCGGAAACTGGCTGGCCGGCGCGCCTTTTTGCGGGCTATTGTCGTACCACAGATCGCGAATGCCGCGCGAGGACGCCTTGCGCTCGGCCAGGCGCACGCCGCCGGACAGCTCCTTCAAAAAACCGAGCACGCCATTCTCGCTGGCGTCGTACACCACGTCGCCGCGCCAGTCGTTGGATGTGCCCTGGCGCGCGTTGGCGATGTCGGTGCCGCCGCGCACGCGGAAATTTGCGTCGTCCGGGTCTTCCATGTTCGTGCCCGGGAAGTCCAGGTAGCCGCCGCCCGAGCGCACCGCGCCGAAGAAGCCGCGCGCCGTGTAATCGAAATCGACAATCACGCGCCGCTCCTTGAAGTAGCTGGCGGTGCGCGCCACTTCGGTGGTCAAGCGCAGGTTGGGCGTGGCATCCCAGCGCGCGCCCAGCGCCACCTGTTCGTTGGTCACGTCGTGCTGGTAGGCCTGGGTCGACGAAAAGCCCGGCGCATCCTGGTTCAGGCGCGTGATGGTATCGAGATTGCTCGTACCCGGCTTGGTCGTGATGGTCGCGCCGGCGAAGTGCGGTGGAAAACCGATCATGAAATTGTTCTGGAAGCGGTGGTCGATATTCGTGCGAAAGCCTTCGGCAAACACTTCCACGGCCGGACTCGGGCGCCATTGCAGCGCGAAGTTGCCCGCCTCGCGTTTGCGGTCGCCATTGCCCATGAAGCGGCCGAAGTTCTCGGCGCCGGTCACGCCATTGTCGATCGGGAGCGGGAAGCCGGCGAACGCCACTTCATCGTGATAGCGCCCGCGCTGGTACGACAGGCCGACCAGCGCGCCGATCTCGCCGATGCCGGTTTTCCAGCGGTCGCTGAACATCGCGCTCAGGTCGGGATTGTTGGTCTTGGCCTTGTCGCGGTTTTCCACGCGCGCGTTCAGGTTGATCTGGCGGCCCTTGAAATCGAAGGGCCGGTTGGTGCGCACGTCGATCACGCCGGCGGTGCCGCCTTCTGGCAGGTCGCCGCCCTGGGTCTTGTAGACGTCAATCCGCTGCAGCATGGAGGCCGGCACGTCGGACAGGTACAGGCTGCGGCCGGTGTCGGAAAAGAATTCGCGCCCGTTGAGCAGCGCCACCACGCCGCCGAGGCCGCGGATGATGACCGTGCCGGCTTCGCCGCCGCCGCGCTGAACCTGTACGCCGGTGACGCGCTGCAGGATTTCGGCCACGTTCTTGTCGGGGAACTTGCCGATGTCATCGGCGACGATGGAGTCGACCACCTGGTCGGCGTTTTTCTTGATCGTCTGCGCGCTTTGCGCCGCCTTGCGCACGCCGCTGACGGTGACGACGGCGGTATCAGGGGCGGGGATCGCTTCCTGTGCGGCGACCGAGACGTGGCTCAGCATGCCGGCGCCGAGCAATGACGCAACCAGGGACTTGAGGACGATCGGACGGGCCGTGCGGCCGCGGCCGCGGGGGAGGGCGGAATTGTTCATGGGTCTCCATTATCGTTATTGAGCTGCACGCTCTTATTTGCTCGAATAATAGGCGACGCCAGGAAATTGCTCCAATCATGTTTTCGCCGCCGCCGATACCGATCCGGGTATCGGCGTGTTGCAAAACCGGGGACAGACCCCGGTTTTGCAACTTATCGCCGCAGCCTAGTCGTCGTTTTGCCAGAACGGACCGTTTTCCACGAACACCGCCGTCGTGCGCGGCGGGATGCTGAAAGTGCCGCTGGCGCGCTCGTACGTCGCCATCTTCGCCAGCCGGTCGTTGTCCGACTTGCGCTGTACCTTGTGCAGCGCCAGCTTGCGTCCCTTGAGTTCATCGATCGTGATGCTCTTGGCGACCTTGTCGACGTTGAAGAACGTCACCACGCTGCCGTACTTCGCACCGGGATAGCGCCGCCCGTCAATGCTCATCGCAATCAGGCCGGCGATCTGCTGCGGTCCCACGTTGTGGAATTTGAGCCGCTCGCTCACGTCCGTGGCGCTGCGCAGGCGGAACAGGGTGCTGTCCTTGCGGATCTCGAGCAGGTCGAGAAAGTAATCGCGCGCCGACACGATCGCCGCCGTATCGGGCTTGATCAGCGAGTTAGCCAAAATCGGCGACATCAGCTCCCAGTTGGCCTTGTTCACGCCCGCCATCGGCAAACCGACCCCGAAATTATTCGACTGGTAGGCAAAGTCGAGGCGATTGAACCAGTCGCCGGCGTTGTAGCTGTCGCGATCGAGCGACTTCGAACGCAGGATCTCCTGCCCCGCGTGGAAGAACGGCACGCCCTGCGAGAGCATGTTGATCGCCGCGCCCAGGTTCTGCACGCGCACCCGGTCGGCCAGGCTGGTCGACTGCGGCAGCTTGAAGGCATTGAGGTCGAACAGGGTCTGGTTGTCGTGCGCTTCGACGTAGTTGATGGTCTCCGCCGGACTGGCCGCAAACCCCGCCTTTTGACCGGCATAATCGATGTCCGCGTTCTTGCGTACCACGCCCGTGCGGTCGGTGAAGCTGTAGTCGCGCAGGGTGCCCGACAAGCCCACCTTGATCAAGTCGCCCAGGCGCAGCAGGTCGTCCTTGGTTTGCGTGCTGGCCGCATTCGGGTCAACAAAGGCGCCGTTGACGAAGCCCTGCTGGCTGATCAGATCCGCACCGCTGTCGCAACAGCCGCCACCACGCACGGCGTCGCGCAAGCGGTCGTTGAAGGAGCCGACCCCGCTGCCGAACATATTGGCCTGGCGTGCCTGCACGTAGCGCGCGTCGTTGCCGACCGTGCCGAAGTTCCAGCCTTCGCCGTACAGGTAGATGTCGCGCTGCGCGGCGCGGTCGACCTTCGCTTTCAGATCAGTGATGACCGACAGCGGCGCCATGCCCATGAGGTCGAAGCGGAAGCTGTCGACCTTGTAGTCGGTGGCCCAGGTGACCACGGAATCGATCATCAGCTTGGCCATCATCGCGTTTTCGGCGGCGGTGTCGGCGCAGCAGCTGTCGTTGGTGATGGCGCCGCTTTGGTTCAGGCGGTAGTAGTAGGTCGGCACGATCTTGTCGAGTACCGACAGCGGTGCTTGCTGCGCGCCGCTGGTGTGGTTGTAGACCACGTCCATCGTCACCCGCAAGCCTTGTTCGTGCAGCGACCTGACCATCGCGCGGAACTCGCGCACGCGTACGGCGCCGTCGTTGGCGTCGGTCGCAAAGCTGCCGTCCGGCGCGCTGTAATGGACCGGATCGTAGCCCCAGTTGAAGCAGTCGCTATTACCGGCGGCAGCGACCGCGGCCTGCTGCGCCTCGGCGTTGGCGGCGGCGTTTGGAATGCTCGGCGTGGTGCAGCCGGTTTCATTCACGCTGGCGATATCAAAACTGGGCAGCAGGTGGATATGGCTCATGCCGGCGCGCTGCAATGCGCGCAGGTGGCGCATGCCGTTCGAATGCACATCGGTAAACGCCAGGAATTTGCCGCGATGGCTTGCCGGCACCGTCATGTCGCTGGCGCTGAAATCGCGCACCTGCAATTCGTACAGCGAGATGTCGGTCGGATGATCAAGGCGCGGGATCGGATGGCCATCCCAGCCGGCCGGCTTGAGCGCGGCGCTGTCAAGGTTCGCGACAAAGCTGCGCTGGCCGTTGGCGTTCAGGCTCAGTGAATACGGATCGGTGACCACGTTGCTCACCACCGTGTTATTGGCCCAGCGCGACAGCACGTTGACGGTGTAGGTGTAGTAGGCGCGGTTGGTCCAGGCGGCGTTGGGGGCGGTGTAGTGCCACACGCCGCTGGCCGCATCGCGCGTCATCGGCACGCTGCTGGCGCTGGTGGCCTTGGCATCCGCATACACATTGAGCGTGACCGACTTGGCGGTCGGCGCCCACACGCGAAAGGTCGGCACGCTGGCGCGGTCGAAGGTGGCGCCCAGCGCGCTGTTGGCAGCGGCCGGGGCGAACAGCGCGTCGAGCAGGCCGCTCGTTTGCAGGGACGTGACCTGTACCAGCTTGCCCGCAGCATCGAACTGCGCGATGGCGAACTGGCCGCTGACCTTGGCGGGCAGGCTGGCCACGTCGGCCGCGGACAGGTTCAGGGCGGTGGATGCGGCCAGGTGCGGATACTTCGCTTGCAGCGCCGGCGACAGGGCGCCGTTCACGCGCAGGTCGATGCTGCCATGGGCGCCCGTCACGCCATCGGGCGCCGAACCGAGGCCGCCGCCGGCTGCGTAATACAGCTTGTAGCTGCCCGCTGCGGGCGTGCCCGGCCAGACCAACGTGTCGGCCGCCAGCCAGTGCGCGCTGGCGTTGGCCAGGCTGCCGAAGCTGATCGCCGGGGCGCTGGCGTAGACGGTGCAGTCGCCTTCGAGCAGCCAGACCTCCTGGCCGCGGGTGGCGATGTCGGGCGCAAAATCGCCGGCCTGGTCGCCCGCGCAGTTCTTGTTGCCGGTGCCGTCAGTGAGCAGGAAGTCGATCCGGGTCTTGGTGGCGTCGACCGCAATGTCGGCATAGCCGCCGAAGCTGTCGCTCGCTGTCATCATGAAACGGTCCTTGATCCATTGCTCGCTCGGCTTGGCGGGACCGGACCAGGAATAGACGCCCCATTGGGCTTCGTCGCGCTGGGCGCGGCGGTAGTGCATGCGGATGGTGCCGGGTGCCACGGCGGCCACCGACACCGAGGCCCGCTGGACCGATTCGGACATCGTGGCAGAAGCGGGCGAGGTGCCGTTTGGGGAATCGGAACCGCCGCAGGCGGCCAGCAGGCTGGCGCACAAGCTCGTGATGAGCAGTTGCGCCGGGATGTGTGAAGTAATACTACTTAGAGAATGCATGTGCAACTCCTGAAGAGGGAGGGATGTGCGGCGGCGCCCTTGTCCTGAATACATCGTTATTGTGACGCCGCTGGCGGTCGGCATGAAGCCTGTGTAATATTACTACACATCGATTGAGCGCTTGTACGAAAATCAAGCCGGACGCCGTCGTTCCCGAGTGGGTGCCGGGTCGGCGCGTGCTATGGCGCAAGCCGGAAACAGCGTTCCGTGCCGAGCGCGCTCAGGCGCACTTCCCAGTAGGCCGGTTCGACGCCCGGGGGGATGTCCCAAAAAGGAAGGTCGGCGCTGATGTCGATGACTGCCGTACCACGGTCTTTGCGGCCCTGGCCGATGATCTGCTCCCATGCGACACGCACGTTTCCCTTCTTCTTTTCGGAACGTACTACCTGGCGAAGTTCCACGACGACCGTGATGCGCACCTGGCCGGCTTCGCAGCGTTCGCCAAGCGGCGGCGTAAAATGCAGGCGGGCATTGAACGCGTTACAGCCGGGATAGAGGTTTTTAAGCACCACTGAACCGAGGCGGCGCTCGGTCAGGTAGATCTTCCAGGTCAGGTAAGCCGCTCCAAGGCTTGTCAGCGCCGCCAATAGCGCCAGCCAGGGCCACTTGCCGCCGTACGTCGCCATCTCGAACGGTGCAACGGTGGCGACCGGCCATGCAAGCAGGTTCCACATGATTACCGTGGCGCACCCGGCGCGCCATGAACCGCTAACGCTGGGGACCAGCCTGCCCGAATGGCTACGGCGGTTCTCTTTGTATACGATGTTGAACGAGCCGAACATCGTCAACAGCGCTCCAATGAAGGCGGTCGCAGCCCACTTCCAGGAAAACGACTTGTCGAGGGCGGACATCTGCGGACGTTCCGGGTCGATCCAGACCGTTACCGGCCGGTCGTACTTGTGCGCGTCATGCAGTTTCTCTGTGATGGCCTTGTAAGAACCGCGGAAATGGCCGCGTACATTGCCAGGCATGGACTCGGTGTATTCTCGGTTGCCATAGTTATAGGTGAAGCTGGCGTTCAAGTGGTAAGACGTACCTCTGTGATGCGTGGATATGTTGAGCTTGCTCGAGCGCACCTTCGCCTCGACCGCGACAAATCCCCGCATGTTCCACCAGGCGTGGGTCTCTTTCAGCACCGAATAGCCAGCCCCCAGGCTCACGAGGAAAAGCAGGATGGCGGTCAGCCTGGCTAGGGTCAGTGGCATTGTTCTCTGAAGTTGAAAGTCATGCACCCGGCATAGTCATCCGCCGATAGGAAATCGGGGTTGAATATGGAACCGGGCGAATGTTGTGGGACTGTTGTTGCTGGCCAATGCCGGCAAAACGGGCAGCGCGGCCGCAAGCATCGCGCAAGAAGGCGGCCATGCGCTTGCGCTGGCGGGCGCTCGTACTACGGGTCCGTCAAGGCAGGGCCCAGATCCAGCGCACGATGTGGAAGAAGACCGGGGCGGCGAAACCGAGCGAATCGAGGCGGTCCATGTAGCCGCCGTGGCCGGCGATGCCGGTGCCCCAGTCCTTGGCCCCGAGCGAGCGCTTCACGCCCGACATGACCAGGCCGCCCATGACGCCGCCGATGACGATCAGCGCGGCCATGCCGGCAGCTTGCAGCGGCGTGAATGGCGTCACGAAGGCCAGCAGCGCCCCGATCCCCATCGTCGCCAGGCCGCCGCCGATCAAGCCTTCCCAGGTCTTGTTGGGGCTCAGCTTGGGCACCAGCTTGTGCTTGCCGAAGAGCTTGCCGCAGACGTACTGCAGCACGTCGCTGATCTGCACGATGAAGACGAAGAAGAACAGCAGCTGGGCGTTGTGGCCTTCGAAGCTGGGGATGTCGAGCATCAGCAGCGCCGGCGCGTGGCTCACGCCATACACGCAGAACATCACCGCGAACAGGATGCGCGCGTTACGCGACAGGAAATCCTCGGTATCCTGGCTGATCGCGCTGGCGGCCGAGATGAGGAAGAAGATATACACCGGGATCATGATCGCGAACAGGCCGTACCACTGGGTCCACAGCAGCCAGTACTGGGCCGGCAGGGCGATGAAAAAGGCGATGAACAGCGGCCAGTAATCGCTTTTGCGGGTCGGCGTGAGGGTGAGGAACTCGCGCAGCGCCATCAGCGAGGCGAAGCCGAACACCACGATCGTCACATAGCGCCCCAGCACCAGCGCAGAAAACAGCACGCCGGCCATGATCCACCACGCGTTGATGCGGGCGTTGAGGTTGACGATGGTCGCGTTGCCGGGATTTTTGAGGCGCAGCACGAAGCCGACGCTCGAAGCGAGGACCAGGATCGCCAGCAGGATCTGGCCGGTCAGCATGAATAGGGGAGTCATCGGGGTCTTTTCAGAAAGTATCGGCCAGGTCGCACACGGCCTGGTGCATGCGCGCGATGAAGGTGTCCTTGTCTTCGCCGCGGTCGTTGTAGAGCGGCGCGCCGAAGTGCGAGCGGCACAGCAGCGGTAGCGGGAACGGCGCGCCCTTGGGCAGCGCGCGGTGCAGGTTTTGCTGGTACACCGGAATCAGCGCCAGGGTCGGGCGGTCCTTGCTCAGGTGGTACAGGCCGGACTTGAATTCGCCCGGCAGGGTGGTATCCCTGCGCGTGCCTTCGGGGAAGACGATCAGCGAATCGCGCTGGTCGAGTGCCGTTTTCAGCGGCACCAGCGCATCGGCGCCGCCTTTTTCGCGATCGACCAGCACCACATTGAGCAGCGTGTGCGCGATGTAGCGCCGCAGGGCGGTCTTGTTCCAGTAATCGGCGCCGGCGACGGGCCGGGTGCGGTCGCGCATCGCTGGCGGGATGGCGGCCAGCAGGCCGGTGGTATCGAGGTGGCTGGTGTGGTTGGCGAAAAATACGCAGGGATGGGCGGGCGGCACATCGTAAAAGGCGGCGCCGCCCACGACCAGGCGCTGCAAGCCGAGCAAGGCATCGCGCTGCAGGCGGAAAAAGGGGTTCACTGTGTGGCTTTCGGTTCGGTGCAAAACCGCCCAAGTGTAAATGTTATTTAACTGTCTATCAACATTCTTATTTTTACCTGTGCAACTATTCCACAACCGGAGTCAGAGCTTTGATTGGCAATTTATTGCAGGTGCGATAGCGAATGGACCGGGGACCGGCGGCGACAATCAACGGTTTCTGTGACCTCGCATCCGGCGCCAGTCGGCCGGTGCGACGCCGACGCACCCTTTGAAGCGCCGGGTAAGATGGCTTTGGTCGACGAATCCGCACTCGACGGCGACCAGTGCCAGCGGCATGCCGAGCGAGATCAAGGTTTGCGCCTGGGCGATCCGAACCGCATTCAAATACACATGGGGCGATACGTTGAACGTCGCTCCGAACAACCGTGTCAGGTGTGAACGAGACAGTCCCGCCACCTCGGCTAGTTCAGCCAGTGTCAGGTCATGCTGGAAATAGGTCCGAATATAGTCTTTGACCCGCATAAGCCGGACCAATCCTGCCTCTGTCGGTCTCAGCGCTTCGGCCCGCCCGCGCTCTCCATGACGCTCAAGCATCGTGAGGAGAAAAGTGCGCATCAAGGACTCCGTCCTTAAGGTTTCACAGGAATGTGTCGACAGATCTTGCGTTAGCGTCCTGAAGGACACAGCCATGTCCGGGTCGGTGAGGTGAGGAGCCGCAAAATAGGGTTGTCCAGCCAGGCCGGCGTCGACGTCCAGGCAGCTTCGGACAAACGCATCGGGCACGTACCAGATCAGGTAGCGGAATCCATCGGAGGTGCCGCGGCGGCCGTCGTGGTCTTCGTCCGGGTTGAATAGCACGAAATCGCCCGGCCGGCTGTCATGCTGCTGTCCCTTGCAACGGAACCGCTGGACACCGAAGGTGGTCAGTCCGATCGAAAAGCACTCGTGGCTGTGCCGTTCAAAAGCATGATCGCTAAAGCTGGCTTGCATGAGAGTGACCTCGTCGGTCAACGACGAAAATCGCGCGTCATTACCATCCGGAAGGTCATCGGGCACCATGCAACGATTGTACAAGACTGGTGACTAACATTGACGGATCATGGGCTTTTTTACAAGGAACGATCATGACCGGTGTAGTCGATCTCGAAACCAAACTTGCAGCCTTTACCGACGCTTGGCAACCGCGCACGGTCGCCCTGTTCAACGGCCACGACATCATGGTGGCGAAGCTGCGCGGCCAATACCACTGGCATGTCCACCCTGATACCGACGACTTCTTCCTGGTGCTGAAGGGCGACTTACAGATCGATCTGGAGGATGGCTCTACGGTATCGCTCAAGCCTGGCCAAGTCTACATCGTGCCACGTGGGGTTCGACACCGTCCGCGTGCTGAACCGGAAGCCCATATCATGCTCATTGAGCCGACCGGTACACCCAATAGCGGTGACCCACTCACAGCGGCACCGCGCCGGGTCGTCTAGTCGACAGTACGGCCCGCCGCATGGTGCGCTCGCCACAAAATTCACAACGTGGCCCCGGTTAGGAAATGTTGCTGGCGCTTAGCCTTGGGCGATGCGGCCGGCGATGTGGGCCAGGGCTTCGTCGACCTGGTCGATCAGGATCAGGCACAGGTCGCCTTCGCCGAGGCGCGCCAGCGCCGTGTCGATCGCAACGAACTCGCCGTTGATTTCGTCCACGTGCGTGGTGCGCGCGGCGCCCGCCAGGCCCTGGCGCAGCAGGGCCACGACTTCGCCGTCGGCGCGCCCACGCTGGCACTGGTCCTGGTACAGCAGCACGTCGTCGAAGGCCGCACCCAGGATCTCGGTCTGCTGGCGGATGTCTTCATCGCGCCGGTCGCCGGCCCCGCTGATGACCACCGAACGCCGCTTGGCGGGCATGCTTTCGACCGCGCCCACCAGCGCCAAAATCGCGTCTGGATTGTGGCCGTAGTCGGCAATCACGGTGGCGCCGCGGTAGCTGAAGACGTTGAAGCGCCCCGGCGCGTTGTCGCTCTCGTTGGCGAACGACTTGAGCCCGGCGCGGATGTCGTCCCAGCTGGTGCCGACCGCCCATGCCGCCGCGACCGACGCCATCACGTTGTCGACCTGGAAGCCGATGCTGCCGGCGCGCGTGATCGGCACGTCGGCCAGCGCGATGCGCTCCTCGAACTTGCCTTGCGCGGCAACGAGCATGGCGCCGTCCACGTAGACCACGCGCTGCCCCTGGGCGCGGTGGGTCGACATGACCGGGTGTCCCGCGTCGGCGGTGAAGAAAGTGACGCTGCCACGGCAGTTGTTGGCCATGGCGGCCACCGCCGGGTCGTTGGCGTTCAATACCGCCACGCCGTTGTTGGCGACGTTCTGCACGATCACGCGCTTGAGCACGGCCAGGTCTTCGACCGTGGTGATGTAGTTCAGGCCCAGGTGGTCGCCGGCGCCGATGTTGGTCACCACGGCCACCTGGCAGCGATCGAAAGCCAGGCCTTCGCGCAGCAGGCCGCCGCGCGCGGTCTCAAACACGGCGGCGTCGACGTCGGGATGGAGCAGCACGTTGCGCGCGCTGCGCGGGCCGCTGCAGTCGCCGCTGTCGATGCGGCGCCCTTCGATGTACACGCCGTCGGTGTTGGTCATGCCGGTGCGCAGGCCGCCGGCGGTGAGCAGGTGGGCGATCAGGCGCACCGTGGTGGTCTTGCCGTTGGTGCCGGTCACCGCCACGACCGGAATGCGGCCGTCGTCGCCGTCGGCGAACATGGATGAAATAATCGCTTCGCCGACCGGACGGCCTTTGCCGAATGAGGGCGACAGGTGCATGCGCAGGCCCGGGGCGGCGTTGACTTCGACGATGCCGCCGTTCTGTTCTTCGATCGGTTTGAGCACGCTGTCGCACACCAGGTCGACGCCGCAGATGTCCAGCCCCACCATGTGGGCGGCGGCAATCGCGCGCGCGGCCACTTCGGGATGAACGTCGTCGGTGACGTCGCTGGCCGCGCCCCCGGTCGAGAGGTTGGCGTTATTGCGCAGGACGACGCGCTGGCCCTTGGGAGCGACCGATTCGGCCGCCAGCCCCTGCTTGGCCAGGCTGGCCAGGGCGATGTCGTCGAAGCGGATCTTGGTCAGCGAGGTCGCATGGCCATTTCCACGGCGTGGGTCGAGGTTGACCTGGTCGACCAGTTCGCGCACCGTGTGCTTGCCGTCGCCGACGACCATCGGCGGGTCGCGCCGCGCGGCGGCAATGAGCTTGTTGCCGATGACGAGCAGGCGGAAGTCATGGCCGGGCAGGTAGCGCTCGACCAGGATATCGTCGCGGAACTCGGCGGCGGCGTGGTAGCCGGCCACCAGCTGTTCGCGCGTGGTGACGTTGACGGTCACGCCCTTGCCCTGGTTGCCGTCCTTCGGCTTGATCACGACCGGCAGGCCGATTTCGAGCGCGGCGGCCCAGGCGTCGTCCGGGTCGGCGGCTACGCGCCCGAGGGGCACCGGCACGCCGGCCGCGTGCAGCAGTTTCTTGGTCAGTTCCTTGTCCTGCGCGATCGACTCGGCAATCGCGCCGGTGCTGTCGATTTCGGCGGCCTGGATCTTGCGCTGGCGGCTGCCCCAGCCGAACATGACCAGGCTGCCGTCGGTCAGGCGCCGGAACGGAATGTTGCGCGCTACCGCAGCTTGCACGATGGCGCCGGTGCTCGGCCCGAGGCGCACGTCTTCGTCAAGGTCGCGCAGTTGCAGCAAGGCCGCGCCCAGGTCGAACGGGGTGTCGGCGGCGGCGGCGGCGCACAGCTGCGCGGCCAGGTCCATGGCCAGGCGGCCGACCGCTTCTTCGGAATACTCGACCACGACCTGGAAGATGCCTGCTTCGGGCGTGGCGGTGGTGCGGCTGAAGGTGACCGGGCAGCCGGCTTGGGCCTGCAGGCCGAGCGCCGCCAGTTCCAGCACCTGGGCCATGGCGATGCGGTCGTGGTGGCCGAGCGTTTGCAGCGGGCTCATGTCGGGGAACAGCGCGCGCAGGCGCTCTTCGAAGCCGGGCAGGGCGCCGACATCCTGTTCGGCACTGGTGCAGCCCACGATCGCTTCGATCGAGGTGTGGTGGCTCCAGAGGTTGGGGCCACGCAGGGCCCGTACGCGAGATACTTCCATAAACCGTTCATCCTAAGTGTTGCGCTGGTGCGTCGCTGCGCCCTCGGGCGTTGACACTGCCGGCAGCCCGGCCATCCGGCCGGGCGCTGTGTTGTTAAAGTTTGGCTTTGGCGGATTGATTGGTTTTGCCGGCGGCCGTGTCGAAGGTGCGCAGGCCGGCGCCGATCAGCGCGGCCGGTACACCCGCCGCCCACGCCGCCGCTACCGCGGCCAGCACCGTTTCGGGATACTGGGCGGTGCCCGGCTTGAGCGTGGACATCCGCAGCAGCACCGATTCTTGCGCGCCGTCGCCGAGCACCACGTCCTGGCCGCGCATGAACACCGCGCGTTCGCCGGCGGCGCGGTGCGCCACGATCACGGGCAGCTCCGGGTCGACCGCATAGAAAATCACGCGGCCGTCGCACAGCTCGGCCAGTTCGGCCACGCGCGCGTCGGCGCCGTTGAGAACTGCCGCGCCGTGGGGCAATATCACGTCGACCTGGCTGCGGATCACGTTGGCCATGCCGTCGGCGTCATTGATGTGATAATCCGCCAGCGCTTCCTGGCCATCCATGTCGGTCACCACGCCGACCGTGCATTTGTCGTAGGCCAGGCCTTCGGACAGGATCATCTGCGCATTGCTCTCGAAAACAGCCGCTTCGACGGTGCGGTTGATCAGCAGGCGCTGGCCGGCCTCGAAGGTCATGGCGTTTTCGTTTGAGACCTGGCGCTGGTCGAGGAACAGGCCCTGGCCGCTGACCACGCCCGTGTGCTTGCCGGTCAGGTTCAGCAGGCAGCCGATCAGGCGCGCGATCAGGCTGGTGCCCCGGGTGCCGGTCACGCCGATGATGGGAATGCGCCCGCTCTCGCCGGCAGCGAACAGGTGATCGATGATGGCCGTGCCGACCGGGCGCGCTGCGCCCTGGCCGGGTTTGAGGTGGGCCAGCAGGCCGGGACTGGCGTTCACTTCGATGATGGCGCCGCGCTGCTCGCCGAGCGGGCGGGTGATGTCCTCGGCCACCAGGTCGATGCCGGCGATGTCCAGGCCGACGATGCGCGCGGCCAGTGCGGCAGCGTGGGCGATCGATGGATGCACCTGGTCGGTGACGTCGATGGCGACGTTGCCGTTCGGCTGGATCAGCACCTTCTGGCCGGCCAGCGGCACCGATTGCGGGTTCATGCCCTGGCGTTCGAGTTCGAGGATGATTTCGGCCGACACGTCGGCCTTGACCAGGTTCAGTGGCGACTCTTCCCCTTCGCCGCGGCGCGGGTCGATGTTGATCTGGCTGTCGACCAGGGCGACAATGTCGCCCACGCCGTCGCCGGTAACCCAGAGCGACTCGCCCTTGGCCGCCGCGACCATGCGCGTGCCGACCACCAGCAGGCGGTGTTCGTCGCCGGGAATGAAGCGCTCGACGATGACGCTGGGGCTGTCGCCCTTGCGCGCGGCCAGGTGGTAGGCTTTTTCGACGTCGGCCTGGGTCATCAGATTGAGCGAGACGCCGCGTCCGTGGTTGCCGTCGTAGGGTTTGAGCACGACCGGCAGGCCGATGTCCTGCGCTTCTTCCCACGCTTCGCTTGCGCTGCGTACCAGGCTGCCCTCGGGCACCGGCACGCCGCACGATTGCAGCAGCGTCTTGGTCAGGTCCTTGTCGCTGGCGATGCTCTCGGCGATCGCGCTGGTGCGGTCGGTTTCGGCGGTCCAGATGCGGCGCTGGGCGGCGCCGTGGCCAAGCTGTACCAGGTTGCCGTCGGTGAGGCGGATGAACGGAATCTTGCGCTCGGTGGCCGCTTCGACGATGTGCGCGGTGCTGGGACCCAGGCAGTGGCGGTCGACGATGTCCTTCAGTTTGGCGACGGCGTCGTCCAGCTCGAAAGGGGTGTCATCGATGGCAGCCATCAGGAGCGCACGGCCGGCTTCCAGGGCGGCCAGGCCGACTTCTTCCTGGCGCGTGCGGAAGGCCATCTTGTAGACGCCGACGACGCCGGTGGAGCGCGTCTTGCCGAAGCCGGTGCGCATGCCTGCCAGGTTTTGCAATTCGAGAACGACATGTTCGAGGATGTGACCGGACCAGGTGCCTTCGCGCAGGCGCTCCAGAAAGCCGCCGCGTTCGCCTACGCCGCAGCGGTGTTCGATCAGGCCCGGCAGCCAGGCGGTCAGGCGCTCGTACAGGCCGGGCAGCAGGTTCGACGGAAACTCTTCCAGCTCGCCAATATCCAGCCACGCCTCGATCACCGGGCGATAGGTCCAGATGTTGGGTCCGCGCAGGTGGCTGACCCGCAGAACACTGATTTCTTTCTTCTTTGTCATGTCGTTATTTCTTGATAACAGGCTTGGCGTTGTTCACGCCCTAAGACCTTGTGAGGCTTTTCGAAGCGCATCATGTTGTATACTTGCTAGAGACGAAGCTTACCGTGCTGAACCGATTTCTGCCAGTCTGGATTCCCGAACGCGTCGCGCGGGCCTGCTTCGCGGCTCCGGCGCGGCATCCTCCGGGAGCCTGATACCGGCGCCCACGTTGAACAATTTCCGCCCGTAAATTCGTGGCCCAAAGCCGGAACCGCACTACGATGACTATAGATCCATCTGTTTCTCCTATGACGACGGCCCCTGGGCCGCTTTCCCTTCCTGAGCACTGGCAGGCTGACGTCGCTAAAAAACTTGCACCTGGGGAAAACGTTTTAAGTGGCGTCGAGGTTGACCTCGACGCCAAACTCCATTTCAAAAAAGGCCTCGTGCTGGTCACCAGCCGCCGGCTGCTGGCGCGCGCACCGGGCGACACCGCGTGGCGCGAATGGGCTTACCGCCCCGGATTGTCGCTCACGCACCACGATCACGCCGGCGTCGGCCACCTGCAATTGTTCGACGAACAAGGTTTGCTGGACTCCTGGCGCTTCACCCTGGGGCAGAACCTGCACGCCATCCGCGTGCTCGACCATTTCAGCGAGCAGCGCGACAGTTTCCTGAGCGGCTTGCCGGTGCAGCTGGCCGAACAGAATGTGTGCCCGAGCTGCAAGGCCCCGCTGGAACCGGGGCAGGATGAATGTCCGATCTGCACCAAGGTGCTGTACACGCCGCCATCGACCTGGACCCTGTTCCGCCTGTGGCGCTTTGCCAAGCCGTACAGCGGGCAGCTGGGGCTGGGCTTCTTCCTCATGCTGGCCAGTACCGCGGCGCATATGATACCGCCGTATCTGACCATGCCGCTGATGGATAACGTGTTGATACCGTTCCAGAACGGGCAGCCGGTCGACCAGAACCTGGTGTGGATGTACATGGCCGGCCTGCTCGGCTCGGCCGTGCTGGCCTGGCTGCTGGGCTGGGGCAAGACCTACGTGCTGGCGCTGGTGTCGGAACGGATGGGCGCCGACCTGCGCTCGGCCACCTATGAACACCTGATGAAGCTGTCGCTGGAGTATTTCGGCGGCAAGCGCACCGGCGACCTGATGTCGCGCATCGGCAGCGGCAGCGACCGCATCTGCGTGTTTTTATCGCTGCATTTGCTCGACTTTGCGTCCGATGTGCTGATGATTATCATGACCGGCGTGATCCTGTGCTCGATCAATCCCATGCTGGCGGTCATTACCCTGGTGCCGCTGCCGTTTATCGCCTGGATGATCCACATCGTGCGCGACCGCCTGCGTACCGGCTTCGAGAAAATCGACCGGGTCTGGGGCGAAGTGACCAATGTGCTGGCCGATACCATTCCCGGTGTGCGCGTGGTGAAAGCCTTTGCCCAGGAACAGCGCGAAGCGACGCGTTTTCGCGATGCGAATAAACATAACCTGGCCGTCAACGATAAATTGAACCGGGTCTGGTCGCTGTTTTCGCCGACGGTGTCGTTCCTGACCGAACTTGGATTATTGGTGGTGTGGGTATTCGGCATCTGGCTGGTATCGAACAAGAACATCACGGTCGGCGTGCTGACCTTGTTCATTACCTACAGCAGCCGGTTTTACGGCCGCTTGGATTCGATGAGCCGGATTGTGTCGGTGACGCAGAAATCGGCATCGGCCGCCAAGCGCATTTTCGATATTCTCGACCATGTGTCGAGCGTTCCGGAGCCGGCCAATCCGGTCAAGCTCGACAAGATCGAAGGCCGCATAGATTTGCGCGAAGTCGGTTTCCGTTACGGTAACCGCGCGGTCAACCGCGGTATTTCGCTCAATATCAAGGCGGGCGAATTCGTCGGCCTGGTGGGGCATAGCGGATCGGGCAAGAGCACCTTGGTCAACCTGATCTGCCGTTTCTACGATGTGTCCGAAGGGGCAATTTTGCTCGACGGCGTCGATATCCGCTCGTTCGCCATCTCGGATTACCGCAAGAATATCGGGCTGGTGTTGCAGGAGCCGTTTTTGTTCTTCGGCACCATCGCCGAAAATATCGCCTACGGCAAGCCGCATGCAACGCGCGAAGAAATCATCGCGTCGGCGCGCGCCGCGCATGCGCACGAATTCATCCTGCGCCTGCCGCAAGGTTACGATTCGATGGTGGGCGAGCGCGGGCAAGGTTTGTCGGGCGGCGAGCGCCAGCGCATTTCGATTGCGCGCGCACTGCTGATCGATCCGCGCATCCTGATCATGGATGAAGCGACGTCCTCGGTCGATTCGGAAACCGAAAAAGAAATCCAGAAAGCGCTCGATAACCTGGTGCAGGGCCGCACCACAATCGCCATTGCGCACCGTTTGTCGACCCTGCACCGGGCCGACCGCCTGGTGGTATTGGATCGTGGCGTGGTCATGGAAGAGGGCAGCCACGATGAATTGATGGCGCGAGAAGGCGCCTATTTCCGCTTGTACGAAGCGCAGGCGCGCAACGTCGATACGGACATGGACGACAGGGAGTAATGATGGCAAGCGCAGCAAGTTCGGTATTCACATTAAGCCGCGACAGTTTCGGCAAATTGACGTTGACGGCGCAAGATGGCGAAGTGCATGTCGGTGTTTCGCCGGTGCGGGCGTTCCCGATCCAGGCGCCGGACCAGGGTATTTCGATGGTGCTTTCGAACGGCAAGGAAGTCGGCTGGATCGACAGTTTGGCGGCACTGCCAGCGGCGATCCGCGAATTGGTGCAAGATGAACTCGATGGGCGCGAATTCATGCCGGTGATTCACCATGTCGTCAGTGTCAGCAGTTTTGCCACGCCATGCACATGGGAAGTGAAGACCGACCGGGGCGATACCGCGTTTACGCTCAAGGGCGAAGAAGATATCCGCCGGATTGGCGACGCGTCGCTGCTGATTGCCGATAACCACGGCATCCAGTTTCTGATCCGCGATATGTTCACCATCGACAAGCACAGCCGGAAGATTCTCGACCGGTTTTTATGATGGCGTTTTGACGGAGATTGCATGCACTATTTGTTATGTTACGACCTGGCCCCGGATTATCTTGAAACACGCGGAAAATACCGCAACGAGCATCTGAAACTGGCGTGGGAAGCGCAGGAACGCGGTGAACTGATCATGGGCGGCGCGTTTTCCGATCCGGCCGACATGTCGGTGCTGATGTTCCAGAGCGATTCGCCGGCGGTGGTGGAAGCATTTGCCAAGGCCGATCCGTACCTGCTGCACGGCGTGGTGACCGGGTATAAGGTCCGGCAGTGGAATACCGTCGTCGGAAAGGATGCGTTTGCGCCGCTGCGTCCGGAGTAAACGCTTTTCCGTTTCCGCGAAGAGCCGCGCGCCCGACGGTAACCGAAGTTAAGCCACCGTCGTTCCCGCG
>DASVVC010000131.1:0-34722 GCA_036386755.1 Telluria sp.
CCTTGATTTCCTGCCGGATCTTCGGCGTAGTGCGGGCTTGGGGATGAATGCGTGTGCTCATAGACTGAAGTTTATGCGATGTGCTACAACCGATGGGACGACCGCGGCGGCAAACCGGCGATCAACTCGTCAAGCACGGCCCTGGCGCGGAACAAAGCCATGCTGCGACGAGGAATATGATCCCACGAAACTAAACACCTAAGATGCGCCTAACGGTAGTGTTTGTTAAAGTAGGGGCATGCTAAAGAAGGCATTTAAAGCGCAGCAGATCATTGACTGCTCTTGGCGCCGCTGGGCGATCAAAACGAGCTACCCCAAGCTCACGCAGACCATGCTGGGGAAGGACCATACGTGCGCATGACAGTCGAAGGGAGCGGCATCCGGTGCGTTAAAGTTAAGTGTTTAACTTAACGGCATTGGAACACTCTCTGGTTTTGCAAGATCCGGTACTTTTGCCGCACATCCGAAATTTGGCTGGCGCAACTCGGCGTTAGCAGCTACACTTCTTGGTTCCGAGGAGCGTTGCGACGAAATTGCTATTTCGCCAGGCTCGGAACATCCACCGCAACTGCGCTCACGTTACTTTTTTCTAACTGAAAGGAGGGCGTGATGAACGCCGTACTCAAAACTTCGCAAGACTTCCATATCGCCGACATTTCCCTGGCCGCCTGGGGCGACAAGGAAATCAAGATCGCCGAAACCGAAATGCCCGGCCTGATGGCCATCCGCGAGGAATTCGCCTCGGCCCAGCCCCTCAAGGGCGCGCGCATCACCGGTTCGCTGCACATGACCATCCAGACCGCCGTGCTGATCCAGACCCTGGAAGCGCTCGGCGCGCGTGTGCGCTGGGCATCGTGCAACATCTACTCGACCCAGGACCACGCCGCCGCCGCCATCGCCGCGGCCGGCACGCCTGTGTTCGCCGTCAAGGGCGAAACCCTGGACGAGTACTGGGATTACACCCACCGCATCTTCGAGTGGCCAAGCGAAGCCGGCCAGCCGGTGTACTCGAACATGATCCTCGACGATGGCGGCGACGCCACCTTGCTGCTGCACCTGGGCACGCGCGCCGAAACCGATCCGTCGGTGCTGGCCAACCCGGGTTCGGAAGAGGAAGTCTGCCTGTTCAACTCGATCAGGAACCACCTCGCCAAGGATGCTACCTGGTACTCCAAGCGCCTGCCGCAAATCCTGGGCGTGACCGAGGAAACCACCACCGGCGTGCACCGCCTGTACCAGATGCACAAGGAAGGCAAGCTGGCCTTCCCGGCGATTAACGTCAACGATTCGGTCACCAAGTCGAAGTTCGACAACCTGTACGGTTGCCGCGAGTCGCTGGTCGACGGCATCAAGCGCGCCACCGACGTGATGATCGCCGGCAAAGTGGCCGTGATCGCCGGCTACGGCGACGTGGGCAAGGGCTCGGCCCAGGCCATGCGCGCGCTGTCGGCCCAGGTGTGGGTCACCGAAATCGATCCGATCTGCGCACTGCAGGCGGCGATGGAAGGCTACCGCGTCGTGACCATGGATTACGCCGCCGAACACGGCGACATCTTTGTCACCTGCACCGGCAACTATCACATCCTGACCGAACAGCACATGCTGGCCATGAAGGACCAGGCCATCGTCTGCAATATCGGCCACTTCGACAACGAGATCGATGTCGCCTCCCTGAAGAAATATCAGTGGGATAACATCAAGCCCCAGGTCGATCACGTGATTTTCCCGAGCGGCAAGCGCATCATCCTGCTGGCCGAAGGCCGCCTGGTCAACCTCGGTTGCGGTACCGGTCACCCGTCGTACGTGATGAGCTCCTCGTTCGCGAACCAGACCATCGCCCAGATCGAACTGTTCGCCAATACCGACAAGTACCCGGTCGGCGTGTACGTGCTGCCGAAGCACCTGGACGAGAAAGTCGCGCGCCTGCAGCTCAAAAAGCTCAACGCGCAACTGACCGTGCTGACCGACGAGCAAGCCGCGTACATTACCGTCAGCAAGGAAGGCCCTTACAAGCCTGATCACTACCGTTATTAATCGGTAACGACGGCGCGTATCTGCAAAGAGCGCGCCGTTTTCTTGTCGACGATGCCTTTCCTTTATCCACCGGACTTTCGCTTCCCTTATGCGCTTACTTTTGACGTGGTTGATTAACGCAGCGGCGCTATGCGCGCTGCCATTCCTGATGAGTTCGGTTCATGTCACGAACATGGGGTCGGCCCTGATTGCCGCGCTCGTGCTCGGGCTGGTCAATACCCTGATTCGTCCGGTACTGGTCCTGCTGACCCTGCCCGTAACCCTGTTATCGATGGGGTTGTTTATTCTGGTGATCAACGCGCTGCTGTTCTGGGCAGTCGCAAGCTTGATCGACGGATTCCAAGTGTCGGGTTTCTGGTCGGCCTTTGTTGCCGCCATCCTGTACAGCATCATCTCGTGGGCGCTGTCCACCTTACTCCTGAAAAAAGATGGAAATTCCTGACTTCAGCATCGAATTCTATCCGCCCAAGACTCCCGACGGGGCGGACAAGCTGCGCGTGGCGCGCGCCAAACTGGCGCTGCTGCAACCTAAATATTTCTCTGTCACCTTCGGCGCCGGCGGCAGCACGCAGCAGGGCACGCTCGACACGGTCGTCGAGATTCTCGGCGAGGGTCACGAGGCCGCCCCCCACCTGTCCTGCGTGGGCGCGTCGCGCGAGTCGATCCGCACGATCTTGAAGCAGTTCCAGTCGCACGGGATCAAGCGCGTGGTGGCCTTGCGTGGCGACTTGCCAAGCGGCTACGGCGGCGCGGGAGAACTGCGCTACGCCAGCGAGCTGATCGAGTTCATCCGGGCCGAAACGGGCGACTGGTTTCATATCGAAGTGGCGGCGTATCCGGAAGTGCATCCCCAGGCCCGTTCGCCCCAGGACGACCTGCAAAACTTCGCGCGCAAGGTGCAAAGCGGCGCCAATGCCGCGATCACCCAGTATTTTTACAACGCCGACGCGTATTTTGCGTTCATGGACCAGACCCGCAAGCTGGGGATCGATATTCCGGTGGTGGCGGGGATCATGCCGATTACCAATTACACGCAGCTGATGCGGTTTTCGGATATGTGCGGCGCGGAAATTCCACGCTGGGTGCGCTTGAAGCTGGCCAGTTTTGGCGACGATACCGCGTCGATCAAGGCGTTCGGGCTCGATGTGGTGACGCAGCTGTGCGAAAGGCTGCTCGCCGGCGGCGCCCCGGGGCTGCATTTTTACAGCATGAACCAGGCGCTGCCGACGACGACGTTGTGGGAGCGCTTGAGGGCTGCTTGATGAATGTGTGAGTTTGGGCGGTATGCAGCACTGCCAGATTACCCGTCGTCCCCGCGCCAAGGGCCGCCTTGGCGCGGCCTTTGAGGTTAGGGCCCGTCAAAGCACAACCGTCAATTACCTTTCAGTAATCACCACATCCAGCGCCACATCATGCCTGGCCCGGGCAAACGCCACCTGGTCCGACGCATACGCCACCCCGACCGTAAATGGCCTCGGCTCCGCCTCCAGCGTGCGGTCGTAATACCCCCCGCCATACCCCAGCCGGTACCGCTCGGCCGTAAACCCCAAACACGGCACCAGCAGCACCGCCGGCCGTTTCACAACCCTTTGCACCGCCGGCACCGCCACCCCCATCCGGTCGCTCACCATCGCCTCGCCCGGCACCCACTCCACGAACGCCAGCGCCGTCTCCGGCGCCACCACGAGCGGCAGCGCCAGCCGCACGCCCGCCCTTGCCAGTTCGGCATACAGCGGCTGCAAATCCGGCTCGCCCCGCAGCGGCCAGTACACCCCCAGCACGGTATCGGCACCGGCGGCGCCAGCGGCGCCATCGGCAGGACCGGCACTGTATCCGCGCCACCACGCCAGCACGCGCGCGCCGATGGCGGCGTCCCACTGCGCCTTTTGCAAGGGATCCAGGGAGCGCCGGGCCGCCTTTAACGTGGCGCGCAACGCCGCCTTGTCCGCACTATGTGCGATTGCATCATTTGAGTGCGCCGATGCTGGCTGCGCGGCATGCCCGCATGGTATTCTAGGTTCGCCGGTCATGTGTTAAATGAAGTATCAATGGAGAGTTGCATTCAGATGTTCCTGCCGAAATTGTTTGCCTTCGCGATTGCCGCCGGAGCCTGCCTGATTCCAGCGTACGCCCAGGCGCCAGCACCCCCGTACGACCCGCGCGCCGACGACGAAACCTTCCTGCTGCTGCGCGAAGCGGCGCGCCAGGACGATGCGGCCAAGGCCAACGCCTACGCTTCGCGCCTGCAGAACTATCCGGTGCCGTCGTATGTCGATTATTATCGGCTCAAAACGCGGATGCGGGTCGCGTCCAGCGACGAATTGCGCGATTTCCTCAAGCGCTACCAGGGCCTGGCCATCGCCGACCGCCTGCGCAACGACTGGCTGCTCGAACTGGGGCGCGCGCGCGACTGGGCCAATTTCGACCAGCAGTTGCCCCTGTTCGTGCTCAACGACGATACCCAGGTCAAGTGCTACGCCCTCATGTCGCGCGTGGCGCGCGGCGAAAAGGTGGCGGACGACGCCCGTGCGCTGCTGGTCAATCCGCTTGGCTACGGCGACGCCTGCGGTTCCCTCATTTCCACCCTGGCCCAATCGGGCCAGTTCGACGCCAACGACCTGCTGGCCCAGCTGCGCCTGGCTGGCGAAACGAAGGCCACCAGCCCGGCCAAACGCATCGCCGCGCTGCTCGGCGTATCCGACCTGCACGCCTCGCAGGCGGTCGACCTGCCGGCGCTGGCCATGGCGCGCGGCATCGGCGACACCCGCGCCGACCACGAAGTCTATCTAATGGCGGTGGCGCGCATGGCGCGCACCAGCCAGAACCTGGCCGTGGTCGCCCTTAACAAGAACGCGCCGCGCCTGTCGCCCCAGGAACAGGCCATCGGCTGGGCCGGCATCGCGCACGCCGCCTCGCTCACGCTCGCACCCGAAGCCTACGATTACTGGCGCAAGAGCGCCGGCGCGCCGCTCACGGCCGAACAGATCCAGTGGAAAACCCGCATCGCCCTGCGCCGCGGCGACTGGAAGACCGTCAAGGCCACCATCGAAGCGATGCCGGCCCCGCTGCGCGCCCAACCCGGCTGGACTTACTGGCTGGGCCGCGCGCTGCAGGCCGAACACGGCGCGCACGAAGAAGCCGTGGCCCTGTACCAGCGCATCGCCGACCAGAACAGCTTTTACGGCCAGCTGGCGCTGGAAGAACTGGGCCAGCTCATTTCGATCCCGCCGCCGGGGCCCGCCCTAACGCCCGAGGAAATGGCGCCCATGGCCAGCAACCCGGGCCTGCGCCGCGCGCTCAAGTTCTTCAGCCTGCGCCTGCGGCTGGAGGGCACCCGCGAGTGGAACTGGGAACTGCGCAAGTTCAGCGAACGCGAACTGCTGGCCGCGGCCGAATTCGCACGCCAGAACCAGATCCTCGACCGCATGGTCAACACGTCGGACCGCACCCGCACCCAGTTCGACTACACCCAGCGCTTCCCGGCGCCGCACAACGACATCCTGCACCCGACCGCGCAGCAGCTGGGCCTGGACCGGGCCTGGGTGTATGGACTGATCCGCCAGGAATCGCGCTTCATCATGGATGCGCAGTCGAACGTGGGCGCGTCGGGCCTGATGCAGGTCATGCCCGCCACCGGCGCCTACGTGGCGCGCAAGATCGGCCTGGGCGACTACGTCAAGAACAAGCTGACCGACGTGCGCACCAACATCCTGCTCGGGGCGAATTACATGAGCATGGTGCTGGCCAACGCCGACGGCTCGCAGACCCTGGCCACGGCCGCCTACAACGCCGGGCCGGGACGCATGCGCAACTGGCGCGGCAAGCTCGAGGAACCGATGGAAGGGGCCATCTTCGCCGAGTCGATTCCGTACATGGAAACGCGGATCTATGTGAAGAACGTGATGTCCAACGCAACCAACTACGCCGCGCTGTTCGAGAACAAGCCGCAGTCGCTCAAGGCGCGCCTTGGCAAAATCACGCCGCGCAGCGCCCAGGGCAACGACCTGCCCTGATGCGCCTGCGGGCACCGAAAAAAGGTGCACGATGAAAGACATGACGGTAGTGGTGTTCGGCGGCTCGGGCTTCATCGGCAGCCACCTGGTGGCGCGCCTGTCGCAGGAGGGCGCACGGGTCATCGTGCCGACCCGCCGCGCCGAACGCGCCAGGCACCTGATCTTTTTGCCGCGCGTCGACGTCGTCGGCGCCGATGCCAGCGACGATGCCACCCTGCGCCGCCTGCTGGCCGGGGCCAGCGCCGCCATCAACCTGGTGGGCGTGCTGCATTCGCGCCGCGGCCAGCCGTACGGGCCAGATTTTAAGCGCGCCCACGTCGATCTGCCGCGCCGCATCGTGGCCGCCTGCGCCGCCACGGGCGTGACGCGCTACCTGCACATGAGCGCCCTGGGCGCGGCCGCCGACGGCCCGTCGATGTACCAGCGCTCCAAGGCCGACGGCGAAGTGGCCGCGCGCGCCGAAAGCTCGGTGGCCGCCACGATCTTTCGCCCCTCGGTGGTGTTCGGCCCGGGCGACAGTTTTCTCAATACCTTTGCGCGCATGCAGAAGTGGCTGCCCTTCATTCCGCTGGCCGGCGCCGAAGCCGACTTCCAGCCGATCTACGTGGGCGACGTGGCCGACGCTTTTGTCAACGCATTGGGCGACCTGAAAACGCGCCACCAGGTGTATTCGCTGGGCGGGCCGCAAATCTATTCGCTGGCCGAGCTGGTGCGCCTGGCCGGGCGCTATGGCGGCCATCCGCGCCCGGTATTCGGCATTCCCGATCCGCTGGCGCGCCTGCAGGCGGCGCTGTTCGAGCTGCTGCCGGGCGAGCCGGTCATCAGCGGCGACAATCTCGACTCGATGAAGGTCGATAACGTGGTCGATCCGGCGATCCAGGCCACCACCGCCGCCGCCCTCGGCCTGCACCTGCGCGCGCTCGAAGCGGTGGCGCCGCACTACCTGGCGCCGCACGAGCGGTTCGACGACTACCGCGCCCGCGCGGGACGCTGATTCGTTTCGACGACTACCGCGCGCGCGCCGGGCACTCATTTTTTACTTTTCTCCGGAACCGTACCAATGCAAACCACCGAACTCGATCCGACCCTCTCGCAAACGCTGGACGAGGCCAAGAAGGCCGGCCTGACGCTCATCATCGGCAACAAGAACTATTCGTCCTGGTCGATGCGCCCGTGGGTCGCCGCCACCGCCTTCGGCATTCCCTTCAACGAAGTGCGCGTGCTGCTCGACCAGCCCGATACCTCGGCGCGCATCGCCGAGTATTCGGGCGCGGGCCGGGTGCCGGTGCTGATCGCCGGCGAGATGACCATCTGGGACAGCCTGTCGATCTGCGAATACCTGGCCGAGCAGTTCCCGGAAAAGCACATGTGGCCGCAAGACGTGGCGGCGCGCGCCATGGCGCGCTCGGTCACGGCCGAAATGCACAGCGGCTTTGCCGATTTGCGCAACGCCATGTCGATGAATATCCGCATGAGCCTTCCCGGGCGCGGGCGCACGCCGGGCGCGCAGGGCGACATCGGCCGCATCAGCGAGATCTGGGAAGAGTGCCTGTCGCGCTTCGGCCATCACCAGTTTTTGTTCGGCGACTTTTCGATCGCGGACGCGTTTTTCGCGCCGGTGGTGATGCGCTTCAAGATCTACGGCGTGGCGCTGGCGCCGGCCCTGCAAGCCTACTGCGAGCGCGTCCAGGCCCACCCGGCCGTGGCGCGCTGGGTGCGCGAAGCGCTGGCCGAAACCGAAACCGCGGCGCACCACGACGAAGAAATCCGCGGCAAGCCATAATAGCGGTTTAGGCAATATTATCTTCAGCATGAAAACATACATCGTTGGCGGCGCCGTGCGCGACGGCCTTCTGGGCCTGCCGGTGCAGGACCGCGACTGGATCGTGGTCGGCGCCACGCCCGAAGACATGCTGGCTGCGGGCTTTCGCCCGGTCGGCAAGGACTTCCCGGTCTTCCTGCATCCACAAACGCAGGAAGAATACGCGCTTGCCCGCACCGAGCGCAAGACCGCGCCCGGCTACCGCGGCTTCGTGTTCCACACCTCGCCCGACGTCACGCTCGAAGAAGACCTGGTGCGGCGCGACCTGACCATCAATGCGATTGCCCGCGCCGACGACGGCAGCATCACCGACCCGTTCGGCGGCCAGCGCGACCTGGAAGCGAAAATTTTCCGTCACGTGTCCGATGCCTTTGCCGAAGACCCGGTGCGCATCCTGCGCCTGGCGCGCTTCGCGGCGCGCTTTCCCGACTTTACGGTGGCGCCCGAAACGCTGGAACTGATGCGCAGCATGGTGGCGGCCGGCGAAGTCGACGCCCTGGTGGCCGAGCGCGTGTGGCAGGAAGTGGCGCGCGGCCTGATGGAACAGACGCCGTCGCGCATGCTCGCCGTGCTGCGCGAGTGCGGCGCGCTGGCGCGCATCATGCCGGAACTGGACGCCCTGTGGGGCGTGCCGCAGCCGCCGCTGCATCATCCCGAAATCGACACCGGCGCGCACATGATGCTGGTGATCGATTACGCGGCCGAACGCGGGTTCGATCTGCCGGTGCGCTTCGCCGCCCTGATGCACGACCTGGGCAAGGGCGCCACGCCGCCCGAACACTGGCCGCGCCACCACGGCCACGAGCAGCTTGGCCTGGCCCTCATCGACGCTGTCTGCGCGCGCCTGAAGGTGCCGGGCGAATGCCGCGACCTGGCCGTGATGACCGCGCGCGAGCACGGCAACGTCAGCCGCGCCCAGGAACTGCGCGCCAATACCCTGGTGACCCTGTTCGAGCGCTGCGACGCCTTTCGCAAACCGGCCCGTTTCGAACAGATGCTGCTGGCGGCCGAATGCGACTCGCGCGGGCGCGGCGGCGAGGGCGACGATTTCCGCACCCGGCCCTATCCGCAAGGCCCGTACCTGCTCGGCGCCTTGAACGCGGCGCGCGCGGTCAACGCCGGCGAGGTGGCGCTGCGCTGCGGCGAGAACAAGCAGCAGATCCCGCACGCCGTGCACGCCGCGCGCGTCTCGGCCGTCAAGGCGGCGCTGCGCCTGGGCGACGACCCCGCTCAGGCGGACGACAGGAAAGACCCGAATCCTGCTATTCTTTGATCCGATATTGGCATTGACACGGAGAAACGGGATGCTGTCCACCTTGCGCCGGTCCCTGCGTCGGTCCCTGTGCCGGCGTTCCCTTGCGGCGCTCGCCTGCTGCTGGGCGGGCGCCGCCGCGGCCCAGGCGCTTGTCAATGAGCCAATCCGTCCGCTGCCCATGCAGGCGGTGGGCGACCCCGCCCGCATCGCGCTCGGCGCGCGCCTGTTCCAGGACGTGCGTTTTTCGCGCGAGAGCACGCACAGCTGCGCCTCCTGCCATCAACTGCGCCGTGGCGGCGCCGACGGCAAGGCCATCTCCCTTGGTGCGGACGGCAAACCGGCGCGCTTTAACACGCCCACCGTCTACAACAGCAGTTTCAACTTCCGCCAGACCTGGACGGGGCGCTACAGCGGCGTCGAGCAGCTGCTCGAACACGTCATCGCCAAGCCGGCGGTGTTTGCCGACAGCTGGGACATGGTGGCCGCGCGCCTGACCCGCGACGAGGCGCTGTCGGCCCAGTTCAAGGAAGTCTACGGCGACGCCCTGCGCCCGGCCTACGTGCGCGATGCGCTCGACCAGTATCTGCGCTCCCTGGTGACGCCCTCGCGCTTCGACCGCTATCTGCGCGGCGAGGCCGGCGCCATCACGGCCGAGGAAGAACGCGGCTACCTGCGCTTTAAAAGCTTCGGCTGCGCGGCCTGCCACCAGGGCATCAACCTGGGCGGCAACCTGTTCCAGAAACTGGGCGCCATGCGCGAGATGCCGGGGCAGGAGGCAAGCGGCGCGGACCTGGGCCGCTACCACGACACCAAGCGCAATATCGACCGCCACGTGTTCCGCGTGCCGGGCCTGCGCAACGTGGCGCTGACGGCGCCGTACTTCCACGACGGCTCGGTCGCCACGCTGGAGCAGGCGGTCGAACTGATGTTCAAGTACCAGCTCGGGCGCACCGCCTCGCAGCAGGACAAGGAACTGATCGTACGCTTTTTGCACACCCTGAGCGGCGAGAAGCTGGTGGCGCCGGCGTCGCCGGGAGCGCTGCCGGGAGCGTCACCATGAGCGGGGTCCTGAGCTCCTGGCGCCGGGTCGCCTCGCTGCTGCTGCTGATCGCGCTGATGGTGGTGCTCGGCGTGCTGTTCAACCGCACCCAGGCCGTCGACCTGGAAGCGCAGAACCGGGTCATGCTCAACCTGCGCGAGCTGGAAAAGCTCGATTCGGAGTGGAACGTCAACATCCTGCGCTCGCACATCGGCTTGAACAGCAATTACGACCCGCTGTCCACGCCCCTGCCGCGCATGCGCGAACTGCAGCTGCGCCTGGCCGCCGCCTTGCCGATGACCGGCAACCCCAAGGCCGGGGAAGCGCTCGAAGACGTCAAGCGCGCCCTGGTGAAGAAGGAAGAACTGGTCGAGCAGTTCAAGACCCAGAACGCGATCCTGCGCAATTCGCTGATCTTTTTCCCGCCCGCGATCACCGACCTGAAAACCGAGTTGAACGGCATCGAAGGCGCCATCGTCCCGGGGCGCACCGTGGTGGCGCTCGATACCGCCCTGAACAGCCTGCTGAGCGACATCCTGCGCTACAACCTGGCGCCGTCGCCGGCGCTGGCGGCGCAGATCGAGCGCACCATCGCCTCGATGCAGCCCTTGCGCGGCGACTTTTCCGACAGCGTGAGCGACACCATCGACGAACTGGGACGCCACGCGCATGCGATTTTACGCTACCGCCAGCTGGAAAACGAACTCGAAATGCATATCGCGAACAGCCGCACCGCCGAGGCGATGGAAAAGCTGGGCAGCCTGTTCGACACCTCGTTCGACCAGGTGCTGATCGAAAAGCAGCGCTACCGGACCTATTTGTTCGCGTATTCGGGGCTGCTGCTGGTGCTGCTGATGTATGTGGCGCGGCGCCTGCTGCGCAGCTACAGCATCATCGGCGAGGTCAATCGCCATTTGCAGGCGGCCAACGAGACGCTGGAGCATCGCGTGGCCGAGCGCACCGCGGAGCTGGAGGCGCAGTCCGAGCGGTTGAAGCAGCTGGCGCAGCACGACAGCCTGACGGGCCTGGTCAATTACGGGGAGCTCACGCGCCTCCTGGCGCACGCGCTGGTGCGGGCCGGGCGGCGCGGCGACGTGGTGGTGGCGATGTTCATCGATCTCGATGGCTTCAAGGCCGTCAACGACACCCATGGCCACGCCACCGGCGACCTGGTGCTGTGCGAGGTGGCCAAGCGGGTGCAGGAGAAGCTGCGCAAGGAAGACACGCTGGCGCGCCTGGGCGGGGATGAATTCGTGATCTTGCTCGAAGAGGTCAGCGGGCGCGATGGCGCGCTGCGGGTGGCGCAGCAGACGCTCGACGCGATCCGCTCGATCACCGAGGCGGGCGGCTTCCCGGTGCACATTTCGGCCAGTATCGGCGTGGCCAGCGCCAAGGGCAAGGAAGGCTTCATGCGCGGCGCGCCGGCCTTGCTGGCCGATGCCGACCAGGCCATGTACCAGGCCAAGCAGAGCGGCAAGAACGGGATTTCATTCAGTCCGCAGGCGCAGTGGAACGAGCCGCCGGTGGCGACGGCGACGGCTTGAGCCGCGTCTTTAAAGCCGCCATGACGGTTTGGCGGGAGGTGGCCATGAATAAGCTACAATGGGTAATTGGTGCACTGCACAATCGACGCAACGGATAACCGCCGAAATCATGTTCACAAACCCATTTAGCAAGTGGCTCGGTTCCCGCAAGGGGGCCAAAAGCCGGCGCAAGGTGCTGGTCAAGCAGCTCCACGAACGCGACCGCCGCCGCGTGCTCAAGCATTTCCTTGCGCTCGACGATAGTGACCGCTTGCTGCGCTTCGGCACCAAGCTGCCCGACGAACTGGTGGAAACCTACGTCGGCAAGATCGATTTTGCGCACGATACCGTCTACGGCGTCTACAACCCGGTCTTCAAGCTGGTCGCGGTCGGCCACCTGGCGTTCGCGCCCAAAGAAGCCTCGACCCACGCGCTGAGCAGCACCACCAAGGATGTCGTGGCCGAATTCGGCGTCTCGGTATCGGCCTCCGCGCGCGGCCTGGGCATCGGCTCCAAGCTGTTCGAGCGCGCCGCCATCCGCTGCCGCAACCTCGATGTCGACACCTTGTACATGCACTGCCTCTCGTCCAACCAGACCATGATGCACATCGCCAAAAAGGCCGGCATGGAAATCCAGCGCGACTACGGCGAAGCCGACGCCTACCTGCGTTTGCTGCCGCCCGACCCGGCCAGCATGCTGCGCGAAGCCATCGACGAGCAGTTCGCCACCATCGACTATACCCTCAAGGCCAATACGCGCGCCGCGGTCAAGTTCTTCGTGCCGAAGAAGTAGTCCTTACACCAGCGGCAGCGCGGTCGTATCCTTGATACGCTGCAGCGCAAAGCTCGATTTCACGTCGGCCACCGCCGGGTGGCTGAGCAAGGTCTGCATCATGAAGCGCGAGAAGTGGTCCATGTCTTCCACGTGCACGCGCAGCAGGTAATCCATCTCCCCGGTCATTGCGTAGCAGGCCACCACTTCCGGCCAGTGCTCGACCGACAGCGCAAAATCGGTATGCGGCGAACTGCTGGCGCGGCGCGCGCCGGCCGCGTTGCTCGACGCCTCGCTGTGCTTTTCCAGCCGCACGTTCACGTACGCCAGCAAACCGAGCCCGATCTGGGCCGGATCGAGCAGCGCCACGTACTGGCGGATCACGCCCGCTTCCTCCAGCCGCTTGATGCGCCGCAGGCAGGGCGAGGGCGACAGGCTGACCCGGTCGGCCACGTCCTGGTTCGACAGGCGCCCGTCCGCCTGCAGAATCGCCAGAATCTTCCGATCTGTTTTATCGAGCACAATTTTTGGCATATTTCCTCCGAAATCCGAATTTCAACGCAATATTATTGCTCAAATTGCCGGGCGTGGGGCAGTGTTTGAAATTTAATGCCGGTGTCGCGGGACTATACTGTGCCCTACTAAAATAGGAGACTGTCATGCAATTTACGCCTTGGGAAAACCCGATGGGGACCGATGGATTCGAGTTCGTCGAGTACGCGGCACCGGATCCGAAAGCGCTCGGCGCGCTGTTCGAGCAGATGGGCTTCACCGCCATCGCGCGCCATCGCCACAAGGACGTGACCTTGTATCGCCAGGGCGAGATCAACTTCATCATCAACGCCGAAAAAGACTCCTTCGCGCAGCGCTTCGCGCGCACCCACGGCCCGTCCGTGTGCGCCATCGCCATCCGCGTCGACGACGCCGCCATGGCCTACCGCCGCGCGCTCGAACTGGGCGCCTGGGGTTTCGACAACAAGACCGGCCCGATGGAACTGAACATCCCGGCCATCAAGGGCGTGGGCGATTCGCTCCTGTACTTCGTCGACCGCTGGCGCGGCAAGGGCGCCAACGCCGGTTCGGCGCCTGGCACCATCGGCGACATCAGCATCTATGACGTGGACTTCGTCGCCATTCCGGGCGCCATGGCCAACCCGGTCGGCAACGGCCTGACCTACATCGATCACCTGACCCACAACGTGCACCGCGGCCGCATGAAGGAATGGGCCGAGTTCTACGAGAACCTGTTCAACTTCCGCGAAGTGCGCTACTTCGACATCGAAGGCAAGCTGACGGGCCTCAAGTCGAAGGCGATGACTTCCCCATGCGGCAAGATCCGCATTCCGATCAACGAATCGTCGGACGACAAATCGCAGATCGCCGAATACCTCGACGCCTACCACGGCGAAGGCATCCAGCACATCGCGCTCGGCACCGACAATATCTACCACTCGATCCAGGGCATGCGCGACACCGGCATCGTGTTCCAGGACACGATCGAGACCTACTACGAGTTGATCAACCGCCGCCTGCCGGGCCATGGCGAGAACCTCGACGAACTGCGCCGCCTGCGCATCCTGGTCGATGGCCACAGCAGCGAGACCGAACGCGAACTGCTGCTGCAGATTTTCACGCAGACGGTGATCGGCCCGATCTTTTTCGAAATCATCCAGCGCAAGGGCGACCAGGGTTTCGGCGAAGGCAATTTCCGCGCACTGTTCGAGTCGATTGAGCTCGACCAGATCAAGCGCGGCGTGCTGCAAGATACGACCGTGGCCTAAGCCCGGCGCAGCGACGCACAAGAACATACGGAGACAAAGACAATGAACGCACCACTAGACCGGGCTCACCTCGACCCCGAGCCGTCGCACGAGATTTCGCTCGACGACAAATGGACCCTGGAGCGCGGCCGCGCCTTCATGACCGGCACCCAGGCGCTCATCCGCCTGCCGATGATGCAGCGCGAACGCGACCTCAAGGCCGGGCTGAATACCGCCGGCTACATCACCGGCTACCGCGGCTCGCCGGTGACCTCGGTCGACATGACCGCGGTCAAGGCCAAGAAGCACCTCGACGCCCACCACGTCAAGTTCCATCCCGGGATGAACGAAGACCTGGCCGCGACCGCCGTGTGGGGCACGCAGCAGACCAACCTGTTCAAGGACGCCAAGTACGACGGCGTGTTCTCGATGTGGTACGGCAAAGGTCCCGGCGTGGACCGCTGCGGCGACGTCTTCAAGCACGCCAACAATGCCGGCAGCGCCAAGCACGGCGGCGTGCTGGTACTGGCCGGCGACGACCATGCGGCCAAATCGTCGTCGACCGCGCACCAGTCGGACCATATCCTGAACGCCTGCGGCATTCCGGTGCTGTACCCGGCGTCGGTGCAGGAATACATCGACTACGGCCTGCACGCCTGGGCCATGAGCCGCTACACCGGCCTGTGGGTATCGATGAAGTGCGTGACCGACATCATCGAGTCCGGCGCCGTGGTCGACTTCGACCCGGACCGCGTCAAGATCGAACTGCCGACCGACTTCGTGCTGCCCGAGGGAGGCCTCAACATCCGCTGGCCCGACACCGTGCTCGATATGGAAGTGCGGATGAACAGCTTCAAGTGGTACGCGGCGCTGGCTTACGCGCGCGTCAACAAGCTCAATAAAATCATCTGGGACAGCCCGACACCGAAGATCGGCATCATCACCGCCGGCAAATCGTACCTGGACACGCGCCAGGCGCTGGCCGACCTGGGCATCGACGAGCAGGCCGCCAGCGACATCGGCATCCGCCTGTATAAAATCGGAATGACCTGGCCGCTCGAAGCGGAAGGCGTGCACGAATTTGCCCTGGGCCTGGACGAAATCCTGGTGGTCGAAGAGAAGCGCCAGATCCTCGAATACGCGCTCAAGGAAGAACTGTACAACCTGCCGGACGGCCAGCGTCCGCGCGTGGTCGGCAAATTCGACGACACCGGCGAATGGTCGAACAAGGGCGGCACCGGCCACGGCGACTGGCTGCTGCCGGCCACCTATGAGCTCAACCCGGCCCAGATCGCGCGCGCGATCGCCAGCCGCATCTCGCACTACTGCGCCGGCCATCCGGTCGAGCAGCGTGTCAAGGAACGCATCGCTTACCTGGAGGCGAAAGAGCTGGTGCTCAAGAACGTGAGCACCAAGCCCAATCCCGACACCGACCGCACCCCGTACTTCTGCTCCGGCTGCCCGCATAATTCGTCGACCAAGGTGCCGGAAGGCTCGCGCGCGCTGGCCGGCATCGGCTGCCACTACATGGTGCTGTGGATGGACCGCGAAACGTCGACCTTCACCCACATGGGCGCCGAAGGCGTGACCTGGGTCGGCCAGGCGCCGTTCACCAACGAGAAGCACGTCTTCACCAACCTGGGCGACGGCACCTACTTCCACTCGGGGATCCTGGCGATCCGCGCGGCGGTGTCGGCCAAGGTCAACATCACCTACAAGATCCTGTTCAACGACGCCGTGGCGATGACCGGCGGCCAGGAATTCGACGGCCCGCTCGACCCGGGCATGATTAGCCGCCAGATCGCGGCCGAAGGCGTGACCCCGATCATCGTCGTCACCGACGAACCCGAAAAATACCCGGCCGACTACAAGTGGGCCGAGGGCGTGACCGTGCGTCACCGCAGCGAATTGATGGACGTGCAGCGCGAACTGCGTGAAAAACCGGGCGTGTCGGCCATGATCTACGACCAGACCTGTGCGTCCGAAAAGCGCCGCCGCCGGAAGCGCAACGAGTATCCGGATCCAGCCAAGCGCGCCGTCATCAACGAGGCAGTGTGCGAAGGCTGCGGCGACTGCTCGGTGCAGTCGAACTGCCTGTCGGTCGAACCGCTCGAAACAGAACTGGGCCGCAAGCGCCAGATCAACCAGTCGTCGTGCAACAAGGACTTCTCGTGCGTGACGGGCTTTTGCCCGAGTTTTGTCACGGTCGAAGGCGGCTCGCTCAAGAAGCCGAAGAAAGCCGCCACGGGCGACGCGGCCCCGCCGCAGCTGCCGACACCTGTACTGAAAAGCACGGCCGCGCCATACGGCATCCTGATCACCGGTATCGGCGGCACCGGCGTGGTGACTGTCGGCCAGATCCTGGCGATGGCGGCCCACGTCGAAGGCAAGGGCGCCATCGTGCTCGACATGAGCGGACTGGCCCAGAAGGGCGGCCCGGTGATGTCGCACGTGCGCCTGGCCGACAAGCAGGCCGATTTGCACTCGACCCGGGTGGGCACCGGCAGCGCCGACCTCGTGATCGGCTGCGACCTGATCGTCACGGCCAGCCGCGACGCCCTCTCGCGCATGGGCGAAGGCCGTACGTATGCGGCGATTAATTCGACCGGTTCGTCGACGGCGGCTTTCGTCAAGAACCCGGACTGGCAGTTCCCGGGCGCGTCGTCGCAAGCCGAAATCGTCAAGGCGTGCGGCGCCGAGCGCGTGGACTTTGTCGACGCCGGCCAGATCGCCACCGCGCTGATGGGCGACTCGATCGCCACCAATATGTTCATGCTCGGCTACGCGTGGCAAAAAGGCCAGGTGCCGTTGACCGAAGCGTCGATCCTCAAAGCCATTGAATTGAACAACGTGTCGGTCGGCTTTAACAAGAGTGCCTTTACGTGGGGCCGCACGGCGGCGCACGATCTGGCCTCGCTGGTGAAGATGACCACGCCGGCCAAGGTGATTGAATTCAAGCGCACGCAAAGCCTGGACGAGATCATCAACCGGCGCATCGAGCTGCTCACCGCTTACCAGGATGCGGCCTACGCCAACCAGTACAAGGCCTTCGTCGACCGGGTGCGCGCCGAGGAAGCGAAGCTGGGCAAGGGCACACGCCTGACCGAAGCGGTCGCGCGTTACTTCTACAAGCTGATGGCGTACAAGGACGAGTATGAAGTCGCGCGCCTGTACACCAACGGCGCCTTCCAGGAAAAGATCGCGGGCATGTTCGAGGGCGACATCAAGCTCAAGTTCCACCTGGCGCCGCCGCTGTTCGCCAAGCACGACTCCAAGGGCCAGCTGATCAAGCAGGAATTCGGCCCGTGGATGATGAAGGCGTTCGGCCTGATGGCCAAGATGAAGGGCCTGCGTGGCGGTGCGCTCGACATTTTCGGCTACACGGCGGAGCGCAAGATGGAACGCGCGCTGATCGTCGAGTACCGCAACACGGTCGGTGGCCTGCTGTCGAAGCTGACCGCCGAGACCCTGCCGCAAGCGGTGGCCATTGCCAGCATCCCTGAAGATATTCGCGGGTACGGCCATGTGAAGGAGCGTCACCTGAAGGCGGCCAAGGAGAAGGAAGCGGCGCTGCTGGCTTCTTTCGGCAAGCCCGCGTCGCCCGACGGCGTGATCCAGATTCATCGGGTCGCGTAGACCGGGTCGCGTAAGACCGCGTCGCCCAGACCGGGTGGCGTTAGATGAAATGATGAATGGCCCGCCCTCCGGCGGGCCATTTTTTCATGGCCGGGTTATGATATAGGCATCGCAATCGACCAGGCAGACAACCATGTTCATCACCGCCAAGGGCACTTTCGAGATCACCATGCAGGCACCGCCATCGGGCGAAGGGGCCGGGCGCGTCTCGCTCGGGCGCATGCTGATCGATAAATACTACAGCGGCGACTTGATCGGCATCGGTCAGGGCGAGATGCTCTCGGCCGGCAATCCGGCGGCCGGTTCGGCGGGCTACGTGGCGATCGAACACGTGACCGGCACGCTCGACGGCATGAGCGGCAGCTTCGCGCTGCAGCACGCGGGCACCATGCACGCGGGCGCGAGCCATCTGTCGATCAGCATCGTGCCGGGGTCCGGGACCGAGGGATTGACCGGAATCCAGGGCAAATTCAAGCTCGATATCGTCGACAGCAAGCATTACTACGAACTTGAGTACGCGATGGATCTGGGGTGAAGCGCTAAAGACCTTTAGCTTTAAGACCGTCATTCCCGCCTGCGCGGGAATGACGGTTTTGGGTGCTATGGTCAAAACGACGACATCTTACGGCAGCAAAATCGCCGCCAGCACCATCCCCAGCCCCACCAGCGACACACTCCACACAATCGAGCGCACCACCGGAATGCCCGCCGCGTACAGCGGCACATATAGCACGCGCGCGATCAGGTAAGCCCACGCACCCCACAAGGTCAGGTCGCCCTCGCGCCCGCCCACATGCGCAATCAGGACGGCCGCCGCGAACAGCGGCAAGGTCTCGAACAGATTGGCCTGCGCGCGCTGCAGGCGCGCCGTGACCACCCCCGGCGGCGGCGCCGGCTTGTCGCGCGCACTCATGTTGTACTCGATCCCGGTCTCTTTGTTGCGCAGGGCGGCGGACGCCATGATCTGCACCAGCGCCAGCACCAGGGTCCAGCCCAGGATCATCAATTCAGTCGTCATCGCGTGTTTTCCCTTGAACGCCAGCGATTGCTGGCAATATGGTCAGATTAACAAAGAACCTCTTATCAGTGTGCACGCTTGGCGTTGCTTCATGCGCACATAAATTGCGTTTAGACAAAGCCCTCCAGTATTTCTCCTTTAAAATTGAACGTTTTGCATCTTTGCACCTTCCTTAACGCCTGGAGACCGCCATCAACGCCCCGATCAACGCCCCGTCACCCGAGCTGACGGCTCGCCTGACCGCCCCGAGCGCCGCCTACAAGAACAGCGCGCGTCTCGCCGTCGCCGGCCTGCTGCTGTTCGTTGCGATGTACTGCGGCCTGGCTGGCTGGTTCCTGTACACGCCCTGGCAGGTGTTCTTCGACGGCGCCGGCAGCGACCTTGGCTTTTTCGCCTACCTCATGGCTGCGTGTTCGCTGTTCATCGGGGTCCTGATGCTCAAGGCGATTTTCTCGGTGCGCAACGCCAAGTACGACGGCCTGCACGAGGTCACGGCGCATGACCAGCCGCGCCTGTTCGCCTATCTGTTCGAACTGGCCGATGCCGCCGGCGCGCCGCGTCCGCACAAGGTGTTTTTGTCGGCGACCGTGAACGCCGCCGTGTTCTACGACCTGTCGCTGTTCAACCTGATTTTCCCGTCGAAGAAAAATCTCGAAATCGGCCTGCCGCTGGTGAACACGCTCTCGCGCGGCGAACTGCGCGCCGTGCTGGCGCACGAATTCGGCCATTTCGCCCAGCGCTCGATGGCGGTCGGGCGCTGGGTCTACGTGGCCCAGCAGATCGCCAGCCACATGGTCACCCGGCGCGACGCGTTCGACGATTTCCTGGTCGGTATAGGCAGGATCGACTTGCGCCTGACCATGGCCGTCGGCGTCCTGCAGATCATCATCTGGTCGATCCGCTCGCTGGTCGACACCGTGTTCCGGGTCGTGGTAGTGATGCAGCGCGCCCTCTCGCGCGAGATGGAAATGCAGGCCGACCTAGTGGCCGTATCGCTCACCGGCAGCGATGCCCTGATCCATGCGCTGCACCGCACCCGTGGCGCCGACGATGCCTGGGACCGCGCGCTCACCTTCATCCACCGCGAATACGCCGCCGGGCGCGCCACGCGCGACGCGTTCGCGGTCCAGACCCATATGCTGCAGCGCATGAGCAGCATCCTCAACGACCGCTCCTACGCCGCGGTGCCGCCGTTGCCCGAGCAGGGCCGCGAAGCGCACCGCGTGTTCAAGGCCGAACTGGCGCAGCCGTCCAGGATGTGGCTGACCCACCCGCTCAATCACGAACGCGAAGCGAACGCCAAGCGCATCTACGTGTCGGCCCCGGTCGACCCGGCCAGTGCCTGGTCGATCTTCGAGCAGCCGTCCGCGCTGCGCGAGCAGATCACGCGCAGCCTGCTCGTCGGCGATGGCAAGTCCACCCTGGTCGACCTGGAAGACTCGCTCAAGGCGCTGGCACGCCCGTTCAAGCGCGAACAGTACAGCCGCCGCTATTGCGGCATCTACTTCGGCCGCACGCTCACGCGCCATGCATCGGCGCTGGCGCAACTGCGCGACAGCCATTACGCCGCCTCGCCGGACACGCTGGCCAGCCTGTACCCGGCCACGCTGACTGACGACGTGCACCTCTTGCGTACCCTGGAGGACGAACGCGGCCAGCTCGACGCCCTCATCGCCGGCCATCTGACCGCGCCCGGCGGCGTGGTGCGCCTGCGCGGTGAACAATTCAGCAAGAAGCAGCTGCCCGCCGCGCTGGCGCGGGTGCGCGCGGAAATCGAGGAAGTCAACGCGCGCCTGCACCGGCACGACTGGCTGTGCCGCAGCTGGCACCAGAACATGGCGCGCCAGTTGGGCGGCGGCTGGCAAGCCTATCTCGACGGCCTGCTGGCGCTGGTGCACTACGCCGAACACCGCCTGGCCGACCTGCACGACGCGCAGGGCATGCTCAATAATGCGGCGGCGGTGGTCACCGCGGTGCGCCGCGTGACGGCCGAAGGCGTCGCGCGCGTGGTCGGGCAGGGCGCCGAACTGTATGCCGTTATGGACAGCATCTACCGCGAAGCGGCGCAGGTGCACGTGGACGCGCGGCTTGCCGAGCGGCTCGGCCTGGACACGGACTGGCAAACGGCGCTGGGCGGCTACACCCTCACGCCTCCCCACGCCGACACCATCAACGATTTCATGCACTACTCGGATGGTTGGGTCAGCGCCTTGTCGGGCTGGCTCGACACGCTGCGCGCGGACGCCCTCGAAGAGTTGCTGGTGACCGAAACCATGATCGCGCGCTGCGCGCGCGGTGGCGAAGCGATGGTTGCCGCCCCGCCGCCGTCGCGCGTGCCCGCGTCCTATCCTCTGCTGCTGACGGGCGCCGAACGCAAGCGCCAGCAGCAGCTTGGCTGGTGGGCGCGCTTCCAGCGTGCCGACGGCATGGTGCCGGGCGCCGCGCGCCTGCTGGTGGCGGCGTCGATCGTGTTCGCCGTCCTGAGCGCCGGCTCGTTTACCAAAGGCGGGGTGTCGGCCTTCGGCAGCGAGCCGGTGATCACGGTGTACAACGGCCTTGGCACGACCGTGGCGGTGGACATCGACAACCGTTCGAAGGCGGTGCCGGCGCGGTCGCATGCGCAGATCAGCGTGCCGGCCCTGGGCAAGCACCATATCGAGACGCGCACCAGCGACGGGCGCCTGATCGAAGCGTTCGACGCCGAGGCGCAGCGCGGCGGCCACCCGGTCTACAACGTGGCGTCGGCCGCGCCGCTGGTGCGCTGGACGGCCACCTACGGCAAGACCAAGCCGGTGCCCGAGGAAGTGCTGGGCACGCCGCGCTGGAGCGACAGCGACGTCGACTTCCTGTTCGCGAAACCGCCGGAATCGATCTCCGGCAAGGGCAGCGGCGGTTCGCGCAGCGTGCTTGACGGCATGGCCGAGGCGGCCCCGCAAGCCCAGATCACGGTGCTCAAGGACGACGCCCAGGCCAGGAAAATGGGCCTGATGCATGCGCGCTGGGACGAGCTGACCACGGCCGATGCCGAAAGCTGGCTGGCGTACGCGCACCAGTTCCCGGAGTTTGCCGCCGTGTTCAAGGAGCGCCTGGACCGCGCCCCGCACGACGTACTGCTGCGCCGTATCGAGATGAGCGACGCCAGCGCCGAGCGCAAGCCCGCACTGTGCGCGGAACTGGCCGCGCAATCGGCCGCGCAGCCGGATGACGGCGACCTCAGATACCTTGCGCTGCGCTGCCGCGACAAGAGCGCGGACATGAAGCGCCAGATGGCGCAGGCACGCGAACGCTGGCCCGACAACGTCTGGCTGGTGCGCTGGAGCGCGTACGACAAGATGCAGGCCAGGGATTTTGCCGGCGCGGTGCCGGAGCTTGAGCTGCTGGTGCGCAGCGCCCCCACCATGGCCGACAACGCGGCCATCAACCTGGCGCGCATCCGCCGTCTGCTCGAGCCAGGCGCCGGCCTGAGCGCGCTGGGAACGAAATCGCGCCGTTTGCAGCACCTGCTGGAGATCGAGAACGGCCCGTTGCCGACCGATTCGCCGCTGCGCGCCTACCACGCGCTGTCGACCGGCCGCCTGAACGAGGCAAGCGACGCGGTCACCGACGATCCGGTGCGCGCGGCGCACATTTTGCGCCTGGCGGCCGCCTCGGACGG
This sequence comes from Telluria sp., assembly GCA_036386755.1. GTDB lineage: Bacteria > Pseudomonadota > Gammaproteobacteria > Burkholderiales > Burkholderiaceae_D > Telluria_A. The sequence continues at coordinate 22,528 of DASVVC010000131.1, forward strand.
CGCCGACGCCGGCATGATCAAACGCGCCATGACGCTGCCGTTCGGGCAAGGCATGGACGGCGCCACCATCTGGGCCGGACTGGCGCTGGCGACCAGGCACGGGTACGACGCGGCGCCATACCGCGAGGCTGTGCGCGCGGCGGCGGGACCCGACCAGCAGCAGATGCTGGCCTTCTTCGACAGCATCGCCGCCGGCAAGGACCCGCGTGCGGCCGACCGCCGGCTCGATGGCATCGATCCGGAGGAGCGCGCGCATGTGTGGAGCGCGGCGCTGGTGCTGTTGGGCCAGAAGGCGCCTGCCGAATGGCGCACCTCGGTCAAGCGCTTGCTGTTTTCATCGGAGCGGCCGTACTTCAAGGCCGCGTAAGCGCCAACAGATTGCCGATACCGGGTGCGCAAAGCCGACTATAATTTCCGGTTCGCGCGCACCATGCGCCCCTGTATTGACAACTTTGCCGGAGCTTTACCGATGATCCGTTCTGCGCTGCTGCTTGCCCTGCTGTCCGCCATTCCGCTGTCCCACGCCGCTCCTGACCTGACCACGGTCGCGGAGCGTTCGCAGTTCCAGAAAACCGGCCGCTATGACGAAGTCATCGCCCTGTGCGCCGCGTTCCAGAAGGCGTATCCGAAGCAGGTCAAGTGCATCGAGTTCGGACGCACGCCGGAAGGGCGCCCGATGCAGGCGCTGGTGGCCACCCGCACCGGTGCTTTCACGCCGCAGGCCGCGGCGGCGCGCGCGCTGCCGGTGGTGCTGGTCCAGGGCGGCATCCACGCCGGCGAGATCGACGGCAAGGACGCCGGCTTCCTGGCGCTGCGCGAGGTGCTGGAGAACCGCGCCGCACCAGGGGCGCTGGACAAACAGGTGCTGCTGTTCGTCCCGGTCTTCAACGTCGACGGGCATGAACGCTTCAAGGCATGGAACCGCCCGAACCAGCGCGGCCCGGTCGAAATGGGCTGGCGCACCACCGCCCAGAACTTCAACCTGAACCGCGACTACGCCAAGGCCGACTCGATCGAGATGCAGTCGATGCTGGCGCTGGTGAACGCGTGGGATCCGCTGGTCTACGTCGATCTGCACGTGACCAACGGCGCCAAGTTCGAACACGACATCTCGATCCAGGTCGAACCCGTGCATTCGGCCGATGTGGAGTTCCGCAAGGCCGGCCTGGCGCTGCGCAGCGGCGTGCTGGCCGATATCACGAAGCAGGGCTCGATCCCGCAGCCGTTCTACATGTCGTTCGCGGAAGAGGACAATCCGGCGTCGGGCTTTACCGATGGCGTCTCGGACCCGCGTTTTTCGACCGGCTATTTTGCCTTGCGCAACCGGATCGGCGTGCTGGTCGAGACCCATGCGTGGAAGGACTATCCGACCCGCGTGCGCATCACGCGCAACTCGGTGGTGTCGGTGCTCGGCCAGGTGGCGCAGCACGGCAAGGCGTGGCAGGCGGCGGCGCGCGAAGCCGATGCACGCGCGGCGCGCCTGGGCGGCACCGAACTGCCGCTGACCTACAAGGCGACCGACAAGGTGCGCATGATCGATTTTCGCGGTTACGCGTACACGCGCACCCCATCGGACGTCTCGGGCGCCCTGATGACGCATTACGACGAAACGCGCCCGCAGATCTGGACCGTGCCGCTGCGCGACGAAATTTTGCCGGACGTGATGGCCACCGCGCCCAAGGCCGGCTACATCGTGCCGGCCGCGCATGCGGCCATGGTGGCGCGCAAACTTGGCCAGCACGGCATCACGTACCGCACCCTGGGCACGGCGCAAGCAAAAGCCGATGTGGAGACTTTCCGCGCCGAGAAGGTGACGTACGCACCGGGCTCGCTCGAATCGCACCAGCGCGTGACGCTGCAGGGAGGGTGGAAGGCCGAGCCGCGCGCAATCGAGAAGGGCGCGCTGTTCGTGCCGGTGGCGCAGGCCAAGGCGCGCCTGGTGATCGCCTTGTTCGAACCGGCCGGGCCGGATTCGCTGCTGCAGTGGGGGATGTTCAATACCGCGTTCGAGCGCAAGGAATACATGGAGGATTACGTGGCCGAGGAGGTCGCGCGCGAGATGATGGCAGCCGATCCGGCGCTGGCGGCGGCGTTCAAAGCCAAGGTCGACAGCGATCCGGCGTTCGCCAAGAACCCGGCTGCGCGGCTGGAGTTTTTCGCCAGGCGCCACACCTCGTATGACGAGCGCCTTAACCTGTATCCGGTGCTGCGCACGGCGGTGGCGCCGTAAGGAGTTTGGAGACGAGGTCCAGGGCCGTTCAACCGGCCATGGATCTTGTCCGCTTCCGATGCTTCGCTTGACCGGCACGTGCCTGCTCGATGGATTTTGCCAGGTGCGCGGCGTTGGCCGGCGAGCCAAGCAAGTAGATGGTTTCCATCAGGCTGGTGTAATAGTCGAAGGACATGACGACGGCGGCAGGCGCATCCCCGCGTGAAATAACCGTGACATCGGCATCGTCCGTGACCTGATCAAGCACTGTTGTCAGGCTGTCGCGTGTATCCGAAAAATGAATGATTTTCATGCTGGTCTCCGTCGCCATTGCCTCAGTCTAGCCCATTGCTTCCGGCGCCGGGAGCAAGGTGATGTACTGTGTTCATGTGCTGACGGGCGGCGTCGGTCTTGAATTGCGTGGAAATGCGGGGATCATCCATGACGTCCTCCCAGAACGCGAGCGCCATGCGGCAGCAAGCGCCAAGATGGCGCAAATCGAGCCAAGCTCCCAAATGCGGCACCCATTCGCGTTCGATGACTTCGCCGTGCGCATTCGGCCGGTACAGCATGGGCAGCATGTCGTAGGCCTCGACCAGATGGCGCTCGCCGTCGGCTGTCCAGGTCACCGCAATGTTCCCGTGATGCCGGTCTGTGTTACCGATCAGCGCACCGTACAGATCGAGTACCGCCACCTTGGCGACATCGCCTGCATCGAGCTTGCCCAGGCGTCCCATTTCCTGCGCCACTGCGGTCCATGCCTGATCGAGCATGCCCAACTCGCCGTCGAACGCCTCGAACGTCGCCATCGGCCGGCGTCCTTCCAGTCCCACTCGGTCAATCCGCACCACTTCGAGAAATACCCGCTGCTCGCTTTCGAGTATCGAGGTGGTCGCGGCAGCGATGTTGTTGCGCGCGAGGACAGCGAGCGCCAGATGTTCGCATACCAGCAAATCGCCCCAGCGTCGCCCGCCCGGCGTGCCGACCGGGGGCGAAAACTTCACCATCACATGCTCGACCAGACCCTGTTCGCTGCGCTCGACCACGGCAGTGAATTTGGGCTGCTCACCGCCGGCCGAGGAACCGGGCGGATCGCCCTGCATCACCTGTCGGGCCATCGCGGGATAGAGCCCGGCACGGCCGGCCTGGGGAATAAGCGACTCGCGCATCCTGCTCCGATCGGCGACATACCTGGCATACGATTCGTTACCGGCAATGAGGTTGCCGGCCGCATGTTCGCTGCGCCGCGCCAGGTACTGGAGCACATGCTCATCGGTCCACATGCGGATATCGTCCGGCAGGCCGAGGTCGCGGTGCTTGCGCGGTTCGAACCGGCCCAGAAAACCGTGGGGACGCAAGTCCCTCAGAAACCAGGGCATGCCTTGGTAAAGCCGGTACGCTGTCTTTTCCGCGTGAGTGAGCACGTAAAACCCGCCCTGAAGCGGATCGAGGTTGCCGGTGACGGTTACCGTTCCGTTTTCGGACACGCAAAACAAGGGTAGCGGTGCCGCGATGCCGGGTACCGGGCGTTGCAGTGCATAGTGGCGCGCCTTGCCCGCGCCAAGTGCGACGCCATCGGGGATGGCTTGCCACAGGCGCGACAGGGTCGGCTGGCTGACGCCTAGCGCATCCATGATCGCCGACGCCTTCGCCGGCCCGCGCGACAACAGCCGCCTTAGCTTGTCAATATGTTCATGGTTAGCCATCTCACCGGTGTCCAGTGAATAGATTCGCCGGCCGCCCGCTCATAGGAGGGAGTGCCCCAAATGAATAGAATAGTGAATAGATTCGTGAATTGATCATACTCCCGCCAAGCGCCGGCGTAAAAAAGCCCGCATCAGCGGGCTTTTCAATTGAAACGGTACAGCCTCACATTGGCTGCAGCGCAATCGTCCCCATGCTCGGCGTCGAACACGGTTCTTCGTCAAAAGCGATATCGCCCAGCGGGCTGGCCACGCCATCGGCCTTGATGTCCTTGAACCCGAACAGCTCCTGATCCATCAGATGCGACGGTACCACGGTCGACAGCGACGAGAAAATGCTCTCGACCCGGCCCGGATATTTTTTCTCCCATTCGCGCATCAGGTTCTTGATCTGCTTGCGCTGCAAGTTCTCTTGCGAGCCGCACAGGTCGCACGGGATGATCGGGAACTGCTTGACCTCGGCGTAGCGCTCCGAATCGGCTTCCTTCACGTACGCCATCGGGCGGATCACCATGTGCTTGCCGTCGTCCGACACCAGTTTGGCCGGCATGGCCTTGAGCTTCCCGCCGAAGAACATATTCAGGAAGAAGGTCTCGAGGATGTCGTCGCGGTGGTGGCCCAGCGCGATCTTGTTGCAGCCCAGTTCATCGGCCACGCGGTACAAAATCCCGCGCCGCAGCCGCGAGCACAGCGAGCAGGTGGTTTTCCCTTCGGGGATCAGGCGCTTGACGATGCTGTAGGTGTCCTGGTTCTCGATATGGAACGGCACGCCCAATTTGGTCAGGTAAGCCGGCAAGATATCGGCCGGGAAGTTCGGCTGCTTCTGGTCCAGGTTGACGGCAATGATCTCGAAATGGATCGGCGCGCGCTCGCGCAAGGTCAGCAAAATATCGAGCAGCGCGTAGCTGTCCTTGCCGCCCGACAGGCACACCATCACCTTGTCGCCGTCTTCGATCATGTTGAAGTCGCCGATGGCCTGGCCGACCTGGCGGCACAGGCGCTTGTGCAGCTTCTGGTTTTCGTGGGCCACCTTGTCGGCGCTGCGCTCGCTGCGTTCGATCACGTCCGCTTCGCTCATGCTTCTTCCTTGATCTGGAAAACTTCGACGCCGACGCCTTCGCAGTCCGGATACACGTCCGGCTTCATGGTCGACACGCGCACCGCGCGCACGTTCGGGTGCGCCAGCATCGAGCGCACCACGTCGTCGCACAGGGTCTCCTGCAAATGGACGTGGCCCTGCGCCATGCGGCGCGCAATCGTCTCGCGCATGAAGTCGTAGTCGACCACTTCCTGCAGCTGGTCATCCTTGGGCGTGGACAGCGCCAGCGGAATGTACAAATCGACGTTGATCAGGACGCGCTGCTCGCCCTTTTTTTCGAAGTCGTGCACGCCGATGTTGATCATCACTTCGTAATTGCGCAGGAACAGGCGGCGGCAGGCGCTCAGCTTGGGGTGGGTCAGGGCGGACAGCATAGGAGTCTTTCAGGTTGTTTTATTTGGTAAGGAACATCACGTCGCGCGCCAGCGGCACCAGGTGCTGGCCGCCGTCGACCACCAGGGTGGTGCCGGTAATGGCGTGCGCGCCGGCCAGGTAGCACACCGCGGCCACGATGTCGTCGGGCGTGCTCGATCGCCCCAGCGGCGTAGCCTGGTGCGCTTGTTCGAAGCCGGCGTCGGTCTGCTCGCCCGACACCATCGTGATCCCGGGCGCGACGCCCACCACGCGCACCGTGGGCGCCAGCGCTTGCGCGAGCATGCTGGTGGCGGTGTGCAGGGCGGCCTTGGACAGGGTGTACGACAGATAGTCGGGATTGAGGTTGTACAGCTTCTGGTCGAGCAGGTTGATGACGACCGCCTGTTCACCCGCGGGCGTGGCCGCGTGCAGGGCCTGGGCCAGCAAAATGGGCGCGGCCACGTTGGCCTGCATGTGCTGGGCCAGCAGCGCCGGCGAAAAGTCGGCCGCGCTGTCGAAGTCGAACTGCGAGGCGTTGTTGACGATGCAGCCGAGCGGCCCCAGTGCGTCCACCGCGCGGGCCACCAGGGCGCGCACGCCGGCTTCGTCGGCCAGGTCGCATTGCAGCAGGGCGGCGCGGCGGCCAAGCGCTTCGATCGCGTCGGCCACTTCGCGCGCCTCGGTTTCGGACGAACGGTAGTGCAGCGCCACGTCCCAGCCGGCGCGCGCCAGGCCGAGCGCGATGGCGCGGCCGATGCGGCGTCCGGCGCCGGTCACGAGGGCGACCGGTTGAGGTGCGATGCGTGCGGTGGGTGCAGGCTGTTGCATAAATGAGCAGAAAATTAAACAGATAAACAGGCGGATCGGGCGCCGTGCCGGCGCGAGCCGCTATTATCGCCTAAAGTTCGCTCATGGTCTCCAAACAGGACCGTTTATGCAGCCTTTATGCCCCCATCCGTTGTTCCGTCGCCGGATCGAACAGGATCGCCTTGGACAGGTCGAAGGCCAGGTTGATGCGCTCGCCCGGCATGGCGCCCGCGCGCGGGTGCGTGCGGCAGGTGGCGCGCACGCCGCCGACCCAGGTGAAGACCAGCGTATCGGGACCGGTCGGCTCGGTCATTTCGACCAGGCAGGTCACTTCGGTCGGTTCGTACCCTTCATGCGCATGCGACTGGCGCGCGCTCAGGGCGTCGGTGACGTGCTCCGGACGGATGCCGAGGATGACTTCGCGCCCGTGCAGGGCGCCGTATTCGGCGCCGCCGGCCGGCAGCGGCAGCAGGGCGATGTCGCCGTCCACGTCGAGCGTGAAGGCGGTGCCGCCGCCGTGCTGCACCAGTTTGCCCTTCAAGAAGTTCATCGACGGCGAGCCGATGAAGCCGGCCACGTACAGGTTATCGGGGCGGTCGTAGATTTCTTGCGGGCTGCCGTACTGCTGTACCACGCCGTCGCGCATGACGGCGATCTTGTCGCCCAGGGTCATCGCTTCGATCTGGTCGTGGGTGACGTAGACGATCGTCGTGCCCAGGCGCTGGTGCATCAGCTTGATCTCGGCGCGCATCTCCACGCGCAGCTTGGCGTCCAAGTTCGACAGCGGTTCGTCGAACAGGAACAGCGACGGGTCGCGCGCAATGGCGCGGCCCATGGCCACGCGCTGGCGCTGGCCGCCCGACAGCAGGGCAGGTTTACGGTCGAGCAGGTGGGTCATCTGCAGCGTTTCGGCCACGCGCGCCACGATCTTTTCCTGTTCCGCCTTCGGCACCTTGCGGATGCCCAGGCCGAACGAGATGTTTTCGCGAACCGTCATGGTCGGGTACAGCGCGTACGACTGGAACACCATGGCGATGTCGCGCGATTTTGGCGGCACGTCGTTGACCACCCGGTCGCCGATCAGGATTTCGCCTTCGGACACCGTTTCCAGACCGGCGATCATGTTCAGCAAGGTCGACTTGCCGCAGCCGGAGCCGCCGACCAGGATCAGGAACTGTCCATCCTCGATCTCGAGGTTGATGCCTTTTAAAATTTCAGCGCCGTTCGGGTACACCTTGCGCACATTGCGGATCGATAAACTGGCCATCGTTGTGTTTCTCCTGCCTTGAATGAGTTGAAATCAGCCCTTGACCGCGCCGGCGGTCAGCCCGCGCACGAAGTATTTGCCAGCCACCAGGTACAGCCCCAGGGTCGGCAAAGCGGCGATGATGGCCGCGGCCATGTTGACGTTGTATTCGGTCACCCCGGTCGAGGTGTTGACCAGGTTATTGAGCGCCACCGTCACCGGCTGCGCATCGGCGCCGCCGAACACCACGCCGAACAGGAAGTCGTTCCAGATCTGGGTGAACTGCCAGATGAAGCACACCATGAAAATCGGCAGCGACAGCGGGAAGATCACGCGGCGGTAAATGGTAAAGAAGCCCGCGCCGTCGATGCGCGCCGCGTTCACCAGTTCTTCGGGCACGGTGACGTAGTAGTTACGGAAGAACAGCGTGGTAAACGCCACCCCGTAGATGATGTGGACGATGACCAGGCCCGTGGTGGTGTTGGCCAGGCCGACCATGCCGAGCAGGCGCGCCATCGGCAGAATCACCACCTGGAACGGGATGAAGCAGCCCACCATCAGGGCCGTGAACACCACGTTCGAGCCGCGAAAGCGCCAGTGCGCCAGCACGTAGCCGTTGATCGATCCGATCAGGCTCGAAATGAGCACCGCCGGAATGGTCATGCTGACCGAATTCCAGAAGTAGGGCGCCAGGCCCTCGCAGCGCACGCCGGTGCAGGCGCCGCTCCAGGCGCGCGACCAGGCTTCGGTGCTCGGGGCCATCGGCAGGTCGAGGATGGTGCCGGTGCGGATCTGCTCGAGCGACTTGAACGAGGTGGTCAGCATCACGTACAGGGGCGCCAGGTAGTACAGCGCCACGAGGGTCAGCAGCACGTAGATGAAGATGCGCCCGGGGGTGAGCCGGCTTTGTTCAGCGACCATGTCGCGCTCCTTTCGTTTCGAGGTACATGAGTGGCACCAGCACCGCCAGCACGGTGGCCAGCATCATCATGGCCGACGCCGCGCCAAGACCGAGCTGGCCGCGCGTGAATGAGAACTGGTACATGAAAATGGCCGGCACGTCGGACGAGGTGCCCGGTCCGCCCGCGGTCAGCGCCATCACCAAGTCAAAACTCTTGATCGCGATGTGCGACAGCACCAGCAGCACGCTGAAGAACACCGGCCGCAGCGCCGGGATGATGATGCGCAGGTAGATCGTCGGCAGGCTGGCGCCGTCGACCATGGCGGCCTTGATGATGGCGTCGTCCACGCCGCGCAGGCCGGCCAAAAACAGCGCCATCACGAAACCGGACGACTGCCACACGCCGGCAATGACCACCGTGTAGATCGACATCTCGGAGTCGACCAGCCAGTCCAGGCGGGCGTTGACGAAGCCCCAGTCGTGCAGCATTTTTTCCAGCCCGAGGCCGGGATTGAGAATCCATTTCCAGGCCGCGCCGGTGACGATGAACGACAGCGCCATCGGATACAGGTAGATGGCGCGCAGGGCGCCTTCGGCGCGGATGCGCTGGTCGAGCAGGATGGCGATGGTCAGGCCGATCGCCAGGCACAGCAGGATGAACAGGCCGCCGAAGATGCCCAGGTTGGCCGCCGCCGTCCACCAGCGGTCCAGGCCGAACAGGGCAGTGTACTGGCCGAAGCCGGCGTACTCGAAGCGCGGCATCATGCGCGATTCGGTCAGCGATAAAAATGCGGTGAGGACGATGAAGCCGTACACGAATACCAGCGACATCAGGATGGTGGGCGCGAGCATCAGGCGCGCCATCCAGGCGTCGATGCGGGAGGCCCAGCGGCTCGGAACCGCGGGGGCGCGCGTGCGCGCCTGCGGCCCCGGACTGGAAGTCAGGGAGGAAGCGGACATGAATTAGATCTCCAAAAGACGGATGCAGGCCGGCGTCGTGCCTGAGTAAAATGCAGGCGCCGGCCTGGCAGGTACGCGCGCGGCCGTGGGCCGCGCGGAGGTGCTACGGGAAGCTTATTGCGTTTTTGCTGCTTTAGCCAGTGCCTGCACCGCTGCCTGCGGGGTCATGGTCGAGTTCATGAACTTGGCGATCACGTCCTGGATCGCGCCGGCCTTGGCCGAGTCGAGCGCCATGCCGTGGGCCAGGCTCGGCAGCAGGGCATTGCCCTTGTTGCTCGTTGCCATGTCATCCATCGACTTGGTGGCGCAGCTGTCGAACTTGGTGCGGGCGATGTTGGCGCGCGCCGGGATCGAACCCTTGTTCAGGTTGAACACTTCCTGGAATTCCGGGCTCATCACGGCCGACGCCAGGGTCAGCTGGGCTTTCTGCTCTTCCGGATTCTTGACCGTGAACATGGCCAGCGAATCGATGTTGAAGGTGAACGATTTCTCGGTGCCCGGTGCGGCCACGCACAGGAAGTCCTTGCCCGCGACCTTGCCGGCGGCGGTGAATTCGCCCTTGGCCCAGTCGCCCATGAACTGCATGCCGGCCTTGCCGTTGATAACCATGGCCGTTGCCAGGTTCCAGTCGCGTCCGGCCGCATCCTTGTCGATGTAGGTCTTGATCTTGGCCAGGGTCTCGAAGGACTTGATCATGGTCGGGCCGGTCAGGCTGGCCTGGTCGAGCTTGACCAGCGACTTGTTGTAGAAGTCGGCGCCGCCGATGCCCAGTACCACCGTTTCGAAGATGGTCGCGTCCTGCCATGGCTGGCCGCCGTGGGCGATCGCCACCAGGCCGGCTTTCTTGATCTTGTCGGCCGCGGCGAAGAATTCGTCGAAATTGGTCGGGGTCTTGGCGCCGGCCTTGGTCAGGACCGCAGGGTTGATCCACAGCCAGTTGACGCGGTGCACGTTGACTGGCGCGGCGACATAGTGGCCCTTGTATTTCATCACGTTGGAGATGACCGGCGGCAGCAGGCTGTCCCATTTGCCGGCGGTGGCGGCGCTGTCGATATTGGCCAGCACGCCTTCATTGCCCCATTCCTGGATGGCAGGGCCCTTGATCTGGGCCGCGGTCGGCGGGCTGTTGGCGATCACGCGCGCTTTCAGGGCGGTGGTGGCGTTTTCGCCGGCGCCGCCAGCAACGGCAAAGTCTTTCCAGACGACGCCTTTGGCTTCCATCATTTTCTTCAGTTCGGCGATCGATTTGGCTTCGCCGCCGGAAGTCCAGTAGTGCAGCACTTCGACTTGCGGTGCCGCTTGCGCGACGCCGGCCAGGGTGACCAGGCCGGCCGCGGCCAGGAAGAATTTGATTTGCTTGATTTTCATCTGGTTCGTCTCCAACGATTTTTTGGTTTGACTGCGAGTTTGATTGCATTGACAAGGTGCGCGGCCTTCACCGCGCACCCTTGCTACATGGTTGCTGCTGTTACCACCACGCTTCCAGGTGCACGCCGTACGAGGTGCCGCTGGTGCGGTCGCCATACACCGGGCCGCCATTGTTGAAGGCGTTCACGGCGCCCTTGGCGGCGTCGTTCCATTTGCCGTAGCTGACAAAGGCGCGCAGCTCGGGACGCGCGTAGTAGTCGCGGCCCAGGGTGATGGTCGGGGCAATGGTCAGCTTGGTCAGGCGCTGGGCCGACGGGTTGGCCTTGTCCTTCAGGCGGGTTACGCCCAGTTCGGCTTGCATCTTGAAGTTTTCTGCCAGCGCGTACACAGGGCGCGCGCCGACGGTGGTCCAGGTGCTGCTGCCGCCCAGGTCCGACTTGTCGCGCTGGTACAGGGCCACGAATTCCATGCTGAAGTCGCGCGTCGGCTGGATCACGATATCGTCGAACACACGCACGCGCGTCACGTCCGAACCGAGCAGGGTGCTGCCGGAAGGGCCGATACGGGCGCAGCAAGGACCGTTGATGCCGGTGCCCGGGCCGACGCCGTACTGCACGCCGAAGGTGTTGCCGCCGCCGAGGAACTTGGCCTGGCGGTGGAACAGCGAGACCTGGTAGCCGTCGTGGGTTTTGATGTTGTTGTTGTCGTCCTGGGCGCTGACCAGGCTGACCGCGACGTCCAGGGTGCCGTCGGTATTGACCGGCAAGCCTTCGTAGACGACGTTCTGGCGCAGCGCGGAATTGGTGCTGCGCAGGGTGCGCACGCCGGACAGCGGATCGGTCGAGTAGACGTTGTCGTCGTTGTCCTTGAACACGGCGTAGCTGATCTTGCCGGGGCCGAGCGGGTAGCCGTCGACGCCGCCGCCGGTGCCGTTCATGTTGATGTACTGCATGTCCAGCATGTGGATGTCGGGACGGTAGTAGTGACGCTTACCAGCCCAGATAATGCCGCCGTTCATGAACGGCAGGTTTTTCGCTTCCACATAGGCTTTCGACACCGCCATCTTGGCGTCGCCGAAGTCCGAGCTGTTCTTGTAAGCGTCGACCCAGAAGGTGCCCACAAAAGTAGCGCCGTTGCTGGCCTTGGCCAGCGCGTGGGTGTAGCCGAATTCGGTGAAGCTGTCGCATTCGTTGCCGAGGCGGTAAGACATGGTGATGCCGCCCAGGCCATAGCAGCTTTGCGAGCCGCCGTTGGTGGCCGAGCCGACACCGGCGCGCAGGTAACCATGGAATCCCTCGGTCTCATGGTCGCCCGCGATGGCGCCGCTGCTGGCGAAGGCGAGCAGCAAGGCGGTTGCTAATGTACTTTTAGTAATACGTTTCATTTAGTCTCCTTATTAGTATGTAAAGTAGCGAGGCGAGGTGGCGCTACCTTGATCAGCACGCTTGTGGCACTGTTTCGTCGACATCCCGGCCACCGTTCTGCGTGTTCAAGCGACAACGTGGGCGACAGTAGCATCGTGTCCCCCGCTTAGGCCACTTGTGGCAT
>DASVVC010000132.1:0-5079 GCA_036386755.1 Telluria sp.
CGAGCACCTGTTTGGCGGCGATGGCCTGGCGCGACCAGAGCGCGCCGATCAGCGCGCCCCACATCGGCGCGGTGGCGTTCAGTACCGACAGCACCGAGGCCGACAAGGTGCGCGCGGCAAAGGCGAACAGCAAGAAGGGCAGGGCGGAGTTGATGAAGCCGAGGACCAGGTAGTGCTTCCAGTTGGCGGCCAAGTCGAGGCGCTTCTTGAGGATCACGCCGACAATGGCCAGGAACACGGCCGCAAAGGCGACCCGGTATTCGATCAGCACGGCCGGCCCGAGCACCGGCGCGGCGATGCGCATGAACAGGAAGGAGCTGCCCCAGATGGCGGCCAAGACGATCAGGCGAAGCAGGTTGGCTGTGTTCATGGGTCGGCTCCCTGCGCTGTGTAAGAAGCGGTATTGTCCACCGCTGGCGGCGTGCGGAAAAGCCGCTTTTTGCTATTCAATCAGCGCCGCTGCGCATACTTGCGTGCTGGCCGGCGCCAGTGCCGCCGCATGGCGCACCTGCAGTTCGGCCGGCACGCCGTTCTTGATGGCGGTGAGCTCGGCGAGAATCGAAATGGCGATCTCGGACGGCGTCTTGCTGCCGATGTACAGGCCAATCGGTCCGTGCAGGCGCGATAGCTGCGCATCCGACAAGTCGAACTCCTTGAGCCGCTCGCGCCGCTTGGCGTTGTTCAGGCGCGAGCCGATCGCGCCGACGTAAAACGCGTCGGACTTGAGCGCCTCCATCAGCGCCAGGTCGTCCAGCTTGGGGTCGTGCGTGAGCGCCACCACGGCGCTGCGGTGGTCCAGATGCGATTCGAGCACCAGGTCGTCGGGCATCATGTGCACCAGCTGCACGCCCGGCAGGTTCCAGCCGGCGCGGTATTCTTCGCGCGGGTCGCACACGGTGACGTAGTAATCCATCGCGGTGGCGATCTGCGCCAGGAAGCGCGAAAGCTGGCCGGCGCCGATGATGAACAGGCGCCAGCGCGGGCCGTGCACGGTGGTCAGCACGCCGTCGGCCAGCAGCTGCACCGCGCCCGCCGGCGCCGGCTCCAGGGTGACCGCGCCGCTGGCCAGGTCGAGCCGGCGCGCCAGCAGTTCGTGCGCTTCCAGCCGCGCCAGCAGTTCGTCGATGGCGCTCTCGTTCGACAGCGGTTCGATCGCCAGTTCGATGGTGCCGCCGCAAGGCAGGCCGAAACGGTACGCTTCGTCGGCGCTGATGCCGTAGCTGACTACCTCGGGAATGGTGCGCGTGATGCCGTGCCGGCGCACGCGCTCGATCAGGTCATCCTCGATGCAGCCGCCCGACACCGAGCCGACCACCCGGCCGTCGTCGCAGATGGCGAGCGTGGCGCCGATCGGGCGCGGGCTCGATCCCCAGGTCTTGATCACGGTGATCAACTCGCAGCGCCGGCCGGCGGCGATCCACGCCGAAGCGGTCTTTAATACTTCCAGGTCTATGCTGTCCATCGGATCGAATATACTGGCGCTCCTGAATCGAGCACATGGTGGGTGGGAAGATGAGCAATGATACAAAAAATGACGACGGTTCGCCGAAGTTCGGCCGCTTGCTGATCGTGCTGGTGGCGGTGGTGGTGTTTTGCGGCGTGCTGACGTGGATCATGGGGACGTACTTCCCGAACTTTCCGAGCTAGCAGCCGCCTTACTTCCTGCGCTTGCAGATCACCTGCAGCGCGCCGTCCGCCACGCTGTCGGGGACGATGTCTTCGGGTGCGAATTTTTCGTACTTGAAGCTTTGCGAAACCGGCCCCTTGCCCATCGGCTCGGCGTAGTACACCTGGCTGAGCAAGGTCGTGGTACGGTCCGCGCACGAATACAGATGCAGCGCCTTCATCGACAGGTAGGGCGTGCCTTCGGGCGTGGCCTGCTCCTTCGCGTACGACGCCAGCGACCACACCTTGTAGCTCTTGCCGTTCCTGATCATGCTGCTCCTGTCGATGTACGACTGGCTGCCCGCGCTCGACCCGACCGGCACCTTGACCCACTGCGCCGCCTGCGCGAGCAAAGGCGCGCTCAAGGCCGCCATCACGCAGGCGAGCAGCAGCTTTTTCATGGCGCGATGGTTTTCTTGGCGGCCTGCTTGGCCTTGATGTCGGCCGTGGCCTTCTCGATCGCGGCCAGGCGCGCGGCCGTGCCGGGGTGGTTGGCGACGTAGCCGTTCAACACCGTGGCCGGATAGGTCGCGGCCAGGCGCTTCCAGAACGCCGGGACGCCGTCGATGCCCACGCCGGCGCGCGCCAGCAGGTACATGCCGAGATGGTCGGCGGCGGCGTCGAGTTCGGGCGGCATCGCCTTGATGCCGCCGCTGCCGATCAGCATCGAGGTATCGGGCCGCACGTTGGTCAGATTGTCGATGATGCTGCCGATGGTGCCGACGTTGCGCTGCGACGTGGCGTGGCCCAGGATGTTGTGCGCCATGCCCTTGGCCAGCAGGTACGCCACTTCTTCGTCGCTCTTTGCAAATTGCAGCATGCCGCGCGTGACCATGACGCGCGAACCGTCGGCGTAGGAATTGATGTTCTCCGCGTTCCCGAGTTCGATCACGAAGCCGCAGGCGCGCGTGACCGGAACGGTCAGCTCGCGGGTCTTGTCGTCGCGTTCGATCTCCAGGGCCAGGCTGGCCTGTTTGGCCACCAAAGGGCCGAACACGGAACCGACCGTGCTCGACGCGTTGGGGCCGACCGGCAGCGCCTTGCCGCTGGCGGAAATGAGGTTGTCGCCGCGCCGCAGGCCGGCGCGTGCAGCGCCGCTGCCGGCCAGTACGCCCGTCACCTGCAGGCGCTCGCCCATGTCGAAGGCGATATGGGCCGCTTCGTTGTACTCGCCCGGATACCAGTAGCGGTTGCGCGCCGTGAAGCCGAGCAGGTTGCGCGTGGACGCCTTGCACAAATCGGCGTTGTTGATCAGGAGCGGGGCGGCGATCCGGTACAGGCGTTCCTGCAAGGCCGCCATCCTGGTCAGCGCTTCGGCGGCAGCCGCCAGGCGTGGCGTGACGACGCGCGCGGGCGCTTCCGCCGGTTGCTGCGGCAGTGGCGTGACCGGTGTTTCCGTCACGGGACCGGGCGTCGTGCACGCCGCGAGCAGCAGCGCAATACACAGTGCCGGCACAGCCGGGCGCAGACCAGTGAAGCGGGCCATAGACTTCTCCAAATTAGTGTTTTCCGGTGCTGCCGAAACCGCCCGCACCGCGTTCGCTTGTGTCGAAATCGTCGACGATGTTAAATCCGACCTGGACCACCGGCACCACGATCAGCTGCGCCAGGCGTTCCATGGGGTTGAGCGTGAAGGCGTTCTGGCCACGGTTCCAGGTCGATACCATCAGTTGTCCCTGATAGTCGGAGTCGATCAAGCCTACCAGATTCCCCAGCACGATGCCGTTCTTGTGACCCATGCCGCTGCGCGGCAGGATCATGGCGGCGTAGCCTGGGTCGCTCACGTGAATCGCCAGCCCGGTGGGAATGAGCACGGTGGCGCCGGCTTCGATGGTGATCGGCTCGTCGATGCAGGCGCGCAGATCGAGGCCCGCGCTGCCCGGCGTGGCGTAGGCCGGCAGCTGGTCCTTCATGCGCGGGTCGAGGATTTTGACGTCAATGGTTTTCATGGTGCGGCTACTTTTTACTTGAGCAGGGAGCGCTGTTCGATGCGCCTTGCGATTTCTGAAATGAGCTGGCGCGCCAGGGTGAGCTTGTCGGCGCGCGGCAGTACGGTGTGGCCATGGTCGTCGAACAGCATGATGCTGTTCTCGTCCTGGCCGAAGGTGTGGTGGCCGATATTGCCGACCAAAAGGGGAATGCCCTTCTTCTCGCGCTTGGCGGCGCCGTATTCTTCGAGCCGCTCCGATTCGGCGGCAAAACCGACGCAGTACGGCCAGCCCGATATCGAGGTGGTGGCCGCGACCGCCGCCAGGATGTCGGGATTCTGTGCGAACTCCAGGGTGGGCGTGGCGCCGTCGTCCTGCTTTTTCATTTTCTGCGTGCTGGCGTTGGCCACGCGCCAGTCGGCCACCGCGGCGACGCTGATGAACACATGCTGGCCGCCGACGGCGTTCATCACGGCGTCGTGCATCTGGCGCGCGCTTTGCACGTCGGTGCGGCGCACGCCGTGCGGGGCGGCCAGCGCGGTCGGCCCGGAGATCAGCGTGACCTCGGCCCCGGCTTCGCGCGCGGCGCGGGCGATGGCGTAACCCATCTTGCCGGACGACAGATTGGTGATGCCGCGCACCGGATCGATCGCTTCAAACGTGGGTCCGGCGGTGATCAGGACGCGTCTGCCGGCCAGCACCTTGAGCTGGAACGAGGCGATGACTTCGTCGAGCAGTTCGGCGGGTTCCAGCATGCGGCCCAGGCCTGTTTCGCCGCAAGCCTGTTCGCCCGCGCCCGGGCCGAAGATCCTGATGCCGTCGGCGCGCAGCTGGGCTGCGTTGCGGCGCGTGGCGGGGTTTTCCCACATCTCCACGTTCATGGCCGGGGCGACCAGCAGCGGCACGCGCTGCGGGCGCGCCAGGCACAGGGTCGAGAGCAGGTCGTCGCACACGCCGTGCGCGAGTTTGCGCATGAAGTCGGCCGAGCAGGGCGCGATCAGGATCGCATCGGCCCCGCGCGTCAAGTCGATGTGGGCCATGTTGTTGGCCACGCGCGGGTCCCACTGGTCGGTGTGGACCGGATGGCCCGACAAGGCTTGCATCGTCACCGCGGTGATGAAGTGGGTAGCGGCGTCGGTCATGACCACCTGTACCGAGGCGCCCTGTTTGGTCAGTGCGCGGCACAGCTCCGCGGCCTTGTAGCAGGCCACCCCGCCGGAGAGGCCAAGGACGATCTTTTTACCTTGCAGGTCCAGCGTCATGCGCCTTCTCCTTATTGCCGGTTTACGCGCCGCAGCTCGTCGAAGACGAACAGCGCGGCGCCGACGCAGATGGCGCTGTCGGCGACGTTAAAGGCCGGGAAGTGGCCGAGCGCGGCGATATGGAAGTCGAGGAAGTCGACCACGTGGCCGTAGGCCAGGCGGTCGATCGCATTGCCGATGGCGCCGCCCATGATCAGCGCGAGCGCCCAGCAAAACAGGCGCTG
>DASVVC010000133.1:0-8277 GCA_036386755.1 Telluria sp.
TCCCGCCCGCCACCACAGCCTTCTTGCCCGAGTAGTAATCGGTCACCGACTCACCGTCCCTGAAAATCGGCCCCACCACAATCGGCGTCGACTTGTCGGTCGGCAGATCGAGCCCCACCACGACCCGGTCCTTCTCGTACGTCCGCGCAAACACGTACGGCGTCGCCTGCAGCTTGCGGTGCTCGCCCGCGCCCACGGCGGGATGCGCCTGGCGGAAGCGGCCGATGATCCCCCAGTGCTTGCGCACGTCCGCGATACGGTAACCGTCGCGCTGCGCGTTGCTGGCCAGTTCGTCCCAGTTCATGAAGGAGCGCAGCATCGCGTCGCCCTTCGCGCCCGGGTACGTGAGCAGGCGCGCGGTCTCGTCGCCGTAATAGATCTGCGCCACGCCGGGCGAGAGCAGCAGCTTCACCGCCGAGTCGAATGGACGCGTGCGCGCCGGATCGAAAGGCGCCGCGTCGTCGTGCGAGCTCAGATAATTGACCACCGAATAGCCGCGCAACGGACCGGCCAGCAGCGCGGCGTAGCGGCCGAACATGGCGTCATAGCCGCCCTTGGCGTCCGACGTCATGCTGAAATTGATCACGCTGTCGAAACCATTGTCATAGAAGTCGACGAAGGTCTCGCCGCCCATGTCGAACTGGTGCGCGTGGCGCAGCGAGTAGTTATAGACTTCGGCCGTCATGTAGAACTTGCTGTCGCCCAGACGCTTGGCCGGGTTGTCGCGCTTCCAGTCCTCGAACGCCTTGCTGGCGACCTTTTTCAGGTCCTTCCAGACGCGCGGTTCGACGTGCTTGGCCGTGTCGGCCCGAAAGCCGTCGAAGCCGTACTTGCGCACCCAGTCCGCGTGCCACTTCATCAGGTAGTAGCGCGGCGCACGCGGATAGCCGGTCTCCTTGAAGAAGACATCCAGGCTCGCCACCTCGCGCTCGTAGCGCCCTTCTTCCTTCCACTTGGCCACCAGCGCCGGCGGCAGCGCCACCGCGCGGTCGGCGTCGGTGCGCAAATCCGGCAGGTTCTTCACCAGGGTGCAGTCGACGGTGGTGCGCGCATCCTTGAAAGCGCACACCGGTGCGGTGCGCACCCAGTCCTTGGGCCACACCGGGTCCGATGGCGTGACCGGGCCGGTGTGGTTCATCACCACGTCGAGAAGCACGCGGATGCCGTTGGCGTGCGCGGTGTCGACCAGTTCCTGCAGGTCCGCCTCGGTGCCGAGGTTGGCGTCGACGCTGGTGAAGTCGCGCGCCCAGTAGCCATGAAAGCCGTAGGATTTGCCGGTGCCTTCATCGGTGCCGGCATGGATCTGCTCGACCGGCGGCGTGATCCAGATCACATCGACGCCCAGCTCCTTGAAATAGCCTTCCTTGATCTTGGCCGTCACGCCGGCCAGGTCCCCGCCCATGTAGCCGCGCAGCGGCGCCGCATCTGCCTTGCGTCCGTACGCCAGGTCGTTGGCTTTGTCGCCGTTGTTGAAGCGGTCCGTCAACAGGAAATACACAGTCGCGTTTTCCCACACAAACGGGGTGCGCGCCACCGGCGGGGCGGCGCTGACGTGGGCGGCGCCGAAAGTGAGCGCCAGTGAGACTGCAAATGCGGAAAATTTCATGTATTCCCTGTTGGTTGTAGTGGATTGGTCAGGTCGTGACCGTCGGCCGGTCGCGCCCCGTACGCTGGTGCAGGCCGGCGAGCCGGTCGGCGATGGTGGCAAGGCCGGCAAGCGCTTCCTGTGCCGGCATGTCGTGCATGGTCACGTCGCGCTCGTAGCGTTCGAGGTAAAGACGGATGGTGGCGCCTTCGGTCCCGGTGCCGGACAGGCGGAACACGATGCGCGAGCCATCGGTCATCACGATGCGCACGCCCTGCTTGCTGGCGATGCTGCCGTCGACCGGGTCCTTATAAACAAAATCGTCGGCGAAATCAACAGTGTAGCCGTCGATGGCCTGGCCGGCCAACGCGGAGAGTTGTTCGCGCAGATGCGTCATCAAGCCTTCCGCCGCCTTGGCGTCGACCGCTTCGTAGTCGTGGCGCGAGTAGTAATTTCGGCCGAAGCGCGCCCAGTGCTCGCGCACCAGCGTCTCCACCGGCTTGCCGCTCGCGGCGAGCAGGTTAAGCCAGAACAGCACCGCCCACAAGCCATCCTTTTCGCGAATATGGCTCGAACCGGTGCCGTAGCTCTCTTCGCCGCACAGGGTCACCATGCCGGCGTCCATCAGGTTGCCGAAGTACTTCCAGCCGGTCGGCGTTTCGTAGCACGGCACCTTGAGCTCCGCGGCCACGCGGTCGGGCGCGGTGGAGGTGGGCATGGAGCGCGCGATGCCCTTGATGCCGCCGCGGTAGCCCGGCGCCACGCCCGCATTGGCGGCGATGATGGCCAGGCTGTCGGACGGCGTGACGGCAATGCCGCGCCCGACGATCATGTTGCGGTCGGCGTCGCCGTCGGACGCGGCCCCGAAGTCCGGCGCATTTGTAGTCGACATCAGCGCCACCAGTTCGGCCGCGTTGACGGGATTGGGATCGGGATGGTGGCCGCCAAAGTCTTCCAGCGGCGTGCCGTTGATGACGGTACCGGCTGGTGCGCCGAGCAAGCCCTCCAGAATTGCGTGCGCATACGGCCCGGAGACAGCGTGCATGCCATCGAAGCGCATGGTGAAGCCGCGCGCGAACAGGGCCTTGATGGCGGCAAAATCGAACAGCTCGCCCATCAGCGACGCGTAGTCGGCCACCGGGTCGATCACTTCCACGTCCATCTGCTCGATGCGCGCGTGGCCGACAGCATCGAGATCGAGATCGCCCGCGTCGCTGGTGCGGTACTCGGTCAGAATCCTGGTCTGCTCGTAGATGGCGTCGGTGATTTTTTCGGGCGCCGGGCCGCCGTTGGCGATGTTGTACTTGATGCCGAAGTCGCCATCGGGCCCGCCGGGATTATGACTGGCCGAGAGCACGATGCCGCCCGACGCGCCGCGCTTCCTGACCACGCAGCTTAGCGCCGGCGTGGACAGGATGCCGCCCTGCCCGACCAGCACCCTGGCAAAGCCATGGGCCGCCGCCATGCGCAGGATGACCTGGATCGCGTGGCGGTTGAAATAGCGCCCGTCGCCGCCGACAACCAGCGTCTGGCCGGCGCAGTCGCCGAGCGTGTTGAAGATCGACTGCACGAAGTTTTCGAGGTAAGCGGGTTGCTGAAACTCGCTGACCTTCTTGCGCAAGCCGGAGGTACCGGGGCGTTGTCCGGCAAAAGCGGTGGTGTTTACTGTGTGGATGGTCATTTTTACTCCTGTCTGTTAACAATACGATACGACAGTTAGAAAAATTTCGACGCCACCTTAGCTGGTCTGCTCGCCTTTGTCGTTCACGAACACGGTCAACAAGCCGCCGATGACCATGCAGGCGCCGGCCAGCAGCAAGGTCGCCACCGGACGCCCGCCCAGCAGGGCCTTGCTGATCGGGCCGAGGATCACCCCGCCGATGATCTGCGGGATCACGACGAAGAAATTGAAGACGCCCATGTAAAAGCCCATGCGCTGCGCCGGCAGCGCTCCGGCCAGGATCGCATACGGCACGGTGAGGATGCTGGCCCACGCGATGCCCACGCCGACCATCGGAATGAGCAGCATCTCTTTTTGCGTGATGAAGAAAATGCTGGCCAGGCTGATGCCGCCGATGACCAGGCAGGCCAGGTGCGTCATCTTGCGGTTGGTACGGCGCGCGATGACGGGCAGGATAAAGGCGGCGATGGCCGACACGCCGTTATACACGGCGAACATCACGCCGACCCAGTTGCCGGCGCTCTGGAATGCGGCCGACTGCGCGTCCACCGTGCCGAAGACGTTTTCGGCGATGGCAGGCGTGGTGTTGACCCACATCGTAAACAGCGCCAGCCAGGAAAAGAAGCTCACGCTCGCCAGCTGCACCATCGTGCGCGGCATGGTGGTGAAACCACCGAGGATTTCGCGCAGCGCGCTCAAGGTGCCCTTGCGCTTGTTCACATCGGCGCGGAACGCCTGCATGTCTTCCGGTGGTGCCTCGCGCGTGGTGATGACGGTCCACGACACCGCGCCGATGAAGGCCAGGCCGCCGAGGTAGAACGAGTAGCGCACCGTGTCCGGAATGCCGCCGTCCACAGGGATATTACTGACGTTGAACCAGTCGGTGAACATGGTCGGCAGCAGCGAGGCGATCACCGAGCCGCAGCCGATGAAGAAGGTCTGCATCGCAAAGCCCGACGTTTGCTGGGTCGGATGGAGCTTGTCGCCCACAAAAGCGCGGAACGGCTCCATCGATACGTTGATCGACGCGTCCATCATCCACAGCACGAACACCGCCATCCACAGCGACGAGGAATTCGGCATCATGAACATGGCGACCGTGGCGAGGATCGCGCCGAGGAAGAAGAAGGGACGGCGCCGGCCCCAGAACGGATGCCAGGTGTTGTCGCTCAGGTAGCCGATGACCGGTTGTACCAACAGGCCCGTAACCGGCGCGGCGAGCCAGAACAACGGCAGGTCGTCGGCGTTGGCGCCCAGGGTCGAGAAGATGCGGCTGGTGTTGGCGTTTTGCAGCGCAAACCCGAACTGGATACCGAAGAAGCCGAAGCTCATGTTCCACAGCTGCCAGAAGCTCAGGCGCGGTTTGATTGACGGGAATTGCATCTGCATCGGGAGTCTCCAGGCGTTTGGCTACGCATTATATTTGTAGGAAAATAACATGGCGATTTCTAAGTGTCAATCTAAACAGTTCCATAGTAGAATCGCCGCTGGAAGGTGGTTGAATCACACAACAAATCCATGAATTTGTAGTCAAATAACAGAACAAGATGGGGACACGATGCTGGACATGCAGAAGCGCCTGAACAACCTTTTTTACGCGACCCTGAGCCTTCCTTCGACGGCAATGGGATTCGCGCTGTGCATCCAGATTTCGGCGCTGAGCTGGATTTTGAGCACCCGCTTCAATCTGCAGATTCACGAAATCGGCATCGTCTGGGCGGCCGGACCGCTGGCTGGCATCTTCGGCCAGGTGATCATCGGCTTGATCAGCGACGACGCCTGGTTCTGGGGCGGGCGGCGCAGGCCCTTCATCCTGATCGGCGGCACCCTGGCCGCGCTGATGGTGTTCCTGCTGCCGCGCATCGACGTGGTCAGCCACCTCTTGGGCATCAAGAATATCGTCATCGTGGCGGTGATCATCGCACTGACGCTCGACCTGTCCATCAATATCAGCTTCAACCCGACCCGCTCGATCATCGCCGACCTGACGCCCGAAGGCGAAGCGCGCACGCGCGGCTACACGTGGATGCAGACCGTCTCGGGCTTCTTCGGCGTGATGGCGTACATTATCGGCGCAACCCTCGGCAACGACGTGCTCATTTCGGTCGGCGCGGTCATCGTATTCGTGTTTTCGGTGGTGCCGATGTTCTTCATCAAAGAGCAACGCGAACTGGTGAAACAGTCCGATACCTTTGTTGCCACCAAGGCCGACTGGGGCCAGCTGTGGCGCATCTACATCGCGCACGGCTTCGCGTGGCTCGGCGTGCAGGCGATGTTCGTCTACACCTACGGCTTTATCCAGCAGCAGCTGGTGCCGGCGGGACTGGACACCAAGGCGGCCGACGCCATGAGCGGACAGATTATCGCCTACGCCTTCGCGGTATTAAATACCGTCGGCTTCCTGCTGCCGGCGCTGGTGCTGGCGCCCCTGGCGCGCCGGATCGGGCGCGTGCACACGCAGGCCGGCTGCATCGCCATCATGGCGCTCGGGTACTTTTTGATTGCCACCATGGCGCGCACGCCGATGATGCTGTATGCGCTGATGGCGGTGGTGGGCATCGGCTGGAGCGCGATTGTCAGCCTGCCGTTTGCGATCATGAGCGACAAGGTGGACAAGAGCCGCATGGGCTTTTTCATGGGCGTGTTCAACCTGTCGGTGGTGCTGCCGCAGTTGATGTCGACCGGCGTGGGCTTCGTGCTCAAACACGTGGCCGACCAGAGCACCTTGTACCTTATCTGCGGCACATCGCTGGCGATATCGGCGGCCTTGTGGTGCCTGGTAAAGGACGAGGCGCCGGCCACGCAGGCCGCGATGCCCGCACCAGCGCACTGACCTCAACGCAAAAAGGGCAGCCGAAGCTGCCCTCTCTTTCACCCGCCTGCCGCTTTACTCCGGCTTGGCCAGCTTGCGTGCTTCCTTCTTGGCCTTGGTGGCCGCGTCATACGGCTTTTTAGGTCCGAGCTTTTTCTCTTCAAAACGACGGTCGCCCGCTTTTTTCGGCGCTGCCTTCTTCACTGCCGGCGCTTCGCCATCACGCGTGATGTTGAGCTGCTGGCCGGCGACCCACACACCCTTGAGGTGGTCGATCAGGTCCGCCGGCATGTCGACCGGCAGGTCGAGCGTGCTGTAGTCGTCGTAGATCTCGATGCGGCCGATGAACTTGGACTCGATGTTCGCTTCGTTGGCAATCGCGCCGACGATGTTGCCCGGCTTGACGCCGTGCGCATGACCGACTTCGATACGGAACGTGCCCATGCCCTCTTCCGACGGACGCGAGACGCGTTCGCGCTTGAACGCCGGCGCATCACCACGGTCGCCGCGGTCGCCGCGGTCGGCACGTGCAGGCGCATCCGTTCGCGGCGCGCGCGCGGCAGGCGTATTCTCTTGCCACGACGGCGCGCTCTTGGCGTCGCGGTTCGGTTTTTCCAGCAGCAGCGGAATGTCGCCGCGCGCCAGCTTGGCCAGCGCCGCTGCGATTTCGACGGCGGGCACGTTCTGCTCGCGCTCATACTCTTCGATCAGCGAACGGAATACATCGAGTCCGCCGGCGGCCAGCATGTCGGTGATCTGGTCCTTGAATTTGGCGATCCGCACGTCGTTCACCGCCTTCACGGTCGGCAAGGTCAGCGGCGCCACCGGCTGGCGCGTGGCGCGTTCGATCGCTTTCAGCAAACCCTGCTCGCGCGGGGTGATGAACAGGATCGCTTCGCCGCTGCGGCCCGCGCGGCCGGTACGGCCGATGCGGTGGGTGTAGCTTTCCGGGTCGGACGGCACGTCGTAGTTGATCACGTGGCTGATGCGTTCCACGTCCAGGCCGCGCGCGGCGACGTCGGTGGCGACCAGGATGTCGATCTTGCCGTTCTTGAGCTGTTCGATGGTGCGTTCGCGCTGCGTTTGCTGCATGTCGCCGTTGATCGCCGTGGCCGCAAAGCCGCGTGCCAGCAGCTTGGTCGCCAGTTCTTCGGTACCGAGCTTGGTGCGCGCGAAAATGATCATGCCGTCGAAGGGTTCCGCTTCCAGGATGCGGGTCAGCGCTTCGAGCTTCTGCATGCCGCTCACCATCCAGTAACGCTGGCGGATGTTGTCGGCGGTGCCGGTCTTGGCGGCGACCGTCACTTCAGCCGGATCGCGCAGGTAGGTCTTGGCGATGCGCTTGATCGCGGACGGCATGGTGGCCGAGAACAGCGCGGTCTGGCGCGATTCAGGCGTTTTTTGCAGGATCTGTTCGACATCGTCGATAAAGCCCATGCGCAGCATCTCGTCGGCTTCGTCGAGCACCAGGGTCTTGAGCTTGGACAGGTCGAGCGAACCTTTTTCGAGGTGGTCGATCACGCGGCCCGGGGTGCCGACGATCACGTGCACGCCGCGGCGCAGCGCCTGCAGCTGCGGACCGTAGCTCTGGCCGCCGTAGATCGGCAGGACGTGGAAATCTTTAATGTGCGTTGCGTACTTCTGGAATGCTTCGGCGACCTGGATCGCCAGTTCGCGGGTAGGAGCGAGCACCAGCGCCTGCGGCGATTGCTGCTTGATGTCGATGCGCGACAGGATCGGCAGCGCGAAGGCTGCGGTCTTGCCGGTTCCGGTCTGGGCCTGCCCCAGCACGTCGCGATTGGCCAGGAGCAGCGGGATGGTGGCAGCCTGGATCGGCGACGGCGTTTCGTAACCGACCTCTTTCATGACCTTCAGCACCTGGGCGCTCAGATTGAGTTCGGAAAACAGTAGTACAGGGGTTTCAGACATAGGACACTCACAATTTGACTAGCTAGCCCGACGGGAAAGCATCCTACAGTTTACTCTTTTGTGATCAAGAATGCGATTTTTTGTAACGGAGTTGCGTGCAAGTGGGGCGTAATTGAGGCTATTCGTGCAATCTACTCGTCGTTAACGCGCCCTGCGCCGTGCGCGCGCCCTCCCCACAACGACACAACCCCGCCACACTTGCATGCGGCGGGGTTGTTTTCGGCGCCGGATTCACCCCGGCAGAGCATTTATCAGAACTTGTCAGAACTT
>DASVVC010000134.1:0-32853 GCA_036386755.1 Telluria sp.
ATGGATTGCCCGAGCAGACCCTGGAGACCATGGAAGCGACCCTGGCCCAGGTCATCGAAGCGGGGCCCGACCGCATCGCGCTGTATCACTACGCCCATCTGCCGCATCTGTTCAAACCGCAGCGGCGCATCGACACGGCGCGCCTGCCCGATAGCGAGACCAAGCTGGCCATGCTGGGCCTGGCGATCGCGCGCCTGCGCGAAGCCGGTTACGTGTACATCGGCATGGACCATTTTGCGCGGCCCGACGACGAGCTGGCGGTGGCGCAGCGGCAGGGCCGTCTGCACCGCAATTTCCAGGGCTATTCGACGCATGCGGAATCGGACCTGATCGCCTGCGGCGTTTCGGCTATCGGCGCGGTCGGCACCAGCTACAGCCAGAACGTCAAGACGCTCGACGCCTACTATGACCTGATCGACAAGAACGAACTGCCGGTGGCGCGCGGCACCCGCCTGTCGATGGACGACGCCGTGCGCCGCACCATCATCCAGATGCTGATGTGCCACTTCGAGCTGTCGATGCCGTCCATCGAGCAGGCGTACCCGATCGCGTTTTCCAGCTACTTTGCGGCCGAACTCGAACGCCTCAAGGGGTTGGAGGCCGACGGCCTGGTGACCATCGGCCCCGAGTGGCTGAGCGTGACGCCGAAAGGGCGCCTGTTGATCCGCAACGTGTGCATGGTGTTCGACCGCTACCTGAATCAGGCCACGCCGGCGCCACGCTACTCGCGGACGATCTGACGGAGAACGGGTGAGCGAGGTCAATCTGATCCCGGTGTTCGTGGTGGGCCTGCTCGGCAGCGTCCACTGCGTCGGCATGTGCGGCGGCATCGTCAGCGCGTTTTCGGCGGTGCCCGCGGCACCCGTCGGCGCACGCCCGTTTCCGGTCGCCGTCGTGACCCAGCGCGCCGCCCTTGACGGCAGCGCGCGCGTCCTGGCCTACAACACCGGCCGCATCGCCAGCTACATGACGGCCGGAGCGTTGGCCGGCGGCCTGGCCGGCGGTGCGCGCACGCTCGCGGGCCTGACTGCCTTGCAGGCCGGCGGCTACTGGCTGGCCAACCTGATGCTGGTGATCCTCGGCCTGTACCTGATGGACGCCTGGCGCGGCCTCGCCAGGCTCGAATCGCTCGGACAGATCCTGTGGCAGCGCGCGCGGCCCCTGATGCGCTTCATCGTGCCGCTCGACAGCCCGCTCAAGATGCTGGCGCTCGGCGCCTTGTGGGGATGGCTGCCGTGCGGGATGGTCTACAGCGTCCTGATGACCGCCATGTTCACCGGGACCAAAGCCGGCGGCGCGCTGGTCATGCTCGCCTTCGGCCTGGGCACGCTGCCGATGCTGCTGGCGATGGGCATGGCGGGCGCGCGCCTGCGCGCGGCGCTGCAGCAGCGTGCGGTGCGCATCGGCGCCGGCACGGTCGTCCTGGCATTCGGCCTGCTGGGCCTCGTGCGCGCGGCCGGCGGCGGCCAGGCCGGCTGGCTCGACGCGCTGTGCATCACGGCGGGTGCCCATTGAGCGCGCTGCCTTTCGCCGCCGCGTGCTACCACTGCGGCTTGCCGGTGGCCTTGGGCAGCACCTGGTCGGTGCGCATCGACGGCGAACCGCGTCCCATGTGCTGCCCGGGCTGCGAAGCGGTCGCGCACGGCATCGTCGCGGCCGGCCTGGCCGACTACTACCGCACCCGCAGCGTGTTCGCCGAGAGGGCCGAAGGCGTGGACCTGGTGCCGCCCGAGCTGGCGCTGTACGACGCTGCGCCGGTGGCCATCGAAGGAGAAGTGCGCGAAGGGGTGTTTTCTCTCGACGGCATCCGCTGCGCCGCCTGCGTGTGGCTGATCGAACGGCGCCTGGCGCGCCTGGCCGGTGTGCGCGAGGCCCAGGTCAACGTGGCCACCGAGCGCTTGCACATGACGTGGGATGCGGCCACCTGCAAGCCGAGCGACATCGTCCAGGCCCTGCGCGGCATCGGCTACACCGCCTATCCGTACGAAGCGGCGCAGCACGGCGCCCAGATGGAAAAGAACCGCAAGAAGCAGTTCCGCCAGTTGTTCGTGGCCGGCCTGTCGATGATGCAGGTGATGATGTACGCGCTGCCGGCCTACATTGCCGAAGACGGCACCATGGACGCGCCGATGGCCGCCCTGATGCAATGGGCCTCGCTGCTGCTGACCATTCCGGCGGTGCTGTATTCGGCCCAGCCGTTTTTTAAAGGAGCCTGGGCCAGCCTGCGCGCGCGCATGCCGGGCATGGACCTGCCGGTCGCCATCGGCATCGGCGCCGCTTTTGGCGCCAGCGTGGTTGCCACCTTGCGCGGCACCGGCGAGGTGTACTACGACTCGGTGACGATGTTCATCTTCCTGCTGCTGGGCAGCCGCTACCTCGAACTGATGGCGCGCCGCAAAGCCGCGCGCGCGCTGGAAGACTTGCAGCGCGCCTTGCCGGCGGCGGCCCAGCGCCTCACCAACTGGCCGGCTTCGCGCGAGGCGACCATGGTCGCTGCCGCCAGCCTGGCCGAGGGCGACGTGATCCTGGTCGAACCGGGCAGCGCGGTCGCGGCCGACGGCATCATCCTCGAAGGGCAGTCCGATGTCGACCTGGCGCTGCTGACAGGCGAGAGCCGCGCCCAGGCGCGCGTGCCCGGCGACGAGCTCCCCGGCGGGGCGATCAACACCACCCAGGCCATCGTGCTGCGCGTGACCCGCGTGGCGAGCGACAGCACATTGGCGCGCCTGGTCAAGCTGGTGGAAAAAGCCGGCCAGGGCAAGCCGCAGATCGCCCAGTGGGCCGACAAGGTGGCCGCCTGGTTCGTTGTGGGCCTGCTGCTGCTGACGGTGGCGGTGTTCGTCGCTTGGCAGATGATCGATCCGGCGCGCGCCTGGCAGGTGGCCATTGCGGTGCTGGTGGTCTCGTGCCCGTGCGCGCTGTCGCTGGCCACGCCGACCGCGCTGGCCGCCGCCACCGATGCGCTGGTGCGGCGCGGCGTGCTGGTAGTGCAGCCGCACGTGCTGGAGACCTTGCAGCGCGCCACCCATATCGTGTTCGACAAGACCGGCACCCTGACCGAAGGCCGCCCGGTGCTGCGCCACGTGAAGCCGCTGGCCGGTGTCGACGCGGCGCGCTGCCTGCAACTGGCGGCGGCGTTAGAAGCTGGCAGCGCCCATCCGCTGGCGCTGGCGATTCGCAATGCCGCGCCAGGCGGCGCCCTGCACGCGGACCAACTCCATAGCGAAGCGGGGCAGGGCGTGGAAGGCACCATCGACGGCGTGCGCTATCGCCTCGGGCGTGACGGCTACGCGGGCGGGGCGCCGGCCTTCATGCGGCCCGACGTCAGCAACGTCTACCTGGGCGCCGATGGCGTGCTGCTGGCGCGCTTCGAGCTGGCCGATGCGCTGCGCGCCGATGCGCCCGAGGTGGTGCGGCGCTTCAAGGCGCGTGGCCAGACGGTCATTCTGTTAAGCGGCGACGACCAGGGTGTGGTCAGCCGCACCGGCGCGGCGCTCGGCATCGACACCGCCATCGGCCAGCAGCTGCCCGAGCAGAAGCTGGCCTACGTGCAGCAGCTGCAGGCGCAGGGCGCGGTGGTGGCGATGGTCGGCGACGGCATCAACGACGCCGCCGTGCTGCGCGCGGCCGATGTGTCGTTCGCCATGGGCGGCGGGGCCGCGCTGGCGCAGCTCTCGGCCGACTGCGTGCTGTTGTCGAACCGGTTATCGGCGCTCGACGACGCCGCCACGGGCGCCGCGCGTGCGCTGCGCATCATCCGCCAGAACCTGGCCTGGGCCAGCGTCTACAACTGCGTGGCGATTCCGGCGGCCGCCTTTGGGCTGATCAACCCATGGCTGTCGGCGGCGGGCATGTCGCTCAGTTCCGCGGTGGTCGTCATCAACGCACTGCGCCTGCGGCGCATGAAGGCCGCGTAATGGAATCCTTGTATCTGCTGGTCCCCCTGAGCGTGTTCATCGTCATCCTCGCGGCATGGGTGTTTTTCGGCGCTGCCGACAGCGGCCAGTTCGACGACCTCGATGGTCCCGGCATGCGCATCCTGCTCGACGACGAGGAGGCGCCTCCCGTACCAGAGCCGCTACGGACCTCATTGCGCAACGACAACGAGTGATTCCGGCGTTTTTGATTCACATCAAGGATTTTTGATCCCCAGAAATTTACTCTTCTGCTGTCATCGTTGCATTATCAGGAGAGCCTTTGTGGACAGAGCTTTAAATTACAACAACAAGATCGTCAGGTACTTTACGATCGCCACCGTCTTTTGGGGCGTTATCGGCATGCTGGTCGGCGTTTTCATCGCCGCGCAGCTGGCCTGGCCGGCCCTCAATTTCGACATCGCCTGGCTAAGCTACGGGCGCCTGCGTCCCCTGCACACCAACGCCGTCATTTTCGCCTTCGGCATCAACGGCCTGTTTGCGACCTCGTACTGGGTGGTGCAGCGCACCTGCCAGGTACGCCTGTTCTCCGACACCCTGGCCATGATCACCTTCTGGGGCTGGCAGGCGATCCTGGTGCTGGCCACCATCACCTTGCCGATGGGTTTCACGCGCGGCAAGGAATACGCCGAGCTGGAATGGCCCATCGCGCTCCTGATCACGGTCGTCTGGGTGATCTACGCGATCGTCTTCTTCGGCACCATCGTCAAACGCAAGGTCAAGCACATCTACGTGGCCAACTGGTTCTTCGGCGGGTACATCCTGGCCGTGGCCATCCTCCACATCGTCAACGGCGCGGTCATGCCGGCGTCGATGTGGAAGTCCTATTCGGCCTACGCCGGCGTGCAGGACGCGATGATCCAGTGGTGGTACGGCCACAATGCAGTCGGCTTCATCCTCACCGCCGGCTACCTCGGCATGGTCTACTACTTCATTCCAAAGCAGGCCGAGCGCCCGGTGTACTCGTATCGCCTGTCGATCGTCCACTTCTGGGCCCTGATCTTTACCTACATGTGGGCCGGACCGCACCACCTGCACTACACCGCGCTGCCCGACTGGACCCAGTCGATCGGCATGGTGTTCTCGCTGATCCTGCTGGCGCCGTCGTGGGGCGGGATGATCAACGGGATCATGACCCTGTCGGGCGCCTGGCACAAGCTGCGTTCGGACCCGATCCTCAAATTCCTGATCGTGTCGCTGTCGTTCTACGGTATCGCTACGTTCGAAGGCCCGATGATGTCGATCAAGACCATCAACGCGCTGTCGCACTACACCGACTGGACCGTCGCCCACGTGCACGCCGGGGCCCTGGGCTGGGTTGGATTCATCACCATGGGCTCGATCTACTACCTGATCCCGCGCCTGTCGGGCAAGAAGGAAATGTGGAGCGTGCGCCTGATCGACACCCACTTCTGGGTCGCGACCATCGGCATCGTGCTGTACATCGCCTCGATGTGGATCGCCGGCGTGATGCAGGGCCTGATGTGGCGCGCGGTAAACAGCGACGGCACCCTGACCTACACCTTCGTCGAAGGCGTCAAGGCGACCTACCCGTACTACGTGATTCGCGTCGGCGGCGGCCTGCTGTACCTGACCGGCATGCTGCTGATGGCCTATAACACGTTCCGGACGATGCGCGGCACCGTCAGCGACGATGCGCGCATCCCGACCCTTTTACCCGCACACGCCTGATTTCGGAGCTTGTAATGAAATTTTCACATGAGTCAATCGAGAAGAACCCGTGGCTGCTGATCGGACTGGTTTTGCTGGTCGTATCCTTCGGCGGCCTGGTGGAGATCGTTCCGCTGTTCTTCCAAAAATCGACCACCGAGCCGGTGGCCGGCCTGAAACCCTACTCGGCGCTGCGCCTGGTCGGACGCGACATCTACGTGCGTGAAGGCTGCTACAACTGCCACTCGCAGATGATCCGGCCGTTTCGCGCCGAGACGGAGCGCTATGGCCACTATTCCGTGGCCGGCGAATTCGTCTACGACCGGCCGTTCCAGTGGGGTTCCAAGCGCACCGGTCCCGACCTGGCGCGCGTCGGTGGCCGCTACAGCGACGAATGGCACCGCACCCACCTGGACAACCCGCGCGACGTGGTGCCGGAATCGAACATGCCCGGCTACCCGTGGCTGGCGAAAACGAAGTTGAACCCGGCCGAGGTGATCCCGAAAATGCGCGCCCTGCAGCGCCTGTCGACGCCGTACTCGGAACAAGACATCGCCCAGGCTCCGGCCACCCTGGCCGACAAGACCGAACAGGATGCGCTGATCGCCTATTTGCAGGGCCTCGGCATCCAGATCAAAACCAGGAACTGACATGGCAATCGAACATATTTTTGACAGCGCGAGCAGCGTCATGACCGTCATCAGCTTTACTACCTTCCTCGGCATTTTGCTGTGGACCTTTGTCCTCAAGGGCAACAAGGACTTCGAGACGCAGGCGGCGCTGCCGTTTGCCGACGATATCCGCGATGATCACAACGACGGGGAGAGCGGCCGTGGCTGATTTCACCAGCAGTTTCTGGGACCTGTACATCGCCGTCATCACGATCCTGGCGATCATCGGCTGCGGCGTGCTGCTGTGGTCGCAGTCGACCCACACGGTCGAACCGGGCAGCGACGGCACCACCGGCCACGTATGGGATGAAAACCTGACCGAGTTGAATACCCCGCTGCCGCGCTGGTGGATGTGGCTGTTCTACATCACCATCGTGTTCGCCCTGGTGTACCTGGTGCTGTATCCGGGGCTGGGCAGCTACGCCGGCAAATTGGGCTGGAAGTCGAGCGGCGAGTACCAGCAGGAGCTGGCCAAGGCCGACGCCGACTACGGCCCGCTGTTCGCCAAGTACGCCAGCGCGGACCTGAAGGCAGTGGCGGCCGATCCGCAGGCGCACGCCATCGGCGAGCGCATGTTCCTGACCTACTGCGCCCAGTGCCATGGTTCGGACGCACGCGGCAACAAGGGCTATCCCGACCTGACCGACAAGGACTGGCTGCACGGGGGCGAGCCGTCGGTGATCAAGGAAACCATCATGAAGGGCCGTAACGGCATGATGCCGCCGATGGGCGCAGCGGTCGGCTCGGAAGCCGACATCGAGAACGTGGCGCACTACGTCAAGAGCCTGTCGGGACTGACGGCCGATCCGATCAAGGTCTCCTTCGGCAAATCCAAGTTCGGCGCCTGCATCGCCTGCCACAGCGCCGGCGGCGTCGGCAACCAGGCATTGGGCGCGCCCAACCTGACAGACAAGGTCTGGCTGTACGGCGGCAGCGCCGAGACGATCATGGAAACGATCCGCAAGGGCCGTACCAACACCATGCCGGCCTTCCACGAGTTCCTCGGCGAAGCCAAGGTGCACGTGCTGGCAGCGTATGTGTGGAGCCTGTCGAACGACCCGGCCCCGGTCAAGGTCGCGGAGGTAGCACCGAAATGAACGAGGCCCCCACCAAGCCGGCGGTGATCCGGATGTACGCGGCGCGCGAGGAGATTTATCCGCGCGAAGCAAAAGGACGATACGCAAGCTTGCGCTGGGCCTGCGTGTGGATCACGCAGCTGGTCTTTTACGGCCTGCCGTGGCTGAACTGGAACGGCCGCCAGGCCGTCCTGTTCGACCTCGGTGCGCGCAAGTTTTACATCTTCGGCATGGTGTTGTGGCCGCAGGACTTCATCTACCTGGCGGCGCTGCTGATCATCGCCGCCTACCTGCTGTTTCTCGTGACCGCGATCGCGGGACGGGTGTGGTGCGGCTTCGCCTGTCCGCAGACGGTGTACACCGAGATTTTCATGTGGATCGAGCGCAAGATCGAAGGCGCGCGCAGCGCCCGTATCCGGCTCGACCGCCAGCCCTGGAGCGCCGACAAGCTGGCGCGCAAGACCGCCAAGCACGTGGCGTGGGGCCTGGTGGCGCTGTTTACGGGCTTTAGTTTCGTGGCCTATTTTGCGCCGGTGCGCTCGCTCGTGTCGCACATCGGCGCCTTTGCGCTGGGACCGTGGGAATGGTTCTGGATCGGTTTCTACGCGTTCGCCACCTACGGCAACGCCGGCTGGCTGCGCGAGCAGGTCTGCAAATATATGTGCCCGTATGCGCGCTTCCAGAGCGCCATGTTCGACAAGGATACCCTGATCGTCACCTACGACGAGGAACGGGGCGAGCCGCGCGGCGCGTTCAATCCCAAGGCCACGCAAGAAGAAGTCAGGAAAAAAGGCGATTGCATCGACTGCAATATGTGCGTGCAGGTGTGCCCGACCGGGATCGACATCCGCAAGGGCTTGCAGTACGAATGCATCGGCTGCGCCGCCTGCGTGGACGCGTGCAACGGCGTGATGGACAAGATCGACCTGCCGCGCGGGCTGATTCGCTACTCGACCGACAACGCGATGGACAACAAATGGTCGCCCAAGCGCATCGGCCAGCGCATCCTGCGTACGCGGGTGCTGATTTATACCGGCCTGCTGGTGCTGATCGTAGCCGGCTTCGGCACGGCGCTGGCGCTGCGCACGCCGCTCAAGCTCGATGTGATCCGCGACCGCGGTTCGATGGGGCGCGAAGTGGGCGA
Organism: Telluria sp.; assembly: GCA_036386755.1. Lineage (GTDB taxonomy): Bacteria > Pseudomonadota > Gammaproteobacteria > Burkholderiales > Burkholderiaceae_D > Telluria_A. The sequence goes on from DASVVC010000134.1 coordinate 8,498, forward strand.
TGGCCTGATCGAAAACGTGTACCGCCTGCAGGTGATGAATACCGCGGAAACCGCGCACACCTTCCGCATCAAGGTCTCGGGCATCGACTCGGTGCGCCTGGCCACGCCCGCCGAAACGGTGCTCGATGGCGCCAGCACGCGCGCCGTGCCGGTGCGGGTGCAGGTCGAGCGCGGTGCGGCGGCGCCCGGATCGAACCACATCGAGTTCGAGATCACCGCCGTGGACGACCCGTCGCTGTCGGTGCGCGAAAAAGCCGTGTTCATCGTGCCCAAATAAGCGTGCCCAAATAAGCGTGCCAGAATAAGTAAAAAAAGGAGACTCTCATGCAAACCGCCTCACCCGTCACTCCCCCCGCCGGCCCGTGGTACAAGCACCGCTGGCCATGGCTCCTGATGCTCGGTCCCGCCATCGTGGTGGTGGCCGGCGTGAACCTGGGCGTCATTGCCTACCGGGGCCAGGATGCCATGGTCGTCGACGACTACTACAAGCAGGGCAAGGCGATCAACCAGGACTTGCGGCGCGACCGCGTGGCCAGCGCCATGCGCCTCGGTTTCGACGCGCGCTACGATCCGGCCACCGAAAAGCTGGCGGGGACGCTGAGCAGCGGCGGGCAGCCCGTGAATGCGCCGTTCAGCATCCACCTGGCGCACGCCACCCAGCCCGAAAAGGACCGCAAGCTCGATGTGATCCCGGACGCGCAAGGGCGTTTTTCGGTGGCGCTGCCGATGCTGGAGCGCGCCCGCTGGCAGGTGGTGGTCGAAGGCGGCAAGCGTGACTGGCGCCTGGCGGCGGCCTGGCACTGGCCGCGCGAGCAGGCGCTGGCGATCAAGGCCGACGCCGTGGAACCGGCTGCGGAACCAGCGAACAAATAAGAGGGGAGGCTGGAATGCGACTTGCGATGAAAGTATTGTGGCCCGCCTTCCTGGCGGCGATGCTGGCCGAAGGCTGTTTCTTTGCGATGTTCGATCCGCGCGAAGAACTGCACATGGGTGAGCTGGCATTGTCGCCGATGGCGGTGTACACGATCGGCTTTTTCTTCTTCTGGATTTTTTGCGCGCTGGCCAGCATGCTGACCTATTATTTGGTGGTCGTGCCGGACGATCCGCATCCGCCGTTTTAGCCAATCGCCCGATTGGGAGGACTAGACACGCGGGTCCGATGCGCACCGACAGGTAGTGCCGGCATCGATTCAGAAGTACACTGGCGTCAGCTTGCATGCCACTGCACTTGGCCGGTGGCGGCGCACCTTGACAGGACGCCCAGTTCATGAAAATCGGCATTCCCACTTCCACCAACAAGGTTTTTTTGATCGGCATGCTGTTCGCGGTGCCGCTCCTGCTCACCACCGGCTTCTATTTCCTGAGCCCGCACCAGAAAGTGCCGGGGCCAATGGAACTGGGCCTGGTCAGCGGCTTGCTCATCGCCTCGGGATTGCTCGCCGTCGCCACCTGCGCATGCATGCTGGCACGTCGTTCAGTGGAGTTGACGGGCGACGAGATCGTGCTCAAGCATAGTTTCTACACCCTGCGGCTGCGGCGAGAAGCGATGCAAGCGCCGGTCATATCGTGCACGGACGACATTCGCAGCTTGGGCATCGCAATCAAAACGAACGGTATCGCCGCGTTTGGATATTATTCCGGATGGTTCAATGCGACCGATGGCCAGCCGATATTCCTGGCAATCTCGGGCGCGCCGATTGTCGTGTTGCGCTTTGCCGGGCATCCGACGTGCTCCGTGCTGGCCTTGAGCGCGAGCGACGCGCTGCAGGCGAAACTGGCGGCATGGCTGGTGCAAGGTTCAGCACCGTCCGGCCGGCCCGGCTGAAGCAGGCGCTTACGCCATCGGGCTGCACTGCTCGGTGCCGGCGGCCAGCGCCTTGAGCATGGCCGGGTCGACCAAGGTCATTTCGCGCTTGTCGACCGTGATCCAGCCCTGCTTTTTAAAGCGCGACAGCAGGCGGCTGATGCTTTCGATGGTCAGCCCGAGGTAGTTGCCGATATCCTCGCGCGACATGCGCAGCTGGAAGCTGGTGGCCGAGTAGCCGCGCGCCGCGTAGCGCGCCGACAGGTTGACCAGGAACACGGCAAAGCGCTGTTCCGCCCGCATATTTCCCAGCAATAGCATGACATTCTGCTCGCGCGTGATTTCCTGGCTCATGATGCGGTGGAAATGACGCAGCAGGGTCGGCACCTCGCCGAACAGTTCTTCCAGGCGTTCGAACGGGATTTCGCACACTTCGCTGTCTTCCAGCGCGACCGCGTCGCAATGGTGGCGATCGCCGCTGATGGCATCCATGCCCAGCAGTTCGCCGGCCATCTGGAACCCGGTGATCTGCTGCTCGCCGTTGGCGTTGACCTGGTAGGTCTTGAAATGGCCGAAGCGGATTGCATACAGGTTGCGGAACGGCTCGTCCATCTGGTACAGGCGCTCGTCGCGCAGCACGCGGCGGCGCTTGCCGATAATGTTGTCGAGGCGGGTAATGTCGTCGTTTTCGAGTCCCATCGGCAGGCACAGCTGGTGCATGCTGCACCCTGCGCAGCTAGCCTTGAGTGCGGCGACGTTCAGGATGGCTGCCGGAACGAATGGAAGTGGCTGAGGCATGAGGGGCTGACGGTTTGTGGCTTGATCCGTATGATACCCCACCCCGCATCTGCCGCACAGGCGAATACCGACACAGATGAGTCTGTTTCCTCGATACAGATGCCCGTTTTCCCGGTGCGGTCATGGATGATGCATATTTGCGTTGTGCATGTCGTAACAACGCAATCCATACCGCTGCGCATGGTGCAATGCCGGGTCGCCGGGCCGGCTCAGCGCGGGCGGAAGCGCACGTCGACGTTCGAGACGTCGCCGATGACCTTGGCTTTCTTCGCCTTTTTGGGTTTTTTCAGCACTTCGCCGGCGGTATTGGTGACCGGCACCCGGTGCTCGGGCGCGAAGCCGGGCTCCTCGATCCGTTCCAGGGTCTGTTTGGTGAGGATTTCGATCGCGGCCAGCAATTGCACCTCGTCCGCGCAGACCAGCGAGACCGCTTCGCCCGAGGCGCCCGCGCGGCCGGTGCGGCCGGTGCGGTGGATGTAGTCTTCGGCCACGATCGGCAGGTCGAAATTGACCACCTGCGGCAAGTCGTCGATATCGAGCCCGCGCGCGGCCACGTCGGTCGCCACCAGGATCTTCGCTTCACCCGCCTTGAAACGGTCGAGCGCGCGCAAGCGGGCCGGCTGCGGCTTGTCGCCATGGATCGAATCGGCCGCGATACCCTGCGCCTGCAAGGTCTCGACCAGCTGGTCGACGCCCTTGCGCGTCTTCACGAACACCAGCACCTGGCCCCAGCGGTGCTTCTTGAGCAGATGGAGGAACAGTTCCGGCTTGCGTTTCTTGTCCACTGGTACCACCCATTGGCGGATGCGCTTGACGGTGCTGTTGCGCGGGCTCACTTCGATGCTGAGCGGGTCGAGCAGCAGCTTGCCGGCCAGGGCCCGGATCTCGTCCGAAAACGTGGCCGAAAAAAGCAGGGTCTGGCGCTTCTTCGGCAGGGCGGCGAACACGGCGTCGAGCTCGCGCGAAAAACCCAGGTCGAGCATGCGGTCCGCTTCGTCGAGCACCAGCGTTTCGAGCTGGTCGAACTTGAGCGCGTTCTGGCGGTACAGGTCGAGCAGGCGGCCTGGGGTGGCCACCAGCACGTCGAGCCCCTTGCGCAGCTTCATCATCTGCGGATTGATGCTCACGCCGCCGTACGCCACATGGGTGCGCAGCGGCAAGCCGGCGCCGTAGGTACGGAAACTCTCGTGCACCTGCTCGGCCAGTTCGCGGGTCGGCACCAGCACCAGCACGCGCACCGCGTTGGCGCCGACCTGGCCCTGCAGGGTCAGGCGCTGCAGCAGGGGCAGGGCGAAGCCGGCGGTCTTGCCGGTGCCGGTCTGGGCGGCGGCCATCATGTCGCGTCCGGCCAGCACGGCGGGAATGGCTTGCGCCTGCACCGGCGTGGGCGTTTGGTAGCCGAGCGCGTCCAGCGTGCGCACGAGGGGATCGATCAGACCGAGGGTAGTAAAAGACATGGGGAAACGACCTTGCAGCGAAAGAACAAGGGCGTAGTTTACTCTGTCCGGCGCTTGCCGGGGCGCAAAAGCCTACGCGCTCAGCGTGACCGGGGCAACCTTGGGCTTGGTCGGTTCGGGCTTGTCGCCGCAACCGGCGGCGGCGAGCACGAGCATGCAGCACGCGGCGAGCGCCGCGAGCGGGTGAAAGCGTGGTTTCATGGCGCATCCTCTTGTGAAAAGAATCATGCTACCCGCAACCACGCCCGCGCGGCGCGCCGTTCGCTATCAGAAGCGGTAGCTGACACCGGCGCGCAGCACCGGATAGACCTTGTAGGCGTCGACGTCGGCTTCCATCTTTACGCGCTCGGTGGCGATATCGCGCGCCAGGGTGGTGCAGACGGCGGCGGCGGCCGTACAGCCCGAATTGACCAGGCGGCCCTTCGGATGACCCTGCCACAGCGCGCCCAGGTCGGCGCTGACCTGCCACTTCTTGTCGGTGCTCAGGGCGTTGCCCCAGCCCACGCCGATGTAGGGTGCGCCCTTGTGGTACTCGATGCCGCCGTTGAGGATGCCGACCTGGCTGGCCGCGTAGTTCTTGCCGTTGATGTTGAAGTTGCCGTTCGAATCCTGGCGCGCCACCATGCTGATCTTGTTGCCGTTGTAGACCACGCCGCCGGTCAGGCGGAACGGGCTGTTATCGATCAGGTGCCAGTCGAACAGCACGTCGATATTTTGCAGCTTGGCCTTCATCGTGTAGCTCAGGGTGCTGGCGGTGTCGTTGTATTCGCGCTGGAAGTAGCTGGCACCGAAACGGGCGTTCAGCGTTTTTTCCATTGGAAAAATCAGGTGGGCGCCGACGCCCGTGGTGCCGACTTCGGCGGTAACGGCGACTTCGGCTTGCGCGCTGGCGGCGAGCAACAGGGCGGCGAGCGCCATGACGGTATGTTTGATGTGCATGCAATGACCTTTGACGAATGACTGGAGGATGGCGGCATTGTACCGGCTGGGGCCGGTGGATGCTCTGGCATCGTGGCTCGCCATGCTACTCCAGTCGGGGCTGGCGAACCAGTCCCTTGAGGTAAGCAATTGTCGCTTTTTGTCGCGTCGGCGGAGGGCGCACAAGGTCGCGCCGAAGGCGTTTCGCCTGTATTGACGGGCGTGGTTGCGCGCCAAGGTGGTGGTTTCTTGCTGGAATCCATGATAAATTCTGTCGCGCTTGAACACGGCCGTCCGCCGCAAGCCCACGCTACCTATCCGGAGACTTTCGCATGCATACACCGTTCCGCCGCGCCATCGCGCCCCGTTTGATCGCCGCCCTGGTCGCCTTCTCGCTCGGCGGCGCCGCCTTGCCGGTGCTTGCCGCCGCGGGCGCGAGCACCCCGGCCGGTGCGGAACAACGCGCCAGCGCCTTCGACAAATGGGCCGACGGCTTTGCCGCCGACTGGGTGCGCCTGTCGCCCCAGCGCGCCACCGGCGACCAGTATTTTTCCGGCGCCGAACAGCAGGCGCTGGACCGCCAGCTTGCGCCCATCACGCCAGCGCAGCGCGCCAAGTACACGGTGCTGGCCAAGGCCGGCGTGGCGCGGCTGGACCGCTTTCTGGCGGGCCCGCTCGACGCCACCGACCGCGTCTCGGCCGACACCATGCGCTGGTCGCTGGCCAATCACCTGGCCGGCGAGCGCTTCGAAGACCATGCGTTCGTGTTCTCGCAGTTCGGCGGCACCCATATCGCGCTGGTCAACTTCATGACCAGCACGCACCCGATGCGGCGCGCGGCCGATGTCGACAGCTACCTGGCGCGCCTGGCGCAGATCGGCGAGCGCATGGACCAGGCCAGCGCGCGCGCCCGCGCCGGCGCGGCGCGCGGCATGCTGCCGCCGCGCTTCATCCTCGAACGCGCGCAGGGGCAGGTCGACGCCTTCCTCAAGCCGGCGGCCGACAAGAACGTGCTGGTGACGTCGCTGGCCGAGCGCAGCGCCGCGCTGGCCGACCTGACGCCGCAGGCGCGCGCCGCCGCCATCGAGAAGGCCACGGCCATCGTCGGCAAGACCATCCTGCCGGCGTACGCCAGGACCCAGGCGCTGCTGGCCGAGCTGCACCCGAAGACCGGCGACGATGCCGGCATCGCGCGCCTGCCCGACGGCGTCGCCGCCTACAGCCACGCGCTGGCCAGCTACACCGGCACCACCTTGACGGCGGCGCAGATCCACGCGATCGGCCTGCGCGAAGTGACGCGCATCGAGGGCGAGATGGACCGCCATCTGCGCCAGCTCGGTTTTGCCGACGGCAGCATCGACGCGCGCATGAAGGCGCTCGACAAGACCTTCCAGCCGGCCGCCGAACCCGATCCGCGCGCGGCCATCCTGGCCAGCTACGTCGCCATGGTCAAGGATGCGGAAAAACGCAGCGCCAAGCTGTTCAACCTGATGCCGCGCGCGCCGGTGGAAGTGCGGCGCGAACCGCCGCTGACCGAAGGCAGCGCCTCGGCGCACTACAGCGTGCCGGCGCCGGACGGCAGCCTGCCCGGTATTTTCTGGGTACCGATGCGCGGGCCCGCGTTCGACATGATCCGCATGCGCAGCCTGGCCTATCACGAAGCGGTGCCGGGTCACCACTTCCAGCTGGCGATCCAGCAGGAGCTTGGCGGCCTGCCGAAGTTTCGCACGCAGCGCATTTTTGGCGGCGGCAGCGCGCACTCGGAAGGCTGGGCCTTGTACACCGAGCGGCTGGCGGTGGAGCAGGGCTGGTACGAAGGCGACGTGCCCGGTTTGCTCGGTGCGCTCGGGTCCGAATTGTTCCGTGCGCGCCGGCTGGTGGTCGACACCGGCTTGCACAGCAAGGGCTGGACGCGCCAGCAAGCGATCGACTACGGCATTGGCGCGGCCGAGGTCGAGCGCTACGTGGTGTGGCCGGGGCAGGCCTGCGCCTACATGCTCGGCATGCTGCGGATACTCGAATTGCGCGAGAAAGCGAAGCTGGCGCTGGGAGAGCGTTTCACGCTGCCGGCGTTCCACGACGTCATCCTGAAAAACGGCTCGGTGCCGATGGATGTGCTTGCAAAAATCATCGACCAGTGGATCGCCGACCAGTCCAAACCCGCCTGAACACCGCCCCACCGGGGTCTGACCTCTGATTCGAAATTTTGTTAAATCCCTGCGTCGACGTGGCAAGATTTCTGCACTGGGGTCAGAGCTTTGACTCGAAATTCTGTTAAATCGCGCGAGGAAAATCATGCAGTCCGTGCTTCCCGGACTGCGGCGACACGCTGGCAACGCGCAGCCGGATGCGCGCAAACTCGTGCGTCGAACGTTAAATGTTGCGGGTTAAAGCTCTGACCCGATTGTTAAATGTTTCGAATCAGAGGTCAGACCCCGGTTGAGGGCGTTATTTGGTCACGTGGAAGTCTTTGCCGTTGACGACGGTGCCGGTGGCGTCGATGGTGATCAGGTGCATGCCGCCGTCTTGCAGGCCGAGCCTGGCCAGCTGGGCCGGGGCGATGCGCAGCAGATAGTTGCCGGGCGCGACGCCGCCCAGCACGTAGTAGCCGTCGGCGCTGCTGGTGGTCTTGCCAATAACGTTTGCGCCCTTGTCGAGCAGCTCGAGTTCGAAGTCGCCCATGCCGCGCTTGCCGTCGGCGCCGGCGAGGTAAGTAGTGCCGTCGATTTCGCCCGTGATGCCGACCGCCACTTCCAGCCGGCTGACCTTGCCCGGCCGCGGGACCAGCCGCCGTCCCGCTTCGCGCGCCTGCCATTGCGGGTCTTCCAGGGTGGCGGGATCGACCGCGATGTCGGCGTGCTGGTGCGCCGGCAGGCGGTTCAGGTAGGCCACGCCGTCGTCGCCGGTGCGCGCCATATGCGCGCCGCCGTTGACGGCAAATCCCGCGCCCTTGATCGGTTCGTCGTCGCCATCCATCACGCCGTTGCCGTTCTTGTCGAGGAAGACGCGCACCGATGCCGCGCCGCCGCCCGCCATTGGCACGGCGTCGTGCAGCCAGCGCCCGCTTCTTGGCTCCTGGCCGAGCGACATGAATAGCTGGAGCCCGCCGCCGTAGTCGCCGCGGCTGGTGTAAAACGCACTCACGCCGAGGCCGACGCTGCCCACGCCCTTGTTGAGCGAGGCGCTCCAGCGCAGCTGCGGGTCGGCGAAGCTGCGCGTGACGGCGGCGTTGACAAGGTAGCCGTCGCCGACGAATTTGTCGGCCGCCAGCGCCAGCGACGAGATGCCGGCGTCGGGCAGGATCGCGTATTGCAGCTGGCCGCTGATGCCGACGCCGGCCACGCGTCGGCTGGCCTGCACGCTGCCGTCGGCCTGGCGCGCGTGGCCGGCGGCGCGCCAGTGGACGCTGCTGCTCATGGCCGTGCCGTGGCTGTACGCCGACAGGCGCGCGCCGGCGTCGTGCCGCGTGGCGCCGGACGCCAGCCGTTCGCGCCGCAGTTGCAGCGCCAGCGGCATCGGCGTGCGGCCCCCGCCCGGCAGCAGGCCATCGAGGCGCAGTTCGTCGCGGCTGCGCAGCGGGTCGGCGTCGGGCAGGAACAGTTCGCTGGCAAAGCCGTCCAGGCGCGCGTGGCTGGCGCCGAGCGCCATGCCGCCCACCCGCGTCTTGATGCCGATCCGGGCCAGCTTGCCGCCGTCGTCGGCGCGCGCGAACGCGGCGTCGGCCAGCAGCGCGCGCCAGTAGCCGTGCAGGCCAAGGTTGGCGTAGCGCCGGTCCTGGCCATCGAGCGCCAGGCGCATCACGCCGCCGCTGGCGCTCATTTGCGGCAGCACGCCGACTTCGACCTGGGCCAGCGCGCGCGCGCCGCCCTGGACGCTGGCGCTCCAGGCGACGGCGCCGGGCGCGAGCACCGCCTGGTCGATCAGAAAACTCTGGCGCTCGACGCGCAGCTGGCCCAGCGGGCCGTGGAACACCAGGCGAAATTCATTGCTGCCGTAGATCAGGGGCTGGTCGTCGAAGCGGTAGCGGCCATCGGGGCGCGCCTGCTGGAAGCCGATCAGGGCGTCGTTGAAGTACAGCTCCACGTCCCAGCCGGGCGGCAGGTCGCCTTGCAGGGTGTGGCGGTCGGTGCGCGCCGGCTGGCCGAGCGCGCGGTTGGAGATGGCCACGCCGGCGCCGCCGGTGCCGGCCAGCGCGATGTCGGCCACGCCCGCGGCCAGCACGCTGCCGACCTGGATCGTGCGCGCGTGCAGGGGGCCGAGCAGGCCGGCGTCGGGGTCGTTGCGGGCCAGCGTCATGCGCGCGCTGGCGCCGCCGGCGCCTTTGCCGACGCTGCTGCCGGCGCTGACGTAGAGCGCCGCCTCCATGCCCGCCAGGTCGGCGGTCAGGTAGGCGGTGTAGCCGACCGTGCTGCCGGCGCGCCGCAAGTCGGCGGACACGGTCTGGTCGATGAACGGCACGCCGGCCAGCGCGTACGGCGTGTCGAGGCGGGCGTACGCCGGGGCGGGGGAGCCGTCCGGACGGCGCGCCGGGCTGCTACGCGACTGGCGTTCCAGGCGCGCCTGCAGCGGCAGCGTTTCGCGCGCGCGCACGCGCAGCACCAGGCTGGCCATGTCGATGTCGAGGTCGAGCGGCAGCCATTGCGCCAGCAGGCGGCTGGCGACGTACAGGTCGTCGGGGTGGCGCAGCACCCGCGCCGCGTCGAACGTGGTGCGTTGCTCGCCGCTGATCACCAGGCGCTGCGCCAGGTCGAGCCGGAAACCGCGCTGCTCGTCGAGGATGTAGCCGCTGGCGATGCCTTCGGCCGGGTCGGTGCGGATGGCGATGGTCAGCAGGCGCGCCAGCTCGCCCAGCGGCAGGTAGATATCGTTGCCGTGCTGGTAGGCGCCGACGGCGTCCGAGACAAGGTGCTCGCCGAGCCGCACTTCGAGCACCAGGTCGGGACCTTCGGCGGCGCGCGCGGGCGCCGCCGATGCCAGTAGCGCCAGCAGCGCAAGCAGGAACAGCAGCGCCGGTAGCGCCGCCAACAGCGGGAGGCAGAGCCGGCAGGCGCGCCGGCGCGGGCGTTCGGGATGCATGGTGACGCGGACCGTGGCCCGCGCAGCCTGTCAGGGCACGGCGAGCGAGGCTTCGGCCAGCAGGGCGCCGCCGGCTTCGGCCCGTTCGCGGTAGCGCAGGTGCACGGTGCCGCGCGCCAGGTTCACGCCGGCCGGCATGGCCAGGCTGGCCTTGCGCAGCGGATTGGGGGTGTAGATCGCCACGCCGGCGGCCTTGGCCAGCACCTGTTCGGTGCCGCCCTGCGGCGTAAAGGCGGCGCTGATGTCGCCGTACACCGAGCTGTCGCCGCTGCGCGCGATCTGGAACACCAGTTGGGCGCCCTGGCCCTGGCCGCTCTTTTGCAGCGCCAGCGCGCCCAGGGTCACGCTGGCGCCCCCGGTCTGGTGGCGCACGATGACGGGAATCGAGGCGCCGATCAGGGAGTTGAGCACCACGCCGATCTGCTGGGGACCGGCGCTTTGCTGTTCGACGCTGGTCGCGCTGGCGTCGGGCAGTTTTTCGAAGTGCAGGTGCGAGCGGTATTCGCCCGCCGCCAGGTCGCCCGGTTTGCGCAGCATGACGCGCACCACCTGGGCGTTGCCGGGCAGGAGCGTCACCTGGCGCGGCGAAAACGTCAGCATCGTGTCGGCGAAGCGGTCCTGCGGGCCGGCCGTGTCGGCGCTGGTGAATTCGCCGCTCTCGGTCATGCGCCGGTTGACGAGGCTGATGCGGTAGGTGGCGGGGGAGCTGTCGCTGTTGATCAGTTCGACCTGGGCGGCGCGCTGGTTCTTGGTGAAGACGACGCGGGTCGGGTTGAGCATCAGTCCGGCCATCGCCTGCAGCGGCAGCACGGCCATCAGGGCGGCGGCGAGCAGGCGCGCGGCGCGCGGGAGGAAGACGGTGGAATGCATGGTGGGCCTCGCAGGTCGATGATCGGCTATTGATATTCGATGGTGATGTGAAAGGTGCCGCTGTAGTTGCCGGCGCTTTGGCCGGCGCCGACCTGCAGCGTGGCGCCGATCGACAGCACCTGGCTGCCGCCGGTGAGCACGCCGGCGCCGGCAGGCAAACTGGTGAAACCGGTCAGCGCCATGCTGGACGCGCCGGCGCTGATGGCCGCGCCGGCCGGCAGGCTGACGATGTAGACCAGGTTGGCGTTGGCCGGTTTGCTGTCGCTGATGGTGAACCTGGCCGGCGCGGCCGCCGACGGCAGCAGCAGGACGCCGCCGCCGGCCGAACGGGTGCCGTGCGCATCGACGCTGACGCTGCCCGCGGAAGTGGCGGCGAAGCGGCCGAAGGCCAGGCCGCCGGCGGGAGCGGCGTTCAACTGCGCGCGCGCCGGCGCTGCCACGAGCGCCGTTGCCAACGCTGTTGCCAGCACCGTTGCCAGCAGCCTTGCCGGCAGCGCCGGCGCCACGGCGGTCGCGCCGCCGCAGCGGGGCGCGTCAGTTGTATTCAACGGTCGCGACGACATCGCCGGCATACACGCCAGGAGCCTGGTTGGCGGCCACGGTCAGGGTGCCGCCCACATACAGCGACTGGGTGCCGCCGGCCGAGAGAGTGCCGCTGGTGGCGTCGCCCGAGGTGGCGTTGGCGCCGGTCAGGTCGCTGAATTTGGCCAGCGCCATGGTTTCGCCGGCACCGCCGGTGTTGGTCAGCACGGCCGTGCCGGAGTGGGTGATGGTGTAGGTGGTGCCTGGCTCGCCGGTGATGTCGAACTTGGCGGCCGTGGCGGCCGAGCCGCTCATCGCCACCACGCCGCTGACGGCGCGCGCACCGCTGGTGCTGATGGTGATGGTGCCGCCGGCGGCGGCGGCAAAGCTGCCGAAGGCCAGCGGGACGCTGGCCACGATGGCGATCGGGGTGACCACGGTGCCGCCGGCGACGGCCGTCGCTTGCGCGGCGTAGGCCGGTACGCCCAGGCCCAGGCCGGCGGCGATGACGGCGAGGTAGGCCAGGGTGCGCTGCTGTTGGATCGTTGTGTTCATTCCAGCTCCTAAGTTTTGGTGGGTTGGTTCTTCTTTGCAGAAGCTCTTTCTGCCAGGTAATAATACCTGTCATTCCTGCTGGAAATTCCACCTGCCCCCGGCCATGCGGCAAAGCTTGACATGCGTCTAAAGCGGGGCACCGATCGGGCCCGGAATGTTGCACAATTGCTGCGTAAAAGTGGCGCGGATGGTACGTCAGGGCGGCGCTTGCCGGATGTGCTATCTTGCGTAGCGGAAATTCTGGCGCCGGGCCAGGAGGGTAAGGCGGGTGTTCGTCGGCGCCGGCGCGGTTTCGTCGGAATCGGTTTGGTCCGCCCGGCACCGCTTGCTATAGTCGTTTCCACTTCTCCCTGACTGGATTGCTGACCATGACGAGTTTCTTTTTTATCTTCCGGATGACCCTGGCGTGGGCGATTGCGAGCACGGTCCTGGCCGTCACGCTCGCGCAGACCCTCCTGAGCGAGCGCGACAGTGGCGCCTCGCTGCTGCTCCTGGTGCTGGCGGTAGTCACATTTGCCGCGATCACCGCGTTTTCGCACGTGCGCCGGGTGCGCCTGCTCACGGGTCAGGTCAACAGCGCCACCTTGTCGAGCCGCCAGCGGCGCCAGATCGAAGTGCCGTTCGAGGCCGGCGAAGCGTTCGACATCATCGACGCCGCCATCCGCGACCTGCCCGGCGCCGAGCAGGTCGACAGCGCGCGCGACAGCCTGCAGGTGCGCGCCAAGATCGGCTACCTGCATCCCTACCGCGGCAGCTGGTTTTCGCAAGTGACCGGCCAGAGTGAAGGCGGCAACCAGGTCATCGCCACCGTCACGCCCAACGGCGACGCCGGCAGCGTGACGCTGATCTGCGAGCCGCAACGGTGGGCCTGGACCGACTGGTTCCTGGTCGACGGCGGCGCCAACCTCGAAAACGCCGACGCCATCGGCCGCGCCGTGGCGCGCCGGGTGGCCGAGCGGCGCCGCAGCGAGCAGGCGCAAGCCGTGCAGACGGCGACCGAGAAGGAGCTGACCGTGGCCAAGCTGAGCTTGCTGCACGCGCAGGTCGAGCCGCATTTTCTGTACAACACCCTGGCCAGCGCGCAGCTGCTGACCCGCAGCGATCCGGCCCGCGCCGACCAGATGCTGGGCAACCTGATCGCCTATCTGCGCAACAGCCTGCCTCGCACCGACGACGCACTGTCGACCCTGGGCAAGGAGCTCGAACGCGTCCGCGCCTATCTGGACATCCTGGTGGTGCGCATGGAGCCGCGCCTGCACCTGCGGGTCGAGGTGGCGGCGGGCTTGCACGGGGCGCCGTTCCCGGCCATGATGCTGCAGACCCTGGTCGAAAACGCCATCAAGCACGGGCTGGAAGCGAAGGCGGGCGGCGGCACGGTGTGGATCATCGCCCGCGTCCACGACGGCGTGCTGGCGCTGACGGTGGCCGACGATGGCCGCGGCTTGTCCGGCGAAGGCGGCGGCACCGGGATCGGCCTGCGCAACGTGCGCGAGCGCCTGCGCCTGGCGTACGGCAGCGCGGCGGGCTTTACCATCGTGTCGAATTATCCGAGCGGGGTGGCGGCGACGATCAGCGTGCCTTATCGCGGCACTGAGCAGGGCACTAAGCAGAGCGCGGCGGTGGCGCTGGAGAAAGCATCATGACCGATTGCGTCATCGCGGAAGACGAACTGCTGCTGCGCGACGAGCTGGTGCAGCTGCTCGCCAGTGCCTGGCCGGAGCTGCGCATCGTGGCCGTATGCGACGACGGCGCCGGCGCGCTCGACGCGATTGCCGCGCACAAGCCGCAGGTCGCCTTTCTCGACATCCGCATGCCGGGATTGAGCGGGCTGGAAGTGGCCGGCGCGCTGGCCGAGGTCAGCCCGGCCACGCAGGTGGTGTTCGTGACCGCCTACGACCAGTATGCGATCGACGCCTTCGAGCGCGGCGCGCTCGACTACCTGCTCAAACCGGTGGCGCCTGCGCGCCTGGCGGCCACGGTGCAGCGGGTCAGGGCGCGCCTGGGCAGCGGCGTGGCGGACGCCGGCGCGCTGGCGGCCCTGCTGCGCCAGCTCGGGCAGGCGCTGCCGCCGGCGCCCAGGATGGACCCGCTGGTGTGGCTGACCGCCAGCGCGGGCGCCGACACGCGCCTGATCATGGTCGAGGACGTTGCCTACTTCCAGGCCGACAGCAAGTACACGGTGGTGATGACGGCGCAGGGCGAAGCGCTGCTGCGCAAACCGATCCGCGAACTGCTCGACGTGCTCGATCCGTCCATGTTCCGGCAGATTCACCGCTCGACCATCGTCAACCTCAAGGCGATCGCGTCGGTGTCGCGCGACGAGAGCGGACGCGGAGTGCTGCGCCTGCGCACGCGGCCGGAGACGCTGGCCGTCAGCCAGCCGTTCATGGCCCTGTTCCGCGCCATGTGATAGCTGTGTACGCTGGCGTACCGACTCCATCGTTGCCTTTGTTAAACTAATGAATGTGAGCAGCAAGTCGCGTGGCGGCCTGCTGCCCGCGGCGCGCCTGCCGGGCGTGCCTACTTTTTAAGTGAGGCAACCATGAAAAACGTGATCATCGCCGCCGTCCTGCTGGGCGCGAGCTTGTCCGGGCAAGCCCAGACCAATGTCAGCATCGATATCGGGCAGCCGGGATTCTACGGACGCATCGAGCTCGGCGACTTCGGCCGTCCGCCAGTGGTCTACACCCAGCCGATGGTGGTGGAGCGCTATGCACGGGCAGCGCCCGAGCCGGTGTATCTGCGCGTGCCGCCGGGACACATGAAAAAATGGAGCAAGCATTGTGCGCGCTACGACGCGTGCGGGCGCCAGGTGTATTTCGTGCGCGACGACTGGTACACCAATACCTATGCGCCGCGTTACCGCGAGATGCGCGGCGGCGGGCGCGGGCATGAACGCGATCGCGATCGCGGCTACGATCGTCACGACCGCGATGACCGTCATGAACGCGGCCATGGCAACGGCCGCGGGAATGGTCACGGCAACGGGAATGGTCACGGCAACGGCAATGGCCATGGCAATGGCAATGGCCGCGACCGCGAGACCAACGGATTCCGTTAACGCGACGCCATACCGGACGCCATACCGGACGCTGTCCTGTACAGCGTGGGCGCGATCGGCCGGATCGCAGTAAACTGGCGTTGTCAAAAATTCGAGGGAGATTGTCTTGCGAGGCGAAATTGTGATTGTCGGGGGCGGGGCGGGCGGCTTGGAACTTGCCAGCAAACTGGGCCGCAAGCTGGGCCCGTCCAAGGTGTTTCTCGTCGATAGCCGCCTGTCGCATATCTGGAAACCCTCCCTGCATGAAGTCGCCGCCGGCACCCTCGATATCCACCAGGAAGGCTTGTCCTACCAGATGCTGGCCCACGACAACGGCTTCAGCTTCGTCTACGGCGCCCTGACCGGGCTCGATCCGGCCGCCAGGCGCCTGACCATCGGCCCTATCCGCACTGCGCAGGATGAAGAAGTGCTGCCCGAACGCACGCTCGAATTCAGTTCGCTCGTGATTGCCGTCGGCAGCACCTCGAACTACTTCGGCGTGCCCGGCGCGAAGGAATACACGATTTCCCTGAACGCGACCGAAGACGCCGAGCGCTTCCGCCTGCAGCTGCTCAAGCTGCTGGCCCGGGCCGATGCCCGCAAACCGCAAGAGCCGGCGGCCGGGGTCGACATCGTCATCATCGGCGGCGGCGCCACCGGCGTCGAGCTGGCGGCCGAGCTGCGCGAAGCGAGCGCGGTGTACACCACCTACGGCTTCCAGCACCTCAAACCCCAGCAGGATGTGCGCATCACCTTGCTCGAAGGGGCGCCGCGCATCCTGGCGCCGCTGCCGGAACGGGTGTCGAACGCGGCTCTCAAGTTGCTGCACGAGCGCGGTATCAAGGTAGTCAACGAGTGCCGCGTGACCAGCATCGCGCCGGACCAAGTGACCGACAAGAACGGCAACGTCTATCCATCCGACCTGTGCGTGTGGGCGGCCGGCATTCGCGCACCGGAATTTCTTGCCACGCTCGGCTTGCCGTTGGCCAAGGGCGGCCAGATCGAGGTCGACGGCTTTCTGCGCGTGAAAGACGCGCCCGGTATCTATGCCATGGGCGACTGCGCCGCCTGTGTCGACGCCGAGGGCAAGATGGTGCCGCCGCGCGCCCAGGCCGCGCACCAGCAGGCCGATTACCTGCTCGACACCTTCCTGCGCCAGCAGCGCGGCAAGGCGGCGCCAACCAAACCCTACGAGTACAAGGATTACGGCTCCCTGGTGTCGTTCGGCCAGACCACGACCGTGGGCAGCCTGATGGGTTCGCTGAAGGGCTTGAGCTGGTTCGTCGAAGGCTTCTTTGCGCGCATGATGTACGTCAGCCTGCACCTGATGCATCACGCGGCGGTGCTCGGCCATGTGCGTACCGGCGTGCTGGCGCTGGCGCGCTTCCTGATCAAGCGCAGCACGCCGCAGGTGAAGCTGCACTGATACCTCATGTGCACGCGCTACAGGGTTGCACAAAAAACCATTGCAGCACCTTTATTTCATTGATAAACTTGCATTTTTGTTAAATCGTTGAAACAAAGGGATGCAAATGGTTAAGAAAATGATATGTGGACTGGCGCTGATGGGATGCGCGCTGTCGAGCCAGGCTGCGGAGCAGGGCTTCGACTGGTCGTACACGGGATTTATACCGTCGTACTCGTCGGAGAGGCAGCCTATGCCCGAGTATGGAGAATTCAATCCTGGGCATGTGCTCAAGGGGCGTTTCTTCGCGGAAGACCGCAATCTGGATGGTGCCTTTTCCGCCGCGGAAGTGACGTCCTTTACGGTGTACGGCGAATCGTTCATGAACTGCACGGGCGTGCGCGAGTGCGGTCTGCAGGCGTTTTCGTACACGCCGGGTGGCGCGCTGACCTTTGACGTGTACGATTCCGTCGAATACGGCAGTTACGGCAGCGGATGGTCGCGTACCTCGCGCACCTACAATGCAAGCAATCGCTTCTATACCGTCTACGAAAACGACTGGTCGCAGTCTGGCGCAAGCGCCGTCGACTATAACTTCACCGCTCAAACCACATTTGCCATCAGCGCCGTTCCGGAACCGCAGACCTGGCTGATGCTGGGCGCCGGCATTGCGCTGCTCGGCATGGTGAAGCGTCGCCGCGCGCGCAACGCATAACACGTCGTCCTACCTTGTCAACGTCATTTCCGCCGACGGGGGAAGCGACGTTTCGCACCTCAACAACATCACGGACCTGGCGCTGGCGCGCTTCCTGATCGAGCGCAGCACGCCGCAGGTCAAGCTGGACTGATACGCCATGTGCGCGCGCGCCACAGGGCTGCATGAAAAACCATTGCAGCGTCTTTGTTTCATTGATAAGCTTGCATTTTTGTTAAATCGTTGAAAACAAAGGGATGCGAATGATTAAGAAAATGATGTGTGGATTGGCGCTGATGGGATGCGCGCTGTCGAGCCAGGCTGCGGTGCAGGGTTTCGACTGGTCGTATACCGGATTTTTACCGTCGATCTGGTCGGAAAGTCAGCCGCAACCCCAGTATGGGCAATTCGATCCTAGCCGCCAGTACAAGGGCCGTTTCTTCGCTGAAGACCGCGATCTGAATGGCGTCTTTTCCCTCGCGGAAGTCACGTCGTTTACGATTGCCGGCCAATCGTTCCTGAATTGCACGGGCAGGCCCGTGTGTTCCTTGAGTGCGTTTTCGTACACGCCGGGTGGTGCGCTGACCTTTGATGCCTACCAGAACTACACATACGGGAGTCCAGGCGAAGGATGGGAGAGCAGATCCTACATCTACGTTGCAGCCGACCGTTTCTGGACCACCCAACAAAACGACTGGTCGCATACTGGTGCAAGTGGGAGCAATTTTGACTTCACCGCCCAGACCAAGTTTGCCATCAGCGCCGTTCCGGAACCGCAGACCTGGCTGATGCTGGGCGCCGGCATCGCACTGCTGGGTGCGGTAAAGCGGCGCCGCGCGCTCAACGCATAACTGCCGATTCGCTCCTGCGGACATCATTGCTGTCACCGCCGGAAAATCATTTCCGCCCATGGTGGAAGTCATTTCCGCCAGTGGTGGAGATGACACTCTTCCGCATATCGCCATCCGCCCGGAACGTCGCCGTCATGTTCAGTGGCCCTGTTGTTGTCACACTTGCTCCCAACGTTGTCCAGCTAATGGCGGAAATGTTTATTTGTCACTGGCATAGCCGGATTTAAATGATATTTATTGCAAATGCAACTTAACTCAACGAAAGGGTACGTTAATGCTCAAGAAAATGATATGCGCGATGGCGCTGATGGGATCTGCGCTGTCGAGCCAGGCTGCAGTGCAGGGATTCGACTGGACGTATACGGGATTTCTGCCTTCCTACGCTAGCGAGAGCTCGCCTGCACCACAGTATGGCCCGTTCAACCCGAATCATGTGCTCCAGGGGCGCTTCTACGCCGAGGATCTGGATAACAACGGAACTTTTTCAACCGCGGAAGTGACCTCTTTTACCATTTACGGTAAGTCCTATATGGACTGCACGGGTGCTCGCCGCTGTGATCTGTTCAACCTGTCATATACGCCCGGTTCGCTATTGCAGTTCGACGCCTACGATTCGACTGTATCGGGGACATGGGGCAGCGGCTGGTGGGAAACCACGACCAGGTCATACCTCGCCGGAGCCTCGTTCTACACCGTCTACGAAAACGAATGGTCGCTGGCCAGCACCTACCGCTACACCTTTACGCCCGAGACCAAATTTGCCATCAGCCCGGTTCCGGAACCGCAGACCTGGTTGATGCTGGGCGCCGGCATGGCACTGCTCGGCGCAGTCAAGCGTCGCCGCTCGCGCAACGCGTAATCATCGTTGCATCCTGGTGGCGTCATTTCCGCCAATGGTGGAAATGACGCTTCCCTCCATCTCCAGCGTCCCGGAACGTCCCCGTCGGGGTCCCTGGGCGCGCGTTGCCACGCTTTTCATGCCGTTGACCGTCTCATGGAAAAAATGTCTATTTATTGTTGGCAAAGCCTGGTTTTGTTGATAGGCTTGCAATAGTGTAATTTAATCCACTGTAAAGGCAAGCAAATGATCAAGAAACTGATGGGCGCTCTGGCGTTGATGGGATGTGCGATGTCGAGCCAGGCTGCGGTGCAGGGCTACGACTGGTCGTTCACGGGCTTTCTGCCGCACTGGGCGTCCGAAACCAGTCCTTGGGGCTATGACGGCGACTTCGACCCGACCGCCACGGTAACGGGGCGCTTCTTCGCTGACGATCTCGACAAGAATGGTAGTTTTTCACTGTCGGAAGTGACGGCCTTTTCCGTTTCCGGGCAATCCAAGCTGAACTGTACAGCTCCCGAAAGGTGCGGACTGCGCAGTTTTTCGTACACCCCGGGTGCGGCCTTGGAATTCTATGCCTTCGATACTGCCGCATATGGACAATGGGGCAACGGCTGGTCGAGTACGACGCATTACTACCGCACCGACACGGGGTTCACGACCCTGGACGAAAACGATTGGTCGAGTTCCGGGGGGCGCTCGTACAGCAAGTTGCTCACACCTGAGACCAAGTTCGCCATCAGCGCCGTTCCCGAGCCGCAGACCTGGCTGATGCTCGGCGCCGGCATTGCGCTGCTGGGCGTGGTAAAGCGTCGCCGCGCGCGCAACGCTTAACAGAGCGTTCGATCCCGATGATCGTCATTTCCGCCAATGGTGGAAATGACTCTTCCCGCGCCATTGCCAGCGCCTCGGCGCCTTGCCGTCAAGTCCCTGTCCCGTCTTTGCTACACATTTCATACCGTTAACCGTCTAATGATGGAAATGCTTATTTGCTATTGGCGAAGTCTGGTTTTATTGATATTCTTACAATAGAACAATGTAATCCATTCCAAAGGTAAGCACATGATCAAGAAACTGATGGGCGCTCTGGCGCTGATGGGATATGCGATGTCGAGCCAAGCGGCGGTGCAGGGCTACGACTGGTCGTTCACCGGCTTCACGCCGGCGTGGGGGTACGAGTCCGGTGGGAGCTTTGAAGGCGCCTTTAATCCGGACACCAGATTATCGGGGAGCTTCTTTGCTGAAGACCTGAACAGGGACGGCAGCTTTTCACGGTCGGAAGTGACGTCGTTTACCATCGACGGGCAATCCATGCTGAACTGCGAAGACCCCTTGCGCTGTTCGCTGAGCAGCTTTTCGTACACGCCGGGTTCGGCCTTGATGTTCGATGCCTCTCGATCCAGGCAGTATGGGGAATGGGGCAGCAACTGGTCGCGCACATCGACATCCTACCGCACTGGCGTGGATTTCTTTACCGTTTCGGAAAGCATTTTTTCTTCGGGAGCCAGCTGGAGCGGCCACAATTTCACACCCGAGACCAGATTTGCCATCAGTGAAATCAGTGCCGTTCCCGAGCCGCAAACCTGGCTGATGCTGGGCGCCGGTATTGCGCTGATCGGTGCGGTACAGCGCCGTCGCCCGCGCAAGGCATGACAGCGCGATCGGCCTGTGCGAACCGTCATTCCTGCCAGTGGCGCGAATGACACGCCGCCCAGCCGATCACCCGCCGGCCAGCGTCGGCGCCTTGGGCAGGGTCAATGTCATGACCGTGCCGCGCTGCTGGGCCGGCATCACCGACAGCGCGCCACCGAGGTAGCGGGCGCGTTCGCGCAGCAGGCGCAGGCCGTGGCAGCCGGGCGATTCGCCGGGCTTCTCGCCCGGACCCACCCCGTTGTCGCGTACCGTGAGCATGATCTCGTCGCCGCCGTCGTCGAGGATGATGTCGACCTCGGTTGCGCCCGCGTGCGCGGCAATATTGCGCAAGCCTTCTTCCAGCGTGCGCAACAGGGCCACCCCATGTTCGCGCGCGTAGGCTTCGTCTTCATCGGGCAGGCTGCAGCGTGCCACCAAGCGATGTTCCTTGCCGAAATCGCCGACCAGCTCGGCGATGGCCGACTTGATCCCCAAAAATTCCAGCTTATCGTTCCATAGCGACAATTGCATGTCGCGGTTGGTATTGATGATGGTCATCAGGAGCTGCTTCATCTGGGCGGTGCGGTCCTGCAGCGCCTTTTCGTGCGGCAGTTGCTGGGTCAGCAGGGCCAGGTGCATGGTCAGGGCCGTCATCGACGAGCCGAGACTGTCGTGCAGCTTGCGCGCCAGCAGGCGCCGTTCGTCATCCCAGCAGGTCGTCACATGCCCGAGCAGTTCGGTCAGGTCGGCATTGCGCTCGGCAAGCTGGCGGTCCGGCGCGGGGTCGGGCGGGAGGGAGGGCGGTAAAGTCATGCTGAGCTCGGTGAATGTTTCCCAAATCATACAACAGCTTGCGCGCGCCTGTCGCGGCGTCGCGCGGGACCGGTTGGTGAAGTGCCGCACAGTCGGCGCGGGCCTTTTTGGTCAATCTGGCGCTTCGATTATCTGCCACTTTTTCATCAACCGAGGGAGTTTCCATGAACACGACTAAAAAAGACGCCATTGCGATGCTGACCGAGGATCATCGCGAGGTGGAGGAGTTGTTCAAGCAGTACGAGACGCTGGGCGAGGACGCCAATGACCGCAAGAAGCAGATCGCCGACCAGATCTGCACCGCATTGACCTTGCACGCGACCATCGAGGAAGAGATTTTCTACCCGGCCATGCGCGAGGCCGCCGACGACAACGAGGAGCTGGTCGACGAGGCGGTCGTCGAGCATGCCAGCGCCAAGGAGCTGATCGCGCAGCTGCAGGAAATGGATCCGGAAGACGAGCTCTACGACGCCAAAGTCAAGGTCCTGTCGGAGCAGATTGCCCACCACGTCGAAGAGGAAGAGAAGGAGATGTTTCCCAAGGCGAAGAAAAACAAGCTGGACCTGGCGGCCCTGGCCGAGGAAATGGCGCTGCGCGAGGATGAAGTGGCGGCGACCATGTAGGGCGCCGCCGGCGCCCGGCTATTTTCCGGTGGCGGCGAACTGGCCGATGGCGTCGAGCAGGTGGGCGATGTCGACCGGCTTGACCAGGTGCTTGTCGAAGCCGGCTTCGAGCACGCGGCGCTGGTCGTCGGCCAGGCCGTAGCCGGTCAGTGCGATGAGCTTGATGTGGCGGGTGCCGTCGTCCTGGCGCAGGCGGCGCGCCACTTCGTAGCCGTCGATGCCGGGCAGGCCGATGTCGACCAGGGCGACGTCGGGCAGGAAGCTGTGCGCCATCTGCACGCCCTGCACGCCGTCGGCCGCCTCGCGCACCCGGTAGCCGTAGGCGCCGAGCATGGTGGCCATCATCTCGCGGCCGTCGTCGTTGTCTTCGATCAGCAGGATGGCCGGCTTGTGGTCGGCAACCGCGCCGGGCGAGGCCGGGTCCGGGGTCGCGTCCGGCGCCACGGGCACGGCGCGCGGCAGGCGGATGACGAAGGTGGAGCCGGCGCTGGCGCCCTCGCTGTGGGCGGACACCTTGCCGCCATGCAGTTCGACCAGGCGCCGCACCAGGGCCAGGCCGATGCCCAGGCCGCCTTGCGCGCGGTCGAGCGTGATGGAACCCTGCACGAACACGTCGAACACGTGCGGCAGCAGCTCGGCCGAGATGCCCACGCCGGTGTCGCGCACTTCGAGCACGATGTCGTCGCCGCTGTCGGACACCGTGATGTCGATGGTGCCGCCGGGCGGCGTGTATTTGAGGGCGTTGTCGATCAGGTTGGTGGCGATCTGTTCGAGCCGGGTCGGGTCGCCGTCGACCCAGGCCGGCTCCATGTCGACGTTGAGCAGGTAGTTGCCGGTGCGGCCGGTGGCCTTGAAGGTGTCCAGGCAGGCCGACACCAGGGCGGCGACATCGAGCGTTTGCCTGTCGAGCAAAATCTTGCCGGACATGGCGCGCGACAGGTCGAGCAGGTCGTCGACGATGCGCGAGAGGTGCTGGCTCTGGCGCTGGATGATCTGCTTGGCGCGGCCGACCGAATCGGCCCCGGCTCCGGCCAAGCCGATCAGCGAGGCGGCGCTGCTGATGGCCGAAAGCGGGTTGCGCAATTCATGTCCGAGCATGGCCAGGAATTCATCCTTGGCATGGCTTTTCGCTTCGGCCGCCTGGCGCTCTTCCATTTCGCGGGTGAGGCGTTTGTTGGTGGCGGTCAGTTCGGTGGTGCGCTGGCTCAGCTTGTGGGCCTGGCGCTTGAGTTCTTCGTTCTTGATGGCCAGCGCCACGAACACCTGGACCTTGGCGTGCAGGATCTGCGGGATGACCGGGGTGAACAGGAAATCGGCGGCGCCGCGCTGGTAGGCTTTCAGGCGGTCGATTTCATCGGCCAGGAAGGCGGTCACGAAAATGATCGGAATGTCGGCCGAGCGCACGCGCTGGTGGATCGCTTCGGCCGTTTCGAAGCCGTCCATGCCCGGCATGTTGACGTCGAGCAGGATCACGGCGAAGTCGTGCAGCAGGACCTGGCGCAAGGCTTCCTGGCCGGAGCGGGCGGACAGTACGGTGTAGCCGGATTCGTCGGCCCATTGGTCCAGCAGGCTGGTCAGGGCCAACAGGCTGGCTGGGTCGTCGTTTACGACGAGAATCTTAGGCTTGTCTAGATTGGTCACGTCATTCCTGCGCTGCGGTGGTGGTTCAATCACATCGAATGCAATGCTCCCGAGAAGAAAAGCAGAACCGGAATGTGGCAGGCGATGACAGCGAACGTCGTTGTCATGGCCGTACGGCGCCCATCATAGCAATCGGGTAATCCAATGTCAAAATGCAAGCGAATAGGGTGGTATCGCAATGCACGGTACGCTAACGCACATACGGCGGGTAGGCCGTATGCGATAGTGACATCAGAACAACCGCTGCCTCACGGCGCGGTACATCGCCACCATCGTGGCGTGGCACATTGAAAGGGTAAGCCATGAATATTAATACCATCGTAGATGCCGAATTTAACGGCAAATGTTTCCGTGACCTGCGCAACGCGCCGCTCTCCGCCATGCGCGGGCTGAGCACCAAGGACGCCCAGGCCCTGCACGAGGCATTCAATATCACCACCATCGGCGACCTGGCCAACCTCAAGTTCGTCAAGTGGGCCAGCGCGATCAATGTGCTGGCCGACGAAGAGTGCGATACCTCGGAGCAAGCCGCCAAGGAAACCTTGCTCGACGATGCCGTCGAAATGACGTTCCCGGCCAGCGATCCGATCTCGGTCGACTCGGGCATTACGCGCATTGAAGTGCCGCCCGAGATGGTCAACGCCAGCACCGATCACCAGCATGCGAAGTCGATCGAGGCCAATACCAAGCAGGGCACCAAGGGCCGTTAAGACGCCCTGGCGTGCAGGGGAGCGATGTCTTCCACTGCGCGACGCCACCACACCGTCGTTCCCGCGCAGGCGGGAACCCAAGTTCGTGCTGCCGCTACAGGCTGCGCGG
>DASVVC010000135.1:0-2937 GCA_036386755.1 Telluria sp.
TTCGCCGCCGGGCAGCGACGTGATCACGCTGGCCTCGGTCAGGCCGTAGCCGTTGCCGCCGACCTGCCTGGCGCCAAAGCGCTCGCGCCAGATTTTCTTGGTTTCCTCGGTAAACGGGTTGCCGCGCACGGTGTGGATCCGGCCGACACAGCGCCGCATCGATTCGCTTTCCGCCGCCTGGGCCAGCAGGCCCCCCATGCTGCCCAGGATCGACGCGATGGTGGCGCCGCTGCGCTCGACTTCGGGCCAGAAGTTCGACACCGAGAAGCGCGGCACGATCGCCACGCGTGCACCCACCAGGATGTTCGACAGCACGCCCACGCACATGGCATTCATGTGGAACAGCGGCAGCGGGGTGATGGTCACGTCGTCGGCCGTGGCCGGGCCGGCACGCAGCTGCAGGCGCGCCAGGTTGCACATGTAGTTATAGCTCAGCATGCAGCCCTTGGAGGGGCCGGTCGTGCCGGACGTGTAGACGATGCAGGCCAGGTCCGAAGGCGCCGGCCTGGTGAGGATCGGTTCGTCGCTGCGGCCGCGGTGCCGATCGAGCGCATCGATCCGGACCGGGCAGGACGGCAGCGTGTCCAGCGTGCCCCGGTAGAGCAGCAGGGTGACGTCCGGCAGGCCTTCCGCCACCTGGGCGATGCGTTCCACGTAGTCGGCCTCGCAGATCACGATGCGCGCCTTCGCGTCGGCAACCTGGTGGCGCAGGAATTCGCCGCGCAGGGCCGTGTTTACCGGCACGCTGACCGCGCACAACTTGTTCGCCGCAATCCACCCTGTCACGGCATCGATATTGTTGTCGAGCATGGTCACGATGGTGTCGCCGGCGCATAGGCCCAGTTCCGCCAGCGAATGCGCCAGGCGGGTCGATAACTGGTCGAATTGGCCGTAAGTGGTCAGTTCTCCGCCGAAATCGAACAGCACGCGTTCGGGGTGCGCCGCGACCGCCCTGTCGAGTGCGGCGATGACGGTGTCCTGCTGGCCCATCGACCAGGTATCGGGATTGCCCATGCCTGCCATATCGTCTCCAGTTATAAGTAATTTATGAGATAAATATAAACACAAAAGCAAAAAGTGTCAAAGAAAAGCGTGGGAAACTCCTGCGTGCTCGCATTCCGGCCCGGGGCTTGCGCTACAATCTCTGTTCCAGAAACATGTGCGAAGAAACCAATGACGGGTTCACTCAAGGCAGCAAAAGAGAAGGCAGTGCCAGTCGTGGCGGCGCAGCCGAAACCAAAGGCCGGGGCCGTACCGGCCCCAAAGGCGGCCGCCAAGCAAGCCAGACGCGCGGTTGAGCCGGCGGCCAAGGCGGTGACCAAGGCGCCGGCCAAACCCAAGCCGACCACCAAGCC
This sequence comes from Telluria sp., assembly GCA_036386755.1. Classification (GTDB taxonomy): domain Bacteria; phylum Pseudomonadota; class Gammaproteobacteria; order Burkholderiales; family Burkholderiaceae_D; genus Telluria_A. The sequence goes on from DASVVC010000135.1 coordinate 1,356, forward strand.
AGCGACCAAGCCAGCAGGCAAACCAGCGGCCGAAGCAGCAGCCGGAGCGGCGACCAAGCCGGCAGCCAGGGCCGTGGCCAAGCCTGCCGCCCAGAGTGGCGCCGACGCCGGCAAGGCGCAGCTGCCGCAGGTGGTGCGGACTGCCGCCCCCAGTGCCAAGCTGAACAAACGTTCCAGCGAAACCATTGCCAGGATTCTGGCCGTCACCGAGGAAATCATCCTGCGCTCCGGAGCCGAGCGCATTTCGATCTTCGATGTATGCCAGGAAGTCGGCATTTCGCGTGGCACGTTCTATCGCTACTTTTCTTCGCAGGACGACTTGCTGGATGCGTTTTCGCGCCACAAGCGTGACCAGTTCCATGCCAACCTGCAGAAGACCGCCGACCTGATCGACCCGGACGAGCGCTTCCAGGCCCTCATCACCTTCATCGACGACTATCTGGAAAATACGCGCGCACGGCGCCTGCTGCTGGTGGCGCCGGACTATGCGATGCGCTGGCTGCAGCGCATCTTCACCGACTCGGTGCATCGCTTCCAGGATCTCCTGGTACCCGTGTTCGACGCCTGGGAAGAGCGGCGCGGCATCGTGATCGACCGCGAACTGGTGTGCGAACTGATGGTGCGCTACATCATGAGCGACGTGCTGGTGCCGGCGGGGCCCGACCGCCGCAACCTGATGCGCCGGATCGAACGCTTTGTCCTCATGCTGATGTCGGGACGCACGGCGCGCCGCTAGTGTGGTGAATCACTAGCCGCCTCCCGGGCTACGCGCCATGCTTTGACGCGCGGTCAAACCGTTGCGCTGTCGCGTCTGCGCGCTGCCGTGTTCCAATCGCCCCGTTCGGGAGACCGATAACGACACGACAAGCCGCAGCAGCGGGAGGAGACAGCATGACGGGAAACAAGCAGTACGATGCGGTGATCGTCGGGGGCGGGCACAACGGCCTCGCAGCCGCCTGTTACCTGGCCGCCAGCGGCAGGAAAGTGGTGGTCGTCGAAGCGCGCGACAAGGTCGGGGGCATGGCTTCCAGCGGCTACCTGATCCCGCAGGCACCGCACCACCTGGTCCATCCCTGCGCGCTCGACCTGATGTCGCTGCGCGTGCATCCGATGATGCCGCAGGAGCTGCAGCTGGCGCGCCACGGCTTTCGCCAGGTCACCATGGACCCCGGCTACGTCTATCTTCACCCCGACGGCAATTCGCTGGTATTCGGGCGCACCGCCGCGCAGACGGCGGCCGAGATCCGGCGCTTTTCGGCGCGCGACGCCGACGAGTTTCTGGTGTTGATGAAGCTGGTCGATGCGTTCATCGACATGGCGATCCCGATGATGCGGGTCGATCCGGCGCGACGCAATATCGGCGCCAAGTGGCAGTCGCTGCAGGCGCTGCTGAAGCATCGCAAGCTCAAGCCCGACCTGATGGCGCTGATCGGCAGCCCCGCCCACACCTCGCTCATGGAACGCTTCGAACACCCGGTCACGCAGTCGGCCCTGTGTTGCCTGCTGGGGGCCGCCGGCCCCATCGCCGCCGAAGCGACCGGCATCTACTTCGCGCTGCTCGGTTTCATCCACCGCTTCGGTC
>DASVVC010000136.1:0-46864 GCA_036386755.1 Telluria sp.
CGGCCTCGCGATCGGACAGGCCGGAGTCCTTGATTTCCTGCCGGATCTTCGGCGTGGTGCGGGCTTGGGGATGAATGCGTGTGCTCATAGACTGAAGTTTATGCGATGTGCTGCAACCGATGGGACGACCGCGGTGGCAAATCGGCGATCAACTCGTCAAGCACGGCCTTGGCGCGGAACAAAGCCATGCTGCGACGAGGAATATGATCACACGAAACTAAACAGCTAATCAGAGGTCAGACCCCGGTTGTAGGGGGTTGCCCTGATCAGCTATAGGAATTCAAGCCGGCGGGGCGGCGAGCTTGCGTTGGCGTTCTTCGCGCGGGGTGTTGCCGAACAGGGCGCCGAAGGCGGTCGAGAAGTGCGAGCCGCTCGAAAAACCGCACATCAGCCCCACCTGCACAATGGAATAATGCGTGTCGAGCAGCAGCTGGCGCGCGCGCTGCAAGCGCAGTTCCAGGTAGTAGCGCGACGGCAGGCTGCCCAGATACTGTTTGAACAAGCGTTCAAGTTGTCGCCGGGATATCCCCACCAGGTTGGCGATGTCGTCCGTCGACAAAGGCTCTTCGATGTTCGCTTCCATCAAGCTCACCGCTTCGGTCAGCTTCGGTTGCAGCGCGCCGAAACGGGCCTGCAAGGCCACCCGCTGGCGCTCTTCCTTGCCGCGCACGCGGTCGATGCACAAAGTTTCCTTGATGCGCGCCTGGACGCCCGCGCCGAAAATGATCTCGACCAGGTTCAGCGCGAAGTCGATGCTGGCCGCGCCGCCGCAGCAGGTGAGCCGGTTATCGTCGATTTCGAACAGGTTCGGCGTAAAGACGGCGCGGTCGGCCACCGTGTCGACTTCGGCGTACAGGGCCCACGGCAGCGCCGTGCGCACGCCGTTGAGCACGCCCGCGTCGGCCAGCCACAGCACGCCCGCGCCGACCCCGCCCCAGAACGGCGCGGCGCGGCAGCGCTCGATCAGGATGCGGCTGTTGGCCGGTTTCAGCGACGCTTGCGCTTCGTCCGCCACCAGCAGCACCAGATGCCAGTGGCGCTGGGCGTCGGCGGCGAACTTGTCGGGACTGCGCACGTCCACGTGCAGACGCTCGGGACCGAGGATCTTGGCCGCCAGGCGCAGCGGCTGGAACAGGCCGGCCCAGGTCAGCGCGTCGGGTTCGCCGGCGTTGATGAGAAGCACGCGCAGCGGGGTTTCTTGCGCCAGGCGGGCGAGTTTAGCTAGTGGCATCGGACGGGCATGGGTGCGTCATTACAAAGGATCGGGCGGCCGCAAGGCGCTATCGGATTTCATGGGCTCACTATCATACCGGAGATCAACCATCCTGCCCGGAGCGGGCCGGCCGCCGCCACCTTGTAGCAATTCGGCATCAACGCGGTAATCCCCGCGGCGCGCCGGCCACACAAGCGACCGTGCCGCGTCAAACCGGGCGCAGCCAGCTATAATCACGGCCTATGGGGGAACGTTATTTAAGGAGTGTGCGCTTGCTGGCCGAGTGCCTGCAAAGCTTCGAGCGCTTTTCGGGCGAATCCGTGCGCCAGTGCGGCTTGACGCATGCCCAGTTCGATATCATCGCCACGCTCGGCAATACGCAGGGCATGACGTACAAGGAACTGGGCGAGAAAACCTTGATCACCAAGGGCACGCTGACCGGCGTGATCGACCGCCTGGAACAAAAGGGCCTGGTTGCGCGCGAACGCAGCTGCGACGACAAGCGCTCGTTTTACGTGCGCCTGACAGCAGGCGGCGAGACCGTGTTCCGGGATGTCTTTCCCAAGGTGGTCGAGCACGGCAGGCAATTGTTTTCGCCCTTGTCGGACACCGATTTCGATGACATCGACGCCAGCTTGCGCAAACTGAAACAAGTCATCGCCGACCATCCCGTTTGCCCCACATTACAACAACACAAGGAAGAAGATTGAAAACCACCCTGCTCGAAGGCAAAAAGCCCGCTCACTTTGACAAGCACATTATCGGCAACCTGCTGCTCAACGTCGCCACCCCGGACGAAGTGCGCCAGGAAAAAATGCTGATCGGCGTGCGCAACGAAGCCGGCGAAATCTATCGCCTCATCGGCGCGACCAAGCTCAACAGTTTTATGAACGCGGTCGAGGAATTGTTCGACCTGGGCCTGGTCGATGAGCTGGAAGATACCGAAGCGACCCAGGACGGCTGCGACGCCATCTTCAGCGAACCCTGAACGCAGGCCCGGCCGTGACCGCGGGATGCGCGCAGCACGCCATCCGGCGGCCGCCAGATAAATGCTTTAAAGCACGTTTTTACGACAAACACGGCTGGGTTATCGGAGTATAATTTTTTTATGGACAGACTCGAAGCGTACAAGAGCATTGCTGCTCAAGCCAGCCGGGGGGAACTGAGTTTCCCGACCAATGTCGACGCCACGCTGAAGTTGCAGCGCGCGCTGAACGATCCCGACTGCCATGCCGATACCGCCGCCCGCCTGGTGCAGGCCGAACCGCTGCTGGCCGCGCGCACCGTGGCGATCGCCAATTCGGTCGCCTATAACCGATCCGGCAATGAAGTGACGAACGTGCGCACCGCGGTGCAGCGGGTCGGATTTCGCACCCTCAACGCGCTCGGCGCGTCCGTCATCGTGCGCCAGCTCGGCAGCAAGATCACGGAACCGTCGCTGCGCGACAAGGCCAATCAATTGTGGCAGCACTCGGCCCACGTGGCGGCGCTGTCGCAGGTGATCGCGCGGCGCGTGGCCAACCTGGACCCGGAAACGGCGATGTTCGCCGGCATCGTGCACGAGGTAGGCGGCTTTTACATGCTCTCGCGCGCCGATGAATTTCCAGGCCTATTCGAAGGCGAGCCGGACGACTGGATCGAACATGGCGAACAGATCATCGGCCGCTGCGTCCTGCAACGGCTGGGCGTGCCGGCACCGGTGATGGCGGCCATCGAGGCGCTGTGGGTCGGCATGCGCGCGCTGCCGCCCGAAACGCTGGGCGACACCCTGCTGCTGGCCAACGACCTCGCGCCGGTCCCCTCGCCCCTGTACGAACGCGCCGGCGCGACCTCGCGCCAGGCGGCGGCGACCATCGACTTCGTCATCGGCGACGGCACGCTCAACAGCATCCTGGAAGAATCGGCTGCCGAAGTGAGCAGCCTGACCTCGGCCCTGATGTAAGCAGGCGGCGCGGCGTCCTGCCGCGCCTGCTATTCCCTATCATTGTTGCGTCGCTTTCCGCTCAGGCAAAAAAATGCCCGCTGTATTAAAGCGGGCGAAGTCCAAAACTAGGGATGTCCTGAAAGAGACAGTTCCACTATAGTCCGCCGCCTGTCGCAACTCTGTGCGTGAACACACACAAGTATTAAATTCTTTGAAGCAACTACCGATGTATTGACGGAAAGCATGCCGAGCGAGGTAAAATCCGACAAAAGTTTTCAAAAAACTATCGCAGGCGGCCAAGCGCATGAGTAAAACAAGCACGATCAAGAGCCGCTCCAGCGGCAAGGCGACACTGGCGTCGGTGGCCGCCCATGCCGGGGTGTCGGCGATGACGGCCTCGCGCGCTTTGAGCCAGCCGGAGCGGGTGTCGGACCCCGTCCGTGCGCGGGTCGAGCTCGCCGTCGCCGAACTCGGCTACGTACCGAACCGCGCCGCGCGCGCGCTGGCGTCGGCGCAGTCGAACGTGATCGTGGTGCTGGTGCCGTCGCTGTCGAATGCGGTGTTTACGGCCGTGCTGGAGGGCATCCAGGATGCGATCGGGTCCGGCAATTATCAGCTACTGATCGGCAACACCCGCTATTCCGATGCCGAGGAAGAAAAGCTGCTCGGCATTTATCTGCAATCGAATCCGGACGGAATTTTGCTCTCCAGCCTGAGCCAGAGTGCGCGGGTGACGCAGATGCTGGCCGCATCGAACGTGCCGGTGGTGTCGATGATGGACCTGGGGAGCGCGCCGGGGCAGTTGTCGGTGGGGTTTTCGCAGTTCGATGCGGGGCATGCGATGACGCGTTACCTGATCGACAAGGGTCATGCGCGCATCGCTTTCATCGGCGCGCAACTGGACGAGCGCACCTTGCGCCGCGCCGACGGCTACCGCAAGGCCATGCGCGACGCCGGCCTGCTGGACGCGCGCCTGGAGCTGATGGTGAGCGAGCCGTCGACCATCGCGCTCGGGGCCGAGCTGGTCGAGCGCATGCTGGCGCAGGCGCCGGACTGCGACGCGGTTTTCTGCTGCAATGACGACCTGGCGCATGGCGCGATTTACCAGTGCCAGCGGCGCGGCATCGCCGTGCCGGGCCGGCTGGCGGTGTGCGGGTTTAACGATCTGCCGGCGTCGGCGTGGATGACGCCCTCGGTGACCACGATCGGCACGCCGCGCTACCGGATCGGGTTCGAGGCAGCCGGTTTGCTGCTGGCGGCGATCAAGGGCGAAGCGCCGCCGGCGGAGCAGATCGACCTGGGATTTACCCTGATGGCGCGCGAGAGCGCGTAGCTTTCCCTGACAGCGCCTCTTCCCTTCATTCCCGCACCTTTACCTCCGTCGTACCCGCGCAGGCGGGTACCCAAGGCATCTGCGCTCCGCATATAAACTTGGCTGCTACGGGGGCGCCGAGCCCCGCGCCGGAACGACGAGGCTAGGGCACGAAGACATCGAGCCGGTACTCCATCCCCGCCACGATCACGCTCATGCGCGGCTCCGGCAAAAACTTCCCCTCATACCTGACCATCACGCTCTTCACATCCGCACGCTCGACGTGCACGACGAAGCGCGCCCCGCGAAACTCCCTCTCCACATCCATGCGCTGCCACGCGGCCGGCATCTGCGGGTTGATCGTCAAGCCGTCCGCATCGCCTTTCAGCCCGCACAAACCCTCGACGATGCAGCGGTACACCCACGACACCGTCCCGGTATTGAACAACTGGCTCGACCTGCCGGCCGTGCGCGGATACTCGCGGTGCGCGCCCCGGTAGTAATTAGGAATGAACACCGGCAGCTGGCCGCGCTGCAGGTAATCGGCGTCGTCCGGCCCCGGAATCATCTGGCGCAGCAGCATGTGCGCGCGCTCCGATGCGCCGATGCTGTACAAGCTGAAAATGTAAAAAATCGCCGCGTGGTTGTACACCGCGCCGTTCTCCGCCGACCCGGGGTGCTTCTGCGTTACGCGCCCCACGTCGTCGCGCATGGCGCTGTAGGGCGGCGCGAACATGGTCACGCCGTAGGGCGAATACAGCTGGCGCTCGACTTCGGCCAGCATGCTGGCCGTCTGCGCCTGGTCCGCCGCCCCGCCCAGGATCGCCCACGCCTGCGGATTGAGGTAGATGCGTCCTTCGGCATCGGTGCTCACGCCGAACTTCACGTCGTCATCGGTGATGCCGCGCGCGAACCAGGCGCCGTCCCACAGATGCGCGTTGGCCGCCGCATTCATCGCCGCCGCGCCATCGCGGAAATGCTCGGCCTGAGCAGCCTCGCCGCGCTGCTCGCACACGCCGGCCCACAAGGTGAGCGCATACGCCGCCGCCACGGTCAGCCAGCCGGACACGCCGCGGCCCTTGTAGCCCACCATGTTCATCGGGTCGCACCAGTCGCCCTGCGCGATGAACGACAGGCCGCGCTGGTCGCGTTCGGCCAGCAGCCAGTCCATGGCCCGCCCGACGCGCGCGAACGCGCTCTCGCTTCGTCCGGCCGCGTCGACCACGGCGACATCGAGCATCGCGTCATCGGCCGTCTCGTCGAGGTAAGCCTGCAGGCACACCGGCAACCACACGCAATGATCGGTGTGCGGCACCTGGTTGATGTACTTGAGCTGCGCACCGGCCGCCAGCAAGATCCCGTCGGGCATGGCGCCTGACGCTTCCTGCTGGCTGAGCGCATGCAAAAAGGCCGCGCGCATCACGGACGGCCGCACGAAGCTCATGCCCATGTTGTCCTGCAGGTAGTTGCGCGTCTGCGGATCGGTGGTGAGGCGGTTCACGTCGCCGTGATAGAACACCTGGCGCGGCAGCCAGTGGTTGACGAAGTTATCCAGCTCCTTGTCGGGCGTGGAAATGCACACGCAACCGCGCCCGCCCGCCACGTAGGCTTGCGCCTCCCCGGCGGCACGCGCGAAGCCGTCTTCGCTCAGCCAGGTGCTGCGCAGGGCCGCGATCTCGGCGTCATCAAAAGCGGGACCGAACAGGAAACGCTGGGTGCTGGCCGCGCCGGCGTCCAGCGCCAGCCGGTACTGCACCACCGCCGCCGGCGTCTCGTAGCGCGCGTCGCCATTGGCCAGCCCAGGGCCTTGGAGGGCCGACGGATTGTGCAGGCCGCCCTCCCCTTCAAAGGCGGCCTGGTTCGCCTCCCACGAATCGGGCGCCTGCTCGCACAGGAAGAAGGTCTTGTCTTTCAAGTCCTTGTTCTTGAAGTAGTCCGCCACTTTCTGGTACGGCGTGACGCTGCTGGCGACGATGCCCTGCAGGTCGGCGCGGTACTCGGCCGACTGGTTCATCCACGACATGTACCCGATCGGGAAGTACGGCGTCACGCTGATCCTGCGCGGACGGCTAGAGAGATTGGTCACCGTCAGCGACCACAGTTCGACCACATCGTCCGGCGGCAGGCAAAGGCGCAGGTCGATCCGCAGGCCGAGGTGTTCGATGTGCCAGGCCAGGTCGCTCTGGCCGACCGAGAAGGCAAAGCTGCCGAGCGGCGCGCGTACCGGCTCGTAAGGCGCCGAAAACAGCTCGCCCGTGTCTTCATCCTTCACGTAAAAGAAGCGGCCCGGATGGTGCGCAAAATAGGCCTGCTCCGGCTGCATGAAGGACTTCGCCTCCATGTTCGGCGCGTGCGCATACTTGGCAGGTTCCGGCTGCATGAACTGGGCCACCGCATAGCCGCGGCAGGTCACCTGGATCATCATCTTGCGGTTCCACAGGAAGCCGGCGGCGTGCGGCATCGCGGTCGGGCTGCTCAACTCATAGCGGGCACCGTCGTCGGTGGGGCGTAACATAAAACGTCTCCTGATGGGGATTACAGCGCTGCCTTGCGCATCGACAGGTCGGCCTGGATCTGGCGCAGTTTGTGGCTGTCGAGGTTATAGAAAAACATGACCGCCACCGCGAGCAGGGCGAACAAGGCGGGAATAAAGGACATCAGCCAGACGATGCCGGCCTGCGATCCGCTCGATTGCGCCGCATTGGGCACGTAGCCGAGCGCCGTGAAGACCGCGCCGATGACGGCCACCGCCAGCGCCGTGCCGAGTTTTTGCGAAAAGGTGGCGGCGGCGAAGGTCATCGCGGTGGCGCGCCGGCCGGTGCGCCATTCGTTGTAGTCGGCAGTGTCGGCGTACATCGAGAACGCCAGCGGCGACTTCGGTCCCAGCACCAGGCCGAGCGCGATCTGGAGCGCATACATGGCGGCGATCTGTTCCGGGCCGACAAAAAAGAACGCCCCCGACAGCAGTGCGGTGAGCGACATGAGCACCATCATCAAGGTCTTCTTGTCGACAAAGCGCGTCATCACCGGCGTGAGCGCGGCGCCGGCGGCGGCAGCGGCCATGTAAGCGGGCAGGAAGGACGCGAGCAGCTCGGGCCGGCCCACCACGTACTTGAAGTAGTACGCGGCCGTGGTGGTGCGCAGGGTGATCGACACCATGATGATCAGCGCCAGGAAGAACAGCACCATCCACGGGCGGTTGCCGGCCAGGTCGGCGATATCGTCGCGCACGCGGGTCTTTTGCTGCGGCGGCGGCGCGATGCGTTCGCGCGTGTTGAAGAAGGTGGTGGCGAACAGCAGCGAGGCGAACACGCCCCAGGCCAGCATGGTCAATTGCCAGCCGCGCTGCTCGTTCCCGGCACCCAGGAAGCCGACCATGGCCGGCGTGGCGGCGGTGACCAGCATGCTGCCCGCGAACGCGAAGATGAAGCGCAAGCCGTTGATGGTGGAGCGCTCCTGCGGCTCGGACGACATCACGCCGGACAAGGCGTTGTAGGGGATGTTGATACAGGTGTAGCAGACCATCATGAGCAGGTAGGTGCCGTAGGCCCAGGCCAGCTTGCCGGTCTCGCCGAGGTCCGGTGTGGTGTAGGTAAGCACGCCGGCGCCGGCCAGCGGCAGCGCCATCCACACCAGGTAGGGGCGGAATTTGCCGAAGCGGGTGCTGGTGCGGTCGGCCACGGCGCCGATCAGCGGATCGGTGAAGGCGTTGACGATCTTAATGACGAACATCATCGATGCGGCCGCGGCGGCGGAGATGCCGTACACGTCGGTGTAGAACATCATCAGGAAGGTCGCAATATTGGCCCAATAGAAATTGAAGCCCATGTCGGCGAGGCCATAACTGATCTTTTCGCGCCACGGCAGCGGTGTTGCAATCAACGCGGACTCCTTGATGGACGTGCGACAGGGATTCGTCGCCGAATTCTATGTTAGCGCTAACATTAAACGTCGAGTATGCCTCCGCTCAACCTGACTGTCAATCAGATTGCTGTACGAGCAATATCGGGGTCAGAGCTTAAACTTGAAAGATTTCCAGTTAAAGCTCTGACCCCGGTTGTAGGTGGAGTCGCCCGTTTTGCAGCGTTATCCGGCTTCGGTGTTTTTCCAGAGGTCAAGCTGGCGCAGGCGGTCGAACCAGCGCATCAGGTGGACGAAGTCGCCCAGCGGCAGCCTGGCTTTCTCCAGGTACATGATTGGCGTGACCACGCCGATGTCCGCCAGGCTGAGCGCGTCGCCCACCAGCCAGTCGCGCTGCGCCAGGTGGCCGTCGAGCACGGCGCCGAGCTGGCGCAGTTCGCCTTCGGCGCGTGCCACCGTGGCCGGGTCGGCCCCGCCCAAACCGATCATGCCCTTCCATATGTTTTCGAACGCCAGGATACTGACCGTCTCGGCAAAATGCTGGCTGCCCCAGAACAGCCAGCGGTTCACATCGGCGCGCACCCGCGCATCCTGCGGATAAAGCTGCTGGCCCGGGGTGACGTCGCACAGGTATTGCATGATCGCGCACGATTCCCACAGCAGGAAGTCGCCGTCTTCGAGCACCGGCAGCTTGCCGTTGGGGTTGATTTCGTGCAGGCGCGCGCGGTCGCCTTCGCTCATCAGGTCGACGTGGACCAGGTCCAGCGGCAGGCCAAGCTGCTCGGCGACCATTAGTACGCGGCGTCCGTTCGAAGACAGGTAGTTGTGATACAGGCGCATGGCGCAGCTCCGTGAAAAGTTGTAAGAGCGGCCATGATAGGAGCGGCCAGCGTCAGTTTCTGTCAGGAGTCGTCGTCAAGGCGCAACTCGTCGCGCCAGCGCTTGAGCAAGTCGCGCCGGTGCGCCGGATAGCGCTCGCCGCCGCAGGCGGCACTGGCGATGCGGTCGATGCGGAAGTGGCGGTTGGCGCCGCGCAGTTCGCACCAGGCGGCCAGCACGCGCGCGCCTTCGAAAAACGCCAGCGCGAACGGCCACACGGTGCGCTCGGTCACCGCCCCGCCGGCGTCGCGGTAGCCGATGCGCAGCTTGTGCTGGTCGCGGATCGCTTCGCGCGCGGGCCGCACGAACACGGTCGTCTCGGGCGTGCCCGGCCCCACCGGCACCCACAGGCTGGTCTCGGCGATGCAGTCGCGCAGGTCCTTCGGCGTGGCCGTGGCGATCTTGGCCAGCGCGTTCGAGGCCGCGTCGGCCAGCGCGTCGTCGCCCTGGCGCCGCACCCAGCGTGCGCCCAGCACCAGCGCTTCGAGTTCGTCGGTACTGAACATCAGCGGCGGCAGGAACAGACCGGCGCGCATCATGAAGCCGACGCCCGCTTCGCCTTGCACCGGTGCGCCCAGTTCCGACAAGGTCTGGATGTCGCGGTAGATGGTGCGTTCGGAGACGCCGAGGCGCCCGGCCAGCACGGCGGCCGTGACGGGCCGGCGATGGCCGCGCAGGGCGTCGAGCAGCAGGAACAGGCGGTTGGTGCGGCTCATGGCAACGGGCGGTGGTCAAGCATCATGGTTCGGCGAACGGCAGGTGTGACGGCAGGTGTGAAAAATGCCGCGCAGCGTGAGCCGGGCGGCATTCTAAAAGAAGGCGAAAAGGCTTAAACGACGGCGCCGTCGGTTTCGTCCTTTTCCTTGATCGGCTTGATCAGGTCTTCACGCTTGACGCCCAGCCACATGGCAATCGCCGCGGCCACGAACACCGACGAGTAGATACCGAACAAAATACCGATGGTCAGCGCCACGGCGAAGTAGTGCAGCGTCGCGCCGCCCAGGAGCAGCATCGACAGCACCATCATCTGGGTACAGCCGTGGGTGATGATGGTGCGCGAGATGGTGCTGGTAATGGCGTTGTCGATGACTTCCTCGACGCTGGCCTTGCGCTGCTTGCGGAAGTTTTCGCGGATCCGGTCGAAAATGACCACCGATTCGTTGACCGAGTAACCGAGCACCGCCAGCACGCCGGCCAGCACCGCCAGCGAGAACTCCCACTGGAAGAAGGCGAAAAAGCCCAGGATGATGACCACGTCGTGCAAGTTGGCGATGATGGCCGAGACGGCGTACTTCCACTCGAAGCGAATGGCCAGGTAGACCACCACGAACAGCACCACCATGAGCAGCGCGCTCACGCCGTTGTGGGCCAGTTCGTCGCCTACCTGAGGGCCGACGAATTCGACCTTCTGGAGACTGAGCACGTCGGCGCCGGCTGGGGAGTGGCAGACATCCTTGGCTACGCTCTGGCCCTTGACCACGGTGTCGATCCGGGTGACCGCGCCGCCTTCGGATTTGCACAGCGCGCCGAACACTTTCTGCGACCCGGTCGACCCGGCCACCGATTCGATGATCGGCAGGCGCAGCATGACTTCCTGCGCGGTGCCGAAGCTGGAGACCTCAGGCTGCTCGTAACCGAGCGCGATCAGGTCCGAGCGGATCTTCTCCTGGTTGGCGGCGGCCGGGTATTTGAGCTCCATGACCGTGCCGCCCTTGAATTCGACCGACAGGTGCAGGCCCCTGGAGAACAGGAAAAACACGGCTGCCACGAAGGTCAGCGCCGAAATCACGTTGAAGATCAACGCATGGCGCATGAAGGGAATATCTTTCTTGATGCGGAAAAATTCCATCTTGAGTCCTGTTGTAGTAAGTGCTTATTATTTCGTGACCGACAGGCCAGGAGTCCAGACAGTACCGATCGAGACTTTGTTCAGCTTTTTCTTGCGGCCGTACCAGAGGTTGACCACGCCGCGCGAGACGAACACGGACGAGAACATCGAGGTCAGAATGCCCAGGCAGTGCACCACGGCGAAGCCGCGCACCGGACCGGAACCGAACACCAGCAAGGCGATACCGACGATCAGGGTGGTCACGTTCGAGTCCAGGATGGTGGCCCAGGCGCGATCGAAGCCGGCGGCAATCGCCTTTTGCGGCGTTTCGCCGGCGCGCAGCTCCTCGCGGATACGTTCGTTAATCAGGACGTTGGCGTCAATCGCCATACCCAGCGCCAGCGCGATCGCGGCGATGCCCGGCAGGGTCAACGTGACCTGCATCCACGACAGCAGCGCCAGCAGGAACAGCAGGTTCGAGGCCAGCGCGATGACGCTGAAGGCGCCGAACATATGGTAGTAGATGATCATGAAAACGGCGATCGCGGCAAAGCCGTACACGGTCGAGTACAGGCCCTTGGCGATGTTTTCGGCGCCGAGCTGCGGGCCGATCACGCGTTCTTCGATGATTTCCATCGGCGCCGACAAGGCGCCGGAGCGCAGCAGCAGCGCCAGTTCGTTAGCCTTTTGCGGGGTGCCCATGCCGGTGATCTGGAAGCGGCTGCCCAGTTCACTGTTGATGACCGGTGCCGACAGCACGTTGTACTTGCCTTTTTCCTTGAGCAGGATGGCCATGCGCTTGCCGACGCGGTCGCGCGTCGCTTCGCGCATCTTGCGTCCGCCGTCGCCATTGAGGTCCAGGCTCACGGCCGGCTGGTTGTTCTGGTCCATGGTGCCGATGGCGCTGGAGATATAGTCGCCGGTGAGGATAATGTCTTTCAACAGCACGATCGGGGCGCCGCGTTCGTCGGTGAACAGTTCGGACGTGAGCGGAATGCTGGACGCCGATTCCATGCCCGGCACCACGGTGTCGTCGACCATGCGCATTTCCAGGGTGGCGGTGCGGCCGATGATGTCTTTCGCGCGCGCCACGTCCTGCACGCCGGGCAGCTGCACCACGATGCGGTCGCGGCCCTGCTGCTGGATGATCGGCTCGGACACGCCCAGTTCATTGACGCGCTTCGACAGGGTCGAGATGTTTTGCTTGACGCCTTCTTCGACGGTGCGCTGCAGCGCTTCCGGCTTGAGCGCGACGACCAGTTTCAGGCCGTTGGCGTCGGAAGCGTCGGTCAACAGCAGGTCGTTCGATTCCTTGGCGATGACCGCGCGCGCGCGGGCGCGGGTGGCGGCATCGGCAAAGCGCACTTCGATGGTCTGGCCGACGCGGTCGATGCCGATGTGGCGCGCATCTTCCTTGTCGCGCAGCTGGCTGCGCACGCTCGACTGGATGCCCTTGATCTTGGTCTCGGTGGTCGCGGCCACGTCGACCTGCATCAGGAAGTGCACGCCGCCGCGCAAGTCCAGGCCCAGGTTCATCGGCAGCGCGCGCAGCGCCTGCATCCACTTCGGCGTGTTCTTCACCAGGTTGACGGTGACGATGTAATCCGGTTCGGCGGGATTGCGGTTCAGGGCGCGTTCGAGCGCCAGCTTGGCCTTGAACTGGGCGTCGGTGGTGGCGAAGCGCGCACGCACGGACGTGCTGTTTTCATTCCCGTCCAGGGTCACGCCCTCGTGCGCGATGCCGGCGGCCTTGAGGGCTGCTTCGACCTGTTCGCTTGTAGAGTTGGTGATCTTCAGGATCGAACTGCCGGTCGTCACCTGCAGCGCAGGCGATTCGACGAAGTAGTTGGGGGCCGTATACAAGGCTCCCAGCAACAGCGCAATGACGATGAGAATGTATTTCCAGACGGGATAGCGATTCATAGTGTTCCAGCGTTCAATGTTGAGCAGTCAGGCGGCACGCGGCCGCGCGTCGGGCTTACAGGGACTTCAGCGTGTCTTTCGGCAGCAGCGTGGTGATCGAGCTCTTCTGCACAACGATATGCGTGTTGTTGGCGATCTCGATGGTGACATAGCTCTCGTTGACCTTGACGACTTTGCCCAGGATGCCGCCGGCGGTGACGACTTCATCGCCTTTGGACAGTGCGTCCATCATCGATTTCTGCTCTTTGGCGCGTTTTTGCTGCGGGCGGATCATCAGGAAATACATGACCACGAACATCAGAATCAGGGGCAGGAAGGTGCTCATGTTACCCATCAAACTGGTATCGGCGGCGGCGGGAGCAGCTTGCGCATAAGCGTTGGAAATAAACACGGGAGACTCCGATATTGAGGTTAGTTTCGTTAAAAAATCAGCGCTGTATTCTAGCACCGCATGCTGAAGGCAAGCCAATTTGGCCTATGTGGCTGCCAAGTTCGTGTTTGCAAGCGGGCGGAAGTTATTTATTTTTCAACAACTGCCGGGCCGTTGCCCGCGCACCGCGTTGCAAAACCGGGGGCTGTCCCAAATGCCGTTAAGTTAAGCGTTCTTCTTGCCACAAGCCTAAAAACCGTCATTCCCGCGCAGGCGGGAATCCAAGGCACCGTCGAGTCGCAAACATGGCTTGGATTCCCGCCTGCGCGGGAATGACGGAGCTTAAACTTAACGCCATTAGGGTCTGTCCCCGGTTTTACAACTTTTTATACGCCCCGGGCGCGGCCGGCGTGAAATTCGAGACGGAAGGCGTGAAAGCGGTCGGAATCGATCGCGTCGCGCATTTCACTCATCAATTTCAGGTAGTAGTGCAGGTTGTGGATCGTGTTCAGGCGCGCGCCCAGGATCTCTTTCGAGCGGTGCAAATGGTGCAGATACGCGCGCGAGAAGTTCTTGCAGCAGTAGCAGTCGCAGCTCTCGTCGAGCGGCCCCTGGTCGTCCTTGTAGCGCGCGTTCTTGATCTTCACGTCGCCAAAGCGCGTAAACAACCAGCCGTTGCGCGCGTTCCGGGTCGGCATGACGCAGTCGAACATGTCGATCCCGTTGGCCACGCCCGCCACCAGGTCTTCCGGCGTGCCGACGCCCATCAGGTAGTGCGGCTTGTTGGCCGGCAGGCGCGGGCCGACGTGCTCCAGCATGCGCATCATGTCTTCCTTCGGCTCGCCCACCGACAGCCCGCCGATGGCAATCCCCGGAAAATTGATCTCTTCCAGTCCGGCCAGCGACTCGTCGCGCAGGTTTTCGAACATGCCGCCCTGGACGATGCCGAACAGCGCGTTCGGGTTTTCGCCCTGCGTGAATTCGTTCATCGAGCGCTGGGCCCAGCGCAGCGACATGCGCATCGATTGCGCCGCTTCCACCGAGGTGGCCGGACGGCCGTCGATTTCGTACGGCGTGCATTCGTCGAACTGCATGACGATGTCGGAGTTCAGCGCGCGCTGGATCTGCATCGAGATCTCTGGCGACAAAAACAGCTTGCTGCCGTCGATGGGCGAGGAGAACTTGACGCCCTCCTCGGTGATCTTGCGCATCGCGCCGAGCGAAAACACCTGGAAGCCGCCGGAGTCGGTCAGGATCGGCTTGTCCCAGCCCATGAAGCCGTGCAGGCCGCCGAATTTGTTGAGGACCTCCGTGCCCGGGCGCAGCCACAGGTGGAAGGTGTTCCCCAAAATGATCTGCGAGCCGACCTCCTTCAATTCGACCGGCGACATCGCCTTGACCGAGCCGTAGGTCCCGACCGGCATGAAGATCGGGGTTTCAATCACGCCGTGATTGAGCGTGAGGCGGCCGCGCCGCGCGTGCGACAGGCCGCTGGTGTCGGTCTTTAAAAGTTGAAAGTCGAGCATAGGTTGTCTGGTCTACTTGTTGTCGGTCGTGAGCAGCATGGCGTCGCCATAGCTGAAGAAGCGGTACTGGCTGGCGATGGCGTGCGCATAGGCGGCGCGGATCGCGTCATACCCGGCAAAGGCCGACACCAGCATCAGCAGGGTCGATTTGGGCAGGTGGAAGTTGGTGATCAAACGTGTCACCGTCTTGAAGGTGTAGCCGGGTGTGATGAACAGGGCCGTGTCGGCGCTGCCGGCCACCAGTTCGCCCGACTGCGAGGCCGACTCCAACGCCCGCAGGCTGGTCGTGCCCACCGCAACCACGTCGCGCCCGGCGGCCCTGGCGGCGCGCACCGCGTCCACGGTTGCCTGCGGCACGGTGTACCACTCGGTATGCATCTTGTGCTCGGCCAGCGCCTCGACCCGCACCGGCTGGAAGGTGCCGGCACCCACGTGCAGGGTCACATAGGCGAAGTCGACGCCCTTGGCCTTCAGGGCGGCCAGCAGCGCTTCGTCGAAGTGCAGGCCGGCGGTCGGCGCGGCGACCGCGCCCGGCTCGCGCGAGTACACGGTCTGGTAGCGCGTTTCGTCGAATTCGTCGGCATCGTGTTCAATATAAGGCGGCAGCGGCAGGCGCCCGTGCGCTTCGATCAGCTCGAACACGTCGCCTTCGAAGACGAGGGTGAAAAATTCGCCGGCGCGCTCGCCCGCGGTGACGTCAAAGGCGTCGGCCAGGCGGATGCGGTTGCCAGGCTTGGGCGACTTGGAGGCACGCACCTGGGCCAGCACGGTGCGGCTGTCGAGGATGCGCTCGACCAGCACCTCGACGTTGCCGCCGGTTTCCTTGACGCCGAAAAAGCGCGCCTTGAGCACGCGCGTGTCGTTCATCACCAGGAGGTCGCCGGGGGCGAGCAGGCCGACAATGTCGGCGAACTGGCGGTCGACGATGCTGGTGCCGTCCAGGTGCAACAGGCGGGAGGCGCTGCGGTTTGGCAGCGGGGTTTGCGCGATGCGCTCGGCGGGCAGGTCGAAATCGAAGTCGGAGAGCGAGTACATTCTGCTAATTTTGTAAAAAAGAGGGTCAAGAGCCGTACAATAAGGGCTCACGCGTGCAGGGCAACCCTCTATTTTACCCCCTTACGCACTGCCGTTGCTTCACCTTGCTTCAATATGCCGCCGACCAAACCGAAAACGCCACCGAAAACCAACGAAAGCAAGCTCGCCAAGCTGGGCCTGCACACCGACATGGACCTGGTGCTGCACCTGCCCATGCGCTACGAGGACGAGACCGTCGTGGTGTCGATCCGCGAAGCGTGCCTGCGCGGCGGCCATGTGTCGCAGGTCGAGGGCGTGGTGACGAAAAACGAAATCAGCTTCCGGCCAAGGCGCCAACTGCTGGTCACCATCGCCGACGAGAGCGGCGACCTGCTGCTGCGCTTCATGAATTTTTACGGCAGCCAGGTCAAGCAGCTGGCCGAAGGCACGCGCGTGCGCGCCCGCGCGGAACTCAAGCACGGCTTCTTCGGGGCCGAGATGGTGCACCCATCGTACAAGGTGATCAACGAAGGCGCGCCGCTGCCAACCGTGCTTACGCCCGTGTATCCGTCGGGCGAAGGCTTGTCGCAGGCGATTTTGCGGCGCGCGATTGCCGACGCGATGAAGCGCATCGACTGGCACGACACCTTGCCCCCGGCGCTGCGCGAAGAAATGAACCTGACCGATTTCGAACCGTCGGTGCGCCTGCTGCACTATCCGCCGCAGGAGATCGACGCCCATTCGCTGGTCGAACGCTCGCACCCGGCCTGGATCCGCATGAAGTTCGACGAACTGCTGGCGCAGCAGCTCTCGCTCAAGCGCGCGCAGCGGGCGCGCCGGGTCAAGGGCGCACCGGTACTCAAGGCGATCGGCGAACTGTCCGAGGCGTTTTTGGGGCAGCTGCCGTTCAAGCTGACCGGCGCGCAGCAGCGCGTGCTCAAGGAAATCCGCGCCGACCTCAAAAACGGGTATCCGATGCAGCGCCTGCTGCAGGGGGACGTCGGCAGCGGCAAGACCGTGGTGTCGGCGCTGGCCGCAGCCCAGGCCATCGACAGCGGCTACCAGGCGGCCTTGATGGCGCCGACCGAAATCCTGGCCGACCAGCACTTCCGCAAGATCGCCGGCTGGATGGAGCCGCTCGGCGTGAAGGTCGCGTGGCTGACCGGCAGCCTGAAAAAGAAGGACAAGCTGGCCGCCACCGCGATGGTGGAGTCGGGCGAGGCGCAGCTGGTGATCGGCACGCACGCGCTGATCCAGGACACGGTGCAGTTTGCGAAACTGGGGCTGGTGATCGTCGACGAGCAGCACCGCTTCGGCGTCGGCCAGCGCCTGACCCTGCGCAACAAGGGCAGCAACGGCAAGACGCCGCACCAGCTGATGATGTCGGCCACGCCGATTCCGCGCACCCTGGCGATGACCTATTACGCCGACCTGGAAGTGTCGATCATCGATGAACTGCCGCCGGGGCGCAGCCCGATCGTCACGCGCGCGATCGACCAGAACCGGCGCGACGAAGTCATCGAGCGGGTGCACGCGGCGGCACTGGAAGGGCGCCAGATTTACTGGGTTTGTCCGCTGATCGAGGAGTCGGAAGCGCTGCAGTTGCAGACCGCCACCGACACCCATGCGATGCTGGCCGAAGCCCTGCCCGATCTGCAGGTGGGGCTGGTGCACGGGCGCCTCAAGGCGGCTGAAAAGCAGGAGGTGATGGATGCGTTCACGGCCAACGAGGTGCAGGTGCTGGTGGCCACCACCGTGATCGAAGTGGGGGTGGACGTGCCGAATGCGTCGCTGATGGTGATCGAGCACGCGGAGCGCTTCGGCTTGTCGCAGCTGCACCAGTTGCGCGGTCGCGTTGGACGCGGCTCGGCGGCCAGCGTGTGCCTGCTGCTGTACCAGAGTCCGCTGGGGCCGATCGCCAAGCAGCGCTTGATGACGATGCGCGAGACCACCGACGGGTTTGAGATCGCGCGCAGGGACCTGGAGATTCGCGGGCCGGGCGAATTTTTAGGGGCGCGCCAATCGGGGCAGGCGATGCTCAGGTTTGCGGACCTGGAGACCGACCAGTGGCTGGTGGAACAGGCGCGCGACGTGGCGCATAACCTGATTCACGAGGCGGTCGACGATGTGGTGGAGGCGCACCTGGCGCGCTGGCTGGGTGGGAAAGAGGAGTTTTTGAAAGTCTGACCCCGCGTCCAGCCACGCCGGCGTCTACACGGAGCGCGCGGACCAGATCAATTTGCAGCCCAGCGCGGCCATGACGCCGCCGGCCGCGCGGTCGATCCATGCCTTGTAACGCAGGTACCAGGCGCGCGGGCGTTGCGACGACAGCGCCATGGCCACGATGGTGTACCAGCCTGCCTCGATGACGAATACCACCAGCGCCAGCACCAGTGCCAGCACCAGCGAAAATGACGGCGGCAGAAAAGCGGTGAACACGCTGGCGTACACAATCGCCGTTTTCGGGTTGCTCAGTTGCGTTACCAGCCCGAGTGAAAAAGACTTGCCGAGCTGGCGGCGCTGGCGCGGCGCGCCGTCCTGCCCCTGCCCCAGCGCCAGCGGCTG
Source organism: Telluria sp. (assembly GCA_036386755.1). GTDB lineage: Bacteria > Pseudomonadota > Gammaproteobacteria > Burkholderiales > Burkholderiaceae_D > Telluria_A. The sequence goes on from DASVVC010000136.1 coordinate 18,416, forward strand.
GGCCGCGCCGCGCCAGATCCGGTAGCCGAGATAGATCAGGTAAGCGCCGCCCGCCGCCTTCAGTACCATATACAGCCAAGGCACATTGGTGAGGACGACGTGCAGTCCGAGCAGCGCGGTTGCAGCGAACAGGACGCCGCCGATACCCATGCCGACCGAGGCGGCGATGCCGTCCATGCGCGACGCGGTCACCGCGGTGCGCGCGACCAGGATGAAGCTAGGCCCAGGGCTCATTGCACCCAAGCCCAAGGCGGCGGCAATACCAGCGATCAGCGTCAGTTCGTTCACAAGCATTCCCCGGTCCACATGAATAGAACGGCAATGCTAACAGCTTTACCAGAGCAGTTTTAACAATATTTCAGCGCGAGCTGTAGCGCCCGTGCCGGGGTGCTCGGTCAGGCGTCGGCCGGGTAGCGCAATCCGATCTGGCCGCGCATCGTATCGAGCACCCCCATCAGATGCAGCGTCTCGTCGAGCGGCATGCCGGGACTCTCCAGCAGCCCTTCATTCAAACAGCGCCCTACTTCCATCGCTTCGTGCACATAGCCGTTGCCCAGGTACGGCGTATCGATCGTGCGCGCACCGTCAAGCGTGGTCACGGTCACCGACTGCGCCCGGTGAAACATGGTATTCATCCGCACCTGCCCCAGGCTGCCGGACACGGTCAGCTCCGCGGGCGTGCGCGCCCTGAGCGAGCAACTGCACACCGACATGCCGCCACCGTCGTGCTTCATGGTGAAACTGGTCTGGATATCGACCCCGGTCTCGCCGATGACCGCCATGGCCTGCACATCGGCCACGGGCCCCAGCAACGCGGCCGCGATCGACAGCGGATAAATCCCCAGGTCGAGCAGCCCGCCGCCGCCCAGCTCCGGGTTATTCAGGCGGTGCAGCGGATCCTGCGTGGCCGCGAAACCGAAATCGGCCGTCACCTGGTGCACCGTGCCGATTTCGCCGGAGGCGACGATGCGCCGCACTTCGGCCAGCGCCGGCATGAAGCGCGTCCACATCGCCTCCATCAGGAACAGCTTCTTCTCGCGCGCCAGCGCCACGATCTCTTCGGCCTCGCGCCGGTTCATGGTGAAGGGCTTCTCGCACAGCACGCCCTTGCCGCCGCCCAGCGCCATGACGGCATTCTCGATGTGCATCGGGTGCGGAGTGCCGATGTAGACGACATCGATGCCGTCGGCATCGGCCAGCTCCTGATACGAGCCGTAGCTGGCGAGCGCACCGAATTCGGCGCCGAAGGCTTGCGCGCCTTCCAGGCTGCGCGATGCCACGCCGGCCAGCACCGCGCCCGGCGTGTCGCGCAGTGCCGTCGCAAATGCGCGCGCGATCTTGCCCGTGCCCAGAATTCCCCAACGTACCGCTTCAGTCATGTCTTCTCCTCAAACGGCCCGCTTGGGCCGAAATACCGTGGTGTCGGCGTAAAACGCGTGGTCCTGCCCTTCCCACCAACCCGGCACGCCAAGCACCGGCAAGGGGGTAAAGCAGGCAGTACTCAATCCTTCGTCCGCCAGTTCGGCAGCGACGCGGCGGTCGATCCAGGCGCGCCGGCCGTCGTGGGGCAGCGCGAAATAATCGTCGCCGGCCACCACCACGCGCGTGTGCGCGGTGATCGCCTTGCGCGGCGCGACCAGCTTTTCCATCAGGGCGTGGCCGAACAGCCAGACGTCGGCATCGATGCCAAACTGTGCGCGCCGTTCGTATAGTGCCTCAATCCAGCCATGCGCGCGCAGCGCGGCGACCAGTTCCTCGCCCGGCTGGCCGGCACGCACCACCAGCAGCGCCGAGTTTTCGTCGAAAATGGTGGCGCCGTCGCGCGCCGCGCCACGCGACTTGCCCACGCCGGCGAGCGCAATCTGCGCCGCCTGCAAGGCGTTCAATTGCTGCTTGATGCGTGGGAAAGTCAGCCACACCAGGCCATTGAAGAAGTCGTGCAGGTTCTCGCGCGTGGGCACGCAGCCGGTGGCGCCGATGAATTCTTCGTACGCGCGCCCTTCCGGCAAGTCATCCTGCGGCACGAAGCGCAGCGGCAGGCCGCGCTGGTTGACCAGCGCCAGTGGAGCGGCAGCCGCGTTCAAGGCGTCGGCCACGCAGCCTGCGTCGACAGGCAGGCGCGCAAACGCGGGACGCACCGCGTCGTACCACGGGCGCGCCCAGTCGATCTGCGACAGCATTGCTTACAGCAGTTTCCAGTTAATCCGCTCGCCGCCGTTAAGCGGCGCCAGGGTGGAATCGGCCAGCGGCACGGTTTGCGGCAGGGTCCAGGATTCGCGCTTGAGCGTGACCTGCCCGGTGTTGCGCGGCAGTTCGTAGAAGTCGGGGCCGTGGAAGCTGGCGAAGGCTTCGAGCTTGTCGAGCGCACCGGCGCGCTCGAACGCTTCGGTGTACATCTCCATCGCGTGCAGCGCGGTGTAGCAGCCGGCGCAGCCGCACGAGGTCTCCTTGGCGCCCACCGCGTGCGGGGCCGAGTCCGTGCCCAGGAAAAAACGCTCGTCGCCGCTGGTGGCGGCCGTCATCAAGGCCAGGCGGTGTTCTTCGCGCTTTAACACCGGCAGGCAGTAGTAGTGCGGACGAATGCCGCCCTTGAAGATCTCGTTGCGGTTGTACAGCAGGTGGTGCGCGGTGATGGTGGCGGCGATCGGGCCGTCGGCTTCGGCCACGTACTGGGCCGCGTCCTTGGTGGTGATGTGCTCGAAGACGATTTTCAGCGCCGGCAGGTCGCGCCGCAGCGGACGCATGACGCGCTCGATGAAGACAGCCTCGCGGTCGAACAGGTCGATCTCCTGGTCGGTCACTTCGCCGTGCACCAGGAAGGGCATGCCGACTTCCTGCATCACTTCGAGCGTCTTGTAGCAGCGCGTCAGGTCGGTCACGCCGGCGTCGGAATTGGTCGTGGCGCCGGCCGGGTACAGCTTGACGGCGTGGACAAAGCCGCTGTCCTGGGCGCGCCGGATTTCGTCGGGGTCGGTGTTGTCGGTCAGGTAGAGCGTCATCAAGGGCTCGAAGCGCATCCCGGCCGGCAGCGCGGCCAGGATGCGCTCGCGGTAAGCCTGCGCCATGGCGGTGGTGGTGACCGGGGGTTTCAGGTTCGGCATGACGATGGCGCGGGCGAACTGGCGGGCGCTGTGCGGCAGCACGCTGGCCAGCGCGGCGCCGTCGCGCAGGTGCAAATGCCAGTCGTCGGGACGGGTGATGGTCAGGCTCTGGGGGGTATCGATGGTGGACATGGCGGCTTTCGGAAAACGGATGCGGTATTTTAACCTCCGCAGGCATACAATCGCTCGTGCTTCCGCCGAGAAACATGACGCTCGTTTGCGCGTGCTGCTTGCATCCGCCTGGCTAGATTGAGATACTGCGTTGCATATGCAACGCATGGAGCCCAATTGTGAAAACTGCCAACTTCCCTTCTCTACGAGTCTCACCCGAATTGCGCGAAGCCGCCGAAAGCGTCCTGGAAAGCGGCGAATCCTTGTCCAGCTTTGTTGCGGAATCGGTGACGCTGCAGATTCGGCAGCGCCGGGCGCAACGCGACTTTATCGAACGCGGTCTCGCCTCGCGAGATGCGGCACTGGAAAGTGGCGAATATTACAGCGCCGACGATGTGCTGCGCGAACTCGATGAAGTACTCGAGCAAGCCGAGGCGCGGGTGGCAAAATGAGTTTTCGCGTCAGGTATACAAAAGACGCACGCGCCGACTTGCGCCGATTGTATGCCTACCTGGCCGCCAAGGACCTGGGCGCGGCCCGGCGGGCGCGGACGATCATCGCCAAAGGCATGACGTTACTGGAGGAATTTCCCTTTACCTGCAGAAAAGCGGCTGCCGACACGCCGCGACTCAGGGAGCTGGTCATCGATTTTGGCAGCACCGGGTATGTCGTCTTGTTCGAGATTGACGACGCACACACCGTCACCATTCTCGCGGTGCGGCACCAGCGAGAAGACGACTTCCTGTAAGCACATGCGCGCATGGCGCCGGGCGCGCCACGCTTAGTGAATAATCCGCGCCAAAAACTCGCGCGCGCGTTCGGAGCGCGGCGCCGTGAAAAATTCCTGGGTCGGGCTGTCTTCGACGATGCGCCCGTGATCCATGAACAAAATGCGTCCGGCCACCTTGCGCGCGAAGCCCATTTCGTGGGTGACGACCATCATCGTCATGCCTTCCTGCGCCAGGCCGACCATCACGTCGAGCACTTCGTTGATCATTTCCGGGTCGAGCGCGGAGGTGGGCTCGTCGAACAGCATGGCGATCGGGTCCATCGACAGGGCGCGCGCGATCGCCACGCGCTGCTGCTGCCCGCCCGATAACTGGCTGGGGTATTTATCCTGCTGCGCCAACAGGCCCACCCGGTCCAGGTACTGCAAGCCCTTGGCGGTGGCCTCGTCCAGGCTGCGCCCGAGCACCCGGGTCTGGCCGAGCGTCAGGTTGTCGCGTACCGACAAATGGGGGAACAGCTCGAAATTCTGGAACACCATGCCGATGCGCGCGCGCAGGGCCGACAGGTTGGTCTTTTTGTCGCCCACGGCGATGCCGTCGACCGTCACCTCGCCCTCCTGGAACGGTTCTAGCCCGTTGACCGTCTTGATCAGGGTCGATTTGCCGGAGCCGGACGGGCCGCAGATGACAACCACGTCGCCCTTGCCCACCCGGGCGGTGCAGTCGGCCAGTACCTGGAACTGGCCATACCACTTGCTGACATTTTTTAGTTCGATCATGTTGTTTTTCGTCTGTTCTGATAGAGAAGGTGCGAGCTTGACAGCACCTTCGGCCCCTAGGATACTGCGGAACTTGCCAAGAAAATCATTACATAACCGGCTGGTTCGCTCACAAAATACCGCTATTTTGCCCGAGAAAGCAGGGAGACCGGCTTTTACGCTGCTCTCTTCGACGACGAATCGACTCAAATACAGGACGCACAGCCCATGAATCAGAAAAACCGCCTCACCGCCTACATCCTGCTGGCACTCGTGCTCGGGGTGGTGGCAGGCTATGCCGTCAACGCCACGATGGCCAACCCGACTTCCTTCGCCGACTACATGTCGCTGGTGACCACGCTGTTCCTGCGCCTGATTAAAATGATCATCGCGCCGCTGGTGTTTTCGACCCTGGTGGTCGGCATCGCCAAGATGGGCGACGCCGGTGAAGTGGGCCGCATCGGCGCCAAGGCGCTGGGCTGGTTCGTCATCGCGTCGATCATGTCGCTCTCGCTCGGCCTGATCCTGGTCAACCTGTTCCGCCCGGGCGACGCCATGGTGGCCCATCTGCCGCCGGCCGGCGCGGTGTCGGGCATCGTCACCAGCAGCCTGACGCTCAAGGAATTCGTCACCCACCTGGTGCCGTCGTCGATCGTGGACGGCATGGCCAAGAACGAAATCCTGCAGATCGTGATCTTCTCGCTATTCTTCGGTACCGCGGCGGCGGCGGTCGGCGCGCGCGCCAACCCGATGATCGAAGCCATCGACGGCGTTGCCCACGTCATGCTCAAGGTGACCGGCTATGTGATGAACCTGGCGCCGATCGCGGTGTTCGCGGCCGTTTCCGGCATTATCGCCAAGAGCGGCATCGGCATCCTTTCCACCTACGGCATTTTCATGGGCGAGTTCTACATCGCCATCGCCGTGTTGTGGGTGGCGCTGACGATTGCCGGTTTCCTGTTCCTCGGCCCGCGCGTGTTCGCGCTGCTGCGCGAAGTGCGCGAGCCGACCATCCTGGCGTTTTCCACCGCGTCGTCGGAAGCGGCTTTTCCAAAGACCCTGGAAGGCCTGGAGCGCTTCGGCGTGCGTAACCGCATCGCCGCGTTCGTGCTGCCGATCGGTTACTCGTTCAACCTCGATGGCTCGATGATGTACTGTACTTTTGCGACGGTGTTCATCGCCCAGGCCTACGGCATCGAAATGTCGCTCTCGACCCAGCTGACCATGATGCTGGTGCTGATGCTGACCTCCAAGGGCATGGCCGGCGTGCCGCGCGCCTCGCTGGTGGTGATCGCCGCCACCCTGGGCCAGTTCAACATTCCCGAAGCGGGCCTGCTGCTGCTGATCGGGATCGACCACTTCCTCGACATGGCGCGTTCGGCCACCAACGTGATCGGCAACGCCATCGCCACGGCGGTCGTGGCCAAGTGGGAAGGCGAATTGAGCGACCCGGGCAAGATCGATCCGGCCATCTCGCCGCTCAAATAAAGTCGTTCACGCTGCCTGGGCGGGAAAGCACAGCTTTTCCGCCCTTTGCTTTTGGGCCGGGCTGCACTTTTCGCGTAGCGAATTCGTGTATGCTCCTTGCCATTATTCTTCTCGGGAGAACCGCAATGCATAAGCTGTCCGCCATCGGTATTTTGCTCGCTTGCGGTAGTGCGCAAGCGGCCACCCAGACGCTCGACTGCGCTCGCTTGCTCGATGTGAAGACCGGCGCCTGGCGCGACAAGGTGAGCATCGTGATCGAAGATGGGGCCATCAAGTCGGTCGGCCCGATGAACGCGGGCGCGAACGCGGCACCGGGCCACATCGACCTGTCGGCCCACTCCTGCCTGCCCGGCCTGATCGACATGCACGTGCACCTGACCGGCGAAACCCAGAAGCAGGCCGACGCACTGCGCGACGCCATCAGCCTGAACCCGGCCGACCATGCCTATCGCTCCGTCGTCTACGCCGAGCGCACCCTCAAGGCCGGCTTCACCACCGTGCGCGACCTGGGAGCGAGCGATGGCCTGAACGTCTCGCTCAAGCGCGCCATCGCGGCCGGCAGCATTCCCGGCCCGCGCATGTTCACGTCCGGGAAGTCGATCGCGACCACCGGCGGGCACGCCGACCCGACCAATAATTTTTCGCAGCGCCTGAGCCACGCGCTCGGCACGCCGGGGCCGAACGAAGGCGTGGTCAATAGCGCCGAAGGCGCGCGCGAAGCGGTGCGCGCGCGCTACAAGGAAGGCGCGGACCTGATCAAGGTCACCGCCACCGGCGGCGTGTTGAGCCAGGCCCGCAACGGCCAGAATGCCCAGTACACCGAGGACGAACTGCGCGCCATCATCAGCACCGCCAGGGACTACGGCTTTCGCGTGGCGGCCCACGCGCACGGGACCGAAGGCATCAAGCGCGCGCTGCGCGCCGGGATCGACTCGATCGAACATGGCACCATCATGGACGACGAGACCATCGCCCTGTTCAAGAAGCACGGCGCCTGGTATGTGCCGACCATGTCGGCCGGCCGCTACGTGGCCGACAAGGCAAAGGAGCCGGATTACTATTCGCCGCTGGTGCGCCCGAAAGCGGCAGCCATCGGCCCGCAGATCCAGGCCACCTTCGCGCGCGCGTACAAGGCCGGCGTGAAGATCGCCTTCGGCACCGACGCCGGCGTGTTCCCGCACGGCGAGAACGCGAAGGAGTTCGCCTACATGGTCGAAGCGGGCATGCCGCCGCTCGAAGCGATCCGCTCGGCCACCATCAATGCCGCCGCCCTGCTCGACCAGGGCACGCGCTTGGGTTCCGTGGAACCGGGCTACGCGGCCGACATCATCGCCGTCACGGGCGACCCGCTGCGCGACATCACGCTCCTGCAGCAGGTGCGCTTTGTCATGAAAGACGGCGTCGTCTACAAACAACCATAATCGTCAATCCAAGGAGAACCCATGCTGTACCAGAAAACCACGCAATCGATGATTGCCATCTTCGCCATGCTGGTGGCGGTGACCAGTTCCGTGCAAGCGGAAAGCGCAGCCCCCAAGCTGGCCAACGTGACCATCCTGGCCACCGGCGGCACCATCGCCGGCACCGGCGCAAGCAGCACCACCACGGTCGGCTACACCGCCGCCACGGTGGGCGTGCAGAACCTGATCAAGGCGGTGCCGGAGCTGGCCAAGGTGGCCAACGTCACCGGCGAGCAGGTGTTCCAGATCGCCAGCGAGAACATGAGCAACGAGCATTGGCTGACCCTGGCCAAGCGCGTCAACGTGCTGCTGGCGCAGAACAACGTCGATGGCGTCGTCATCACCCACGGCACCGACACGCTGGAAGAAACCGCGTACTTCCTCAACCTGGTGGTCAAGAGCCGCAAGCCGGTGGTGCTGGTCGGCGCGATGCGCCCTTCCACCGCGCTGTCGGCCGACGGCCCGATCAACCTGTATAACTCGGTGCTGCTGGCCGCCAGCCCGGAAGCGGTCGGCAAGGGCGTGCTGGTGGCGATGAACGACCAGATCCAGTCCGCGCGCGATATCACCAAGGTCAATACCTCGACCCTGGACAGCTTCCGCACGCCGGAACTCGGTTTGCTCGGCTACATCCAGGGCAGCAAACCATTCTTTTATCGCCAGTCGGTGCGCAAGCACACGACCGAGACCGAGTTCGATATCGGCGCGCTGACGTCGCTGCCGCAGGTCGACATCGTGTACGGTTACGCGAACATGAATCCGGTGGCGCTCGACGCCTTCATGGCGGCCGGCGCCAAGGGCATCATCCACGCCGGCGTGGGCGACGGCAGCCTGGCCGGCAAAGTGGTGCCGTCTTTGAAGGCGGCGCGTGCCAAGGGCGCCATCATCGTGCGCGCCAGCCGCGTGGGGCAGGGGATTTTGGCGCGCAACGGCGAAGCCAATGACGATCAACTCGACTTCGTCGCGGCCGATACGCTCAACCCGCAAAAGGCGCGCATCCTCTTGATGCTGGCGCTGACCAAAACGAACAGCACCAAGGAAATCCAGCGCATGTTCTACACGTACTAACGCTTCAAAGGTGGGCACGGCGTGCCCACCTCGTCATTCCACTTCGAGAGGCGGCCCCGCCTCCTCCGCCTTCTCTTCCTCATCCTGCCTGGCCTGCTGCCGTTCCCACATCTGGGCATACAAGCCTTTCGCCCCCAAGAGCGCGTAATGCGTTCCCCGCTCCACGATGCGTCCGTGATCGAGCACCAGGATCTGCTCGGCGTCGGCCACCGTCGAGAGGCGGTGCGCGATGACCAAGGTGGTGCGGTTTTTGGCGATTTCCTTCAACTGGGCCTGGATCGCCTGTTCGGCCTTGGAGTCGAGCGCGGAGGTGGCTTCGTCGAAGATCAAAATCGCCGGGTCCTTGAGCAGGGTACGGGCAATGGCCACGCGCTGCTTTTCGCCACCTGAGAGCTTCAGTCCCCGCTCGCCCACCATGGTGGCGTAACCGTCCGGCAGCGTTTCGATGAAGTCGTGGATCGATGCCGCGCGCGCGGCGGCGACGATGTCGTCCTTGCTTGCTCCCGGTTTGCCGTAGGCGATGTTGTATTCGATGGTGTCGTTGAACAGCACCGTATCCTGCGGCACGATGCCAATCGCCCGGCGCAGCGACTCCTGGGTCACGTTGCGCAAATCCTGGCCGTCGATGGTAATGCCTCCGCTGTTGACGTCATAAAAGCGGAACAACAGGCGCGACAAGGTCGACTTGCCCGAGCCGCTGTGGCCTACCACGGCGGTGGTGGTGCCGGCCGCAATCGTAAAATCGACATCGAACAGAATCTGGCGCTTCGATTCGTAGCTGAAGTTCACGTTCGAGAACGCCACCTGGGCGCCGTGGGTGACCAGCGCTTTGGCATCCTTGCTGTCGGCCACTTCGCGGTTCTGGTCCAGCAAGGAAAACAAGCGCTCCATGTCGGCCAGGCTTTGCTTGATTTCGCGGTAGATCACACCGAGGAAGTTGAGCGGAATGTAGAGCTGGATCATGAAGGAGTTCACCAGCACCAGGTCGCCCAGGGTCATGGTGCCGGCGATGACGCCTTCGGTGGCGCGCCACAGGATCAATGTGACGGCGGTGGCGATGATCAGCGACTGGCCGGTATTGAGCACCGAGAGCGAGGTTTGCGACTTGACGCCGGCGTTTTCGTAGTTTTTCAGGCCTTCGTCGTAGCGCGCCGCTTCGTAGTCTTCGTTGCCGAAGTATTTGACGGTTTCGTAGTTGATCAGCGAGTCGATGGCCTTGGTGTTGGCCTTGGAATCGAGGTCGTTCATGGTGCGCCGGAAGTGGGTGCGCCAGTCGGTGACGATGACGGTAAAGGCGATGTAGGTCACCAGCGCCACGCCGGTGATGGCGCTGAACCAGATGTCGTAGTGGGTGACCAGGTAGCCCAGCACCAAGGTGATCTCGACCAGGGTCGGCAAGATATTAAACAGCGTGTACGAGATGAGCGAACTGACGCCGCGCGTGCCGCGCTCGATGTCGCGCGTCATGCCGCCGGTCTGGCGGTTCAGGTGAAAGCGCAGCGACAGCGCGTGCAGGTGGCGGAACACGCGCAGCGCGATGGTACGCACGGCGCGCTGGGTCACGCGCGCGAACAGGAATTCGCGCAGCTCGGTAAAGACGGTCGTCGACAGGCGCAGCAGGCCGTAGGCAACCAGCGCGCCGAGCGGCAGCACCAGCAGCGCCTTCGGGTTCGAGGGATTAATGGTCAGCTGGTCGATCAGGTTTTTCATCACCAGCGGAACGCCGACGTTGGCCAGCTTGGCCGCGATCAGGCAGCCCAGGGCCGCCATGACGCGCCATTTGTACACCCACAGGTAAGGAATCAGCGTCTTTAGCGTACCCCAGTCGCTGCGTGGCGGGGCGTTCGGGTCGACGGGGGGCGGAGGTGAAGGATGACGACGCATGGCGGAGCTCGGGGATTTGTGGTTCAATTCCGGTCGATTGTAGCCTTTCAAGAGAATTCACGATGACCACGCCAGAAAACGCCGTACCTGCTCCCGCCACCCGAGGACTCCCAGCCGGCAAAATGCCCGAGCTGCGGGTCATGCCCGCGCCGTCCGACGCCAACGTCTACGGTGATGTGTTCGGCGGCTGGATCATGGCGCAGGTCGACATTGCCGGTTCGCTGCCAGCCACGCGGCGCGCCAACGGCCGTGTCGCCACGATTGCGGTGAACTCGTTCGTCTTCAAAAACCCGGTGTTCGTCGGCGATCTGCTGTCTTTTTACGCCGACATCACCAAAGTGGGAAACACCTCGATCACCGTCTACGTGGAAGTCTACGCCGAGCGTAACCGCCTGCAGGCCAACACCGTCAAGGTGACCGAGGCCACCTTGACCTATGTCGCCACGGGCGACGACCGCAAGCCGCGCAAGGTGCCGGCGCTCGATGAGCTGATGTTCCCGCAAGACCGTTAAGTGGACGGGCCGCGCCGCCTCTTTTTACAGTACGCGGCGGCGGCCGCCGGCGGCTTCGCCATGCCGGGTGCGCACGCGCGCGCAGCCGGGACAAACTATCCTTTCAGCCTGGGGGTCGCCTCCGGCTCTCCCCTGCCCGAGTCGGTGGTGCTGTGGACGCGCATCCTGAACGATCCGTTCAATGCCGCGGCCACGCCGGCGGTCGCCTTTTCGGTGCGCTGGGAAGTGGCGCACGACCAGGCGTTCGCCCGCATCGCGGCCAAGGGCACGGCCAGCGCGCTGCCGGCGCTGGCGCACAGCGTGCACGTGGACGTGCGCGGACTGGAGCCGGGGCGCTGGTACTGGTACCGCTTCATGCTGGGCGACGCGGTCAGTCCGGCCGGGCGCACGCGCACCGCGCCGGCGCCCGGCAGCATGCCGGCCGCGCTCAAGCTGGCTGTGGCATCGTGCCAGCACTGGGAGTTCGGCAGCTACGCCGCGCACCGCCATATCGCGGCCGCCGCGCCCGACCTGGTGGCATTTTTGGGCGATTATATTTACGAATGGGGACCTTACCAGCCGAGCCATCCGGCGTTAGCCGTGCGCACGGCGGAGTCGTTTTCGCTGGCCGAGTACCGCGCGCGCTACGCCCAGTACAAGAGCGACGCCGATCTGCAGGGCGCGCACCTGGCCGCGCCGTGGATCGTGACCTGGGACGACCATGAGGTGGCCAACGATTACGCGGGCGACCGCGACGAGCGGCTCGCCACCGATTTTGCGCTGCGGCGCGCGGCGGCCTACCAAGCGTTCTATGAGCACATGCCGCTGCGGCTTGTGCTGGCGTGGCCGGGCAATTACGCCAGCATGCGCATGGTCCAGCGCTACGACTGGGGGCGGCTGGCGCGCTTTCATGTACTGGACGACCGCCAGTACCGCGCCCCGCTGGCCTGTTCGCCGGCGGGACGGGGCGGGTCGAATTCGGTCACGCGCGCCTGCGCGGCGCTGCGCGACCCGGGCCGCTCGATGCTGGGGCGCGAGCAGGAGGCGTGGCTGGCAGAGGGCTTGAACTCGTCGACGGCGCGCTGGAACGTCATTGCGCAGCAGACGCCGATGGCGCAATCGAGCCAGCTGCCGGTAGTCAAACCCGGCGACGGGCGTTTCTGGACCGATGGCTGGGATGGTTATCCGGTGGCGCGCCAGCGGCTGTTCGACGCGCTGGGCAAAAGCGGGGCGGCCAATCCGCTGGTGCTGGCGGGTGACGTGCACACGTTTTATGCGTCCGATTTGCAGAACGATTTCAACCGGCCTGCCTCGAAAGGCAATCCGGTGATTGCGACCGAGTTTTGCGGGACGTCGGTGACGTCGAGTTCACGGCCGCAGGCGCGCACCTTGCAGTATCTGGAGATGAACCGGCACACCAGGTATGGGCGCAGCGACAAGCGCGGCTTCATGCTGATGGAGATGACGCCTGAGAAAACCACGACCGTGTTCGTCGGGTTGGACGATGTGCGCGATGCGCAGTCGGGGAAGGCGACGCTGGCGACGTTTGAAGTCGCCAACGGGAAGCCTGGAGCGCGCCAGGTCTGATAATACCGTCGTCCCCGCGCTAAGGCGGCTGTCGTCGGGGATGCATGGCACCATTAATCATAGGTGCTATGGGTCCCCGCCAAGGGCCGCCTTGGCGCGGGGATGACGGTGGTTACGCGACTGCCGCCGGCACGGGCTCGCGCAGTTCGCGGCGCAGGATCTTGCCGACGTTGGTTTTCGGGAGCTCGGTGCGGAACTCGATGTACTTCGGCTTTTTGTAGGCCGTGAGCTGCTCCTTGCAGAATTCGAGCAGGTCTTCGGCGGTCAGGTTCGGGTCCTTGCGCACCACGAACAGCTTGACCGCTTCGCCCGAATTATGGTCCGGCACACCGATGCACGCGCATTCGAGCACGCCCGGATGCGACGAGATCACGCTTTCGACTTCATTCGGATAGACGTTAAAGCCCGACACCAGGATCATGTCTTTCTTGCGGTCGACGATCTTGGTATAGCCACGCTCGTCCATGATGCCGATGTCGCCCGTCTTGAAGAAGCCGTCGGCGGTCATCGCCTTGGCCGTTTCGTCGTCGCGCTTCCAGTAGCCGGCCATCACTTGCGGGCCGCGGATGCCGATTTCGCCACGCTCGCCCAGCGGGACCTGGTTGCCGTTGTCGTCGAGGATGGCGATGTCGGTCGATGGATACGGCAGGCCGATCGAACCGGTGAATTCCTTGATGTCGCAGCGGTTGGCGGTGGCCACCGGCGACGTTTCGGACAGGCCGTAGCCTTCGATGATCGGGGTGCCGGTCAGCTTGAGCCAGCGGTCGGCCACCGACTGCTGCACCGACATGCCGCCGCCGTTGCACACCTTGTAGCTGGAGAAATCGAGCTTGGCGAAATCGGCGTTGTTGAGCAGGCCGTTGTACAGGGTGTTCACAGCCGGGAACACGTTGATGCGGTATTTGCTCAACTCCTTGACGAAGCCGGGCATGTCGCGCGGGTTCGGAATGAGCAGGTTCATGCCGCCCAGGCGCGTGGCCATGAGCGAGCAGACGGTGAGCGAATAGATATGGTACAGCGGCAGCGCGCACACGAACTGCAGTTGCTGGCCCTTGGGCAGGGTGTCGAGGGTCGGCTGCAGCCAGGCTTCGTTCTGCAGCACGTTGGCGATCACATTCTTGTGCAGCAGGACCGCGCCTTTCGATACGCCGGTGGTGCCGCCGGTGTACTGCAAAAAGGCGATGTCGTCGTGACCGAGGGTGGCCGGCGCGAGCGTCAGGCGCGCGCCTTCGGAGAGCACCTTGTTGAACGCAACCGCGTCCGGCAGCGAAAACGCCGGCACCAGTTTTTTGACCTTGCGCACCACCAGGTTGACGATCGTGCCTTTCAGGGGACCGAGCAGGTCGCCCATGGTGGCGACGATGACGTGCTTGATCTGGGTCTTGGCCAGCACTTCCTGCACCGTGTGGGCGAAGTTTTCCAGCACGACGATGGCTTCGGCGCCCGAGTCGATCATCTGGTGCTGCAGTTCGCGCGGGGTGTAGAGCGGGTTGACGTTGACGATCACGTAGCCGGCGCGCAGCACGGCGGCCATGGCCACCGGATACTGCAGCACGTTGGGCAGCATGATGGCCACGCGCGCGCCGGGTTTGAGGCCGCGGCTTTGCAGCCAGGCGCCCATCTGCGCCGACATGCGGTCCAGTTCCGCGTAGGTGATGGACTTGTCCATGCAAACGTAGGCCTTGCGGTCGGCGTACTTGCGGAAAGCTTCTTCCAGCAGGTGGGTGAGCGAGCGGTATTGCGTGTAATCGATTTCCGCAGGCACGCCCTCCTGGTACGACTTAAGCCAAAACTTGTCCATCTATGCCTCGTCTTGTTTACTGTGACTGTGAATGCAAAAGACCGCCCGCAGGCGGTCTTGCCGCTAAATCAGCGAATGTACTGAATGTCTGTTTTACCTGTGGCGATGCCGCTTACGCTGAATGCTTTTCATCGCGCAGCACGCGGCGCAGAATTTTGCCGACGTTGGTTTTCGGGAGCTCGGTGCGAAATTCAATGTATTTCGGCTTTTTATAGCCGGTGAATTCCTGCTTACAGTAAGCCATCAATTGTTCCACCGTCAGGGTCGGGTCCTTACGCACCACGAACACCTTGACCGCTTCGCCCGAATGCTCGTCCGGCACGCCGATACAGGCGCATTCGAGCACGCCCGGGTGCTTGGCGATGACTTCTTCGAGCTCGTTCGGGTAGACATTAAAACCCGAGACCAGGATCATATCCTTTTTGCGGTCCACGATCTTTACGAAGCCGTGCTCGTTCATGATGCCGACGTCGCCGGATTTGAAGAAGCCGTCGGCCGTCATGACCTTGGCCGTTTCGTCCGGACGGTTCCAGTAACCGGCCATGACTTGCGGACCGCGGATCGCGATTTCGCCCGGTTCGCCCAGCGCCACCGGCTTGCCGTCGTCGTCCAGGATCGCAATATCGGTCGATGGCACCGGCATGCCGATGGTGCCGGTGAAGTCGATCAGGTCGGAGCGGTTGCAGGTGGCCACCGGCGAGGTTTCGGACAGGCCGTAACCTTCGATGATGCAGGTGCCGGTGGCCTTTTTCCATTTGTCGTTGACGATCTGCTGCACCGCCATGCCGCCGCCGTTGGAAATCTTCAGCCCCGAGAAATCGACCTTGCCGATATCGGGATGGTTCAGCAGCGCGTTATACAGGGTGTTCACCGCCGGCAGCATGTTGATCTTGTATTTGGCCAGCTCCTTGATAAAGCCGCCGATATCGCGCGGATTGGGAATCAGGATATTGAGGGCGCCCACGCGCATGCCCCACATGGCGCAGCAGGTCAGCGCAAAGATATGGTACAGCGGCAGCGCGCACACGATCACCACCTGCTCGACCACGGGCGCCTTGGCCAGCGCCGGCTGCGACCAGGCTTCGCTTTGCAGCACGTTGGCGATCACGTTGCGGTGCGTTAAAGTCGCGCCTTTCGACACGCCGGTGGTGCCGCCCGTGTACTGCAGGAAAGCGACGTCGGTGGCGGCGGCCCGGACCGGGGTGAAGGTCATTTTTTCGCCCTGCGCCAGCACATCCTTGAAACGCACGGCGTTGGGCAGCGAAAACGCCGGCACCATTTTCTTGACGTTGCGCACGACAAAATTGACGAGCATGCCTTTGACGCCGCCGAGCAGTTCGCCCATGCTGGCCACCACGATGTGCTTGACCGGGCTTTTGGCGAGGACCTGTTCGAGCGTATGGGCAAAGTTTTCCAGGACGATGATCGCTTCGCTGCCGGAATCGGTGAGCTGGTGCTCCAGTTCGCGCGGCGTGTACAGCGGGTTGACGTTGACCACGGTGTAGCCGGCGCGCAGGATGGCGGCGATGGAGATCGGATATTGCAGCACATTGGGCATCATGACGGCCACGCGCGCCCCCTTGGCCAGGCCGCGGCTCTGGAGCCAGGCGGCCATGCGTTTCGAATACTGGTCGAGCTCGGCGTAGGTGAGGAATTTGTCCATGCAGACGTAGGCATTGCGGGTCGCAAATTTCTGGAAAGACTCTTCCAGTAACTGCACCAGGGAGCCGTACTGGTCGGGATCGATTTCCGCAGGGACGTTCGCGGGATAGGATTTCAGCCAAATCTTGTCCATATGTGCCTCTGTCTCAATATTATCGTTATGTGGGTTCGGCGCACATTGCCGACCAGTATTTTTGCGCTCAAGAAAATAAACCGAGCGTGCGCTTTATTACGCTGTTTGTGATGCTATCGGGCGATGCGCTTCGACGCAAGCGCTTTTGCTGGTATTTCCAACGGGCTTGATGCACACACCTTTTGGTGCAGTGCCGCAACACCCATTGGTATGGTAGAAAAATTGCCGGCGTTTGTTCAGGCGCCGGCCAGCGCTTTCAGGCGGCGGTGGCGTTCGTCGCGGTCGAGTTCGGCCAAGACCTTGGCGGCGGCATAGAAACGGGGAAAGGTTTTCTCGCGCGCCAACAGGGCGCGGAAGGCGGGAATGAAATCGTTGTAGGTAGCAATCGATGCCAGGTGGGCGTTCGAGAGCGGCTCGGCGAAGAAGCGGTCGTAGCCTGCGTACCCGCCCCAGCTCGCCTTCAGGACCTGGTAATCGTCCTGCAGCTTCTGGAACAGGCGGGCCTTGGTGGCGCGTTTTTCGGGGACGCTGGCTTTGGATGTGTAGGCTTTCTCCAGCGCATCTCGGCAGCCCAGCAGCAGGGAGATAAATTGTTTCTTGCGCGCCGATATCTTGAGGTAATTTTCGCGCATGGTTTCGTTGCCGTAACCGCTGAGCCAGCGTTCCACGCCGGCCTCTTCCACCGTGCTGGCGAAGGATTCGTTAAATTGCGAGTCGCCCGCCACATAGACGACCTGGTGCGACAGTTCGTGGAAGATCAGGCGCGCCAGTTCGGCGTCGGGATAGTGAATGAAGGTGGAAATGAGCGGGTCGTTGAACCAGCCCAGGGTGGAATAGGCGGGCACGCCGCCGACCGAGACATCGTTGCCTTCGGCGCGCAGTTCGCGTGCGTAGCCGAGCGCGTCTTCCTTGCTGTAGTAACCGCGGTAGGTGACGCAGCCGGCCACCGGGAAGCACCACTGGATGGGTTTGAGCGACAGTTCCGGCGCGGCCACCACGTTCCACAGCACGAACGGCCGGGTCAGGGCCGCGTAATTCTTGTAGCTGTTATTGTCGGGCAGGCCCAGTTCCTTGACGGCGAAGGTGCGGATCTGGCGCGCCGTGGCCAGGCGCACGCGCAGCTTGGCGTCGGTGGCCTGGTCGTTCAGCCAGTCGTCGATGGAGCGCGCGTCGGACAGCAAGGTCAGCTGGCCCTGGGCCGCCTGGCGGTAATAATTCAGGCTGGAACAACTAGCCAGCAGCAATGCTGCCGTGGCTGCCATCAGGCCGTGCCGGGCCCGTCTGCTGAGTTTCATCCTGCACCCCCCTTTGGGTTTCTAGGCCGCTACTTTTTCCACCTGGACCAGCGTATCGTAAAACGTCGGCGCGCGGCCCATGTCGGTCAGGCGCTGGCTGGTCACTTCATTGGCGTTCTTGCCGTCGCTGGAGAGTTTCTTCCACCACACCGACAGGCCCACCACCAGCCCGGCGCGCGCTTTCGGCGTGACCCGGGCCCTGGCGACAAACGAGCCGCGGTCGTTGAAAATGCGCACCATCTGGCCATGTTCGATACCGCGCGCGGCGCTGTCGTCGGGATGGATGTCGAGGTGCGGTTCGCCTTCGGTGGCGCGCAGGCTGGTCACGTTGACGAAGGTCGAATTGAGGAAATTGCGCGCCGGCGGGGAAATCATGGCCAGTGGATATCTTGCCGCCAGCGCCGGGTTGCTCGCCACCGATTCGTAGGGCGGAATGTGCGCCGGCAGCGGGTCGAGCCCATCGGCGAGCATGCTGGCCGAATAGAATTCGCACTTGCCCGATGGCGTGGGGAAACCGCCTTCGGCAAACGGCGCGGCCGGCATCGCCAGCTTTTGCCAGCCCTTGCGCTTGAGCGATTCCCAGTCGAAATGGATCGCGCGCGGATGGCTGGCATCGAACGATTGCGCGGCCAGCTGGTCGTCGGTTTCCTTAAAGCATGGGTCGTGGAAACCCATGCGCGCGGCCAGCAGGCGGAAGATTTCCGTGTTGGGCTTGGCTTCGCCCAGCGGCGCGATGGCGGCGTTATTGGCCATCATGTACAGGTGGCCATAGGTGCTGTGGGCGTCCACGTGTTCCAGCTGCGTGGTGGCGGGCAAGAGGATGTCGGCGTAGTCGGCGCTGTCAGTCTGGAAATGTTCGAGCACGACGGTGAACAGGTCTTCGCGGGCGAAGCCACGCATGACCTTGCCGGAATCGGGAGCGATCGCCAGCGGATTGGCGTTGTAGACGATCACCGCTTCGATCTTGGGACCGAATTCGGGCGAGGTGTCGCGCAGCAAATCGTCGCCGATGGTGGTCATGTTAATCGTCCGCACGGCTTGCTTGAGCAAGTCCGGACGCTGCAGCTTTTGCTTGTTGACCGGGAACGAGCCCGAGGACGAGAGCTGCACGCCGCCGGCAGGATGGCGCCAGGCGCCCACCAGCGCTGGCAAGCAGGTAATGTTGCGCACAGCCATGCCGCCGCCGCGCACGCGCTGCACGCCGTAATTGGTGCGAATCGCCACCGGCTCGCCGCGCCGGGCCGTTTCGCCGTATTCGCGGGCCAGGTTCTCGACTTCTTGCGCGCTGATGCCGCAGGTCTCGGCGACGCGCTGCGGCGGCCATTCGGCGGCGCGTTCCTTCAGTTGCTCGTAGCCCAGGGTATAGCGGGCGATGTAATCCTCGTCGACCAGCTTATCGCGGATCAGCACGTGCATCAGGCCCAGCGCCAGCGCGGTATCGGTGCCGGGCAGCAGCGCGATGTGCTGGTGGCATTTTTCGGCCGTCAGCGAACGATACGGATCGATCGCGATCAGGCGCGCGCCCTTGCGCTTGGCTTCCTGCGCGCGCATCCAGAAATGCAGGTTGGAGGCGATCGGGTTGCCGCCCCAGATGATGATCAATTTGGCATCCTGGAACTGCTCGACATCGGTGCCGATGGTGGCGCCGATGGTGTACTTGTAGCCGGTAAAGCCGGCCGTGGCGCAGATGGTGCGGTCGAGCAAGGAAGCGCCGAGGTGGTGGAAAAAGCGCGCCGACATCGAATCGCCCTGCACCAGGCCCATGGTGCCGGCGTAGCTGTACGGCATGATCGCCTGCGGGGCGCGCGCGGCGATGTCTGTTAATCGGCTGGCAATGGTGTCGATCGCCTCGTCCCAGCTGATGCGCTCGAACTTGCCCTCGCCTTTGTTGCCGACGCGGCGCATCGGATGCAGCAGGCGCTCGGCGTGGTAGGTGCGTTCGGCATAGCGCGAGACCTTGGTGCACAGCACGCCGGCCGTGGTCGGATGGTCGGGGTCGCCCTTGACTTCGGTGGCAACGCCGTCTTCCACGGTGATGAGCAGGGCGCAGGTATCGGGACAGTCGTGCGGGCAGGTGGCCCTCACTTGGGTGGTGGTCATTGCAAGATCCAGGGAAACAGGCGTTGAAACCATTACTTTATACGATTCCGGCCCGGTTGATGAGAAGCCGGTCCAGTCTGGCCAGCCCATCCGCAGAAGGACTACAAAACTGCCACAAATGGGTTAACATTCCAGCATGAGTGGAGAATGTCATGAACCTTGTTGAACCGATTATCGCCTTCCAGAGTGCGCTTGAGCAGATCCGGCGCGACCTGCATGCGCATCCGGAATTGTGTTACGAAGAAGTACGCACCGCCGACGTGGTGGCGGCCCGCCTGACCGAATGGGGCATCCCGGTGGTGCGCGGCCTGGGCCTGACGGGCGTAGTGGGCATCATCCAGAATGGCACGTCCAAGCGCGCGATTGGACTGCGCGCCGACATGGATGCCTTGCCCATGCAGGAAATCAACAGTTTCGACCACGCTTCGCGCCATCCGGGCAAAATGCACGCCTGCGGCCACGACGGCCACACGGCCATGCTGCTGGGGGCGGCGCATCATCTGGCGAAGCACCGCAATTTCGACGGCACGGTCTACCTGATTTTCCAGCCGGCCGAAGAAGGCGGCGGCGGCGCGCGCCGCATGATGGAAGACGGCCTGTTCGAGCAGTTTCCGATGGATGCCGTGTACGGCATGCACAACTGGCCGGGCATGCCGATGGGCACCTTTGGCGTGGTGGCGGGGCCGATGATGGCGTCCAGTAACGAGTTCCGCGTGGTGGTCAAGGGCAAGGGTTGCCATGCAGCCCAGCCGCACCGCGGCATCGATCCGGTCATGGTGGCGGTGCAGATCGCCCAGGCGTGGCAGACGATCATTTCGCGAGAGAAAAGTCCGCTGGATACGGCGGTGTTGTCGATCACGCAAATCCATGCCGGCAGCGCCACCAATGTGATTCCCGACGACGCAGTGCTGATCGGCACCGTGCGCACCTTCACCACGCCGGTGCTGGACCTGATCGAGCAGCGCATGGGCGAGATTGCGCAGCATTGCGCGGCCGGCTTCAACGCCACGGTCGACTTCCAGTTCAAGCGCAACTACCCGCCGCTGGTCAATCATGCGCGCGAAACGGCCTTCGCGGTCGAGGCGATGACGGCCGTGGTGGGGCTTGAGAAGGTCGACGCCAACACCGAGCCGACCATGGGCGCGGAGGATTTCGCCTTCATGCTGCAGGAAAAGCCGGGTTGCTATGTGTTCATCGGCAATGGCGAAGGCGATCACCGCGCCGGCGGCCACGGGCTGGGGCCATGCCAGTTGCACAATGCCAGCTACGACTTCAACGATCAGCTGTTGCCGATCGGCGCGAGCTACTGGGTGCGGCTGGCGGAGATGCAGCTGGCCGTTCGCTAGCACCCGGCTGAACCGGGCAACTTGGGCTCCCGCCTACGCGGGAGCGACGGTTTACCGGCGGGGGTTCAAGCTGGCCAGTACGTGGTCAAGCCGGGTTGGCCGCTCAATCCGGCGGCAACTGGTCCGGCGCCGTCCCCAGGCGCTGGCCCGGGTTCATTTTTTCCAGCGCCAGCAGCGCGGCGGCGTGATCGGCGCGCGCAAATTCGTCGGCAATGCTGCGGTAATTGGCGGTCACGACCGAGGTGACCGGCAGCACCAGGCCAGCATCAGCGGCGGCGACCAGCACGTTCTGTAAATCCTTGAGCTGGCTCGTGACTTGGCCGCCGGGAATGAAATTGCGGTCCAGCATGCGCTGGCCGTGCAGCTCCAAAATGCGGCTTTCCGCAAATCCACCCCGGATCGCACTGCGCACGGCGGCCGGATCGGCGCCGGCGGCCTGGGCCAGCAGGAGCGCCTCGGCCACGATGTTCAGGGTGCCGCCCACGATCAACTGATTGCACAGTTTGGCGACCTGGCCGCTGCCGGCCGGGCCGACCAGGGTGGGCCTTCCCATCGCGCGCAGGATCGGCTCGGCCCGGGTAAAGTCATCGATGCCGCCGCCGGCCATGATCGCCAGGCTGCCCGCTTGCGCGCCTGCAACGCCGCCGGAAACGGGGGCATCGAGGAAGCGAACCTGATGCGCGGCAAGACGCGCATGGAAGGCCAGCGCTTCGCCGTGCTGGGTGGAACTCATGTCGATCCAGAGGGCGCCGCCGTGCAGGCCGGGCAGCGCGGCATCGATCACCGCCCCCACCACCGCGCCGGACGCGAGCATGGAAATGACGATGTCGGCCGCGCGTACGGCCTCATCGAGCCCATGGCAGGGTTCGATGCCGGCGGGGCGCAAGGCCTCGGCTTTATCGGGAGAACGGTTCCAGGCGCGCACGGTCCAGCCGGCCTCGGCCAGGCGGATGGCCATCGGATGGCCCATCAGGCCGATGCCGAGAAATGCGATGGTGGGCGTGGTCAAAAAGGCTCCTGGCGTGAATGTTGGCGGTATTTTAACCATGCCATTTAAATAAATTGTGCGCACACGCGATGCAAGGCGAATTTTTGGCTTCGCCGGTACAATAGTGCATACGTTAATCATTATGAATTAGCGTGCCTATCTAAGAAAGCCTTACCTATGTCCCTGTTAAACATGAAGCTGTGCGCCTCGCTGGCAGCGCTTGCCGTAATGGCCGCGGCGCCGAGCGCGTTCGCGTCCGACAAAGTGATTGATCATGCCTCGCTGGAAGTCGGCGGCGGCGCCAAGGTCCAGATGGTCCGTTTCGGCGTCCAAAAAGAGTGGAACCAGCGCTGGTTTCAGTCGAACGGCACCCATCTCAGCGGTTACTGGGATGCATCGATCGCCCAATGGCGTGGCAATGCATATCAAAACGTCGACGGCCAGCACCAGAACATCACGAATGTCGGTTTTACGCCGGTGTTCCGTTTCCAGGCCGATGACATGACCGGCTGGTATGGCGAGGCGGGCATCGGCCTGAACTTGCTGTCCAAGCGTTACGACAATGATTCGAACCGGCTGTCGACCGCGTTCCAGTTCGGCGACCACCTGGGCGCTGGCTATGTATTCGCCAATCAATGGGATGTGGGAATGAAGATCCAGCACTTCTCGAACGGCGGCTACAAAAAGCCCAATAGCGGCGTGAACTTCCTGGTATTGAAGGCATCGCGTCCATTCTGACGCAAGCTGCTGACGCACCTGAACGGCGCCCGATGCGAATCGGGCGCCGTTTTGCTTTGGCGGATCAGTAGGACGACAGGGCTTGGTCGAACTTGATCAGCCACAGGCGGCTCGGGCGTTCCTTGTCGGCGCCGCGGCCGACCCGGATCCGGTTGGCTTCGCCGCAGCCAGCCACGCTACCGGCAACGATGGTGCCGGCGGCGTTGACGTTGCATTTGGTGACGTCGGCGTCGGCCACGGTCTTGCCGTCAGGACCGGTGACGCGGGTGACCATGCCGAAGTCGTTGTCGTTGGTCAGCGCCAGGGTCATGCCGTCCACCAAAGCGATCCCTTCAGCCTTTTCGGCCAGCCAGCCGATCGCGTTCAGGTCCAGCAGCAAGGTCTTTCTCAAAGGCACCACGCCGGCCCAGCTGGCGCCGTTGACCGCGGCGCCGCTCATGCTGCTCTTTTCCAGGTCGGACGTGTCTGGATTAAAACCTGGCGCGAGAATATTGCTGGCTTCGCCGATCTGGACCAGCATCAGCTTGTTGAATACCTTGCCGTTGGCGCCGGCGCCCTGCTCGATCACGATGAATTTGCCGTTGCCCAGCGCGACCATGTCGCCCAGCTTGGCGTTGCCGGTGCGCCCGTCCGCATAATCCTTGCCGTCGAGCGGGTAGGCGAACATGCGCGTGGTTACGCCATTGGCTGGGTCAAATTCGATCCAGCGCGTGAAGCGGGCGAAGCGCTCGACCTGTTCATTCTTGCCGGTGACGGCGTAGGCGGCCGTGCCATCGCTGAGCGGGCTTTGCAGGAAGGCGTGGATCCTGTCGCTGGCGTTGTCGAACGTCATGCCTTCCATGCCGCGGTTGGCGCGGCGCTTGGCGAAGATGGCGGGCAAGCCGCTGCCGGGAGCGTATTTGGCCTGGATGACGCCGCTCGCTGGGTCGATGCGAGCCAGGAACGGGCCGTATTCGTCGCTCACCCACAAGGCGTTGCGGCGCTGGTCGACGGCAATGGCTTCGCTGTCGATGCCGCCTGCGTTAAACACCGCCTTGCCGGCGGGATCGAACTTCATCGCATCGAAGACCGGGATTTCGGCCGAGTTGCCGAGCGATCCGGCCGGCACCGGCAAGCCGGAAGCGTTCACGCCGGGCGCCACCTTGATCGGCAGGCTGGCGCTCAAGGTGGCACCATGTTTGCCGACGGTGAACACGCCGATCGATGGCGTAAAGCTTGGCGAAGGGAAAATTTTGCTGCCCATGGTGCCCTTGCCGTCGAGCGCGGGCAGGTTCGGGCCGTCGCCGTTGGGGCCGCGGTCGGTCAGGCCGTAGAACTCGAGCTCGCCAGCGGCATTCTTGCCCTTGAAAGCGAGCCCGGAACCGTAGGATGGCAAAAAGCCCTCCGGAAACTCGGCCTTCACGGCCGCGTTGGCGCCTTCGTACGGAACGTGGAAGCTGGGTGCCGCCCTGACCTGGTAGCGCGTCACGCTGGCGGTCACGGTGCCCAGCGGCGTGGACTGGGTGAATCGATCGAGCGCGGGTGTGCCGACGGTTGCTGCGAGGGTGTCTTCGAAATGTTCGCGTGCCAGCATGCGGCGGTCCTCGTCAATGGTGCGCTCGCCGTAGGCGCTGCCAGCGAGGTTGCCGGCCAGCGCGGCGTTGAAGGCGGGCGCGCTGGCATTGAAATCGAGGTTCTTGCCGGCCAGCGCGGCTTTGGCGCCGGCGTCGAGCTTGATGCCGTTGGACGGGTCGTTATCTTCGTCGAGCAATTGCAGGGCCAGCAAGCGGTTCACTACCTTGGGGTCGGTCACGTCGGTTACTCCCGAGAGTGATAGCGGCGTCAACAGCGTGCCGCAGTTCGCACTGCCTAATGCCATCCCGCCAATGCTGAAGGCAACTGTTTCGCCGACTATACAGGAGAACTCGCCTTTGGCATTGGTGGTGGCGCGCGCGCTGCTGCCGGCGACGTAGTCGAGCCCTTCGACGGCGGCGTCCATGAAGACACCGGTCTGCGCTGCGGGTGCGCTGCGGACAGTCTCGCTGCTGCCGCCGCAGCCGGTCAGCGCCAGGGCGGTAGCCGATGCAATCAGGGAAAGTTGCGGGAAGAACTTCATGCAAGCCTCATGGGATGGCGTGTGAAAACGCCAGAGTGTACTGAGCGAGCGTGACGGCCAGATGACATGCTTGTTTGACAAAAATCAAACTTCGCGGGGTTGCCGTGAACTTTTAATGAGCAACCGCAGTAAGCTTTTTCCATCGAGAATGAGGGAGGGCTTGGCAATGCGGATACTGATCCTGGCAATGCTGTTGGCGGCCACGCCGCGCGTGCTGGCGCAGAGCAGCTGGCTGACCGTGGACGCGGCGGCGTACCGCCTGCTGAACCCGGCCCTGCCGGCTGCGCGCCTGCATACGGCTCCAAATGCCGGGCCGGCCAGTGCGGCGCCAGTGGTGCTGGTGGAAGTGCCATCGAACGAGGTCGGCCGCATGGCGCGCTTGCTGCATCAAAAGCTGGGGCATTGCGGCGGCTTCATGGTGCATGCCGACCAAGCCAGTGCACAGCGCAGCCTGGCGCAGGTCGCGCCGGCGCCACTGGCCGGGCTGGTGAAACCAAGCTATCTGATCGCCAACCAGGGCAGGGTCACGCCCTTGCTGGCGGGCATGAACGCCAAGAATATCGCCCGCACGATCACGGGACTGTCGGCCTTTCCCGACCGTTTTTATAACAGCCCCCACGGCACGCGCGCGTCCGAGTGGCTGCGGCAAGGCTGGGCTGCGACCAGTGCGCGCCATGGCGGCGTGCTGGTCGAAACCTTCGCCCACGCCGGTTTTCCGCAGGCGTCGGTGATTGCCACCATCGCCGGGACCGACCTGGCCGACGAAGTCATCGTGATCGGCGCCCATCTCGATTCGATCAACAGCCACGCCATGGACGAGCCGGGTACGGCGCAGGCACCCGGCGCCGATGACGACGCCTCCGGCGTGGCCGGCCTGACCGAGGTGCTGCGCGCGATGAGCGACAGCAAGTACCGGCCGCGCCGCACCATCAAGCTGATCGCTTACGCGGCGGAGGAAGTCGGCTTGCGCGGCTCGCAAGAGCTGGCGCGCGCGTTCCGGCAAGCCGGCATCCAGGTGGTCGGAGTGCTGCAGCTGGACATGATCAACTACAAGGGCGCGGACAAGGATATCTACCTGCTGCGCGATTACAGCAATGCCGACCAGAATGAGTTCCTGGCGAAATTGATCGCCGCGTATTTGCCGGGCATGAGCGTTGGCAGTGATTCGTGCGGTTACGCCTGCTCGGATCATGCCTCCTGGCACGCCGAGGGCTATCCAGCCTCGATGCCCTTCGAGTCCTCGCTGGCGCAAGCCAACCCCCATATCCACAGCAAGAACGACACCTTCGCCAGCTCAGGCGGGCAAGCCGTGCACGCGCTCAAGTTCGCACGCCTCGCGGCCGCCTTCGCAATCGAGCTCGGCAGTTCTACACCATAACTGCTCATGCCTAGCGGATATAAACTTGCCGTAAGCCATTGATTTATATATACATTTACTGTGAACAGAATCCGACACTCTGCGTTGCGAGATGCTTCCGCGTGATAATATTTTTTTAAAGTATGTATATCGTTTATGCAGTTCAAGCATCCGACCGATGCGGCCATTCCGGCCGCATTGTTTTCTGGATGAGCGGCGTGTGGCCCACCGGTCACGCCATCGCTCGACAAATGGGCTACAACGTCCATCTATAAAAAAGGAAAATCCGATGGAGAACCAAGTGCACCAATTCCAGCGTCGTGCGATGCCTGCCCTGCTTGCGGTCCTGATTTCCGGGCTGCTCGCGAGCACCAGTGCCACTGCCGCCGCGCCCGGCAAAGGCTGGATCACGGTGGGAGACACCGCGTACACGCATTTGCAGAAAGTAGCGCCTCAAGCGATTGCCCGCCAGAGTCAGGTTGTGAGGACCAATGACCAGGCCGGACTCGTCGCTTCAGAGAAAGTTCACCTGGTGCAAGTGAACGAAGAAGAAATGCTGAAATTGAACGAATCGATCCATCACGAGCTCAAGCGTTGCGGCGGCTACATGTATCACGAGACCGAAGCCGACGGCAAGCGCGCGCTGGCCAAGCTGGCGGCCCCGAGCCCTAACGCCAGCCTGGCTGCACTGGCCCGGCCGAGCTACGTGATCGATAACCAGGCTTTGGTGACGCCGGTGCTGTCGCAAATGCAGGCCAGCAATATCGCCACGACGATTACCGAACTGTCCTCGTTCACGAACCGGTTTTATACGACCACGGGCGGCTCCGACGCGTCCAACTGGCTCAAGCAGAAATGGGCCGGCATGGCCACTGGCCGCGCCGATATCGCGGTGACGCAATTCGCGCACACCGGCTACAACCAGAAATCGGTGATCTTGACCATTACCGGGACCGATAATCCGTCCGAGGTGATTGTACTCGGCGGCCACCTCGATTCCACGGTTGGTTCCGGCACCGGCGAAACCTCGCGCGCGCCTGGCGCCGATGACGATGCGTCCGGCATTGCCAGCATGACCGAAGTGCTGCGCTCGATGATCGCCAACGGCTATAAGCCGCGCCGCACCATCAAGATGATCGGTTATGCCGCCGAAGAAGTGGGCCTGCGCGGTTCGCAAGCGATCGCCCAGAATTTCAAGACCAATAATGTGAACGTGGTCGGCGTCATGCAGCTCGACATGACCAATTACAAAGGCTCGGCCAACGATATTTATATCTATACCGACTATACCGACAGTGCGCAGAACACCTTCGTCGGCAATCTGATCACCACGTACCAGCCTTCGCTGACGATCGGCTACGACAAGTGCGGTTATGGCTGTTCGGATCACGCATCGTGGACGGCGCAGGGCTATTACGCGTCGATGCCGTTCGAAGCCGCGTTCACCCAGGATAATCCATATATCCACACGGTCAACGATACGTTTGCCAATGCCGGCGGCCAGGCCAATCACTCGCTCAAATTCGCGCGCTTGGCAGCATCCTTCGCGATTGAACTGGGCAGCGACGGCGCCGTCGTGGGCGGCACCGACAAGACCGAAACGTTTACCGGCAGCCTGACCTCGGGCCAGAAGAAAACGTTCGGTCCATTCAAGGCGGCTATCGGCACGGTGGTGTCGTCGACCACGGGAACGGGCGATGCGGATTTGTATGTGCGTAAAACCTCGGTGCCGACCACCACCAGCTACACCTGCAAATCGGATAGCGCGACCAGTACCGAAAACTGCACGGTGAATATGACGGCCAATGGCGACGTGTATGTGCTGTTGAACGGCTATACGGCGTCGACCTACACCTTGAAAGTGACGTATAAACCGCAATAACCGGCCCTGAAAGGCCGGCAGCTCCGCCGCGCGAATGCCTTGCCGGGTTCGCGCGGTGCGAAAGGATCACTTCACCTGCTTTGCCAGCGTACCGCGCGCAGCGCGCCAATGACCGCCAATCCGCCCGACAGCATCACCCAGGTTTCCGGCGCGGGCACCGCGTACGCAAAGAACGCGGACGAAAAAAAACCCCGGTTTGCACTAAGCGCGATCTTGAGCGCGCTTAGGCTTACCGGGGTCTTTCTCTTATAACTAGCCTGACGATAACCTACTTTCACACTGGTTGCAGCACTATCATCGGCGTAAAATCGTTTCACGGTCCTGTTCGGGATGGGAAGGGGTGGTACCGATTTACTATGGTCATCAGGCATAACTT